>CAWDBD010000017.1:0-25441 GCA_963800395.1 uncultured Gammaproteobacteria bacterium
CGCCCACAGAACAAGCGCCTATGCTTTTCACCACTGCTCACCTGTTCCATATCACGGGCAGCCTGAAACCGGAGGGAACACCAATGATCAGTTACTACATACAAGCCGGACATCGCTGCTGGCTGGTCATGCGTGACGGCCAGCCCACGGCAAAGTTCACCAGCGCGAAGCTGGCATTGAACATGGCTGAAATGCTGGCTACACGCTCGCTGCGCCATGGTGAGGAAGCCGTGTTTTCCGGTATCGCCACAGAACCCCTGACGCCCGAAGCTCGCGCTGCATGATGCAAGCCGTTCGCTCATTTGCGCTCGCTCACTGCTGACGGTTCACCGCCAAGCTGCGCTATCGCGGGCGTGGCCCGCTCCGGCAACCCGTCCCGCCGCGCCTGATGAAGCCAGCCTATAGCGCCGTCTTGTGCTTGCGATCCCAGGCGCGCAGGTCATCGCGAATGTAGGCCACGCGCTGGCGCCCAAGTGCATTGCGCTGATCATCCACCACCCGCCCGTCCAGCAATTCGGCCAACCTGCGCGCTGTAGGCAGCATCGTGTCCCAGGCATCCAGCGCAGGGATCGGACCGGGCAGCGTCATGAACAGGTTCAGGCCGGGCGTTTCCAGATGCTGGATGGATGCCATGTCAAAGTCGCCGGGCTTGACCATGTTGGCGGCACTGAAGACCGGGCCCAGCTCCGGCTTGCCCTCCAGTAGTCGATGAAAAATGCCCAGATCGCCGAATTCGAGACCGGTCTTCTCGGCCGCCACCACAATATCCGGGCCATGAAAGCGCTGTTCATCCTGCCGCGTCATCACCAGCAGGCTGACAATACGCTCCGGCTGCTCCGATGCAGGACGCTTCCCGCGCAATGTGCGCCGGACGCGCATCTCTGACTTCGCAGCTGGCTCGCGGGCCGTGCCAGGATCGGCAACCGGGCCCACATCCAGCTCCGATTGCATCGGCTCGCCGGATGCGCCCTCGTCCTGCGGATCAATTCCCAGATAATCGTCATGGCCAAGCGTCGGTTCCACCCGCTCGGCGCGCCCCTTGTCGCCATTGCCGCGTTCATCCGCAGCAGGCTGACGCCGCTGCCCCTGCTCGCGACGACCCGGCTTGCCGAACCAGTAGATAAGGGCCAGCACGATCAGTCCGAGAATGATCAGGATGACGCGCATTTCAGTCGGGGTCAGGGTTTCCGCAGCCATGCAGGGATTCCTTCAGGGGTTGCAAACAAAGTCGACAGCGACAAATCAGCCGACCATGACGCACATAGCGTTGTCGCCAAAGGATACGCGATTTCGGCTTGCGGGCGGTAGGCTGTGCTGCCCGGCGCAGTGACGATCAGGCGCGATGCCTGGGTATTGCCGGGCGATGCGTGATCACGGATTTGCCGCCACCGGCACAGGATGCAAGTTGTCAGGCAGCACCGGCCAGCTTGGCGGCTTCGGCCACATCCACCAGCACCAGCCGCGACACGCCCGGCTCGCGCATGGTCACGCCACACAACTGCTGCACCGATTCCATGGTGCTCTTGTTGTGGGTGACGACGATGAATTGCACTTTCTCGCTCATCTCCACCACCATGTCGGTGAAGCGGCCGACATTGGCCTCATCCATGGGCGCGTCGACCTCATCAAGGATGCAGAACGGTGCCGGGTTGAGCTGGAAAATGGCAAACACCAGCGCCACCGCGGTGACCGCCTTCTCGCCACCGGACAATAGTGAAATATTGCTGATGCGCTTGCCGGGCGGACGCACCATGATCGCCACCCCGGCGCTCAGCAGATCGTCGCCGGTGAGCTCCAGATAGGCATGGCCACCGCCGAACAGGCGCGGGAACAGGGCCTGCAAGCCGGTATTGACCTTGTCGAAGGTCTCCTTGAAGCGGCTGCGTGTCTCGCGATCGATCTTGCGGATGGCCGTTTCCAGGGTATCCAGGGCCGTGGTCAGGTCCTCAAGCTGGGCGTCCAGATACTGCTTGCGCTGGGCCTGCTCCTCGTGTTCCTGAATGGCGGCCAGATTGACCGGTTCAAGCCGCTCGATGCGCCGCTCCAGCGATTCGATCTTGCCCTGCCAGTCCTCGACACCGGCCTGCTCGTCCAGCTCGGCCAACAGTGCATCGGTATCCAGGCCGGCCTCGCTGATGGTGGCCGACAGCTGCTCGCTGCGCATGCGCAGGGCCTGCTCGGCCAGGCGCTTTTCCGAATGCTCCTCGCGCAGGCTGGACACCTTCTGCTCCAGCTCGGCACGCTGCTGTTCGCTGTTGCGCTGTTCCTCGTCGTGCTGCTCGAGTATCTTGCGCGCTGCCACCAGCTCCCGGTCCACTTCCAGTCGCTGGTCCAGGCACTGCTGGCGTTCCTTTTCCAGCGTCTCGACCGGGTCATTGCCTTCGGCCAACTGACGTTCGATATCCTGCTTGCGGGCCTGCAATTGCTCGATCTGCTTCTGCGTCCGCTCCAGGCCCTGGCGCAGCGAGTTGAGCGTGCTGCGCCGCGACTCCATGCCGATGGCATGGCGCTGACGCTTTTCCGCGATCTCGCGAGCCTCGAGGCGCGCTTCTTCACGCTGTTCCAGCAAGCCGCGGCGCTCATCCTCCATCGCCCGGCGCTGCTCCTCGCATTGCTGCATGCGCGCAATGGCCGCTTCCAGTCTGCCGCGGGTCTCGCGGTTCTGCTGCTCCAGTTCCTCTTTGCGCGGCGCGAGCGACTCCAGCTCGGCTACCAGCTTGCCCAAGCGGCTACGCGCCGAATCGAGATGGCCGCGACGCGAATTGAGTTCGCCGGCCAGTTCGGACACACGGCGGTGCAACTGGTGTGCGCGATGCTGCGACTCCTCCAGCGCCTGCTCGGATGCCTGGCGTGCATCGCGCTTGTGCTGCAGTTGCGCTGACATGCTCTCGACATCGTCCGCAAGGGCTTTCATGTCGGCCGCAAGCGCCTGCATCTCGCGTTCACGCGCCAGCACACCGGCCTGGCGATCAGCGGCCCGCAGGACACGCACCATGCCCTGCTCCAGCCATACGCCATCGCGGGTGATTACCCCGTGCCCTTGCGGCAGGCCCGGCAACATGCGCTGCGCCTGCTCCACATCGTCTGCACCATGGATCCGTGCCAGCATCGTCATCACCGGAGCCGGGCCCCGGACCTGGGCGGCCAGCAGGGTGGTTTCAGCAGGCACTTCGCCGGCTTCCGGGCTCAGCAGAGCCAGGTCATGCTGGCCGGCATTGTCCAGCTCGGCGGCGTGATCCAGGGGGCGTTCGGCAAGTACGCCTTCCAGAAGACCGTGCAAGACTGTCTCGACCGCGGTTTCCCAGCCGGCATTGACGTCCAGCACGCTGCCAAGGCGCCTGGACGCATCCAGCCCCTGCGACTCCAGCCACTCGGTCGCGCTGTTCTGGTCACGACCCAGGGCAGCACTTTGCAGCGCTTCCAGCGAGGCCAGACGGCCGCGCCCGGTGGACAGGCGCTGGCGTGCCTCGGCCAGACGCTCTTCCAGCGCCCGTTGCTCGCGCAAGTGGGTTTCGTGCTGCGCCTTGCCATCGGCCAGCGTCTTGCTGTGGGATTCCAGCTCCTGCTGCGCCTGCGCGTGATCCTGCGCGAGCTTCTCGGCCTGTGCCTCCAGCGCCGGCAAATCGGTGGCCTGGCGCTCCTCGCCCAGTTCGGCGTGGCGCTTGCCCAGTTCGGCCTGCTCGCGATCAAGATAGTCCAGGCGCGTGCGCTCGACTTCGGTGGCACGCGCGGCTTCGGCGCTTTGCTCGTTGTGCTCCTGCCAGCGCTGCTGCCACGTGGCCAGCGCCTGTTCACGCTCTTCCAGCGTGGCGCCCGCCCGGGATTCGGCGCTGGCGAGGGTCTCGGATTCCGGCTCGCCCTGGCCGAGGCTTTGTTCGAGTTCGGCAATCCGCTCGCTGTCACTTTGCGCCTGGCGGCTCAGATCGGCATGGCTCTCGGCCGTTTCCTGGCTGGCCTTCTGCAGGCGCTCGCGCAGTTCGCTGTTATGCCGGATCTGCTGTTCAATGCGGGCGATATCGGCACCGATCTGGTAGCCGCGCGCCTGAACCTTGTTCAGCGCCTCGCCGGCCTCCTGGCGCTGCTGCCGCCGGCTCTCGAGCTCGGCCTCGACCCGGCGTTGTTCGGCCAGGTTCTTGTCGATGGTCAGCTGGGCTTCACTGAGGCCACTGCCGTGCTGGTCAAGTTCGCGCTTGATCTGACGAAACTGGATGGCATGCAGCTCGGCCTGACGCAGATTCAGTTCCTGCTTCATGGTCTGCCAGCGCTCGGCCGCCTTGGCCTGTCGGGTCAAACGCTCAAGTTGTTTGTCAACTTCTTCGCGTATGTCCTCGATTCGATCGATATTTTCTCGCGTGTGCCGGATGCGATTCTCGGTTTCGCGGCGGCGCTCCTTGTAGCGCGAAATGCCAGCCGCTTCTTCCAGATGATTGCGCAGCTGGTCCGGGTGGGCTTCGACAATGTCGGAAATGACACCCTGCTCGATGATCGAATAGCTGCGCGCGCCAAGGCCGGTTCCCAGGAAAAGGTCGGTGATGTCACGGCGGCGGCAGCGGCTGCCATTGAGGAAATACTGGGACGTGCCGTCACGACTGACGGAACGCTTTACCGAAATCTGGTTGAACTGGGCGTACTCGCCCTCGATCGTGCCATCGCTGTTGTCAAACAGCAGCTCCACGGTCGCCTGCCCCACCGGCTTGCGTGCGCTCGAGCCAGCAAAAATCACGTCGGTCAGGGAATCACCGCGCAGGCGGCTGGCGGCACTCTCGCCCATGACCCAGCGCACGGCGTCGATGATGTTGGACTTGCCGCAACCGTTGGGACCTACCACGCCACTGAGATTGGTCGGCAGGTGCAAGGTGGTCGGGTCGACAAATGACTTGAAGCCGGCCATCTTGATCGTTTCAAGACGCATGCAGGTTCCCTGTGGCTGGGCCCGAGGTTTGTAGGCGTCCACCGGCCGGTGGGCCAGCAGCGCAATGGAGTCTCAAGGAAGGCCCCGCCGCCAACAGCGGCCGGGAGGGCAATCCGACCGCAGATTATAGCATTAGGGAACCTCTGACTAACCCCAGCGCAGGCGGCATGATGACCAGAAGGCTTGCAGCGGCTTGGGCGTGGCGCAGCGCAGACTGGCTGTCTGTGCAAGTCGCGGACGAGTCGCTGCGGGCCTTCTGGACATCACCTTCTCGCTTTAAATCAATAAGCTAGGCCGGCCTGTGTGCGCGAAGCCCATCGGTCCGCCGTCTCGACAGACAGCCAGTCTGCCTTCGCCGACGGACCTGCGGTCTGCGCGCACACAGGCCGGTGACGCCTACGCTGGGGTTAATCAGAGGTTCCTTGGCAACTCAGCCACCTGAAGCGCTGGCGGCGGGCGCCGTGCTGGCCTGATCTTTAACCACCACCTGTGAACGCGTCGCGGTCTTTGCAGCCGGCGGCTGCGCGTTGGCGGCATTCAGTTTCTGGGCCTGACCCTTGGCGCTGACGCTGATGGTGGCGTCGTCCTTGAGCGAATTCACCCAGGCCTTGGCCTGCTTTTCCTGCATGCCCCGGCGGACCTGGTCTTCCACCTTGGTCAGCGGCGGCGCCTTGAATGAATCGGTGCCATCAAGGTGAAGCAGATGCCACCCAAGTTTGGACTGCACCGGGCTGGCTGTGGTCCCGCCCTGCTTGAGCGAGGTCAGCGCGGTCGCCAGCGGCGCGGGCAACTGGCGCGGAAACACGCCCGAATATTGCTGGGCATCGCGCACCTTGCTGCTCCATTCGTCATAGACATCCTTGAACGACTTGCCCGAGGCCAGCTCGGCGGCAGCCTTGTCTGCATTGGGCTTGCTGTCAAACAGCAGCTGGGTGAAGCGGTAGGTGGTATTGCCCGCTTCCCTGGCCTGGCGCGCGTAGTCCGCCGCCACCATCTTGTCGGTTACCGGGTGAGCGCGGTTGTATGCCTGCAGAACCGCAGCGGCCAGACCCTGAAGACGGGCCGCCTCGGCCATGGCCGCCAGATCCGGCTGCTCGTCAACCTTGAGTCGATCGGCCTGCTGCGCAAGCAGAACGTACTGGGTCAGCTCACTCAGTGCCTGCTTGCGCTGATCAGGATCAGCGGGATCAAGGCCGCGCCCGTTGGCCACGGCGTCCAGCAGCGCTTCGGGAATGGGCGCACCATTGACGGTCGCGGCGACATCGCCATTGCCCTCAAGGTGGATCACTGTACCGCCATCGTCCCCGTCGCCAGTGGATGGTCCGGAACCACAGGACGCCAGCAGGGCCATCATGGCCATGACAGCCAGGGCGCGAAAACGGATATTCATGATTCCTCCTCGGTTTTGGCTTCCACGCTCAAGGCGTGAATGTCTGTTTGCATCATTGACCCCAGGGCCTGAAAAACCATGCGATGCCGCTGCAAGGGTGCCTTGCCGGCAAATGCATTGCTGACGATTCGAACACAGAAATGACCCCTGCCATCTTTTGCACCAGCATGGCCTACATGTTTGTGACCTTCATCGATCACGTCAAGTTCCTTCGGCTCAAGCGAAACCTCCAGACAATGACGAATCCTTTCCATCCGGTTCATGGCAGAGCCACGATGAAAGGCTTGATGGCGACATCGGTGTAGACACCGGCTTCCACGTACGGATCGGCATCAGCCCAGGCACAGGCCGCGGCCAGGTCATCGAACTCGGCCACGATCAGGCTGCCGCTAAAACCGGCTGCACCCGGATCGGCGCTGTCGACAGATGGAAACGGGCCTGCCAGCTTGAGGCGGCCCTGCTGCTTGAGCGCCTCCAGTCGCGCCAGATGCGCCGGTCGTGCCGATTTGCGCTGATCCAGCGAGTCGGGCTTGTCGGTACCGATGATGCAATACCACATCTCACGATTCTCCCGGATCGTCGCCTTGCCGATTGCCGCCTGCCGTCTCCCTGCTGCCGCTGCCCTCGGGTCGCATGTACGGAAACAGCAGCACGTCACGAATCGACGGCGCATCGGCGAGCAGCATCACCAGGCGATCAATGCCGACACCCAGTCCGCCCGTGGGAGGCATGCCGTACTCGAGTGCGCGAATGTAGTCGGTATCAAAATGCATGGCCTCATCGTCGCCGGCATTCATGGCCGCAACCTGGGCACGAAAGCGTGCGGCCTGGTCCTCGGGATCGTTGAGTTCGGAAAAGCCGTTGGCCATCTCCTTGCCGCCGATGAACAGCTCGAAGCGATCGGTGACGCCCGGGTCATCATCGCAGGCGCGCGCCAGCGGACTGACTTCAGTCGGATACTGGGTGATAAAGGTCGGCTGCACCAGGGTCGGTTCGACCGTTTTCTCGAAGATTTCCAGCAACAGCTTGCCCCAGCCGTAATCGTTCTTGTACGGCACGCCCAGGCGCTGACAATGGCCGCGCAAGGCAGCCACATCGCGCAAGTCTTCGTCGGTGATCTCCGGGTTGTGGTGCTGCACGGCTTCAGCCAGCGCCCAGCGACGGAAGGGTTTGCCCAGGTCAATCGACTGCCCGTCCCAGGGGGTCTCGGTCCGACCCAGCACCTGCTGCGCCGTGTCGCGAACCATGCCTTCGGTCAGATCCATGATCTCGATGTAGCTGGCATGTGCCTGGTACAGCTCCAGCATGGTGAACTCGGGGTTGTGCCGGGTGGACACGCCCTCGTTGCGGAAGTTGCGATTGATTTCGTAGATGCGCTCGAAGCCACCCACCACCAGGCGCTTGAGGTACAGCTCCGGGGCCACCCGCAGGTACAGCTGCATGTCCAGCGCGTTGTGATGGGTGACAAACGGCCGCGCGGTCGCGCCGCCCGGAATGACATGCATCATCGGCGTTTCCACTTCCATGAAGCGGCGCGGCTCGGCTTCCAGCCATGCGCGCAGGGCCGTGATGATGCGCGAGCGCAGACGAAACGTTTGCCGCGCCTTCTCGGTGACGATCAGGTCCACATAACGCTGCCGATAGCGCTGCTCGACATCCGCCAGGCCGTGAAACTTGTCCGGCAGGGGACGCAGGGACTTGCTCAGCAGACGCAGCGACTCGGTGCGCAGCGACAGTTCGCCGGTGCGCGTGCGCATCAGGGTTCCGTCCGCACCGACAATATCACCGACATCCCAGCCCTTGAACTCGGCGTAGTGATCCTCGCCAATCGCGTCCTTGCGCACGAACAGCTGCAGCCGCCCGGTCATGTCCTGAAGCTGCACGAAGCTGACCTTGCCCTGCACACGCTTGAGCATGATGCGCCCGGCCACTTTGACATGACGTGCCGTCTCGTCCAGGCGTTCGGCACTCCAGTCGTCCGCATCGGCGAACTCGGCCTGCAGGTCACCGACCAGGGCATCGGGCCGGAAATCGTTGGGGAAGGCATTGCCCTGCTCGCGCAGCGCGCGCAACTTGTCGCGGCGCTCCGCGATCAGCCGGTTTTCCTCGCCCTGTTGCGGGCCCTGGGTTTGTTCAGACATGGCAGTATTCTTGTGGTGGGTAGGTGATCAGGCATCGGCACGCTTGGCGCCGGCTTCAAGCCCGGACTTCAGGCTGGCCTCGACAAATTCGTCCAGGTCCCCATCGAGAACCTTCTGGGTATCGCTGCGCTCGACCCCGGTCCGCAGGTCCTTGATGCGCGACTGGTCCAGCACGTAATTGCGGATCTGGCTGCCCCAGCCGATGTCGGACTTGCCGGCTTCCAGTGCCTGCTTCTCGGCGTTCTGCTTCTGCACTTCCAGCTCGTACAGCTTGGCCGCCAGCATCTTCATCGCGCGATCACGGTTGGCGTGCTGGCTGCGCTCGGTCTGGCAGGCGACCACGGTACCGGTTGGCTCGTGCGTGATGCGCACGGCTGATTCGGTCTTGTTGACGTGCTGGCCGCCGGCACCCGAAGAGCGGTACACGTCGGTGCGCAGATCAGCGGGGTTGATGTCGATCTCGATGCTGTCGTCCACCTCCGGGCTGACGAACACCGAGGTGAAGCTGGTATGGCGGCGGTTGTCGGAATCGAACGGGCTCTTGCGTACCAGGCGGTGCACGCCGATTTCGGTTTTGGTCCAGCCGTAGGCATAGTCGCCTTCGACACGGAAAGTCGCCGACTTGATGCCGGCCACATCGCCGCCGGACACTTCCAGCATCTCGGTCTTCCAGCCGCGGTGCTCGCACCAGCGCAAATACATGCGCAGCAGCATCTCGGCCCAATCCTGGGCCTCGGTGCCGCCGGCACCGGCCTGGATGTCGACAAAGGCATTGTTGGTGTCCATCTCGCCGGAAAACATGCGCTGGAACTCCAGCTTGCCGACCCGCTTTTCCAGCGCGGCCACATCCGCTTCTACAGCCTGGACCGTGGCTTCGTCATCATCGGCATCCGCCAGTTCCAGCAGTTCGTCCGCCTCGCCCAGGGCCGAGGAAATCTCCTCGATACCGCTCACGACCTCTTCCAGGCGCGCGCGCTCGCGGCCCAGATCCTGCGCGCGCTGGGGATCGTCCCATACATCGGGGCTTTCCAGCTCGCGATCTACCTCTTCAAGACGTTCTTTCTTGATCGGGTAGTCAAAGATACCCCCTGAGCGACTCGACACGGCCCTGAAGGTCCGCAATCTGCGCATGCAATGGATTGGTCTCGGTCATGGTGTTTTGCCCCTTGCGAGCACGTATTGTGACAAAGCAGGCCAGCATAGCAAAATTGACCTGCTGGCGCGCGGGTGCCTTGTGGCATCCGCTCCTGCCGGGCGGTGTGGGATCTGCCCTTGACCCCGGGGCAACAACGACTTCCTGTCGTTGCCCCTGCGGGCCTTTTCATCCACCACCCACCGCTTCCACAGGGGCCCAGAAAACAAGGCGGACTCCTGTCCGCAATTGGGTGCGCTGCGCGCACGCTTTTGGCGCGCAGGATGCGCGCTGGCTCTTCCGGGGCCCCTGTGCAGCGGCGACGGCTTGCGGCTGCATTGCAGGCCGAGCAAAGCGAAGCCGGGAATGCTTGCCCGAAGGGGCGCCGACACGACGTCGGCGCGTTTTTCGAAGGCACATGGATGTGCCTCCGAAAAACCCCGCAAGCCGCCGCGGACTTTGCGGACAGGATGTCCGCAAAGCGCGGAAAAGGGGTGGCCTCTCTTTTGGTTCGTTTTCTCTGGCCAAACAGAGAAAATGAACTCGCGCCCGTAGGGCGTGAAAGCTTTCATCACGCCAGATGCAGACCGCCAGCAGACGCAACACACGAAAAGAAAACCTGGATGGATACACGCCATCGCGAGAGGAGCCGTTGCGCCTCAAAAAGCCCCCCGGTGCACCCCCGCCACCGCCCGCCCCGACGGGTCGGCCGCCGCGGCGAAGGACGCGTCCCATGCCAGCGCCTCGGGTGTGGAACAGGCAATGGACTTGCCGCCCGGGACGGTGGCAGCGCAGGCAGTGCCGGGAAAATATTCCTCGAACAGGCGTCGGTACCACAGCGCCTCCTTGCTTTGCGGCGGGTTGTGCAGGAAGCGGGAGGCGGCGCTGGCCAGTTCGCGATCGCTGACCACGGCCTCGGCGTGCGCCTTGAGCGAGTCAATCCAGCCGTAGCCCACGCCATCGCTGAACTGCTCTTTCTGGCGCCACAGGATCTCGTCGGGCAGCACCCCGGCAAAGGCCTCGCGCAGCACGGCCTTTTCGATGCGCTCCGGCCCGGCCATCTTGTGCGCGGCGTCCATGCCCATGGCCAGGTCGACAAATTCCAGATCCAGAAAGGGTACGCGCGCCTCCACGCCCCAGGCCATCATCGACTTGTTGGCACGCAGGCAGTCATAGCTGTGCAGCGCGTCCAGCTTGCGCACGGTTTCCTCATGGAAGGATCTGGCATCGGGCGCCTTGTGGAAATACAGATAGCCGCCAAAGATCTCGTCCGAGCCTTCACCGGACAGCACCATCTTCACGCCCATGGCCTTGATGCGCCGGGCCAGCAGGTACATCGGCGTCGATGCGCGGATCGTGGTCACGTCACAGGTTTCGACATGGCGGATGACCTCGGGAATAGCATCGACGACCTTCCTGCACGCTGTAGACGAAAGCCGTGATGGACCGTGCCGATCGCTTCTGCGGCACGCTCAGCGGCGGCCAGGTCGGGTGAGCCCTCAAGGCCGATGGCAAAGGAATGCAGCCGCGGCCACCAGGCTTCGCTGCGATCACCGTCCTCGATCGCTGTCGCGCGTACTGTGCCGCACACGCGGCCACCAGCGAGGAATCCAGACCACCCGACAACAGTACCCCGTAGGGCACATCACTCATCAACTGACGATGCACGGCCTGCTCCAGACGCTTGCCGCAAGTCCTTCGGCGAAACCGCCTTGCCCTGTGTTGCCGCATACTCACGCCAGGGCTTGTGATACCAGCGCCGCACACCGCCATCACGACTGTCATACACATGCCCAGGCGGAAATACGGCCACATCGGCGCACACATCGGCCAGCGCCTTCATTTCCGAAGCGACATGCACACGACCGGCATCGTCATGCCCCCAGTACAAGGGACAGACGCCAAACGGATCGCGCGCAATCAGATAGCGTTGCGCTGCCCGATCCCACAGGGCAAAGGCAAAAATGCCATTGAGACGTGACAGAAAATCAGCGCCATCATCGCGATACAGCGCATTGATGACTTCACAATCCGAGCCGCTGGTGAACTCGAAATCCAGCCCCTCGCGCAATTCGCGTGATTGTAGATTTCACCATTGACCGCCAGCACCAGCTCGCCATCACGCGACAGCAGCGGCTGCGCGCCACTGACCGGATCAACGATACCCAGACGCTCGTGCACCAGAATCGCGCCGTCATCGGCATGCACACCGCTCCAGTCCGGTCCACGGTGCCGCTGTCTTGCCGACAGGGCCAGAGCGCGACGCCGCAGCGCGGCCAGGTCATCCCCGGCAGCCAGATCGAATATCCCCAGTATCGAACACATGATGCATCCTCTTGATTGAAAATCTGCAGCGCAAAAACGACGAAGGCCCGCGCTGGGCGGGCCTTCGAATGCGTGTCGTGCAAGTTTCAGCTACGCGCGGGCCCACCGATGTCCGGTCGGATTGTTCACGCGATTATTATTGGCGAACGCCATATCCGCGCAGCATGCAGGGCGTGCGGCGCGTGAGTCAGTGCTGGCGAAAGCGAAGTCCATGTGTGCATCAGAGCAGATTCTCGCGCACCTGACAAGCCTCGCGGTGCGCTTCGCTGCGCTCAGCAGCACCCTACCCGCGTTTTTCGTTCAATCGTCTTTGTGGGGTTCGCTGAGCCAGGCGCGGGCATCGGACATTTGCGCGTCGGGGTACAGGCGCACCTTGCCGGGCAGCATCCAGTGCATGGCGCGTACGGCAAAACCGATCCATTCGATGTCCGAGACCACGGCGATGCGGTTCCATTCAAAGGCGTGGCGGTAGCCGAGGATGGCGTCTTCCCACAATGCACCGCTATCGAAGCGTTCGAATCCGGGACCGAAGTGATACAGCAGGCGCAGGCCTTCGCCCATGGCGATGACTGCGGCGACTGCGGGCATGATCGTGTCTTCGTAGTCTTCCTGGGTCACCACGCCAATGGCGCTGAAGCCGACGGCACCGGCCGGCAGGTCGTCAATAACTCTGATCATGGGAATCTCCGTGGCATGGCAACAGATCAGATCATACTGCCTCTGCCACATGCCGCAGAAGCAATTGCAGGCTTTGACGCCCATTCCATTCATTGACGGTCAATTCGTAGACCACGCGAAGCGGAGTCTGCATGGGCAGATCCGAGCCGGTATTGAACATCACGCCCTCGTGCACATGGTTGCTGCGCGGATCGCGCAGGCGCAGGCGGCGATGCCTGCCGCCCTGCCCCATGCTGCGCTGCTGCTCGCACACAAACACGTTGTCGAACAGCGGCAGCGGGAAGGCCTGCCCCCAGGGACCGGCAGAACGCACAGCCTGCGCCGATTGCATGCTGATGTCGGCTGCGGGCAATTCGCCGTCTGTCCAGAGCACGGCCTGACGCACGTCATCGTCAATCAGCTCGCCGATGACCGCATCAAAATGTTCGGCGAACAGATCAAGGTCGGCTTGTGCCAGTTCCAGACCCGCCGCCATCGCGTGTCCGCCAAAGCGGGGTATCAGGCCGGGTGATCGGGCTGCCACCGCCACCAGCACATCACGAACATGCACGCCGGCAATCGAGCGCGCCGAGCCGCGCAGCGTGCCGTCACCATTGCCGGCGGGTGCAAACGCCACGACCGGTCGATGCAGCCGGTCCTTGAGGCGGGAAGCGACCAGCCCGACCACGCCCGGATGCCAGTGGGGCTGGTACACCACCACGCCATCGCCACTGCTATCGGCAAGCGTATCCACGATCTTTTCCGCTTCGGCGAGCATGTCCGCTTGCAGCTCCCGGCGCTCCTGATTGATGGCCGACAGGTGCTGCGCCATGCTGGTGGCGGCAGCAGGATCGTCACTGAGCAGGCATTCGATGCCCAGGCGCATGTTCTCGAGACGCCCGGCAGCATTGAGGCGCGGTGCCAGGGCGAAGCCGATATCGGCACTGCTCAGGGTGTCCATGCTTCGACTGGCCGCCTCGGCCAGCGCCCGAACACCGGTACAGGCCCGTCCGTTGCGCATGCGCTGCAGGCCCGCCGCCACAAGAATCCGGTTGTTGTCATCCAGCGGCACCATGTCGGCGACGGTACCCAGTGCCACCAGATCCAGCAGACTGGCCAGATCGGCCTTGCTGTCCAGTCTTGCCCGCAACGCCAGCAACAGATAGAACATCACCCCGACCCCGGCCAGGGCCTTGCTGGCAAAGCCGTCACCAGGCAGGTTGGGATTGACGATGGCATCGGCCTCGGGAAGCGTGGCCGCCGGCAGATGGTGGTCGGTGATGATCACCCGCGCGCCGCGCCGACGTGCTTCCGCCACACCCGAATGGGCGGCAATACCGTTGTCGACGGTCACCACCATATCCGGCATCACAGGCAGTGAATCGAGCAGCGAGGGGCTGAGACCGTAGCCGTGCAGGCGACGGTCGGGCACGGCGAAATCGACCTGTTGCGCTCCCAGCATGCGCAGGCCGCGCACGGCAACCGCGCAACCGGTGGCGCCGTCGCAGTCGTAGTCACCGACCACCAGGATGGATCGCTGCTGCGCAATCGCCTCCTGCAGCAGGCCCGCTGCGCGCTCGAGGCCACCCAGTCCGTCCGGGCGCATCAGCCGCGCGAGCCGATGATCCACCTGTCCGGGATCGCGAACCCCGCGTGCCGCGTAAAGTCGTTGCAGAAGCCGCGGCATGCTGGCAGGCCAATTCACATCATCCGTACCGGCAGGTCGCCGGCGAATGAGCGGTTCGATCATGGCCTGCGACGCCAGAAGCGCCAGCGATGGCTTCGCTTCAAACGATATCGCTCGCCGCTGGCAAACATCAGATGCAGCTCGCCGACGCGACGCTGGTCGAGCATGCCGAACAACTGGCGCCAGGCCTCGCTACCAAGGGCATGCTGGCCGAGATCAAGCAACACCTCACCAGCAAGCGTCTCGCTTGCCTCGTCAAACCGGGCCAGTGGCGCCATCGCTGCCCCGGCCCGCGAGGCCATGGCCTGCACCAGGGGATCGTCACTGAACACGCTTTCCACGCCGGTCCTGACCCATGCGGGCAAGCTGCCACCACCCCAGAACCACAAGGCGTTGAATGGCTGCTGGCCGCGTTCGCGGCGCCGGACATTGGCAGGGTGCTGGTGCAACTCGGTCTGCAAGGTGGTAAACAAGGCTCGCCAGCGACGCATCTCGCCGGCGCCGTCCAGGTGCCGCAGCAGATCATCACCAAGCACCTGGTCGGGCGCCGCGAACGGCGGCAGCGCGGCACCGACCGGCAGACGCACATGCCAGCGTGTTGCCGTGGTCAGTTCCAGCATCAGGCCCATGTCGCCGAGAACAGGCCGCAGCGTGGCGGCAAACTGCTCGGCTTCGTTCTGGTCCAGCTCCAGGTTGCCGCACGCCATCATGCGGGCGCCGTTGATATCGGCCTCGACCCAGGCCGGATCGGCGCACAGCCATACCTCCTGCCCGGCATCATGCGCCACATGCTCGCGCATCAGCGCCCCGGCCGGCAGCGATGTCCCGGGCCAGTCGAACAGGTCGCCAAGCAGCTGCAGATGGCCCGGATCGCTGCTGGCCAGACGGTCGGCGCGAGCCAGGCGGCCAAGCGCCTCGGCATCCATGCTGGCGCGGTCCCTTTGCGGCAAAAGGACATGCAGGCGCTTCATGTCTCGGCCTGCTCGATCTGCTCGCCCACTTCAAGCCACCGGGTTTCAAGCCGTTCCTTGTCTGCACGCAAGGCGGTCTGCTTCTTGCCCAGGTCGGCCAGCTCGGCCGTGGCCTGCTGCCAGGTATCCGGATTGGACAGATGCTGCTCGATCTCGCTGAGCTTGTGATCAATCTGCGTGACCTGCTTTTCCAGAGTCCGCTGCTGCTGGCGCCACTGCTTCAATTGCTGCCGTGACGGGCCACTCGGCTTGCTGCGGTTCTTGCGCGCCTTGTTGCTCGATGCGGGCTGGGCATTATGCTTGCGCGACCACTCGGCGTAGTCGTCCAGATCGCCATCGAAGGCGTGCACGCGCCCGCCGGCCACATGCCAGAAATCGTCGCATACCAGGCCCAGCAGATGACGGTCATGCGAGACCAGCACCAACGCGCCGTCGTATTCGTTGAGCGCTTCGGCCAGCGCCTCGCGCATGTCCATGTCCAGATGGTTGGTGGGCTCGTCCAGCAGCAGCAGGTTGGGTTTGTGCCAGGCGATCAGGGCCAGCGCCAGGCGGGCGCGTTCGCCACCGGAGAAATTGTCGACATCCTCGAAAGCGCGATCACCGGCAAAGTTCCAGCGACCGAGCCAGTCCCTCAAGGGCTGGGCACTCTCATCCGGAGCCATCTGCCGCAGGTGCTCGAAAGGACTGCTGCCGGACTCCAGTGCTTCGACCGTGTGCTGGGCAAAATAGCCGATATCCAGGTCCTTGTGCGCCGTGCGTGTCCCGGCCAGCAAGGGCAGATCGCCAACCAGGCTGCGCACCAGGGTGCTCTTGCCGGCGCCATTGACGCCCAGCAGACCAATCCGGTCGCCCGGCTCCAGGCCCAGCTTGATGTGGTCCACGATGATGTGCGCCTGTGGCCCGGACGCTTCATCCTTGCCGCCACCTCCGGGGGAGGCCGGCGCGTTGTCGGCGTCACTCGGGTAGCCGGCGGCGCCGTCGAGGATTTTCAGCATCGACTGGGGTACGCGGGCGGGCTGCGGAAAACGGAAGTGGAAGGGCCGTTCGATGCGTACCGCTTCGGTACCGGCCAGCTTTTGCAGTCGCTTGACCCGTGATTGCGCCTGGCGCGCCTTGGTGGCCTTGGCGCCAAAGCGATCAATGAAGGCCTTGAGATGAGCGCGCTCGGCCTGTTCGCGTTCATGACTGGCCTGCTGCTGATGCAACTGCTCGGCACGCTGGCGCTCGAAGGCACTGTAGTTGCCGTTGTAGAGGTTGCCCTGCCCCTGATCGAGATGCAGGGTGTGCGTGGCAATCGCATCCAGGAACTCGCGATCATGCGAGATCACCATCAGCACACCGGGGTAGCGCCGCAACCACTGCTCCAGCCACAACACGGCATCCAGATCCAGGTGGTTGGTGGGCTCGTCCAGCAGCAACAGGTCGGAGGGTGCCATCAAGGCACGCGCCAGGTTGAGGCGCACGCGCCAGCCGCCGGAGAACTCGGCCACCGCTCGCGTATGGGTGTCCGGCGCAAACCCGAGACCGTGCAGAAGCTTGCCGGCCCGCGCGCTGGCATCGTAGGCGTTCAGGGACTCGATCTGCTGGTGGGCCGTGGCCGCGGCATGATGATCACCGTCGGCCTCGGCCTGTTCGGCTGCCAGCACGGCAGACGATGCCTGCTCGTCGCCCTTGAGCACGTAATCCAGTGCAGGCTCGTCCAACGCGGGAGTCTCCTGGGCCACCGACGCCAGGCGCAAGTCGGCTGGCAGGTCGATACTGCCTGAATCGCTTTCCAGTTCGCCCTGGATGGCAGCAAAGAGACTTGATTTGCCGCAGCCATTGCGTCCGACCACGGCCAGCCTCCACCCGGCGTGGATGGCCGCATCAAGACCGGAGAACAGCAGTCGTGGCCCGCGCCGCAGGCCCAGATTGCGAAAGGCAATCAATCAGCAGGCCCGTATCGCACTTCGACGATCTCGTAGTTCTTGCTGCCATTGGGGGCAGTGAACTCGAAGCTGTCGCCTTCGGACTTGCCGATCAGCGCCCGCGCAATCGGCGAGCTGACGGCAATGCGGCCGTGCTTGATGTCGGCTTCCAGGTCACCGACGATGTGGTAGGTCACCTCTTTTTCGGTGTCCTCGTCGAACAGTTCCACCGTGGCGCCAAACACCACCTTGGGCGCGGCTTTCAAGGAAGCGACATCAATGACCTGTGCATGGGAAAGTGTGCCCTCGATTTCCTTGATGCGCCCTTCCGTGAAACTCTGCTGCTCGCGCGCGGCGTGATACTCGGCGTTTTCCTTCAGGTCACCGTGTGCGCGCGCCTCGGCAATAGCCTCGATGATGCGCGGGCGTTCCTCGCGCTTGAGGCGGTCGAGTTCGGTGCGCAGTCGCTCCGCACCAGCCTTGGTCAGCGGGGGACGATTCATGCTTGTAGCTCCTTGTGCAATTCCTGCAGGCTGTGCACTTGCTTGCCGTCGCGGCTGTCCAGCGAATGCAGCAGTGCGCGTGCACCTGCAATGGTGGTCGAGTACGTGACGCGCTGATGCAGCGCCTCACGACGAATGGAAAACGAGTCGGCGATCGCCTGCCGGCCCTCGGTTGTATTGACGATGTACACGATCTCGCCGTTCTTGATCAGGTCGACGATGTGCGGCCGTCCTTCCATGACCTTGTTGATGTGCGCGCACTGCACACCCCGGTCATTGAGATAGTCGGCTGTACCGTGCGTGCCCACCAGACCGTAGCCACGCTCCAGAATGTCACGCGCAATCGACAGCAGGCGGCTCTTGTCGCCATCGCGCACCGACACGAACACCTTGCCCGGCGGCGGCCTGCGAATGCCCGCTGCTTCGTGGGCGCGGCCGAAGGCGCCACCGAAATCTCGCGCCACGCCCATGACCTCGCCGGTGGAACGCATCTCCGGGCCGAGGATGGGGTCGACATTGTGAAACTTCAAAAAGGGAAAAATCGCCTCTTTGACAGAATAATATTTCGGAACCACTTCGCGCGTGGTCCCCTGCTTCTGAAGACTGATGCCCGCCATGCAGAGGGCTGCTATCCGGGCCAGCGGCACTCCGGTCGCCTTGGATACGAAGGGCACGGTGCGCGATGCACGCGGGTTGACCTCCAGTATAAACACGTTGTCGCCCTGCACCGCAAACTGGGTATTCATCAAGCCGATCACTTTCAGTTCGGCGGCCATGGCAATGACCTGACGGCGCAATTCGTCCTGGATTTCGGCTGACAGCGAGTACGGCGGCAGCGAGCACGACGAGTCACCCGAGTGCACGCCAGCTTCCTCGATGTGCTCCATGATGCCGCCGATCAGCACGCCACCTTCGCTGTCGGCGATGATATCGACATCGACCTCGACGGCATGATCGAGAAAACGGTCCAGCAGCACTGGCGAGGACTCCGACACACGCACCGCTTCGCGAATATAGCGCTCGAGATCCTCGTCGGCATAGACAATTTCCATGGCGCGTCCACCCAGCACGTAGCTGGGGCGCACCACCATCGGATAGCCAATCTCGCGCGCCAGGGTCAGGGCCTCCTCGGCACTGCGGGCAATGCGGTTGGGCGGCTGCCTGAGACCCAGACGCTCGATCATCTGCTGGAAGCGCTCCCGGTCTTCAGCCAGATCGATCGAATCGGGACTGGTGCCGATGATCGGCACGCCCGCCGCTTCCAGCTCGCGCGCCAGCTTCAGCGGCGTCTGCCCGCCGAACTGGACAATCACGCCCTCGGGCTTTTCCTTGTCGACAATTTCCAGCACGTCTTCAAGGGTCAGCGGCTCGAAGTACAGACGGTCCGAAGTGTCGTAGTCGGTGGACACGGTCTCCGGGTTGCAGTTGACCATGATGGTTTCATAGCCGGCATCGCGCAGTGCCAGGGAGGCGTGCACGCAGCAATAGTCGAATTCGATACCCTGGCCGATGCGGTTGGGTCCGCCGCCCAGCACCATGATCTTGCGCCGGTCGCTTGGCTCAGATTCGCACTCTTCCTCATAGGTCGAGTACATGTAGGCCGTGCTGGTGGCGAATTCGGCCGCGCATGAGTCGACCCGCTTGTACACCGGCCGCACACCCAGGGTCTGGCGCAAATGACGCACCGCAGCCTGATCGGTTTCGAGCAGAGCGGCCAGCCGCAAATCCGAGAAACCGAGGCGCTTGAGCTCCAGCATGCGCTCTGCATCCAGCGCCGAAAGGCCCTGCGACGACACCTCGCCCTCGGCCAGAACGATGTCCTCGATCACCGCAAGAAACCACGGATCGATGGCGGTCAGCTCATGCACCCGCTCCAGGCTCAAGCCGGCGCGGAAAGCATCGCCCACGTAGAAGATCCGTTCGGCCCCGGGCTGACGCATCTCGCGTCGCATGGTGGCCAGATCTTCCTCGCTGCCCAGATCCAGACCGGTCGGATCCAGCCCGTTCTTGCCAGTCTCCAGACCACGCAGCGCCTTTTGCAGGGACTCGTGCATGCTGCGACCGATAGCCATCACCTCGCCCACCGATTTCATCTGCGTGGTCAGACGCGAATCGGTGGCCGGGAACTTCTCGAAGGCAAAGCGCGGAATCTTGGTGACCACGTAGTCCAGCGCCGGCTCGAACGAGGCCGGGGTCTTGCCGCCGGTGATTTCGTTGTCCAGCTCGTCCAGGGTGTAGCCCACGGCCAGCTTGGCCGCGACCTTGGCGATCGGGAAGCCGGTAGCCTTGGAGGCCAGCGCCGACGAGCGCGAGACCCGCGGGTTCATCTCGATCACCACCACACGACCGTTTTCCGGGTTCACCCCGAACTGCACATTGGAACCGCCCGTGTCGACGCCCACCTTGCGCAGCACCGCCAGCGACGCATCACGCATGCGCTGGTATTCCTTGTCCGTCAGCGTCTGTGCCGGGGCTACCGTGATGGAATCACCGGTATGCACGCCCATCGGATCGAAGTTCTCGATCGAGCACACGATGATGCAGTTGTCGGCATGGTCGCGCACCACCTCCATTTCAAACTCTTTCCAGCCCAGTACCGATTCCTCCACCAGCACCTGGTGCACCGGTGAAAGCTCCAGACCGTTCTTGACGATCGCCTCGAACTCCTCGCGGTTGTAGGCGATGCCGCCACCCGAGCCACCCATGGTGAACGAGGGGCGGATGATGGTGGGAAAGCCCATCCGTGTCTGCGCATCCCAGGCCTGCTCCAGGCTGCCCACCATCTCCGAGCGCGGCGAATCCAGACCAATCTCGGTCATGGCATTGCGAAACAGCTCGCGATCTTCGGCCAGGCGAATGGCATCGCGCGATGCGCCAATCAGCTCGACACCGTATTTCTCCAGCACGCCCTCGTCGGCCAATTCCAGCGCACAGTTCAATCCGGTCTGTCCGCCCATGGTCGGCAACAGGGCATCGGGCCGTTCCTTCTCGATGATGCGCGCCACCATCGACCAGGTGATCGGCTCGATGTAGACGGCGTCGGCCATTTCCGGATCAGTCATGATGGTGGCCGGATTGGAGTTGACCAGGATCACCCGGAACCCCTCCTCACGCAGCGCCTTGCAAGCCTGCGCACCCGAATAATCGAACTCGCAGGCCTGCCCGATCACGATGGGACCGGCGCCGATGATGAGAATGGATTTGATGTCGGAGCGTTTTGGCATAAGAGCTAATTTTCCGCAAAGGACGCGAAGGACGCGAAGAAAAGCAGTTGATACTCAGATGGCGGATCCATCGTCGTAGTTGTTGACGATTCGCTTGATACCCAGTTTTGGCCTTCCAAAATTCAGCAACAAGCCTACAGTGACACCGGTTGCCTTCAGATAATTCATCAATTGAGCCTCATGAATTGGAGTCAGTCTCGATACTGCTTTCAACTCCAGCAACAGCTCGTCGTTTACAATAAAGTCACAACAATATTCAGAAATCACTCGTCCCCGATATCGAACTGGCAGCAGTCTCTGCCTCTCAAACCGGATCCCGTCTTCTGCAAGTTCCATCGCCAGCGCCTGTTCATATACCTTCTCCAGGAATCCATGTCCGAGTTCCTTGCTGACACGCACCGCACACCCGATCACCCGCCTTGACGTATTTTCGTTCATGTCCGCGCCTCCTTGGCAAACAAGTCAACCATTCCTGTGCCACGCTTTCACACTCTCTCTTGCAGTCTTCGCCTTCTTCGTGGACACCCTGCCCTGCGACATGCCCATGTGCCTCATTTGCCGCGGTTTCTAGCTCTTTTTTGCGCTTTTGGCGTCCTTCGCGGATAAAACTGCTCCTGTAAATCGCTCGAACAGATACCGGATATCATGAGGACCCGGGCTGGCCTCGGGGTGGCCCTGAAAACAGAATGCGGGGCGGTCCGTGAGGCGGAAGCCTTGCAACGAGCCGTCGAAAAGGGAGCGGTGCGTTACCTGGGCGTTGGCGGGCAGGCTGTCGGGGTCGACGGCAAAGCCGTGGTTCTGGCTGGTGATCAGTACGCGCCCGTCTTGCAGATCCTTGACCGGATGATTGGCGCCGTGGTGACCGAACTTCATCTTCAGGGTCTTTGCGCCCAGTGCCAGCGCCATCAGCTGGTGGCCGAGGCAGATGCCGAACAGGGGAATACCGCTGTCAATCAGGGTCCGGGTGGCCGCAATGGCGTAATCGCAGGCCGCAGGATCGCCCGGACCATTGGACAGGAAGACGCCATCGGGCTGCATGGCCAGCACGTCCGCTGCCGGGGTCTGCGCCGGCACCAGGTGGATGCGGCAGCCGGCATCGGCCAGCAGGCGCAGGATATTGCGCTTGACCCCGAAATCGTAGGCAACCACGTCAAATTGCGTCGTCGGGTTGCGCAAAGGTCTGCGCATCCAGATCGTAGCTGCCGGCGCGCCAGTCGCGGGCTTCGCCGATACTCACTTCGCTGGCCAGATCCATGCCGTCCAGCCCCGGAAAGGCGCGTGCTCGAGCCAGCGCATCGGCTTCGTCAATCGCCTCGCCCGCCATGATGCAGCCTTTCAGCGAACCCTTGTCCCTGAGGATGCGGGTCAGGCGCCGGGTATCGATATCGGAAATGGCAACCACACCACCTTCACGCAGATAGTCGGGCAGGCTCTGCTGCTGACGCCAGCTCGATGGCAGGCGCGGCACATCGCGCACGATCAGGCCGGCCGCATGGATCTGATCCGACTCGGCATCGACATCGTTGCAACCGGTGTTGCCGACATGCGCCGAGGTCAGGGTGACCAGTTGCCGCGCGTAGGACGGATCGGTGAGGATCTCCTGATAGCCGGTCATGGCGGTATTGAAAACCACCTCGCCCACGGTGCAGCCGCTGGCGCCCACGGCGCGTCCGCGGAACACGTTGCCATCTTCAAGTACCAGCAGGGCTGGATTCATAGGGCCGCCTTATCTAGGTGCAGCGGCGCGTTCAGGCTTCATGAGGAGGCCTGGATGCGCTCGCGGAAATGGGGTGTCGGGCGGGATGCAATTGTAAATCCGAGTCGGCGCAGTGTCCACCAGAACCGGTGCAGAGGCTACAATCGGGCGCATGAAAATATCCTGTCGGATTTGGCCTGACTTGACATCACGGGGCGTCTCTCGCCGCCCCCTCGACGCATCGTGCCGGGATTGAACCCTGCCCGCCATGTCGCCAGTGGGCCTGCACACGCTGTTCGAAGTACTGGCCTATTCGGTCGGTTTTCAGCTGTTCCTGTGGCAACGACGGCGCCAGGCTTCCACACCTCTTGCCGACAGCGACCATGCGGCGATGATTGCCATCGGCGCCGTTGTCGGGGCTGCCCTGGGTGCGAAATTCTCGTACTGGGTGGATGATCCGCTGACAGCGTTCGCCGACTTTCCCGATTGGCGGCAGTTGCTGGCCGGAAAATCCATCATCGGGGCGCTTCTGGGTGGCCTGATCGGGGTGGAACTGAGCAAGATGGCGGCCGGTGTGCGGCAATCCACCGGTGATCTGTTTGTATTGCCGCTGACCGCCGGCATGTGCATCGGTCGGATTGGCTGCTTCCTGGCGGGGCTCGGAGATCACACCTACGGCCTGCCAACGGCCTTGCCCTGGGGCGTTGATTTTGGTGATGGCCTGGCCCGGCATCCGACCCAGCTCTACGAGATTGCCTTCCTGATGGCGCTCTACGCCTGGATCCACTGGCGAAAACCGGCATTCGGTGTTCCCGGCGACCGTTTTCGTGCATTCATGATCGGCTACCTCGCATTCCGCCTGCTTGTGGAATTCATCAAGCCGGTGTTCTACGCCTGGCCCGGAGGCCTGAGCGGACTGCAATACCTCTGCCTGGCCGGCCTGGTCTACTATGCCCGGGACCTTCCGCGAGTCGTGCAGGTCATGTCTTTGGGGAGGAGCACTCGATGGGCACCAAGGTAAGGCCGTACCTGTTCTACGACAGCGCTGTGTCGATATGCAACGACTGCCTGCGCCGGGTAGAAGCCAAGGTGCTGATCAAGAACGACCGAGTGTACCTGGAGAAATGGTGCCCACATCATGGTCGCTCGCGGGTCCTGATTTCCGATGATGCCGACTACTACCGCAAGTGTCGCGAGGTCTTCATCAAGCCCCCGGAACTGCCGCAGCGCTTCAATACCGAGCAGAAATGGGGCTGCCCCTACGACTGCGGTCTTTGCCCCGAACACATGCAGCACAGTTGCCTGACCCTGATCGAAGTCACCGATCACTGCAACCTGCGCTGCCCGATCTGCTACGCGGATAGCGGTCCGCATCGTCGCGGTTTCCGCGATCTTGAAAGCATCACCTTCATGCTCGATGCCGTTGTTGCCAACGAAGGCGAACCGGATGTGGTTCAGATTTCCGGCGGCGAGCCGACCCTGCACCCGCAATTCTTCGAAATTCTGGACGCCGCGCGGGAGCGGCCGATCCGCCACCTGATGGTCAACACCAATGGCCTGCGCATCGCCAGGGAACCCGAGTTCGCCGCGCGCCTGGCCGACTACATGCCCGGATTCGAACTCTATCTCCAGTTTGACTCCCTGCGTGACGACGTGCACCAGGACCTTCGCGGCGCGAACCTGCGCGACATCCGACTCAAGGCGCTCGAGCACCTCAATCGCCACAACATCTCCACCACCCTGGTGGTCACCGTCAAGAAAGGCCTGAACGATGGCGAGCTGGGCGACATCATCGACTTCGCCCTGCAGCAGCCGTGCGTGCGCGGCGTTACCGTGCAACCCATTCAGGCCGCTGGCCGTTTGCAGAATTACGACCCGGAAACCGACCGCCTGACTCTTTCCGAGGTACGGCGTCGCATACTCGAGCAATCCGATCTGTTTCAACCCGACGACATCATTCCGGTGCCCTGCAACCCGGACTGCCTGGCGATGGCCTACGCACTGAAACTGGGCGATGATGTTGTGCCGCTGACCCGGTTCGTGTCGCCGGAGACCCTGGTTTCCAAGGGCCGAAATACCATTGTCGTGGAACGTGACGAGGCGCTGCGCGAACATGTGTTCGAGCTCTTCGCCACCAATCACTCACCCGACTCGCAGGCCGGCTCACTGGCTGACCTCCTGTGCTGTCTGCCGCAAGTGCAGGCGCCGCAAGGTCTGGGCTATGACAACGTATTCCGTGTACTGATCATGCAGTTCATCGATGCCCACAGCTTTGACCTGCGTGCGGTCAAGAAATCCTGTGTACATATCGCCCAACCCGACGGCAAGATTGTGCCATTCGATACGTTCAACCTGTTCTATCGTGATGACCTTGCCGACCGCTTGGCCAGGCTGCGCACGGAAATCGATCACAGCCGGAAGTTCGAGGACACACCGACATGAGTGAAACCCCGCATGATCCAGAGTCAGCAGCACCGCCTGCCGCCGCAAACGAGTGGTCCGCACGACTCGAAGCTGCCCGCCAAACCGGGGTCGCTGGGTGCCGGCATCGCCTATGCCTGGCTGATTGCCGTAATCGGGCATCCTCTGCTGCTTATGGTCTTTGCTCCCCTGGGGCTTTTCCTGCCCGAACTGATCATTATCGGTCTGGCCGTGCTCATGTACGGCAAAGGCCATTCAAAAACCGGCAGTGGCCTGCTGCTGGGTCTGGCCTCCATTGTGGCAGTGGCATTGCTTCTGGTGGCTGCCTGTTTCGGCGTGATTGGACTGGGCAGCTACCACTAGGCCTCAGCTGAAACAGCACATGCTGCGGAACGCCAGCGAGTTCACCATAGGAACGGGATGAATCGGCGAGTGCGCCGCATGTAGGCACGATAGGGCTCGCCCAGTTCCGCAC
>CAWDBD010000018.1:0-79725 GCA_963800395.1 uncultured Gammaproteobacteria bacterium
CAGTGTGCTGGTATGTGCTTGCGGTGCGTTCATTCGAGTCCCTATAGGCGGAAAATGCTGCCCATGCTGCGGCATGGCCAGGTGCTGCAGCGCGACCCTGGGTGGTGCCTACAGTTGCCAGGTCCTGTCCGGCTATACTAACGCGCTTTGTTCCAGCTCAGTGCAGGCATGTCCGCGCCGACCTTCCAACAAATCATCCAGCGCCTGAACGCCTATTGGGCCGAGCAGGGATGCGTACTGCTGCAGCCGCTCGATACCGAGGTCGGTGCCGGCACCTTCCATCCGGCCACCTTTCTGCGTTCGCTGGGGCCCGAGCCCTGGGCCGCGGCCTACGTGCAGCCCTGCCGCCGGCCCACCGATGGTCGCTACGGCGACAATCCCAACCGCCTGCAGCACTACTACCAGTATCCAGGTGGTTCTGAAGCCCAATCCGGACAACATCGTCGAACTGTATTTCGCTTCGCTCGAGGCGCTGGGCGTCGATCCGCTGGTGCATGACCTGCGCCTGGTCGAGGACAACTGGGAGTCGCCTACCCTGGGCGCCTGGGGGCTGGGCTGGGAAGTCTGGCTGAACGGCATGGAAATCACCCAGTTCACCTATTTCCAGCAGGCCGGCGGCACTGGAGTGCCGGCCCGTGACCGGCGAGATCACCTACGGGCTGGAGCGGCTGGCGATGTATCTGCAGAATGTCGACAGCGTCTATGACCTGGTGTGGACCGAGGCACCACACGGCACGGTGCGTTATGGCGACGTGTTTCATCAGAACGAAGTGGAGCAGTCCACCTACAATTTCGAGCATGCCAATGTCGAGGCACTGCGTGGCTGGTTCGATACCTGCGAAGCCGAAGCCAGGGTGCTGGTCGAGGCCGGCCTGCCGCTGCCGGCCTACGAGCAGGTGATGAAAGCCAGCCACACCTTCAATCTGCTGGACGCGCGACGCGCCATCGGGGTCACCGAGCGCCAGCGCTATATCCTGCGCGTGCGCAGCCTGTCGCGTGCGGTGGCCGAAGCCTATGTGGCGCAGCGCGAGAATCTCGGTTTCCCCGGCCTGCGGCACGGGGACGAAGACAAGGTGTCAGCATGAGCGTATCGTTGAAAGCCGTCCATCCGGACCCGGTCGACTGGCGCACCCGGCACGCCTTGAATCGCGTCATCCCAAGGCCGCCCGAAGGCCGGCACCCGGCATTCCTCGCAACCGTCATCCTGGGGCCGGCCAAAGGCCGGAACCCGGGATCCATTTTCGGCGTATCCACATCCCCGGAAAAAAACGGTGACGGATACGAAAATCATAATGGATCCCGGGTTCCGCGCTGCGCGCGGCCCCAGGATGACGACGTCTTGTCGCCCCTAGCTG
The DNA here is from genome assembly GCA_963800395.1 of uncultured Gammaproteobacteria bacterium. Classification (GTDB taxonomy): domain Bacteria; phylum Pseudomonadota; class Gammaproteobacteria; order Xanthomonadales; family Rhodanobacteraceae; genus DASSBG01. The sequence goes on from CAWDBD010000018.1 coordinate 1,356, forward strand.
GTGACGGGGAGACGGCCCATGACTGACGCACGCACACTGCTGATCGAACTGGGTTGCGAGGAGCTGCCACCGGCTGCACTCGATGCGCTTTCCAGTGCCTTTCTTGCCGGTATCTGTGACGGCCTGCAACAAGCCGGCATCGATGCGGATACCGACGCAGCACGCGCATTCAGCACGCCGCGCCGCCTGGCTGTACGCATTCCCGCGGTAGCGGGTCTGCAGCCGGAGCAAAGCGTCGAGCGGCGGGGTCCGTCGGTACAGGCGGGACTGAACGAGGACGGGTCGGCGGGCAAGGCGCTGCAGGGGTTTGCACGATCCTGCGGTGTCGAGCCCGATGCGCTGGAGCGCATGGCCACCGACAAGGGCGAATGGTTCGTGTATCGGGCCGTGCAACCGGGCAAGGCGCTGGCCGAGTTGTTGCCGGGCATCATGGCGTCAACCATCAAGGCCATGCCGATTCCGCGGCCGATGCGCTGGGGCGATCACGACTACAGCTTCGTGCGCCCGGTGCACTGGCTGGTGGTGCTGCATGGCGATGCCGTGATCGAACTTGAACTCATGGGGCTTGCCAGCGGCCGGCAAACTCGCGGTCACCGATTCCATCATCCGACGCCGGTGCACGTGGCTGACGCCGACAGCTGGGTCGAGGCCCTGCGCCTGGCCTGTGTGGATGTGGATGCGGAAAGCCGCGCCAGGACCATCCATGACAAGTGCCGCCTGATAGCCAGGAGCGAGGGGCTCGATCTGTCCATGCCGGCGGCGGGCTTCGATGCGCCATTGATGCGCGAACTGGTCAACATCACCGAGTGGCCGCACCCGATCCTGTGCCGCTTCGACGAGGCCTATCTCGAGCTGCCGGCGCCGGTCCTGACCACCACCATGGAGGTCGACCAACGTTTCATCGCCACCTATTCTCGCAGTGCCGAAGCTGGCGAGGGCGAGTCGGGTGCGTTCAAGCTCAGTCCCTGGTTCTTCGGCATCGCCAACATCGAATCGAAGGACCCGGCCATCATCCGCCAGGGTTATGAGCGCGTCATCCGTCCGCGTTTCGCCGACGCCAGATTCTTCTACGAGGAAGATCTCAAGAAGCCGCTTGAAGACTATCGCGCCGATCTGGAGCAGGTCACCTACCAGCAGTCGCTGGGCAGCGTATGGGACAAGTGCGCACGCGTGGCCGAGCTGGCGCGCGTGATCGCCAATCGCGTCGGTGTTGATGCCGGTCAGGCGACCCGCGCAGCCGCACTGTGCAAGTGCGACCTGGCCACGCGCATGGTCGGCGAATTTCCCGAGATGCAGGGCACGATGGGCTACTACTACGCGCGCCAGCAGGGCGAGCCGCTCGACATCGCGCAGGCACTTGATCACTTTTACAGGCCGCGTCAAGCCGGCGACCCGATAGCCGACGGCAAGCTGGCACAGGTGCTGGCGGTGGCCGAACGCCTGGACACGCTGGCCGGCATCTTCGCGGTGGGCCTGAAGCCGTCCGGCAACAAGGATCCGTTCGCGCTCAGACGGGCCGCGCTCGGCCTGGGCCGCACCCTGATCGAAGGTGGCCTGGATATCGACCTGGCTGCCACCCTGACCGAGGCACTGGAGCTGATTCCCGATCAGGCACTCGCTGCCGGTCTGAATAAAGGCAAGGGCGGCAAGACGCCGACGCTCGATGCCGGGCGCCGACGCGCCGCACTGTCCGAGGCCATTCACGAGTTCGTGCTCGATCGTTTGCGCGGCTACTACGCCGAGCAGGACTTTGCGACCGAACAGTTCGAGGCCGTGCTGGCGGTGGCGCCGCGCACCCTGACAGACTTCGACCGCCGTCTGCGCGCGGTGGCCGAATTCGCTCGCCTGCCAGAAGCCGGCAGCCTGGCTGCAGCCAACAAGCGGGTTGCCAATATCCTGCGCAAACAGGATGATCTGGCCGCAGACATGTCGGGGAACGTCGACGCGGCGCTGTTCGAGCATGATGCGGAACGGGTCCTGGCTGCTGCCGTTGCAGAGCGCGGTCGCGTCAGCAACGAGCGCTGTGCCGAGGGCGATTACACCGGCGCCCTGAAGAGCCTGGCCGGATTGCAGCAGCCAGTGGATCGCTTTTTCGATGAGGTCATGGTGATGGTCGACGATCCAGCCTTGCGTCACAACCGCCTGGCCTTGCTGGCTGACCTGCACGCGCGTTTCATGGCCATCGCGGACATCGGGCAGCTGCATGCCTGACAAAGCGGCGAGCGCAGGTTTTTGCTGCACCGCACCAATGCTCGGTACAGGAAATGCCCCCGCACAGACGGGTTTTCATGCCCAGTACGGGTTTTGTGATGCACTGCGTAAAAATTTCATGAAATCCACCGGTGCCAATGGGGAACAAGCCGCTAAGAAAGTGTTGACAGAACGTTAGCTGCGGCGTTACTTTCGGTATTGATTGCAGGGGCTCTGCCGTATTCGGGTTGGTCGTCTGCAACAAAAGAATTCGCTGTAGCGACAAACCGCAGGCTCGGCACGGGGCCAGTCACCCCGCCTCCGAAACTGATGTCTGTCGCCATGGCGTACCAAGTGGCCGGGCAAGATCAGGTCGCTGCACTAAGTACCACGGCCACTTGAGGCCTTTTTGATACAGATCCGAGGAGATCATTGTGATAAACAAACCTACGAAGAATGGCAGGGCGGTAATTCGTCGCAATGCCCTCGCCGTAGCCCTGGCCGTTGGCCTGGGTCTTACGGGTGGCGCGGCCATCGCCCAGTCCACCAGTGGCCAGATCGGTGGTAATCCGCCGCGCGCCGGCCAGACCGTGCGCGTCGTCAGCGACTCGGGCACCACCCGCACCGTGACCGTCGGCGCAGACGGCAGCTTATTCCATTCGCGCGCTGCCGGTCGGCAATTACTCGGTCATGCTGATGAAAGACGGCGCAGTCGTCTCCACCCGCAAGGACGTCAAGGTGAGCGTTGGTGCCGGCACCGAGGTCGACTTCGCCTCCGGTTCCGAGAACGCTCAGGAACTGGCCGCCATGCAGGTCAGCGCCAGCGCCCTGCCGTCCATCGACGTGACCAGCGTCACCTCGAGCTTCACCGTCGACGCCGCCCAGCTGGAACGTCTGCCGGTCGCACGTAACGCCGAGTCGATCGCGCTGCTGGCTCCGGGCACGGTGGCGGGCAGCGGATTCTTTGGCCGCACGGTGACATTCGCCGGCGCCGGCGCCACTGAGAACGCCTACTACGTCAACGGTTACAACACTACCCAGCTGTACACCTTCACCGGTGCCAGCTACCAGCTTCCTTATGGCACCATCGCCCAGCAAGAAAACCTGGTCGGCGGCTACAGCGCCAAGTACGGTCGCGCCGACGGTGGCGTGATCAACCAGGTCGGCAAGCGCGGCACCAACGAGTGGCACTTTGGTGGCCAGTATGTGTGGACCCCGCGTTCGATGCGTTCCGACCCGCAAGAATACTTTGTACCCGAACGTCCAGCTGCAGCCCGGCGAAGCATTCAACGATCCCAGCAAGCAGCCGGTGACCTGTATCAGTACCGCAATGAGAACAAGGGCTGGGAGACGCAGTACTCGGCCTATGTCGGTGGTCCGATTGTCGAGGACACCCTGTTCTTCTACCTTGCTGCCGAAGCAGACCGATCGCAAGGACAAGCATGTCTATTCGGAGAACACGGGCAAGGTCGACTTCACCGGCTCCCATGCCACCAACTGGTACGGCAAGCTCGACTGGAACATCAACGAGAACAACATTCTCGAGTTCACCGAGCTCAAGGGTAACCAGAAGGGTGTCAGCCCGAACTATTACGGTGTCGAGTACGACTGGAACAGCGACACCCATTCCGCCACCGGCGCTCCTTCCGGGCTGCCGTACGACGTCTACAACACCGATACCAAGATCTTCCATTACACCGGGTATCTTAGCGACGCGGCCACACTGAGCGTGTTGTACGGTTACACCGATGCTGGTAATCCGTCGTTCCTGCCCACCAGTTACGATGTGCCATATATCGGGGGCGCTCAAAATCAGGATCCCAGTATCACTGGTGGTGCTCGAATCCGTAATGCCCAGCCGGTGTCCACATTCGGTGTCGGCAGCGCCACTCAGCGTTCGAAGAGCCTGCGCGTCGACCTCGACTACCAGCTCGGCGATCACCTCCTGGAAGCTGGTATCGACAACCTGAGTTACGCAGCTTCCGATCAGGGTGTGGATACCACGGGTCCGGGTTACACTTGGAGTTATGGCGTGAACTCCGATCCGACTGCTCCGATCAACGCCGCAGTCGGCGTCGGTGCCCCGGGTGGCAATGGCTACTACGTTTCCAAGGTCCGTTACAGCACCGTGACCAGCATGTCGGCCGACCAGAAGGCCTACTACCTGCAGGACAAGTGGCAGGTCACGCCCGAACCTGCTGTTGCATCTGGGTATTCGCAACGACCACTTCAGCAACAGCAACGCCGACGGCAACAAGTTCGTCGACGAGAAGAACCAGTGGGAGCCGCGTGTGGGCTTCAGCTGGGACGTGATGGGCGACTCTTCGCTGAAGGTCTACGGCAATGCCGGTCGCTACTATCTGGCGCTGCCTCAGGCCACGGGTGAGCGTGCCGCATCTGGTTCGTACTACACCAACGAGTACTTCACCTACACCGGCATCGATTCCAACGGCGAGCCGACCGGCCTGACTCCGGTGGGCGGCGTCGACGGTGCGGGTCCTCCAGGCGAAGTGTCGTCCAACGGCGAGTTCGGCCAGGCGCCAGATCCGAACACGGTGACCTCGACCACCCTGAAGCCTCAGTATCAGGACGAGTTCATCCTCGGCTTCGACAAGACCTGGGGCCCGAGCTGGACCTACGGTGCCAAGTTCACCTACCGCACCCTCGGAACGCTGATCGACGACGAGTGCGATCCGCGCACTCTGCGTGACGTGATGCAGGCCCAGGGCTACAACACCGACAACTACAACTGGGCCGACCCGTATTGCCGCCTGTTCAACCCGAACCGCGACAATACTTACAAGGTCACCTCGGCCAACGGTGGCGATCCGGCATACGTCACTGTTACCCAGAAGGATTACAAACTGCCTGATGCGCAGCGTGACTACTACGCGCTGGACATGTACCTCGAGCATCCGTTCGACGGTACCTGGCAGGGACGTATCGACTACACCTTCGCCCGCAGCTGGGGTAATACCGAGGGCCAGGTCCGTTCCGACTTCGGTCAGGGCGACATCTCGGTGACCGAGGACTGGGACTACTGGCAGCTCATGGATCACGCACGTGGCTACCTGTCCAACATGCGTCGCCATCAGCTGAAGGCGTATGGCGCCTGGCAGGTCACGCCTGAGTGGCTGGTGTCCGGTACCATGCTGGTGCAGTCGGGTTCCCCGGCGGAGTGTCTTGGCACTTTCGGAACCGATCCGAACAACACCAACCCGGGCTACGGCTACGGCAACCATTACCATTGGTGCCGTGGTCAGCCGTCCCCTCCGGGAGAGCACTTCAACCCGTGGGTCAAGCGGCTTGACCTGAGCATTGCCTACCGCCCGAACTTTGCGGACAACAAGCTTGCGTTCAAGATGGATGTGTTCAACGTGACTGACGAGCAGACGGTTGTTCAGACGGATCCTCGACTGCATCCCCGCTTCTCCGATTCGACCACGATCAGCAATACGTACCATCGGCCGTTCTACTACCAGAGCCCGCGTTACGTGCGCTTCTCGGTGTCCTACGACTACTGACGCGCGAACGTAACACGGACTGATAGAAGGTCTTTGAAGGCGCCACCCTCCGGGGTGGCGCTTTTTTATTGCCGGATCAAAAACCGTCGCACGGGCATCAAGTGCACGCTGCAACACAGCTGCAAAGCCAAAATGTGGTGCGCGCTATAGGCAAAAAGCCGCCCAGCAGTTATGCTGGCAGGTCTGTATTGTCAAAAAAAGCCGTACGGCATACCCATGCCGCTCGCTTGGCACGCTTGAGAAAATGAGGAAGACACCATGCGCAAGACTGCACTGCTGCTGATCCCCCTGACCCTTGTTCTGGGTGCGTGCAACTCCGGATCACAACCCGCCTCTTCGAGCGGCGAGGCAAATCAGGACACCATGCCCGCGACACCGGACAATGTCATCACTGGCACGGTTCAGTTGCAGCCGGGCGTTGCACGTGCAAAGAGCATTTCAAGCAACGCCAAGCTGGAGCTGACGCTGGAGGACATCAGCCAGCAGCCGTCGGTACCCATTGCCAACAAGACAATCCAGCCGCTGGGTCAGTTTCCGGTGAGCTTCCGCCTTGAATTCAACCCGAATCGCGTGGTGCCGGACGACATCCTGATCATTGTTGCTGATATCACCGATGGCGACCGTCGCTACACCATGCCGCTGCAGCAGCAGGTCCTGACCAAGGGCAAGCCCAGCGAGGTGAGCATCAACCTCATTCCCGAACCGACAGCGAGCGAAAAGATGCTAGCTGCATTCCGCGAGCTGCAGGGTCAGCTTGGTGGCATGAAGATCTCCAAGGGCACCTCCCTTGGCGAGCACAGCTCACGAGCGTGGCAGATCTTCAAGAAAAACAACCATGTCCAGTTCGTGGTGGATATCGAGGACAATTTCGATACCAATGGGCGGACCCGAAGCGACTATGCCTACAAGGATGGCAAGCCCTGGGTGGTGATTCGCAAGGACATGAAAAAGGCCGGTGCCACCCCGAGTTCCATCGAGCGCGCTGGTTGGGGCAGTGATGGCGACCTTGTTCTGAATGAAGTCGAGGCGAATGGCAAGACCAGCAAAATGTCGCAAAGGGATGTGCGCTCGCTGCACAGCGACGCCGAGGCCATGTTCAACAAGGCCGGTGGCAAGTAGCGCGGGCAGGCATGCTTGCCATAGCCACGCACGGCATGGCTGTCCCCAGAACTTCTCTGCGCAAAGTTCCGGGCCCCGGCATAATTCTCCACACCCCATTCGTGCCTGCGGCCCGAATCGCCCCTAACTTAGGGGCTTGCTAGATAGGGGGCAGTGGTATGCTTTTGCCGACTTCCGACTTCCGACTTCCGACTTCCGACTTCCGACTTCCGACTTCCGACTTCCGACTTCCGACTTCCGACTTCCGAGTCCCGAGTCCCGAGTCCCGAGTCCCGAGTCCCGAGTCCCGGCAATCAAGCCGCCTGCTGACGCTTGAGGTGGACCAGCAGCAGGGAAATGGCTGCGGGCGTCATGCCGCTGATGCGTTGGGCCTGAGCGATGTCGTGCGGGCGTACGTCCTTCAGTTTGCCAAGTACCTCGCTGGACAGGCCGTTGATCGTGTCGTAGTCGAAGTCGACGGGAATGGCCTGATCAGACATGTGCTGCTGGCGCTCGATCTCCCGGGTTTGCCGCTTCAGATAGCCGGCGTAGCGGGCCTGAATATCGATTTGCTCGGCAATCTCCGAATCCGCGATGCCAGGGCCCAGCAAAGGGACTGACATCAGGCGTGCATAACTGAGTTCGGGGCGGCGCAGCAACGCCAGACAGGTCGATTCCTGTGACAGTTCGATACCCAGCGTTTCCTTGAGTGCGGCTCCGGCGGTGTTCCCGGGCGAAAGGTGCATGCCGTCCAGCCTGGCCTGTTCCGATTCCAGGGTTTCGCGCTTCTGTATCATCCGATCATGGCGCTCCTGATCAACGCAGCCCAGCCGGTGGCCCTCCTCGGTCAGTCGCAGATCAGCATTGTCTTCACGCAGAAGCAGACGATATTCGGCACGTGATGTGAACATGCGGTACGGCTCGCGTGTGCCATGGGTGATCAGGTCATCAACCAGGACAGCGATATACGCCTGGTCGCGCCGCGGCCACCAGTGGGGCTCGCCACGAACCGCCAGCGCGGCATTGAGCCCCGCCAGGAGACCCTGGGCGGCGGCCTCTTCATACCCGGTGGTGCCGTTGATCTGGCCGGCGAGGTACAGGTTGGCCACATACTTCGATTCCAGCCATGGATGCAGCCCGCGCGGATCAAAGTAATCGTATTCAATCGCATACCCGGGGCGCGTGATATGCGCGTTTTCAAAGCCGCGGATGGAACGTACCAGCGCCAGCTGGAGGTCAAATGGCAGCGAGGTCGAAATCCCGTTGGGGTAAATCTCCGTCGTATCGAGGCCCTCGGGCTCGATGAAGATCTGGTGCGAGTCCTTGTCAGCAAAGCGGACGACCTTGTCCTCGATGGAAGGGCAGTAACGTGGCCCTTCACCCTGTATTTGCCCGCTGAACAGGGGAGACCTGTCAAGTCCCGCACGAATCAGATCATGAGTGCGTGCGTTGGTATGGGTAATCCAGCAGCTGGTCTGACGCGGCCGCTGCTCGTCGGCACCCATGAACGAGAACGCTGGCAAGGGCGAATCACCGCGTTGTTCAGCCAGACCGGCGTAATTGATGCTTCGCCCATCAATGCGGGGCGGCGTTCCGGTCTTGAGTCGATCCTCTGCCATGGGCAGGCCACGAAGCTGGCGGGCCAGGGTGGTCGCCGCCGAATCACCAGCTCGCCCGCCTCCAAACTGTCTTTCGCCGATATGAATTCGGCCATCGAGAAATGTTCCCGTGGTGAGGATCACCTTTCGCGCGGCAAAGCTCAGGCCCATGCGGGTCAAAACTCCAGTCACTTGCGCGTCATCAAGCAGCAACGCATCAACACTTTGCTGAAACACGAACAATCCCGGCTGGTGTTCCACGATGCGCCGCACCTCGGCCTTGTACAGAGCACGATCGGCCTGGCATCGTGTAGCGCGTACGGCTGGGCCCTTGGATGCATTGAGGCGCCGCCAGTGGATGCCTGCCCGATCGGCCGCCTGGCCCATGGCGCCGCCCAGGGCGTCAATCTCCCGGACAAGATGACCTTTGCCGATCCCGCCAATGGCCGGATTGCAACTCATCTGCCCTATGGTCTCAATATTCTGGGTCAATAGCAGGGTGCGCGCACCGCTGCGCGCTGCTGCCAGCGCGGCTTCGGTGCCGGCATGCCCGCCACCCACCACAATGACATCAAATTGCATTTCGCTGTTCATGGGTACCCGTATTCATTTCTCACCACGGCCCGGTGGCCATGACGCTGATTTCTTTGGCCCATGGCCGCGATATCATAAATAAACGAGCGGTAAGCCGTCAGCGGTGAGCGGGAGGCCGGTCACTGCACTGCTCACCGCTCACTTCTGACCGATCGCCGGCCAGTGCGCAGTGTAAAAGATTTCGTGGTGCAATAGTTGGCACGCTTTGTGCTTACTATAAATTGCACTCCCGACGGCGCAGATGCTGCGAGCGCGTCGAGGTCGGAATTCAGGGGCCGGCCGCGCGCCGTCGGGAGGAAGCACCATCGGCCCCAATCGGGGCCGATTCTATTTGCGGGCAGGGAATGACATTCGCCTGTGCCGAAACAGAACTGGCGCCCGCTGACCTCAAAGAACAGGGGGTATTCCATAAAGAGATCAATAATCGGGCGCCAGTAACCGATGCGCGCGGTCGCATCCGCGTCGCATATGACTAAAGTTACATGCGAAGCCGTCTGGAGAATGCGACTTGCATCACAAATTCCGCTCCGTGTGACCGAATCCGGCAGGTAGCGACGCGCTGCGTCAAGCAAGCGTATGAACGGCGTCCTCCTGCCAAAGTGTGAACTTGGCACGGACTATGCATGTGACTAATTGACTCAGCGAAAATCGCCTCCAAGGGGGTCATCATGAACACAGCAACTGCCGTAGATACCAAAGAACTCGAATCCCTTCAGGTCAATCCGTTGTTCGTCCGCCATGATCTGATGATCGAAATGGCGCGTCTGGAAATGGAAATCGAAGATGTGCGCGAGCAGCAACCAGAGCAGACTGACAACAGCAACATCGTCTCCTTGAAAAAGCGTCTGGAGAAGGTCGCTCACGTGCTCAGCCGCATTCCGGCCTGAGGCGTTCCCCAGACTGCTGCCGGGCAGATTCTACCGGCGCAAGCGCCCTGCCGTCCTGCCGGTAGCGGCGCTTGCCTGAATTGAAGCCGTCGAAGACAGGCACTCCCGGCCCGGGAAAGACAGGTACGCAGGCTCCCAGGCGCCTCATCTCACTCTCGCAAGCGATGGCCTGCTGCGCCCAGCGGCACGCCCACCAGCCCCTTTCAATCCTTCTGCTGCGGCCGTCCGCGCGGCATGCTGCTGTGCATGAAACGATTGCTGCCGTGCGAAGCGCGCGGTGCCGGTGCCGGAAGGGCTTCGGCTGCAGCGCGCGACCGCACTACGGGCCGCGCTGGCACGCTGTGCAGCACCGGACGCGCCGCAGGCCTGCTGCGCTGCACCGGCATGGGCTGGCTGCGTGGCTGTGCTGCCGGACGGCTGGACACAGGCACGCTGAGCACATTGTGGCGCGTGATCCTGGCGTCATTCCCTGCCGATGGCACGGAGGCAGATGGCTCACGCGGCACCATGCGCGGCTGCTGCGGCAACGGGCGCCCCGGTCGCACCGCACGCTGGACCGGCTGTGACGCGCGATGGCCAACTGGCCAATTGACCGGAATACCCGCCGCAGGTCGGCCACGAGGCAGGCTGCGTGACGGCGTCGGCGTCGACCCCGGCGTGGTGCGACCAGAGACCGGGCGAGCTGTGCTGGTACGGCGTTGCAGGCCGACCGAACGCCTCATCTCGCCTGTCCGGCGCTGTACGCCCGGGGACCGTGTGAGTCCGGTGGACGACGTGGTGCGTCGGTAACGCGGCCTGCTGGCCTGCAGTGCCTGTTCGCGATGAAGGCCCTGGCGGTTGCGAAAGTACCGGCGCTGCGAGGGATAGGTCACGGCATAGGGCCACCACGGGCCGAACCACGGGTTGTAATAGCCCGGATAGCCCCACGAGGAACCGATGCCAAAGCCGAGCCACAGCGATCCGCTCAAGCGACTTCCGTAAGCCTGGTAGGGGTTGTTGTAATAGGTGTAGGGGTAGCCCCAGCCCAACCACGCGTCCTGGTAGCCGTACGGTCCTATCCATTGCGAGCCCAGCGTGCTGCAATCGCTGTAGCCATATGGGTCGTACGGCGCATAGCGGCTGTCGCCCGAGCAATAGAGAGACGACGCGTCGCCCGAGCGATCGTAGTAGCCCGAAGAATCCGAGTAGTAGTAGTCTCCGCTGCCAACCTCAGCTTGATGGTAGCGCGACGTGGAGGCGCAGGCGCCCAGCAACAGCAGCGCAACGGTGATGGCGAAAAGGCGAATCATGGCAGTACCGTCCGGTTCGATATATGCCCAGCTTAGCGCCGGCGGGTTAACCGTCGATTAAGCGCCACATATATCGGGTGCTGTTGCGGCAAGCCTGGCCAGGGAGGGATCTGGGGATTCCAATACTGATCACCCGGTATCCTGCGGATCGCCATCCGCCGCACGATTATGAGGCGATTAATCGGGAAAGCATTTCGGCCAGGCCACGCGAGTTGGACTCGCGTTCAGCCAGCCTCGCCAGCGTCTGTTGCGCCTTGACCTTGCGGCCTTCCTCAAGGCGGCTCCAGCCATTGAAGCCGGTGGAAAGGCGTGCGGCCAGTTGCGGGTTGAGCGGATCGACCTGGATCAGCGTCTCCGCCAACAGCTGATAGCCACCACCATCCGCGCGATGAAAGCCGCTCGGATTGGCGCGACTGAAGCTGCCCAGCAGGGATTGCACCTTGTTGGGATTGCGCAGGCTGAAGGCCGGGTCGTCCATGAGCGTCCGCACACGCGCGAGAGCGGTCTCGCCGGGAACAGTGGCCTGCACCATGAGCCATTTGTCCAGGGCCAGCAGGTCCTGGTCATAGTGCTTGCGAAACTTTGCCAGGCAGGTATCGGCGTGACTGGAGTCGTGCACCAGCAGACAGGCCAGGGATGCCATGCGATCGGTCATGCACGGAGCGCTCTCATACTGGCGTAGCGCCAGTTCCAATCCACGCTCCCTGTCGCTGCGGCAGAGCAGCCTCAAGAGCTGATTCTTGAGGCGCCGTCGCGCTCTCGCCGGCGGCGTCACGTGCCCGGCTTCGGCATGCGCCAGGCATTGATAGCGATCGAGCAGTGTTTCGGCGCCTATCGTCTCGGACAGTGCCCCAAGCAGGGCCTCGCGTGCCCGATGTACAGCGTCGGGGTCGAGCGGTGTCGCAGCCTCGCCCAGTTCCACCTCATCGGCCGGCTGCAGGATGGCGGCCAGCAGTGATGCATCGGCGTCGGCCGTCTGCGCCAGAATGTCGGTGAGGGAATCACACCACAGTCTGCTGCATTCTCCGGATTCCTTGTTCAAGTGCTCGTCAAACGCCCGTAGCGCAAGCCGGCTGCCAGCTTGCCAGCGGTTGAAACCGTCGCTTTCATGGTGCAGCAGCACGGCGAGGTCGGCGTCACTTTCCTCGCTGACCAGGTTCACTGGAGCGGAAAAGCCACGCAGCAGGGACACTACGGGCCGTTCCTCCAGGCCTTCGAACACAAACGCCTGCTCGCTCTCGGTCAGCTCCAGAATCTGTGGCGCTGTGCTGGCAGTGCGACTGTTCCCCAGGCGTGCACTCAGTGGCTCGCCCTGCGCGCTGTAGAGCTGCGTTGCCAAGGGGATCGGCAGCGGCTGCTTTTGCGGCTGATCCGGTGTGGCGGCTGTCGACTGCCCTGCTTCAATCGTGAGGCGGCCCGCTTCAGGGTCGTAGTGGCTGTGTACCGTGACCTGCGGCGTACCCGCCTGTGCGTACCAGGCCAGATACGGAGTCAGGTCAAGGTCATTGGCGTCACCCAGGGCAGCCACGAAATCGTCAATGGTGACCGCCTGTCCGTCGTGGCGCTCGAAATACAGGTCGGTACCGCGGCGGAAGCCGTTCGGTCCCAGTCTGGTCGACAGCATGCGTACCAGTTCGGCACCCTTTTCGTAAACGGTGGCGGTGTAGAAATTGTTGATCTCGCTATAGCTGTCCGGGCGCACTGAATGCGCCAGCGGCCCGCCGTCTTCGGCAAACTGGACACGCCGCAGCCGGGTTACATCATCAATGCGCTGGATCAGGCCGGAAGTCATGTCGGCTGCGAAGCTCTGTTCGCGAAACACCGTGAATCCTTCCTTCAGCGACAACTCGAACCAGTCGCGGCACGTAACTCGATTGCCGCTCCAGTTGTGGAAATATTCGTGCCCGATGACGGCCTCAACCCGGCGGTAGTCCTCGTCGGTACTGCTGGACGGATCGATGAGCAGGTATTTGGCGTTGAAAATGTTGAGGCCCTTGTTTTCCATCGCCCCCATGTTGAAATCCTGGGTGGCGACCACGTGGAAAACATCCAGATCAAAGCAGCGGCCATAGTTGATTTCGTCCCAGCGCATGGCGCGCAGCAGCGCCTCCATGGCGAACTGGCAGCGGTCAATGGTGTGCGGCTCGGACCAGAGTCGAACCTGAACCTTGCGCCCGTCGGCGCCGGCGTGGTGACGCTCGATGTATTGCAGGCGGCCGGCTACCAGCGCAAAGAGGTAGCTCGGTCGCGGCCAGGGGTCGCTGAAACGGGCCCAGTGTCGACCGTCATCAAGTGCCCCGCCGCCATCAGGGTTTCCACCCGCCAGCAGCACCGGAAAGCGGGCACGATCGGCGCGCAGGGTTACGGTGTAGCGTGACAGCACGTCCGGCCGGTCAGGAAAATAGGTGATGTGGCGGAAGCCCTGGGCTTCGCATTGGGTCAGCAGAAAGCCGGCCTCGGTGCTGCCCGACAGGTAAAGGCCTTCCAGCGCGGTATTGCGATCCGGGTGCAGGCGCACGCGGGTCTCCACTGTGCAGGTTTCATGCGCGCCGGGGATCACCAGCCGGGTATCGTCCAGCTTGTACTCGATCTCGCTCAGGCGGCGTCCGTCCAGATGAACCTCGAGCAGCTCCAGGCCTTCACCATCCAGGGCCAGCGCCTGCTGCGGTCCGGGACCTCGTTGTACCTTGAGGAGGCAGTGAACTTCGGTTTCCTCAATGCCCAGGTCAAAGCTCAGTTCGACCTCGGGGATCAGCCAGGCTGGCGCTTCGTAGTCCTGGCGGTGAACAATGTTGTGCGACATGATGGGTATTCCGGAAAATCAGTCGGTCAGGATAACAGGGGTTGACGGGAGCTTCCCATGAAAAGTGGTGAACATGCACCGGCCTTGCCCGGCCTGGCGGAGATAGAGTCAGCGGCCCGGCGCATTGCCGGACATGCCCTGCGTACGCCGGTGATTGCATACCCGGCGCTGGAAGATGCCACGGGCGCGGCGCGGCTGTACCTGAAATGCGAGCATCGCCAGCGTATAGGCGCGTTCAAGGCACGCGGCGCCCTGAACGCGGTCTGGTCGCTGGACGATAGCGAGGCCCGCCGTGGCGTGCTGACTCATTCCTCGGGCAACCATGGCGCTGCCCTGGCCTACGCAGCACACACCCGTGGCATTGCTGCCCACGTGGTCATGCCGCGCGGCAGCCCGCAGAGCAAGCGACGCAATGTCGAGCAGGCGGGCGGCATCGTGCACGAATGCGACCCGACTCAGCAGGCCCGCGAGGCCGCCGCGGCGAGCTTGCAGTCGCAAACCGGTGGCGTGTTCATCCATCCCTACATTGATGTCCGCGTCATCGCCGGGCAGGGCACAGTCGCACTGGAGCTCATGGATGAATGCGGCGAGCTCGATGTGCTGCTGACCCCGGTCGGCGGCGGCGGTCTGGCCGCTGGTTGTGCGATCGCTGTGCAGGCGCGTCAAGCCAGCATGAAACTGTTCGCTGCCGAGCCTGAGGGCGCTGCTGACACGATGGCGTCACTGCGTGCCGGGCGACGGACAAGCGACATCCAGCCCGATACCATTTGCGACGGATTGCGTGCCACGATCGGTGAAATCAATTTCCAGTGCCTGCGCGCGCATGGCACCGAGGTGCTGCTGGTCAGTGACGAGGAGTGCAAGGCCGAGATGCGTGAAATCCATACACAACTGGGCGAGGTCATCGAGCCATCCAGCGCCACCGTTCTGGCTGCGCTGCGCCGCTATCCCGAGCGCTTCGCCGGTTTGCGCATCGGTGTGGTGCTTACCGGCGGCAACGTCGACCGCGAAACCTGGCCCTGGCTTGCCTGATCCGGCGCTGCGTGTGCTTGCGCAGGTGCACCGCTGCGACCCGGTCGCCGGGGCCTCCGCGTGTTCAGGCGCCAACGTGAGCGCCTCCTTCAGCGCCTGTTCCGCTGATGCGGGCTGGTTCAGGCTGAGTGCGCGCACTGCGCGTTGCAGCAGGCGAGCCACGGCTGGTGGGAGGTTGGTATGTTTCTTGGGGCCAGGCGCATATCTCATGGTGGTGGATGATAGCGCGTTGTCCTTCTTCCGGTGTCCATTTTGCGAGAACACGCGGGAGGCTAATGACTTGTAGTCGGGAAGCTGGATCGCTTTGCAACACGGCGATTCACCGCTATCAGGGCTGCGACAATAAACGCGATCCCGATGCTTTCGCTAAGGCCCGGGCGTTCACCCAGCAACACCCAGGCAAAACCCACGCCCATCACTGGAATGGCCAGGCTGGACACGCCAGCGACATGCGCGGGCAGGCGATTGACGATCAGCGACCACAGCAGCCAGGCAAGCCCGGAGGAAAGAAGGCCGTTGTAGACAATGGCGCCAATCAGTTGCGGTGACCACGCGATGCTGCGCTCGGGGACAACCAGTGTCAGCAACACCAGTCCCATCGTGCCGAACAGCATCTGCCAGGCGGTCAGCGACAGCATGGAGACCGTGCTGCGCTGAAACTGCCGCTTGGACAGCACCGTACCCAATCCCCAGCAGAAGCCGCCGGCAATCGCCAGCAGTACCGGTTTCAGGCCACCCACTCCCTGCCAGGGCGCGATGATCAGCAGCAGGCCGATAGCGGCGCCCACGATGCCCCACACGTGGCGGGCGCTCAGGCGGTCCGACAACAGCAGCCGACCCAGCAGCGCCACCCAGAACGGCATGGTGTAGGCAAACAGTGCGGTCTTGCCGGCGCCGCCGTCGACCAGCGCCCACTGCACCAGTGCCTGGAACCCCATGGTCTGGGCCAGGCCGATCAATACCACTGGCACCAGTGCCGGCGGCTTCAGCGACCGCCCACGCAGCAGCAGTGCAGAGAACAGGACCAGAGTCCCGAGCAGGTAGCGCAGGGCGGAAAAGTCAAATGGGCCGGCAAACTGCATGGCCCATTTCATGACCACCCAGTTGAAGCTCCATATCAGGGTCAGGCCGGCAAGCGCCAGCAGCGCCCCGCGCTTCGCATTGGCCTGATCCAACTGTCGGGCTCAGTAGCGGGGCACGGAAGAGTCGATGCGCTCGGACCATGCATTGATGCCACCTTCCACGTTGTAGACATCGCTGAAACCGTGCGCGGCAAACTGCTGTGCCACCGCCATGCTGGAGTTGCCGTGATGGCAGAGAAAGGCCAGCGGTGTGTCTTTGGGCAGTTCTGCCAGCGACGCCTCGCCGATGTCTTCCAGTGCCGTGGCCATCGGCAGTACCGCCCTGGCGCGGTCTTCGGGTGGACGAACGTCAACCAGCGTGATGCCGCCCGCATCAATGCGCTGCTTCAGCTCCTCGACGGTCATGCTCTTGACCGTGCCGCTGCCGGGGAAGCTCAGCGTCAGCCCCTCACCCTGCATGGTCTTCACCCAATCGATCACCACGCCGCGGGCACGCTGGGCTGCACCCGGATCGAAATGGACTTCGATGCCGTTGGCGCTGCTGACGATGTCGTGCGGGGTTGCCGGTGCCAGGGAGAAGCCGGCCTGGCCATGGCCGTCCAGCGCCAGATGCAACACGCCGTCGCCATCGTCGGGCAGGTTGGCGCGAATCTTTTCCGCAGCGGCATCGGTGATGGTGATCTCCGGTGGCGTGCGATCCGGCTCGGGCACACCCAGCAAGCGGTGCAGCTCGCCACTGGCATACATCTGCTTGATGATATCGGCGCCACCCACCAGTTCGCCCTTGACGTAGAGTTGCGGGATGGTGGGCCAATCGCCAAATTCCTTGATGCCTTCGCGGATGTCCTGGTCGGCCAGCACATCCACGCTGAAAAAGCCGGGGGCCAGATCATTCAGGGCGGCGCTGGCAGCGGCCGAAAACCCGCACATCGGTGTCTGCGGATTCCCCTTCATGAACAGCACCACCGGGTGCTCGGCAAGCATGGATTCGATGTGCTGACGGGTTTCGGGCTGGAGACTCATGATGGGACCTGCATGCGGGAACGGTGACTGCCCATGATAACGTGGCGCGCCAGTCAGCGGGAAATTCCGCGTGTGCCGGGACCCGCTTGCGATGCGGCGCCATGCCGGAACATGGGCGTGCACTGGGCAGCTTTCGGAGCGCTGTTTCGGGCTCATCACCTCTCCGCCTCCACGCAGCCCGAAGCCCGCATTGCCAGTGCCTCCTCGGGACCTGGAATGGACAGGTTCAGCCAAATAATGTACTATTGAGTCCAGTTAACGGGCAGGAACTTTCCCGACCCTTAGCACTCCAAGCATGTGAGTGCTAAAATGCCCGTCCGGTTTGAGGAGTTACCCATGTCGAAAAGCCTTTCAGCCGCCAATATGCCGGTTCCCAGTGTCGTTGGCAGTCTGGACGCCTACATCGGTGCAGTGCACCGTATTCCGGTGCTGAGTCAGGAAGAAGAGCAGGCTCTGGCGCACCGCTATGTAGATGACAATGATCTGGATGCTGCCCGTCAGCTGGTCAATTCGCACTTGCGCTTCGTGGTGCACGTGGCGCGCGGTTATCGCGGTTACGGGCTGCAATTGGCCGACCTGATCCAGGAAGGCAACATCGGTCTGATGAAGGCGGTCAAGCGTTTCAACCCCGAAGTGGGTGTGCGCCTGGTCAGTTTTGCCGTGCACTGGATTCGCGCCGAGATGCATGAGTTCATCCTCAAGAACTGGCGTATCGTCAAGGTGGCTACCACCAAGGCGCAGCGCAAGCTGTTTTTCAATCTGCGCAAGAGCAAGAAGCGCCTGGGCTGGCTGAACGCGGGCGAAGTGCGCAAGGTGGCTGATGATCTGGGTGTCCCCGAAGCCACGGTGATGGAAATGGAATCGCGTCTGTCCGGGCGGGACATCGGCTTCGATGCGCCGTCCAGCGACAATGACGACGATCACCGACCGCCGTCGCCAGTGGCGTATCTGGAAGATCACACTGCCGACCCCTATGAGCAGGCGGCTGCGGACGACCAGGAAGACAGTCGTCGCGCCGTCATGACCCGTGCCTTGCGCGAGCTCGATGAGCGCTCGCGCGACATTGTGCAGCGGCGCTGGCTGACCGACGACAAGACCACGCTGCAGGATCTGGCCGACGAATACGGCGTATCCGCCGAACGCATCCGTCAGATCGAGGCGAATGCCATCAAGAAGATGCGCACCGCCTTCGCGGCCTGAGCGGCGACCAGGCAAAGCCTCTTCTCGCGTCGCCGTGCTGGCTCGGGCGCGAATACGAGGGTGCACCAGAACGCTCCGCGCTTGAACCCTTCAGCGCAGCAAGCTTGTTGCAAATGATCTGATGCGGGAAGGCTGTCGCTTCTGCGCAACCATTACTGTTACCCCATGCGCCAGGTGCCGCGACCACCGTGCTTGGCTTCGTACAAGGCTGCGTCGGCGCGTTTGCCCAGGGCGCCTGCTGTTTCGTGCGATGCGCCCGGGCGCATGACCAGACCGATGCTGACACCGATGTGCGCCGTGGTCGTGCCTGCCTGATCGCGCAGCACGAACGGCTCGGTTACGGCAGCCAGTATTCGCTCTGCCGTGGCAATTGCCGGAGCCTGGTCCGGCACGCCCTCCATCAGCACCGCGAATTCGTCGCCACCCAGTCGCGCCGGGACATCCGAGCTTCGCAGGTTGGCACGCAGGCGTTTGGCGAAGGCCTTCAATAGCAGATCGCCGGCGGCGTGACCGTGCTCGTCGTTGACGGGCTTGAAGCGGTCGAGATCAAGGTACAACAGCGCCATCGGCGCGTGCTGGTCGAGAGCGCGCTCGATGGCGCGATCCAGGCGTGCAGTGAAGCCGCTGCGGTTGAGCAGGCCGGTCAGTCCGTCCACTTGTGCCAACTTGATCAGGTGACGCTCTTTGAGTTTTCGATCGGTGACGTCCTGCACCATGATATGCATGCCGAGCGCATCATGGGTTTTACTGTCGAATTCGGGCAGATAGGTGATCTCCTCGCACCGATAGCTCGGGCCGCTGCCGGTCTCGTCCTCGAATTGCTGGCGCTTGCCCTTGAGCGCACGATCGATCCGTTCCCGGCGGCGCTCGTACGCCTCTTTGCCGATCACATCAGCGATGAAACTGCCGATGATTTCATGCCGACGCCGACCATGGACACGCTCGAACTGTGCATTGACAAAGGCATAGCGCAGGGCCGTATCGACAAAAGCCACTCGTAGCGGCAGTGCGTCGGTAATGGTGCGAATCTGTTGCTCGCTGCGCCGTAGCGCCTGCTCGGTGGCCATGAGCTCGGTGATGTCCTGGGCATATCCCATCACCACCGCGTCACTGTTGCCTTCATCGAACAAGCGGTTGTGATACTGCCATGCACGCTGGCTGCCATCACGGTGTACCAGTGTCAGAACTCCCGCGGCCTCACTGTCGGCCCGCAGCTTGTCGAGATAAATGTCAAACCTGTCCTGCATGTCTTCGGGCATCAGCGCGCGCAGGGAGGTGCCCAGCAATTCTCCGATACGATAGCCCAGGGCTCCCGCTGCGGCCGGATTTATCGACAGCAGCTGGCCTTCCATGTCATGGGTGCAGATGAAACCCAGGCTGTGCTCGAAAATATCGCGGAAGCGCTTTTCGCTCGCCTCCAGTGCCTGCTGCGCGCGTCGCTCCATCGTCACATCGCGAACTTGCGACATGCGCGCGGGCACGCCCTGGAAAAGCAGGGCATGCATGGTGATGTCGACAAATACGGTGAGGCCGTCGTGTGTGCGGTGTCGCCAGACCCCGGCATGAAAATGCTCGGGAATGCCTCGTGCGACCAGCTCGCGCATTTTGGGCGCATCCTCCGGATGGCGGATGTCTTCCATCGTCATCTCCAGCAGCTGTTCGCGCGAGTAGCCGTAGAATCTGGCTGCCGCCTCGTTGGCCACCAGAAACTTCAGATTGTCCTGGCGGTAGACCAGTACCGGTGACGGGTTGTGATCAACCAGCGAGCGGAGTTCCTGTTCGCGCTCGCGCAAGCCACGCTCCGAATCGTGCCGGGCCAGGGCCAGTTGCAGTCGGCATCCGAGCGAGGTACAGCCCGGCTCAGCACGGGGAAGCCAGTCCTCGGCGCCCGCCTTGATGACCGCCAGTGCGTCGTTCTCGTCATCAGACACCGCGACCAGCGCCGTTTGCGGTGCCTTCGCCTTGAGCGCCATCACCGCGTCTGCCAGCGGAACATCCAGAGCCGCGCTGTCGACGAGCACAAGGTCCGTCAGCGACCGTGCCAGTTCGGCCTCTGCCTCGGCAAGAGTGGCGCAGGTCACCACGTTTGCCTTGAACTTCTCGAAGCCGGAAATGCGGGGACCCAGACGCGAGCCATCGCTCTCGCGCGGTTCGAGCAGCAGGACGAGTATTGATCTGGGCATGATCCTGGCAGCGTGGTAGTCGGTTCGCGGTCTCCAGTCTGGCCAGTGGGGCATGAATCGGGCCTGTCGTTCGATCATGCACGCTTCACGCGCACCGCCCAGGCTTCCAGGGTGGGCAAGGCCAGAGCGAATGCCGATTGCAAGCGACCCCGAACTGACGCATGATATTTCCATCATGAAAAACAGCCTGCAAGACACCTACGCACCGCACAATGCCTGTTTCGGTTGCGGCCCATCCAACCCGAAAGGCCTCCGGATCAAGAGCTTCCCTGACGGCGATCAGGTCATTGCCGAATTCACGCCGGAGAGATGGCACGAAGCCTTCCCTGGTGTACTCAACGGCGGCATCATCGGCACCTTGCTGGACTGTCATTGCAACTGGGCGGCTGCCTGGCATCTCATGAACCGGCATGGCAGCGACAGCCCGCCATGCACCGTCACCATGGAATACGCCATCAAGCTGCGTCGTCCCACGCCGACAGACAGGCCCTTGAAGCTGGTCGCGCGGGTGATCGAGTCCACCGATGATGTGGTTACCGTCGAGGGCGAGTTGTATGCCGACGACAAGCTGTGCGACCGCTGCGAAGGCAAGTTCATGGCCGTCAAGGAAGGGCACCCCGCCTATCACCGCTGGTAATGGCACCCTCTCCCCTTGCTTTGCAGGGGGAGAAAGAGAGTGGGTCGCATCCAAAGGCCTCAATGCAACAGACCCGGCAGAACCGCCAGACAGCCCAATACGAACAGACCGCCGCCAGCCACGAGCAAGGTCAGCACGAACGGCGCAGTCAGGACCAGGTGCCGGACACTGTCCTGCGGCACCAACCCGGCGATGCACGGCAGCGAGCACAGGCCCGAAATCCACAGCCAGGGCCTGAAGATGCATTCCCGACGGTCCTAGGAGCCTGGGCGGTAGAAACACAAGCGGCTGCGGCTCGTGGTTTTGGCCAGCTTTTCCGCTCATTTTCGTTAAATAGCTACGGCTATTCGCCTCAAATGATCGAAAAATCTGCCTCAAAACCACTTTGCCTCGCTCACTTGGTTCCTACCGCCCAGGCTCCTAGATGCTTGTTGATGGCAACCTGAAGTGCATGTGCAAGGAAGCTGTGATGGCCCGGCATGTCGCGCAGTGCCAGAGCCAGGGTGCGCGGCAACTCGAATCTCATCGAGTAGGATGGTTCCATCTGTTCGGTAGTTGTGTGGCGACATTTCATGGAGGAGAGCGCACGCCACCCCTTTCAGATGGGGATGGCATTGTCGAGCGCGGAAACATGAGCGGGATGGCCGATTCTGGTATACGCGGGCACCATGAAAGGGTGGCAATGCGGCCACGCTGGCCACGTCGCCGGTCAATACGCTCGATCGATGCCCCTGCATGTTCAACCTCCCCCTGTTCCGTATGCATGACCGGTTTACACCCGGTCGGTCTCATGGGCTGAGACGCCTGCGAGCGTTCCTGCTGCAGGAAGGACACCGTATTACTGCATCGGGCCGTGCGCAAGCGCGGGTGTCGTCGGGCTTGATGGTGCTTGTCCGGCACAACCCCCTCCCGGCCTCCCCCTGCGCAGCAGGGGGAGGCGGGTCGAGGATGGAGCGAGTTGCGGGCCTCGCTTTTTTAGCTTGTGCGGCACCAGCGGGTGCCGGCACCTTGGCCCTGGGTGGTCAGGCGGCCTTCCTCGCGCAGCTGGTCGAGCACGCGCTTGATGCGCCGCTTGGGGATGTCGGGGAAGTGGTGGTACAGCAGTCTGGCGGGGAAGCTGTCGGGCATGTCGTTGATGACGGCCAGGCGGATGCGGGTGTCGAGGCCGCCTTCGGCGGGACTGCCGCGATAGCCGGCGGTGACTTCGCGCACGCTGTCGGGCGCGGGCCGCGCAAGGCTGGCGGCGCTGGCGGCGAAGAAGCGCTGGCTCCACAGGTTGGCCAGCTTGCGGTTGCCGGCGAACACGATCTGCACGGACGGAAACAGTACCGCCAGTTCGGCCAGCACGCGTTGCACGTGCGCGGCCGGCCATGGCCCAAGGTGCCTGGGGTCTCCGAAATCGCGGTACTGCGCCTCGATCACCAGTGCCGCGTGCGGGTAGGCGGCCAGTTCGGCCAGTTGCTGCTGCAGTCCCTTCAGTTGCGACAGGTCGGTGAGGAAGTTCTCGCGGGTCTTGCGCTCGACAATGCTGGCCAGGCGCTGATCATGGCGCAGGGCGTAGTCGCCCACGGGCAGCTTGCGGCGGGTGACGCTGGCGCCGGGGAAGCGCCAGGGATAGCGCTCCTGGCTGTCGATGACGACCTCGATCCCGCTCTGCGCCACCAGTTCGGTGCGCTTGGCGGACCGGTGTGCCCGGACTGCCGATTCGGTGCGCAGGAAGATCTGCTCGTAGCTGCCGGTGCCATCCTTGCGAGGCTTTTCCAGCTTGAGGAACTCGCAGCGCTTGCGGCGGGCGCGATCCAGCGTGAGTGAGAGTTTGCGGCCCAGGCGCGCGAGGTGGGCCACCGGCACCCGCTCATGTTCGTGCAGCGTTTCATCCGGATCGGGCTCGGACTCGCGCAGGCAGAAGATCTGCCTGCCGGGACCCGGCCAGGCGTCCTGGGCGCGCACGCACAGCAGTACCCGGCCATCCTGCTCGATGCGGATGCGGAAGGGGAAGCGCGCGTCCGGCGTGCGCTCGATGATCCACCAGGCGTTCACAGCGGCGCGAACAGTTCGGCCAGGTCGGCTTCGTCGAAGCGCAGGCGCTGGCTGGCACCGCCTTCAAGCACGGCGCGCGCGAGGTCGGCCTTGCGTGCCTGCATGGCCTGGATTTTCTCCTCGACGGTGCCGGCGGCGATCAGGCGGTAGACGAACACGGGCTTGTCCTGGCCGATGCGGTGAGCACGATCGGTGGCCTGGGCCTCCACGGCTGGGTTCCACCACGGGTCGTAGTGGATGACGGTGTCGGCGGCGGTGAGGTTGAGGCCGACGCCGCCGGCTTTCAGGCTGATCAGGAACACCGGGGCCTTGCCGTCCTGGAATCGCTTGACCAGCGCGGCGCGCTTCGTCCCGGGCGTCTGGCCGGTGAGGGTCTGGTAGTCGATGCGGCGTTTTTTCAGGGCCGTTTCGATCAGGCCCAGCATCTCGGTGAACTGGGAGAACAGCAGGATGCGGCGGTCCTCGGCCAGCAGGCCGTCGACCAGTTGCAGCAGGGCGTCGAGTTTGGCCGAAGCCTTGACCTTTTTTGCGCTGGGCAGCTTGACCAGGCGCGGGTCGCAGCAGGCCTGGCGCAGTTTCAGTAATGCGTCCAACACCACGATGCCCGATTGCGCCAGGCCGCGTTCCTTGATGGTTTGCTGCACGCGCCGGTGCTGGGCCAGGCGCAGGGTCTCGTAGAGGCTGCGCTGGTCGCCTTCCAGTTCCAGGCTGCGCACGATCTCGTTCTTGGCCGGCAGCTCCTTGAGGACCTGGTCTTTGCGGCGGCGCAGCAGCAGCGGGCCGACGCGCCGGTTCAGGCGCTGCTGGCGATCGCCGTCGCCGTGTTTCTCGATCGGCGTGCGGTACAGCCTGGTGAACTGGCGCTGGCCGCCGAGCAGGCCCGGTTCGACGGCATCGAACTGCGCCCACAGTTCGCCCAGGTGGTTTTCCAGCGGGGTGCCGGTCATCGCCAGGCGACGCTCGGCAGGGATCTCGCGTACCACCTGCGCGGCCTGGCTGCGCGGGTTCTTGATGGCCTGGGCCTCGTCCAGCACCAGTAGCGAGAAACGCGTCTCGATCAGCTTGTCGCGGTCGCGCGGCAGCAATGGGTAGGTGGTGATGACCAGATGGTGGTCAGGAATGTCGTCATAGCAGTCGGCGCGATCGGGGCCATGGATAACCAGCACTTTCAGGCGCGGGGCGAAGCGTGCCGCCTCGTCACGCCAGTTGCCGACCAGGCTGGTGGGCGCTACCACCAGTACCGGGGCTTGCAGCTGTTTGCGCTGGCGGGCCGCAACGATGTGCGCCAGCACCTGAACTGTCTTGCCCAGCCCCATGTCGTCGGCGAGGATGCCGCCCAGGCCTGTGCTGCCCAGAAAGTCCAGCCACGCCAGGCCTTCGCGTTGGTAGGCGCGCAGGGTGGCCTTGAAACCGCGCGGGGCGCTGGCGCTGCGTCTGGCCCTGGCCAGCAGTTGAAGCTGCGCCCGAAGTGCCTCGCCACCGCGCCAGGTCAGGCCACTGTCGTCGGCCAGCTGCCGCAGCGCCGGGGCCTGGCTTCGATGCAGGCGCAGGTCCTCGTCGCCCTCCAGCCACTCCAGCAACGGTTCGATCAGGGCGCGCAGGCGAGTCAGCGGAATTTCCACGCTGCGGTTTTCGTCGATCAATACCCGGTGCACGGCGTTCGTCTTCTCACCCTTGGCCGGGTGACGCGGAAAGCCTGGATCGGCCAGCACGCGGCGCAGAATCGGCAGCAGGTCGATGCGCTCGCCGCCCACATCGATACCCAGTGATACGTCGAACCAGGCGTTTCCGCTGGTCTCGATGTCGGCGTGCCAGTCCTCGATCTCGACCAGTTCGTCGTGTGGAAAGTCGTCCGCGTAGTCGACGTGGAAGCCGGCTGCGGCCAGCTGTCGGAGGGTGGCCTGGCTGGCTTCCGGGCTTAGCGGCGGCTGGTGTGCCTGGGGGCGCACCACCAGCTCACCTGGCTCGCACTGCCCTGGCTCGAAACGGAATTGGTACAGCTCCCGGATCGTCACGAAGCTCAAGGCCTCGAGGCGTTTCCTGGCGTCTGCTTCAGTGGCCATGTCGTGATGGATGTCAAACAGCTTTCCCTGATGCAAGTGGCGCACCACCGGCATGGCAGCATGGCCGGGCGATATGTGAATGCCGTTGTAGTCAAACGTCAGGCGGGCCACGGCAAGCCGATGGCTGGCTTGCCAGTCGGGTGCCGTCTCCACCCGCAGGTGCAGGGTCGGAAACGGCTTGGCGCGGATGGTCACGGGTGGCTTGAACTCGCTGGGCACAGGCAGGCCCGTGGCCAAGCCAGGGGCGCGCAGCCTCTGGCGCAATGCGGCGGCATGCTCGGGGTGCAGCGTTGGCGCATAGCGGATCCGATCAAGCAGGCGCGCATCACCCTGCACGTGTCCGTACTGCCCAGCCTGCTTGTCGACATACCACAAGCGCGAACCATGCAGCAGCAGTGCGCGATCGGGAAGCGCCGCGACCAGGCGCTGATTGCCGCGGCTGTCGCTTTGCCAGTTGATCTGCAAGGGCAGGTCCGGCCCTCGCTGGATCGGTTTGCTGCCACGTTCGTACCAGACCGGGTAGCGATCAAGAAGTTGTTCCAGCGCATGTTCCTCATGGCGGGAAGTGATCCAGGCCCAGCGCAGTGCGCCGATCTGGGTATGCCGGCAAGGACCGAGAGATGCCAGGGCGATGGCGACTTCGACCGGCCAGCCACCGGGCGGCGTCGGCACGGCACCCCATTGCGCATCCGGCGTCACCGCTTTGGGATCTACCATGCCCTTGTGGTGGGCGCGTGATTTTGCGGGCCGCAACCAGGCTGGGCAGGCCAGCAGTCTGTGGCCCGATACGGAAACCTTGTCGCCGGCTCGCAGCAGCACGCCGAACTCGCGTCGGTCATCCTGTTGCTCGTACGCCGCGTGGTCTGCGTGAAAGGTCTCCAGCCAGCGCTCCCAGGCCGACAGATCGTTGGCCCTGTCAACTTCCGGATGCCGCGCCTGCAAGTCCGTCAGCCAGCGCGGCAATTCGGGCTTGAACAAGGCCGGTTCTGCCTGGCTTTGCGCTTCGGTCCGGTCCAACTGGGCCAGCGCATGCTGTCTGCCGAAGTGCATCATGGCGGCCGCGTGCTTGCAAGCGGCACCGACCGGGCAACTGCAGTCGCTGTGCAACACCAGCCAGTCATCGTCCCACTTGCATTCGATGCGGCAGCGGTAGACGTGCTGTCCGCTGCCTCGGATGCGGCCTGTCAGTGCCACTTGGTCCCGGACGCCGTCATCCACAAGCAGCTCCAGTACCCGACCTTGCTCGGCATAGGCGACGCCGCGCGAACACATGCCGTCATCGAAGTTCGATTCCCAATCAGCAAGGCACAGCGTCTCGAACAGTTCGGTGGCGTTCATGTCTCGGCCTGGGCCACAAGTCCGGATGCAAAGCACACATTTTCGCATGGCTGTGGCTGCGCATGCGACAGCCCTGATGACGGTCATGAAAATCACGGCGATCACGGATATGGCGCGCAGCCACCGAACCCCGTGGCAGTGGAAGGGGATTCACGCGACAATAAGCGGTTTCCGAATCCCCGAGAGTCTGCCATGTCGACACCCAAGATCATCTACACCCTGACCGATGAAGCTCCGTTTCTGGCAACGCAGTCGTTTCTGCCGATCATCGATGCCTTTACCGACAAGGCCGGAGTGGCGCTGGAGACCCGGGATATTTCGCTGGCCGGGCGCATCCTGGCGCAGTTTCCGGAGCTGCTGAAAGACGATCAGAAGGTATCCGACGACCTGGCCGAACTGGGCAAACTGGCCAGGCAGCCGGAGGCCAACATCATCAAGCTGCCCAATATCAGTGCCTCACTGTCCCAGCTCAAGACGGCCGTGCGCGAACTTCAAGGTAACGGCTTTGCCCTGCCGGAGTACCCCGACGAACCGTCCAGCGACAGCGAGCGTGACATCAAGGCGCGCTACGACAAGGTCAAGGGCAGCGCGGTCAATCCGGTCTTGCGTGAAGGCAATTCCGACCGCCGCGCGCCGAAGTCGGTCAAGGACTATGCACGCTCTCACCCCCACCGCATGGGTGCCTGGAGCAATGAGTCGAAAACCCACGTGGCCCACATGGATGCCGGCGACTTCCTGGCTACCGAACAGTCAAGCACCATGAAGCAGGCGGACACGCTGAAGATCGAGCTGTTCGCAACGGACGGCTCCAGTACCGTGCTCAAGGATGGCGTGGCGGTGCAGGACGGCGAGATTGTCGATGCGGCCGTGATGAGCCGCAGGGCGCTGGCAGAGTTCATCGATGCGCAGATCGATGACGCACGCAACAAGGGCGTGCTGTTCTCGGTGCACTTGAAAGCCACCATGATGAAGGTCTCCGACCCCATCATCTTCGGCGTGGTGGTCAACGAGTTCTACCGGGATGTGCTGGAAAAGCACCACGACGCGCTGGCCGAAATAGGCTTCAGCCCGGACTATGGTATCGGCGACCTGTATGCGCGCATGGAATCGCTGCCACAGGAGAAACAGGATGCGATCAAGGCCGATATCGACGCGCAGTACAAACAGCGCCCGCAGCTGGCCATGGTCAATTCCGACAAGGGCATCACCAATTTGCACGTGTCCTCGGACGTCATCATCGATGCCTCGATGCCGGCCATGATCCGCGACTCGGGCAAGATGTGGGATGCCGATGGTGAACGTCAGGATGCCAAGGCCATCATTCCCGATCGCAGCTACGCAGGGATCTACCAGGCCGTTATCGAGGACTGCAAGGCCCACGGTGCATTCGATCCGGCGAGCATGGGCAGCGTGCCCAATGTCGGCCTGATGGCGCAGAAGGCCGAGGAATACGGTTCGCACGACAAGACCTTCCAGGTGCCTGCCGAGGGCACCGTCAAGGTGAGCACCCAGGACGGCAAGGTGATTTTCGAGCACGCCGTGGAGAAGGGTGACATCTGGCGCATGTGCCTGGTCAAGGACGCGCCGGTGCAGGATTGGGTCAAGCTGGCCGTCAATCGTGCGCGCGCCAGCGATACACCCGCAGTGTTCTGGCTTGATCCCGCCCGCGCCCACGACATGCAGTTGCAGAAGAAGGTCGAGCAGTACCTCAATGAGCAGGACACGGACGGCCTGGATATCCGCATCCTGTCACCGATCGAGGCCATGAAGCTGTCGCTTGAGCGCATTCGCGCCGGCAAGGACACCATCTCGGTCACCGGCAACGTGCTGCGCGACTATCTGACCGACCTGTTCCCGATCATGGAGTTGGGCACCAGTGCCAAGATGCT
Organism: uncultured Gammaproteobacteria bacterium; assembly: GCA_963800395.1. Taxonomy (GTDB): domain Bacteria; phylum Pseudomonadota; class Gammaproteobacteria; order Xanthomonadales; family Rhodanobacteraceae; genus DASSBG01. The sequence continues at coordinate 29,826 of CAWDBD010000018.1, forward strand.
CTCCATCGTGCCATTGATGGCCGGCGGCGGCCTGTTCGAGACCGGCGCCGGAGGCTCGGCACCCAAGCATGTGCAGCAGTTTGTGGAGGAAGACCATCTGCGCTGGGATTCGCTGGGCGAATTCCTGGCCCTGGCCGCGTCACTGGAACACCTCGGGGGACACTACGACAACCCGCGTGCCGGCATTCTCTCGCGCACCCTGGACCAGGCTACCGGGCGCCTGCTGCAGAGCAACAAGTCGCCTTCGCGCAAGGTTGGTGAACTGGACAATCGCGGCAGTCATTTCTACCTGGCCATGTATTGGGCCGAGGCGCTGGCGGCGCAGGATGAGGATGCCGAGCTGGCCAAGGCATTTTCGGGGTTGGCCGAGCAACTGGCTGCCAACGAGTCGCAAATCATCGATGAGCTCAACGCCGTGCAGGGGCACAAGGTCGACATCGGCGGTTACTACCAGCCGGACCGCGAGCGCGTCAGCGATGCCATGCGCCCAAGCCAGACCTTCAACGACGCGCTGACGGCCCTGGCCCGGAGCTGAGCTGACACGCGTGCCGAGGCCCCTGTCACGCAGGGGCCAGCACGATACTGCAACGGATCGGCGGATTGCCGTGTTATCCGCGGCGGCGCCGCGAGTGCAGCACGACCCATTGCGCTGCGCTAGGATATTCCTCGCCAACAACGGGACATGGCGAGATGAGCAAGCAGGAGCGGTCGACCGGCGCACTGCCGGCGGCAGCCATACGCGAGCAGTTGCAGCGGATGCTGGTGCGGCCGCCGTTCTTGCGCTCGCCGGTGCTCAGCCGATTTCTGGCGCATGTGGTCGAGCACGCGCTCGGCTCCGATGGCCCGCCGCTGAAGGAATATGCGATCGGCCTGGAGGTGTTCGATCGGCCGGATGATTTCGACCCGCGCATTGACACGATTGTGCGGGTGCAGGCGCGGCGCCTGCGTGCGGCGCTGGTGCGCTATTACAAGGGTGAAGGCCGCAGTGACGCCTTGCGCCTGAGCATGCCCAAAGGCCAGTACGGTATCCAGGTTCGGCATTGTGACGAAGTGCCGGACGACGAAGTGCTCGAAGACGAGCGCTCGGATCAGCCCCGAGGACCCGCGTTTGCCGCCGCACCCCTGCCAGCCGCGCGTACGCCGCTGATAGGTCGCGAATCCGAGCTCGATACTCTGCGCTCCATTCTTGAGAATGATGATGTACGCATGCTCACGATCAGCGGCGTGGGCGGTTCGGGCAAGACACGCCTGGCTCTGGCCGTGGCGGATGCCGTGGGCGCGGCCTATCCAGGTGGCGTGCTGTTTCTTGATCTGTCCGCGGTGACCGAACGCGCCGTGCTGATGAACATGCTGGCGGACGGATTCAATGCCCGTCATGTCCATGGAATCACGCTGTTGCAGGCCATTGTCCAGAGCGTGCGCGGCAAACTGTTAGGGCCCCTGTTGCTGGTGATGGACAATATGGAGGGCGTGCTGGATGCCGCCGACGTGCTCGGCGAGCTGCTGGATGCCTCGCCCCTGCTGACGATCCTCGCGACGAGCCGGGTGGCCCTGTGCCTGTATGGCGAGCATGAATTTCCCCTGTCACCGCTGGCTGTTCCCGATCAGAGTCAGTACAGCGATGATGAGGGCCTCGCCGCGGTGCCGGCCGTGCAGCTTTTCCTGATGCGTGCCGCGGCGGCCAATCCGCGTGCGGAATTCGAGGGGCACATGGCCGCACTGGCTGAGTTGTGCGTGCGCCTGGATGGTTTGCCGCTTGCGATCGAGCTGGTTGCGGCGCAGGCGACCATGCTGACCCCGGAACAGATGCTGCAGCGCTTCACCGGTCACCTGGACCTGCCCGAGAACCCGGCCCGCGATGCGCCGTCGCGCCAGCGCACGCTGCGCCGGACCATCGACTGGAGCTACGACCTGCTTGATGAAGCCGGCTGTCGTGCGCTGCGGCGCCTGTCCGTTTTTGCCGGCGGCTTTACCCTGGAGGCGGCCGAAGCCGTGGCCGATGCCGACGGCGATTTGGGTGCCGACCTGATGCCTGCGTTGAATACCCTGGTGGCCATGGGCCTGGTGTATTTCCGCAGCGATGCCGACGAGCCGCGCTACGCGATGCTGGAGACGTTGCGTGCCTACGGCCAGGAGCGGCTGGCCGCGAACAACGAAAGTGACTCGGTGCGCAAGGCGCATGCCGCCTATTGCGTGGTGCTGGCCGAAGAAGGCGTGGGTGCCTTGAATGCGGCGCAACGCGAGCGATGGCTGACACGCTGCGACCTCGAGCAGGAAAATTTTCGCCTGGCCATTGAATACCTGCTTCGCCACGGACCGCAGGTCTGGGCCCTGCGCCTGGGCCATGCCCTGTTTGGGTATTGGGAGCGGCGCGAGAAGCTGAGTCAGGGCGGTCGCCTGCTTGAGCGCATCACGCAGACCGTAAGCCCGGAGACCGACATTGCCTTGTGGGGCAAGGTGAGCACGTTCACCGCAACCCTGGTGACCTATCAGAGCGGGCAAGTCGCCGCGCGCGGGCATTTTCAGCGTTTGCTGACTCTCTATCGCCGTATTGGCGACCCGCGCGGCGAGGCGGCCATGCTGACCTCGATTGGTGTGGCGGAAAAGTTGATGGGTGAGTATCGCAATGCACGCGAGTGCTTCGCACAGGCATTGGAGCTGTGCCGGCGCATCGGCGACGGTGCCGAGACAGCAGCATGCCTCAGCAATGTGGCCGAATGCGACGCGAGCCTGGGCAATGCGCAATCGGCGCTGGAAAGCCTGACTCAGGCACGCGCATTGTTCCTGGCAGAAGACCAGGTGGCGGCAACCTGGTGTCTCAATCACCTGGGGGACCTTGCGCGGTCCTCGGGCGACTTCGACCAGGCGGCGGAGCTCTATCTGAAGGCCGAAGCCGAGTTCAGCCGGCTCGGTGACCGCTGGGGCATGGCACGCTCACTGGCTGATCGCGGCCGTCTGGCGCTCGATTACGGCAATCTGCACGAAGCCGGGCTCCTGCTGTTGCAGGCGCTGGCATCGTTCAATGCACTGGGGCATCGGCGCGGGATGGCCACCGTTGTCGTCAGTCTGGCGGCGCTTGCCTTGTCTGCAGGGCAGAAGGAGGAATGCATCCGTCTTTGTGCGGCGGCGGAATGCTGGCGTGCCGATGTCGGCTTCGCGACGCGCCAGGATGATCTGGAATACCAGCAGAAGCTGCTGGCTCAAGCTGGATTGGAGCCGGCCGTAGTCCGGGGTCTGCAGGCTGCCGGCGTCGACATGACGGCGGCCGAAGTCATCGATGTCACGCAGGATGTTCTGGCTACAATTCCGCAACCCGAAGACTGACAACTCGCGGCTGATGGCACCATCGCAGTCTGTCCGTCCGGCGATCTACGCGGCGCTGCCGCCTGCCGATTTCCCGGGTCCGTGAACCCCGTCGGACTTGAGCAGGCTGCGCACGGCCGAAACCCGGTCACAGGGCATGCCGGCCTTGCGTGCATGCTCACGGATCAGGCTTTCGTCGGGGGCAAAGTAGATGCAGTAGACCTTGTCATCGGTGACGAAGCTGTGGATCCACTGGATATCCGGCCCCAATTCATCCAGCGCGCTGTTGCTACTTCTGACGGCCGCTTCAAGCTGCTCCCTGCTCATCTGGCCTGCGCCCGGAATGTCGCGTTCAATCACAAACTGTGCCATGTGTTTTCTCCTCGTGTGCCTGCGGTGGCGTGCCATCTCGCGTCGGGCCCAGTGTCGCAGAAACGTGCAGCGCGCAAGTGAAATTCCGGAAAACGCCGTGCGCTGCCCGGATGGACAGCGCACGGTGCAAGCCGCTACGCATCCGGATCGTAGTACTCGCAGCTCACGTCAGGGTTCCAGGGTGCGAACATCCCGGACCGATTGTGCTTGAAGGCCCATACGTGCAGCTCGTAGTGAGGGGGCAGCGCGTTGCGATTGGGCGCGTCGCTGAAAAACAGGTGCTGGCCCTCCAGTATCGGGACCGAGCCAACCCCGTTCTCGGCTTCCCAGGCGTCCTTGATCACGACATACTCGGCCGCGACCAGCTTCATGCTGCCCCAGCGAGTCGGCTCGTAAACCAGAATTTCCGGGGTGCTCGCATCCAGCATGCCATCGAAGATGCCGTTTGACGGGTCGCTGAACAATAGATCCGGCCGCACATAATGTACGCCCATGGCACCGCCATTCGGGCCGCTCATGCACCCGGTCGCCAGCACGTAGCCGTCATCCATGGCCACGTGCAGGTTCTGGTATTTCGAGACATTGTCCAGCACCGTCTTGACGATGCCAATGGCACCAAAGTGAGAGTTGGTTTCGTTGTTGCTGACCTGGCCTTCACCAGCCACCGCAGCGGCCGAGGCGCACAGCCCGGTCAGGGCAATCGAAAGTACAAGTTTCTTGGCATTCATGGCAGATCTCCTTGGAGTCAGGGGGCGGCCATCCCATCGCAATCGCATCAAGGCGCCCGCTACGGAATGGTCAACGACATCCTGCGCCGCCACCCGGCGCCCATGTCAGTGACATCGCGCATTTCACCGTGAAGCGCCAGGTGTCACTTTTGCGGGGATTCATGCGGGCGGATAGTGGCGACACCTGCCGAAGAGGAGGAGATCGACATGTTCAAGCACAGCGTGAAGCCATGCTTCGGGTGGCGCGGGACCGCGTCGATAGAGGCATTGAGAAACGCCACGCTGGGGACGGTGTTGCTTGCCCTTTTCACGGTACTGTCGCTGGCAGCGTGTGCATCGGGCGCGGGTGTTACCGAATCTGATATTGCGTCGGCAGACCCGGCTATCGGCAAAGCCTTCGATCTCGGCAAGACCGAGCCTGGGCCGGTGGTTTGTGACAAGCTCCGTGAGCAATGCAAGGCCGAAAACGCGCTTCGCATCAAGGCTCTGGGCGCGTGCACGTTGCAGGCGAGATCAGAAGTAGAGCACTGCAAACTCGGCTGTGGTTGCGGGCCCGAACCGGATGGCAATGCGGAGCCTTTCAAGCATGCCTATTGGGTACGCTGCACAACGGGGCAGAGTCGGTGTGAGTCCCAATGTGAAATCGAGTACGGTCACAGTTGCGACGCGCTGCCGAAACCAGAAGCCTGCGCCCCGCCGATTGCAGCCACGTGTAGTAGGTGTGCTGATCACCCGGTCGCGCGTGTCAAGACCTGCACCTGGCCCGCATGGCCACCGAACCACCCGCCCGGCTCACCCGTGGTAGTGCCTTGCGACAAGGACTGGTCCTGGGCCGGAACCGGTGCCTGCTCGGCATGCCGGGCGCAGGCCATCAGCGAAGTCCAGCTTGGCGAGCAGACCTGCCAGTGTCAGTACCCGGATTCACAAGCCGCCGGAAAGCCGTGGCTACGCACGTGCCACTTCAAGCCGCAGCTGCCCGAACTGACGCCTTGACCAGCTTGGGAGGTATCAATATGAATGCTGCATGGCGAGTCGCCATCGCATCGGGTCTGATGTTCTTGATCTCGCACAGTGCGTCGCGGGCAGATACCGGCTTTCCCCAGCCGTACTGCCAATGGGGCACTTCAAACGCCGCGCCCATCACGCATGTCGATTTTGCCGGCTTCGTCCATAACAGTGACGAGAGCAGCAATGCGCTCGCGCTGGAGGATTTCAGGGTGGTTACCGGCTCGGTCGTCGCAGGTGATGCGCCGGGCATTTACGTGGAGGCCAGGAGTGGAGGCGGATTTCCACCCTATCCAATACGCGTGGCCGTCTATTTCGATTGGAACCGGGACGGCGATTTCGATGACAGGGGAGAAGACTTCGACCTGGGCTGGCTACAGGGCGGCGGCAGCGGTGGCAGCCAGTCCGGCACGATCAAAATGCCGGTTGAGGTCGCCGACGGCGCCACCCGCAACCGCATCGCGCGCCTGCATATTGTCTGGAGGCGCACCGGAGATGGGCCCGAGCTGGCACCGCCCCGGAGTTATCATTCTCACTCACTGATGCTACCGGAACCCTTGCGCCGATTGGTTTGACGCGTCAAGTCGAAGGCGGCTGGGCAATCGATGCCTTAAATCCACCTGTGGATGCATCATTTTATTTGCGAATGCAGGGACAAAGGAGCTTGGGTTCCAATGCCGGCTCAAGCGGTATGGTCGCCGCCACTCGTCAGTTTCACCTCACCGCTGCCGACTTCAGCGGAGGCGACACCAAATTTGCCGATGGTTTCATTTGAAGGGGGTAACGGTCGATCTGAGTCCATTCGGTTTCGGGTGTATGCAGGGTAGCTCAACGCAGATTTCTGCTGACACCCATGCGCGGGAGGGAGGCAATGCACGGTGTATGCGGCCTTGTTGGAATGCTTCTTGTACGTCGTGCCGCCGCTGCTTTGCCAATTGACGACCATTTGCACCAAGCCCCTGCGGGTCTTGCCGGGTGCGCCTCTGACGGAACGCAACACGTGCGATGGCACGGCCTTTTCTTTTTCGCGCCCCCGCGGAAGCTCTCGCCCTGGGTAACGCCAATGAGCCTTGGCTTCCTGAATCGCGGCGCGCGGGGGCGAACGTCCGGCAAGCCAATCTCCGCGTGGCAAATGCCGTCGACGAGATTATCGTCGGATACATCGACCTCGCTCTGGACTGTACGTGCGTTGGCCTGGCAGGTGCCGGCGAATAGCGGTAGACAGATCAGGGTGCTCAGATGGAATTTCATGGCTCGGCTCCTCACTGGCGTGCGGGGGTTGGTCGCTCGTCCGGAATACGCATTCGGACCATGAAAGCGACACGTGTTGCTGCAGGACCGCTACAATGGCGCGTATCGGCTCCGGGCCGAAGTCAATCCGTTCAAGGGAGAACGCTGATGTTGAAGCTCGCAAGTTTGACGATATGCACCCTGTTGCTGGCGGCGTGCCAGCAAGCATCCAGCCCGTCGCCGGAGGCAGCTTCAGGTGATGGCGGTGCAAGCGCCACGGCCAGTGTGGCGAAGGCTGCATCGACTCCTCTGGATCAGCCTTCCGAGCCGCAGCCTCCCATGACAGCCGACCAGCTGTATGCCGACCAGCTCGACAGCGTGCTCAAGGGCGACTGGCGCAGCGCTGCCGACAAGGCGCGCGACACTTATCGGCACCCGGTGGAGACGCTGGAATTTTTTGAGCTCAAGCCGGACATGCGCGTGATCGAGATAACCCCGGGCGGTGGCTGGTACGCCAAGATTCTCGCCCCCTGGCTGGTCGATGACGGGCACTACGTTGCCGCCGTGATGAAGCCCGCGAAGCCCGATTCGGAAGCGGCACAGGATGAAACCTCGCTGCAGAAGCTGTTCAAGGCCTACCCGCAACAGTTCGGCAAGGCAGAGGTGGTCGAATTTGACCGCAATGCGCCGGTACTTGGTCCGGCGGATTCGGCGGATCGCGTGCTGACCTTCCGCAACGTACACAACTGGGTCATGGGTGACTATGCGCAGGGCATGTTCAATGCCTTCTTCAAGGTACTCAAGCCGGGTGGAGTGCTGGGCGTGGTCGACCATCGTGCCGACAAGGGTGCCAGCGTCGATTCGGTCAAGGGCTCGGGCTATCTGCCACTGGCCTACGTCATCAAGCTGGCCACCAATGCCGGATTCACCCTGGATGCCGAGAGCGAGATCAATGCCAACCCGAAGGATACGCACGATCATCCGAAGGGCGTGTGGACGCTGCCACCGACGCTTACGCTGGGTGATCAGGACAAGGCCAAGTACGAGGCCATCGGCGAGTCGGACCGCATGACCCTGCGCTTCATCAAGCCCGAGTCCGATCAGATCAAGCAAAGCGGCATGGACAATACCCCGGCGCAACCGATGTAGGTGCGGGCCGGCCATGCCCGTGAGCGGTGAGCGGACAGCGGCAAGGGGAAGAGTCTGGTGTCGATGCCGCAAATTTATCTATCCATGCTGATTGCGTTCAACAAGCCTCATGGCGTGCTGTGTCAGTTCACGGATCGCAGCGCCACGCCGCGACCGACATTGGCAGGCTTCGGTTTGCCTGCAGACGTGTACGCGGCCGGTCGCCTGGACCGTGACAGCGAAGGTCTGCTCCTTCTCACCGACGATGGCGCCCTGGCGCACCAGCTCACTGACCCGCGCCACAAGCAGGAAAAGACCTACCTGGTGCAGGTGGAAGGTGTGCCTGATGAAGCCGCACTGCAGGCGTTGCGTGGCGGCCTTGAATTGAAAGATGGCCGCACCCGTCCTGCAGAATCCCGGCTGGCCGACGAGCCCGAATGGTTGTGGCCGCGCGACCCGCCTGTGCGCTACCGCAAGACGGTGCCCACCAGCTGGCTGCAACTGACCATCCGTGAAGGCCGCAACCGTCAGGTACGGCGCATGACGGCGGCCGTCGGCCTGCCGACCTTGCGTCTCGTGCGAATCGCCGTGGGCCCGCATTCACTGGATGGTCTTGAGCCCGGGCAATGGCGACGCATCGAGGAGGACAACGCGTGAGTTTCAAGGATCACTTTTCCGCGCACGCGGCCTTGTATAGCCAGGCGAGGCCGATCTATCCGGCACAACTGTTCGCGTGGCTGGCGACCCAGGTGCCGTCGTTTGCACTGGCCTGGGATGTCGGTAGCGGTAACGGCCAGGTGGCCGTGGCGCTGGCGGAATATTTCGATCAGGTGGTCGCCAGCGATCCCAGTTCGGAGCAGCTTGCCCAGGCCCGGGCGCACGCTCGCGTCGACTACCGTGTCGAGCCGGCCGAGCACGGCAGCCTCGAGGATGCCAGTGCCGATCTGGTCACGGTCGGTCAGGCGCTGCACTGGTTTGACCACCCAGCCTTCTTTGCCGAAGTCGATCGGGTACTGAAACCCGGTGGCCTGTTCGCGGCCTGGAGCTATGCCGATGTGCATGTCACCCCGGCCGTCGATATGCATATCGAACGCCTGTACCGGGATATCACCGATCCCTACTGGGCCCCCGAGCGCGACCATGTCGACAATGGCTACGCCGATATAGTCATGCCATTCGAGCCGGTGGCACATCCAGATTTCGGCATGCGGGTGCCATGGAGCGCCGCGCAACTGCTGGCCTATCTGCGTTCATGGTCGGCCAGCCAGCACTATCGCCGCGACAAGGGACACGACCCGGTTTCGCTGGTGGAGGAGGACTTGCTGCAAGCGTGGGGCAACCCCGACCAGCCCCGCCCGGTACACTGGGATTTTCATCTGCATGTGCGCAGCCAATCCGGCGCACGGATAGTTCAGGCGCGCAAGTGCTCGCTCAGAGGCAAATGTTTTCTGTTCGGAGGCGACGCTGAAAAAACCGCGTGAAGCCAACAAGGCGCTGCTGAAAAGCCCATCCGAGCGGGCGCACTTGTCAGCGGCTTACGGTGGCGTGCTGCGCCAGGCCTTGAGGTGATACCAGGTCAGGCCGATCAGCTCGTGCAGGACCGCATCGCTCTTGACCAGTGCCTCGCTGTCCGGCAAGAGGGCACTGGTCCAGCGGGTCGGTTCGTGGCGGTAGTCGACGGGGGCCGGGCAGGTCCTGAAACCGGCCTGGCGCATGGCGTAGCGTGCCCGTTTCATGTGCATGGCCGAGGTGACCAGCCAGACCTGGCGCGGTATTGGCGCGGACAGGCGGGCCAGGTTGCGCGCATTCTGCCAGGTGTTTCGCGAGCGGGTTTCGGTGCGGATCATGTTGGCCGGCACACCCATTTGTTCGGCCAACGCGGCCATCATCGGACTTTCGGCTGCACGTCCCCAGCCGCTGCCGCCGCTGAGAATCAGCGGCGTTCCCGGCGGTTGTCTGCGCCACAGGGCCACGCCACCCATGAGCCGTCGCATGCTGGCCAGGTTGAGGTCGGCAAACGCACCCGGTCGTGCATTGGAGCGTGATCCGCCGGCCAGGACCACCACGGCTTGCGGGGTGATGGTGCAGGTCTGGCGTGCAGCAGACTCCAGTGCCCGGGTCAGCGGCTCGGCGACCAGTGGCGTCATGAGCAGATAGCAGGCAAGTACGCCCGCCAGGCCCAGTGTGCGCATCCATCTGGGCCAGTGGCGCCAGCCAAGCCACAGAAGCACGGCCAGCAGGATGCCCAGGAACAGCGGCGACAGCACGACCCATCTGATCACAGCCGCTGGCCCTGGGTTGCCGCCAGCACATCGGTCGGCAGTGCCGAGGGCGGCAGATCGCGGGCCAGCGCCATCACCTTGAAACGCTCGCCCATCTGCCCGGGCAGGGTCAGGCGTTTGACCTGCTGCGACAGGGCGTAGGTGTCGGCCTCGTCGCGGCAGGCGATGGCCATTTCCGAGTACACCTGCTCCAGATTGCTGGTCATGAGGAACTGCGCCTGCGACAGCCAGGACGCCACCACAAAGCCGGCCTGGTTGCACGCTTCGGCCACGGCGGTGAAATCGACCGAGGTGCTGAGATCCTGCAGTCCCGGCCAGCGCAGCGCGTCATCGTGTGCATGATGGCGGTAATGGGCAATCAGCGTGCCGTCGCGGCGTTCGGCGTGGTAGAACTCGCGGCGCGAATAACCGTAGTCGATGAACCACAATGCCCCGCGCTGCAGGGTCCCGGCAATGGCCTGCATCCAGTAGGGCAGCTGCGGCAGCAGCTCGGAGCGGTAGCCGTCAGCAAATGCCGCACCCAGATCCTTCTCCAGATGGCGTACCGCCGCGCTCACCAGCGCATCGGCAGGCCGATCACCGGAGCTGATGTGGCCGTCGGCATCCAGCATGACGTGCTCTTCCATCACCTCGCCGTCTTGCAAGGCAAAACGCGTCGCGGGCAGTGCGTCAATCACCTCATTGGCAAACAGGATGCCCTGCCATGGCTCATCCGGCGGACCATCCAGCCATTCCACCCGCGCCATGAGGCCAGGCGGCAAGGCCGCCTCAAGTCGCTCGCGCTGGCGCTGCCTGAGGTCGGCGCTGGGCTCCAGCATGCGGTAGCGACGCGGCGCATGGCCGGCGGCATCGAGCGCCAGCAGAACGGTTTCGGCCAGTGCACCGCTGCCGCCACCCAGCTCTACCAGGTCGGCCGCTTCGCCAAGCTCCTGCAATGTGGGAACAAAGGCGTGTGCGAGGCAGCGGCCGAAGATGTCGCCCAGTTCCGGCGCCGTCACGAAGTCGCCCGACGCCCCAAACTTGTGTCGTCCGGCGCTGTAGTAACCCAGCCCCGGTGCATACAGGCAGCGCTCCATGAATCGCGAGAACGGCATCGGGCCACTGGCATCGATTTCCTGGCGAATCAGCGCTTCGAGTCTTGCGCTGTGTGCATGTTCCTCGGCATCGGGCTGGGGCAGGGAGGGTTTTGACATCTTGTGCTGGGATATCCGATAGCGGCAATGCTGCCTAGTGTCGCACGCGAACGCGGCACCTGCCCGCCGCTTGCATGCAGATGATTCCGTCTTGCCGCTCGGCTACCATGCGCTATTCGCTTCTGATTCGGGTGCATCGTGAGCCGACCCAAACCTGTCCTTCTGCTGATCCTCGATGGCTGGGGCCATCGCGAGTGCGGCGATCACAACGCCATGGCCATGGCCAGTCTGCCCAATTGGCGGCAGTTGCTTGCCGAGTGCCCGCACAGCCTGGTGGATACCCATGGCGAGAAAGTCGGTCTGCCACAGGGGCAGATGGGCAATTCCGAGGTCGGTCACATGAATATCGGTGCGGGCCGAATCGTGTGGCAGGAGCTCACCCGCATCGACAAGGCCATCGCCGACGGCAGTTTCTACGACAACCCGGCGCTTGCAGGCGTCTGCAGCGCGGCGATCGACGCGGGCGGTACCCTGCACATGCTTGGTCTTGCCAGTTCCGGCGGCGTGCATTCAAGCGCCGAGCATCTGCTCGCGTTTCTGGAGCTGGCCCGGCGCAAGCATGTGCCGCGCGTGCGGGTGCATGCCTTCCTGGACGGGCGCGATACGCCCCCGCAAAGTGCGCGTGCCACCCTCGAGGCACTGATGGACAAGTGTGCCGAACTGCCGGATGCGCGCATTGCCAGCATTTGCGGCCGCTATTTCGCGATGGACCGTGACAAGCGCTGGGATCGTGTCCAGCGCGCATGGCAGGCGGTAGTGGCCGGCGAAGGCGCAATACATGCAGACGACGCGCTGCTCGGCGCTCGATGCGGCCTATCAGCGCGGCGAAACCGATGAGTTCGTGCAGCCCGTAGTGATCGGAGAGGCCGAGCCCATGCGCGACGGTGACGCAGTGGTGTTCATGAACTTCCGCGCCGACCGCGCGCGCCAGCTGAGCCATGCCTTTGTCGATTCCGATTTTGACGGTTTCGAGCGCGGGCGCGTACCGGCACTGTCGGCCTTCGTGACCCTGACCGAATACGAAAAGGGGCTGGCCGTCAGTGACATCGCCTATCGGCCGCAGAGTCTCGACAACACCTTGGGCGAATACCTGGCCCGGCAGGGCCTGACGCAACTGCGCATTGCCGAAACCGAGAAATATGCCCACGTCACCTTCTTTTTTTCCGGTGGTCGGGAGAAGCCCTTTGACGGAGAGGAGCGCATCCTGATCCCCAGCCCCAGGGTGGCCACCTATGACCTGAAGCCGGAGATGAGTGCGGCCGAGGTCACCGACGCGCTGGTCGAGGCCATCACGGCGCAGCACTTCGACTTCATTGTCTGCAACCTGGCCAATGCCGACATGGTCGGTCACAGTGGCAAGCTGGATGCCGCCATCAAGGCAGTCGAGGCCGTGGACACATGCCTGGGCCGACTGCGCACGGCCATCGAGTCGGCAGGTGGCGAAATGCTGGTCACTGCAGACCATGGCAATGCCGAGCAGATGCAGGCTGACGATGGCGAGCCACACACCCAGCACACCGTTGGCCCGGTGCCGCTGGTCTACGTCGGTCGCAAGGCGCGGCTGATGGATGGTGCGCTGTGTGACCTGGCCCCCACTGTGCTGGCCTTGATGAATTTGCCCAAGCCCGACGAAATGACGGGCCATTCCTTGCTGGAAGCGGATGACTGACCGCCTGCGCAGCGTACTGGCAGCGCCGTGGCAACTGGCCTTTCTTGTCACGTTGCTGATGCTGGCCGTGCCGGTGCATGCCGACCCGCAGGCGCCCGCACAGCAACGACAGACAAAGCAGAAACTCGAGGCGGTACGCGCGCGCATCGAGCAACTCACCGAGCAGCAGCATCAGGCCACAGCACGGCGCGATCAACTCAACCGGAAGCTGGTGCAACAGGCGCGGGCACTGGACAAGGCCGCCGCGGCCTTGCACGCAAGCGACACGCAGCTGCAGCAGCTTGAACAGCGTCTGCATGACCTGGACCAGCAACAGGCGGCGGTGCAGGAACGGCTTGATCACCAGCAGGAGGCATTGGCGGAACTGCTGCGCGCCACCTACAAGCTGGGCCATGGCAGCGACTTGCGCATGCTGCTGGGCCATGTCGCTCGTTGTCCGCCGGCGAATGATCAAGCCGAGGATGCCGACTGCGCACCGGGCGAGCGGGCATTGGCCAAGGTGCAACGTGCACTGGCCTACTCGCGCTATTTCCAGGCCGACCGCGCGCGCAAGATCCGGACATTGCTCAAGGAGCTGGCAGCGCGCAGGGAAATCAGCCAGCAGATCGCCGCGCAACGCTTGTCCATCCAGCAGCAACGTGAAACGCGCCGCCAGCACCGCGACGCCCTGCAGGCCGAGCGCGAAAAGCAGCGGCAATTGCTGGCCCGGGCTGAAGCCGACATCAAGCAACGGGGCGAAAGCATCCACAGCCTCGAGCAGGACCGCAAGTCACTGCAAGGGCTGCTGGAGCAGTTGCGCGATGTGTTCGCCGACATCCCTTCCACAATCCCGGATGATATTCCCTTCAGCCAGCGGCGCGGCAAACTGCCATGGCCGGTAGCGGGCACGCCGCGCAAGCAGAAGGACGGCATTCTGATTGCAGTCAAGGCCGGCACCCAGGTACACGCTGTGGCACACGGCCGCGTGGCCTATGCCGACTGGTTGCGCGGCTACGGCATGCTCCTGATCATTGATCACGGCAACGGCTGGATGAGCCTGTACGGTGGCAATGAAAGCCTGCTGCACAGCGTAGGCGACTGGGTCAATGCGGGCGACAAGCTTGCCACCAGCGGTCGCGGCGAAAGCAGTGTGGCCGGGCTGTACTTCGGCTTGCGGCACAAGGGCCACCCGGTTGATCCGGGCACATGGCTGAAAAAGCGCTGATCCCCCTGATCGGAGAAGACTGCAGCCCGGCAGGCTGGACACGGGCACGATCGATGTCACAATTGGTCTCACGGTCGTCGCTCACTGACGGCATCATGGAGTAGCTGATGCGCAAGTTCTTCCCGTTGATCGCCGTGCCGCTGATGGCGCTGGCATTCGCTTGTCCGGCCCAGTCCCCCCAGGCCGCAGCGACAGCACCGGCTCCGGCACAAAGCGTGCCCGCGCCAGCCAGCACCAGCAGCGCGGGCCAGGTCGACATCGACGACATCCGCACCTTCACCCGTGTCTACAGCGTGGTCAAGCAGGCCTACGTGGATCCGGTCAGCGACAAGCGCCTGATGCAGGCGGCGATTCACGGCCTGCTGTCAAAGCTTGACCCGCACAGTGCCTTTCTCGACCGTCGCGACCTGCGCCAGCTGAGCGAGGACACTTCCGGGGAATACGCCGGTATCGGTATCCAGGTAGCGGCAGTCGGCGGACAGTTGCGGGTCATCGCGCCGCTGGATGGCACGCCCGCGGCGCGCGCCGGCATTCGTTCCGGCGACGTGATTCTCAGCATCAACGGCAAGGCCATTACCAGCCAGAGCATCGACAGCATGGTCGATCACCTGCGTGGTCCGGCTGGCAGCCAGGTCACCCTGTCCATCCTGCACGACAAGGCGAGCGTGCCCAAGCTGATCAAGCTGACTCGCGAGCGCATTCAGGTTGCGAGCGTGCGCTCGCGCATGCTTGAGCCGGGTTTTGCGCTGCTGCGCATCAGTGAATTCCAGCAGGCTACCGAGCAGGATTTGCGCCAGGCCATCACCAGGCTGGAAAAAGGCGGTGCTCTGAAGGGCGCGGTGCTCGATCTGCGTTCCAATCCCGGCGGCCTGCTGACGGCGGCGGTCGGGGTCAGCGACATCTTTCTCGAGCGTGGTGCCATCGTCTCCACACGGGGGCGAACGGCGCAATCGGACATGCGATTTGATGCCACCCAGGGCGACATGCTGCATGGCGCGCCGCTTGTCGTGCTGGTCGACCAGGGCACCGCCTCGGCCGCGGAGATCGTCGCCGGCGCGCTCAAGGACAACCACCGTGGCCTGATCATGGGGCAGCGCACATTCGGCAAGGGCTCAGTACAGAGCGTACTTCCCCTGGACGACAACTACGCCGTCAAACTCACCACCGCGCGCTACTACACTCCCAGCGGCACATCCATCCAGGCCGAAGGCATCACGCCCGACATCGCGCTGGGCGACCTCACCGTCAACCCGCGGGAAACCCCGCCAACCCCAATCATCAGTGAAGCCGACCTGCCACATCACCTTGAAAACGGCAGCGAGATGCAGGTGCAGCCCGCGCAGCCGGCAAAAGGCGAGGAACAGCTCGCTCTTGACGATTACGCCCTATCAGAAGCACTCAATGTTCTGAAAGGCATGGCGCTGTCGCGCCAGCAAAACCGATCCGCTGACGCGAAAGCCGAGCCAAAGCAGCGCTGATATTGCCCAGGTGGCATCAATCGCCTGTGCCTTGAGTGCGCCCTGAGACTCCGCAAATCCTCACGCTCGGAGTAGTTCGTCATGGTGTGCTCCGAAGGCAGCCAGCAGCAGGTACAAGGTGATTGTGAGCCGGATTTGACCCGTGCCGGACCACTGCCATGGGCGACTGGCGCGGCTGTTCCTTGCTGGAGAGCTGAGCGATGTCGCCAGGCAGGCCGCCAGATCATGTATCGTGCGGTATCTGTGGGTCTACAGATATCGAGAGGCATTGCATGAGCTCAACCACCAGCGTTCTAGGGTGTTTTGCCAGGGGCATTGCCCTCCTGATGCTTTCGGCAAGTCCGGTCTTGTTCGCGCAGACGCCCCAGGCTCGGGTCCATCACATGTCGCATGAGGTCATGCCCTTCAGCATGTCGAAGACGGTACACATCTTCAGGATGACCGAGTCGGGCGGTGTGCAGCGGGTTGTCGCCAGGGATCCGGACGAAAGCGATCAGGTGGCGCTGATCCGGCAGCACCTCAGGCACGAAGCGGAGAAGTTTCAGCGCGGCGATTTTTCGGATCCGGCAAGATTGCATGGTGCCGACATGCCGGGGCTCAAGCAGCTTCGTATCGGTGCCGCGGACATCAAGGTATCGTACGCGGAGCTGCCGATGGGTGCCGAGATCAGGTTTGAAACGACGGACCTGCACTTGATCACCGCCATACATCGCTGGTTTGGCGCCCAGCTATCCGAGCACGGCGCCGACGCCAGGGCCGAGTAGGCCGCGGCGCTCCGGCCGGGCGCTGCCGGTGACGCGACAACGTCTCGCGCTTGAATGTTGGTCAAGGCGCAAAGCGTTGTCTATCTGGGCGGTTGAATGATTTCTTGTTGACAGGGCCACAGGTAAAGGGTTTGTCGAAAGCATGCAATCGCCGTTGCAAATCTGGATTGTCGTCTTTGCCATCGGTGCCGCGCAGGCACTGCTGCTGGCCGTGGCGCTATGGCAACGGCGGGTCAACCCGCAAGCCAACCGGGTGCTCGCTGCATGGCTGGCAATCGTCGGCGTGGATCTGGCGACCAAGGCCTTGTACCTGGCCACGCCGGGGCCGGGACTGCTGTCTGCGTATCGCTTGGTGGCCCTGTTTCCGTTCCTCTACGGCAGCATGTTCTATCTGTATGTGCGTGCATTGATCACGGGACGCGCCTTCGCGTTGCGCGATCTTGTCCACCTGGCCGGGTACGCGCTGGTGCTGGCATTGACCCTGCCGCTCTTTTTCCTTGATCCGGGCCGGACCACAGCGCTGTTCGCCAATTGGTCCGGGGAACATTGGCCGCCGCGATGGTTCAACCCGTTTTTGTATGTCTACTCCCTTTCCTATGTGATCGCCGCGCTCACCAGTGTGCATCGCTACCGCAAGCGGCTGCGGCAGCGGCGGTCGGATGCCGACCGGATGTTGTTGCGCTGGGTCGATGCCATGGCGGTCGGGCAGATAGTCATCTGGGGTATTGCCGCGGCAGTGACTCTCGCCAACCGCATGCACGGCGAGTACTACATTTTTTGCGCGGTTGCTGCCTGGGTATGTGTGGTGGGCTGGTTCAGTCTCGGCCAACCTCCGGTGGTTGAGGTGCAGGCCAGGCCGGAAGACGCGCATGCGACCGAGGACACGCCCGATGATGATGCGCGCTTTCCGGCGGTCGAGGCGCGGCTGTCGCAATTGATGGAGGGCGAAGCCTTGTACCGCGAGCCGGCGCTGACCATCGGCCAGGTGGCCAGGCGCAGCGGCTATCCCGAATACCTGGTGTCGGCCGTGATCAATCGTCGCCTGGGTGGCACATTCTGGGAGTACATCAGCCGGCAGCGGGTGCAGGCGTCCCGCGCCTGCCTGGCCGATAGCGGCGATGCGCGCACCATCCTTGATATCGCCTATGCCTGCGGCTTTACCTCCAAGTCGACATTCAACGCGGCTTTCAAGCGTCACGTCGGGCAGACCCCGAGCATGTATCGCCAACAGCATGCGCAAGCATCGGTGAAGGCGTCATCCGGAAGCTGACATCAGTTCGGCCGAGACCGCCTCGCGGCGCCCGCGCATGGCCGGCCATCGCAGCAGCAGTTCGCAAACCGCCAGGTTGATCGACCAGCCCAGCCAGGCCGAGGCAATGTAGACGGGAACGAAGGGCAGATGCAGGGCAGCAACGCCCACGCCCAGAATCAGCCGCAGCGTCACCGCCGAGTAGGTCAGCGCGACGCTGCGACACATCCAGCGGCGATGGCTGGCCAGATCACCGGCAATGGCGCGCCAGATGCCGATGGCGGTCATGCACGGCCACAGCAGCGCCAGCAGGACAAAGGCCGTGCGGCTCCAGAGACCACCCTGGGCGTTCAGCGCCAGCGAGAACCCGGCGATGCTGCCGACCAGCACCGAGACCGTGTACAGCCAGCCCAGAAAACGGTGCACAGCCGGCTGGCGACGGCGCAGCCTGGCACTGAGCTGCACGGGCCCCAGCAGCAGGGCCAGCGCCGCGATGAAAAAGTGCAATGGCACGTCCACTCCCGATATCGAGAATTGCGCTGCAAGCACATTGCCGGTCTCAAACGGCCGGTAGAGATAGGTGAAGGCATGCGCCGCCACGGCCATTGCCAGCATCACGAACACTGCCCTGGTAGTCCAGCGTCCCGCACGTCCCGTCCATTTCCACATCACATCGTTCCCGGTTCCAGAAGATGCGCTCAGTTTGCCGGGACCGGTGCAATGGATCGTCCGAGCCGCCGGAACCGTACCTCCGGCGCCGTTTTCGGGTGTACGATCCGGCCGGATTGCACGTGATCGGTCACGGCGAGGCCAGCAGGAAACCAGGCCAGCAGCGGCCTTCGGGACACTATTCGGGGCAGGGCGGTGCCCACACCGCTTTTGCGCAGATCAGCCCTGTGCTGCAGTTTCGGTCCGGTAGGCGGCACGCAACAGTTCATGAAAGTGATGCACGGCGTCCTCTCGCCGCGGATTGAGCCGCCCCGCATGGTAGGAGCCGGAGGCCAGGTTGCGCTGCACCATCTCGCACATGTCCACGTCCTGGCGCTGTACCAGATCGCTGAACTCATGATCACGCTGATGCCGCTGTGCCAGTTCGGCGGCGTCGATGTGCGGCGGGTAGTAGTAGTCGAACTCCACCCGGCAGCGCTGCGCGTCCACCGGCAGCACGCGATTGACCTGCAAGCGGTTGGGCAGGATATTCAGCAGGGTATTGGGCCAGACCATGTAATACAGTGCCTCGCCCTTGCCATACAGCTCATCGCCGCTTTCCAGCGGACTGTATTGCAGCGAATGCCAGGGTGCGGTTTCGACGATATAGCTGCGGTAGTCCAGCAGCGCATTCAGTTCCGGGTGGATGTGCGGGACGTGGTAGCCCTCGAGATAGTTGTCGATGTAGACCTTCCAGTTGCAGGCGATGTCATAGGACACACGTTCGTGCAGGCGATAGCTCTCGAGGTCGCGATCGCCGAGGCGTGCAGCGATACCTTCCAGCACCTCGGTCAAAGGCGGGGCCTGCGCATCCAGGCTCGCAAAAATGAATCCCTGCCACTGCGCCACCTGCGCTTGCGGCAGGCAAACGTCGGATACATTGAAGTCTTCGGTCGCATCCATCTCCGTGGCGCTCAGGAGCTGTCCATCCAGGGCATAGCTCCAGCCGTGATACTGGCAGCGCAGGCGCTTTGCGCCGCTGCCATCGCACGTGGCCAGCGGGCCGGCCCGATGCCGGCAAACATTGTGCAGTGCCCGCACCGCGCCATCGTCCCCGCGCACGACCAGCAGTGGAACGCCGGCGATTTCGGTCACCACATGGTCACCGGCACCGGCCAGTGCAGAAGCGTGTGCCACCCATTGCCAGCCATGCGCAAACACGGCGCGGCGATCCAGTGCCTGGCTGTCTGTGTCGGTATAGAACCGCGCCGGCAGCGCCCTGGCCCTGGCCAACGGTTGCGGCACCAGGTCATCGGTATCGGGTGTCATGGATAATCGCCTTGCAAAAGGAGCAGTATCGCGCAGACCGGTCGACGTGAGAACATCGGCCCACTGCTCGATGCGGCCCGGCCCCGAGCAGATCGGGCCTTGTTCGCCGCGGTTGCCGTGCAGCGTCGGTCAGGTGGCAGTAGTGTGAAGCGAAACCTTCGATTGGCTGGAACCCGGCATGCCCCACGATTTTCCCCTTGACGCGACGTATCATGCAGCCCGTGCACAGCTCGTCGTACCCTGCGACGATCTTGATGCGGCCATCGCCTTCTACACCGATCAGCTGGGCTTTCGCCTGCACATGATCATGCCGGCCGATGCACCGCGCATCGCCGTGATGTCCGGGTCCGGAATCACACTGCGCCTGGAGCGAAGCGCTGACCCTGCCGTGCCGCATGCCCTGATCCGGCTGCATCTGGCGGGTGATCCGGAGTGCTGGCCGGCGGGAGACGACGATGTGGTTGTCGCCCCGGGTGGTGTTCGCATCGAACGAGCAGGGACGGGCAAGCCGGCCACGCCGACGTGCACCGATGTGCTCATCCAGCGAGCCAGTGACGATGCCGCATGGGTCGAGGGACGCGCCGGCATGCACTATCGCGACCTGGTTCCGGGACGGCTTGGCGGGGCCCTCATTGCCTCGCATATCCGTATTCCCGAGGGCGGGCCGGTGGCCGATTACGTGCACTATCACCGGGTCGGCCTGCAGATGATCTTTTGCCGTCGCGGGTGGGTGAAAGTGGTCTACGAGGACCAGGGTCCGCCCTTCGTCATGCATGCCGGCGATTGCGTCCTGCAGCCGCCGACGATACGTCATCGCGTGCTGGAGTCTTCGGCCGGGCTCGAGGTGGTGGAAATCGGCAGTCCTGCCGAGCATGAAACCTGGCGTGACCATGAGCTGGATCTGCCGAACCCCGATGTGCGGCCGCAACGCCGTTTTGCTGGTCAGCGTTTCGTGCGCCACATCGCGGCGGAAGCCCGCTGGCAGAACGATACTGTCGCGGGTATCGAGTTTCGCGATACCGGCATAGCCGCGGCGACCGACGGCCTTGCCGATGTACGAGTGTTCAGGGTTGCCACGGATGCCGAAAGCGAGTTGACGCTGCCTGTCGGGGAAGCGCATTTCCTGTTCGTATTGAAAGGCCAGCTCCGGGTGCGGGATCGGAAGCAGGTAAACCATACCTTGATGGTTGATGATGCCTGCCTCGTTCCCGCAGGCGCGAACGCGGGGCTTGCGGCCTCTGCCGGCAGTGAATACCTCCAGGCAGTCCTGCCGGAACGCTGAGTACGGACCCTAGGGACCCTCTGATTAACCCTGGGCAGGTGCCACCCATGGTCCCTGGGTTCGCCGCCCCACTTTCAGCACAATCTTGCAGTCGAACGGTGTCGTTGATGTCAGCCTGTGCTGGCGAGCTGGCTGAACGCCGGATGTCCATGATATTCCCTGATTCTTAATTTGGTGACGTGCTTCACACCCTTCGCCACACGCCAGTAGAAGAATATCAACTGTGCTCGCACCAAAGAGTACCGAGCGGCATCTGCGCCCCCTGATGGCAACATCAGCCTCATGTCAGTATCGGCAAATGTGACACCGGAGTGTGTCGCGATACGTGATCGTGCAGGGAGGTCATCATGAAGATGCTATTTAACAGGTATGCCCTTATAGGCCTGGTATGTGCAGGCCTGGCGATGGGTGCTGGCGCGGCAAGCGCAGGCAAGACCACGACCCAGTTTGCGGTGACCTTGACGGTCGCCAGCAGGTGTTCGGTCACCACCTCGGCAGGCGTTGCCGCCGGGCAACACGCTTCCGCTACACGCGATCTGCGTTCGACACGCTACCCAGTTGCCGTCGATACCAGCTGCAGGCATGGCGGCCAGGTTGACGTCAAGGTCGAAGATCCGCACAAGCCGGGTCCGGCAGCGGTGAGCGTTGCGCGCTCTGATGGCACATCGGGGCAAGCCCGGTTCAGCCTGTCATCGGAAGAATCGAACAGCGCGAGCCAGCATTCTGTTCGGCAGGCGGTTGCGGAGTCCTCGCAGTCTGCTCCAATGGTTGTCACGGTGATGTTCTGATCTGTCAGTGATGCGGGCTGCCAAACTGTCGGGCCGGGCTAGCTACTTGTCCAGCCGCAGCCGGCCCAGGTAATCACGCTTGCCCAAAGGTACGCCTTTGCTGCGCAAAATGTCGTAGGCGGTGGTGGCGTGGAAATGGAAATTGGGCAATGAGAACGAGAGTACGAAATCCTCGGCCGTGAACGGCAGGCGCAACTCGCCCATCTCGAACATCACAGGGGCACCATGGCGCTCGTTCACCTCATCGGCATTCAGCTTGCGCAGTTCGTCGGTGGCGCTGGAGATCACCTCGAGCAGATCGGCATAGCTGCAGTCCGGATTCTTCATCGGTGGTCGGAATACGCCATGGCGAATGGCTTCCATCGTGGCGCGCGCATGATGCGCGACGGAATGGACCTGGTAGCTGAAGGGCAGCATGTCCGGATGCACGCGCGCGGTCACGATCTCCTGCGGATCAATGTCATTGTCCCGACAATAGTCCTGGCCGCGCTGCAGGAATCCGTGCACGGCGCCCAGTGTCTGCAGATAGGCCAGCACACTGCATTGATAAAGTGAAATGCTCATGACGCTGCCAGCCTATCATGAGCTCTGGCGAGACCATTTGTGGCGGGATTCCTGCAAACAGACATGGCCGTGGCTTTGTGGGGGGCAGGTCGAATGCGTGCATTCGTCGGCTGCGAATATCAGGCAGCGGATGCTCGAGTTTTTCCTTTGTTCATGAGCCGATCTGCGCTAGTCTCGGGGGTCTGTGTGCTGGGGGTGGCATTCGCTGGTGGCGACGAGTACGACAACTCATGAGTTCAGGATTAACGTGGAAGGCCTTCGCCTGGGCATGTATGTGTCGCGCCTGGATCGTCCCTGGATCAGCACACCATTTCTGCTCGAAGGCCTGCTTCTGGACGACCCGGATGATCTGGCCACACTGCGCAGCTTGTGTACGCAGGTTTATGTGGATCCAATCCGCGGCATAGCTCCGGACCTGCGCCATATCGTTCCGGATGACGTGTCAGCTCGCCGCAAGGAACCGCCTGGGAACGAGTTCGCCAGGCTGCGCTCGACCACCTGGACCACCCGGCATGACATGCAAGCGGAGCTTCCGCATGCGCACAAGGCGCACACGGAACTGAAGCAGGGCATCAACGAGGTCATGCAGGACCTGGCGATGGGCAAGGTGCTCAAGCTGGAGGTGCTTGAGCGGAGCGTTGATGCCATGATCGAATCGATCACGCGCAACCCGGATGCCTTTGGCTGGCTGCGTGAAATACGGCGGACCGACAATTACGCCTACCACCATGCACTGTCGTGCTCGGTCTGGGCTGCCAGCTTCGGTCGGCACCTGGGTCTCAACCGTGACGAGCTGTCCGAACTCACCCTGGCAGGCCTGCTGTTTGACGTGGGCAAGACGCGGATCGACCCGGGCATACTGTCCAAGCGCGATGCCTACGACGACGATGAACGCCAGATCATGCGCAGCCATGTGCAGCACAGTGTCGACATACTCCGCCAGGCCGAAGGCAGCATCTCGTCGCGGGTGCTCGAGGCGGTTGTCACGCATCACGAGCGGCATGATGGCAGCGGCTATCCGCAAGGACTGGTCAACGGCGCTATCCCCGTGTACGGGCGTATCCTGGGGCTTGTCGACAGCTATGAAGCGATGACCAACATCCGGCCGCACCAGCCCGGACGCTCGCCGCACCAGGCCGTCATGGATCTGTACGCATCGCGCGAGACGCTTTTTCAGGGCGAACTGGTGGAACAATTCATCCAGGCCAGCGGCATCTATCCCACCGGCTCGCTGGTCGAGCTGAGCGATGGCCGAGTGGGCGTGATCACAACCGTGCACAGCCTCAAGCGCCTGCGGCCGACTGTCATGGTCCTGCTTGATGCCGACAAGAATCCGCTGAGGGAATTCGAAACGGTGGAACTGTGGCGGGAGCAGAAGATCGATGGGCACTACACGCTTGGCGTCAAGGCCGGCTTGCCGCATGGTGCCTATGGTATTGATGCAGCCAGCCTGTTTCTCGACTGAGCCGGTGCATGATCGAGAATAGAGACTCCACCACCAGCTTGCTTGATCGGGCAGGTTTTCTCGCGCAATTGGGTAGCCAGGTCACCCACTGCAACGAGCACGACCAGACTCTGGCCCTGGTGGTTGTCGACATCAATGGCTTTACCCAGATCAATGTGGGGCATGGCTACGAGATCGGTGATGCGGTGCTGCGGCATGTGGCAAGGCAGCTGGCCAGCGTCGCGCGCGGTCAGGACCTGACAGCGCGTATTGGGGACAACCGCTTTGCCCTGCTTCTGAACGGCATCCTCAATCACGGTCACGTGGCGCTGGCCGTACAGAAACTTCAGCGCTTGCTGGGCATGCCATTCACGCACGATGAGATCCGCATCGTGATTGGTGTGAGCGCTGGGGCGGCAATATGCCCGGAGCATGCCAGGCAGGGCGAGCGCTTGCTGCGCAAGGCCGAGACAGCCCTGGTCGCGGCGCGCCGCCAGAAGGAGGGTTACTGCATGGCGGCAGCGGTGGTGGGCAAATTTGATCTGTCGCACCAGTGGCAGCTGGAGATGGCACTGGATGATGCCATCGAGCGGGACGAACTGCAGCTTTGCTTCCAGCCCACGGTGCGGCTGGCCGACCGCAGTGTCGTTGGTGCCGAGGCCCTGATCCGCTGGCATAGCCGCGACCATGGTATCGTTCTGCCCGACGTGTTCATCCCCCTGGCCGAACGTAACGGGCAGATTCGCAAAATCACGATCTGGGCGCTCAATGCCGCGTTGCGACAAGCCCGCGACTGGGGCGATGGCGAGGGCTCGTATGCCGTGGCGGTCAACGTGCCCAGTCAGATGGCGGCGCGGCGCGACCTGCCCGATCTGGTCGAGACGGCCTTGAGCCTGTGGGGTAGCGAGCGCATTCGGCTGATTCTGGAAATCACCGAGCGCTCGCTGATGGATCGCAGTCATACCCGTGACATTCTCGAGCAGACCCGTCGCCTGGGAGTGGACATTTCGATTGATGATTTCGGTACCGGCTACTCGTGCCTGGCCTATTTCAAGAACATTCCCGCCGACGAACTCAAGATAGACCAGTCCTTCGTGCAGGACATGATCCATGACTCTGCCAGTGAAGAAATAACCAACGTGATTATTGATCTTGCGCACCGGTTCAACTTGCGCGTGGTGGCCGAGGGCATCGAGAATCAGCAGACCCTGGACCGGCTCAATGCGCGCCAGTGCGACCTGGGGCAGGGCTTTCTTTTTGGCAAGGCCATGACGCCCGAGGCGTTTTGCACCTGGCTTCGGAATCACTCGCCGGCATCGTGAAGCATGCCTGCTGAGTCGCCTGCCGGAGATTTCCGGACTTTCACTTGCCCGCAAAGGGCGCGGAAACAGGAGGTTCCCGCATGGGTTGTTTGCCGGTGATGCTGCTTTTCGTGCTCGGCTTCGGCCTGGGCTATCTGCTTGACGGCCGTGGCGGGGCAATCTGGGGTGCGGGGATCGGGCTGCTACTGGGTGCCCTGCTGGGAGTGCTGCTGACGCGCCTGTTGCGTGGTCGCCGCTGACTGCGCCGTGCGCCATGTTTGCAGCGGCCTGGTGGCGCAACCCACCGGCGATGAGTGCTGGCCAATACAAGCCATCCTTGCCCTTGTCAGCGGCAGGCTTTTCAGCGTGCGTTACACTGGCGCACCGCCCGTACAGGCCGGTGCGCGCTGCCCTGTCACTGGACAGATGGCCGATGTCGGTACCTGACCGATGGGTGGGCCTGCATGTCCCGATGCCCGAGGAGTTGCTACATGAAAAGTCGTGCTGCCGTCGCGTTTGAACCCGGCAAACCATTGCAGATCGTCGAGATCGATGTCGCACCGCCAAAAGCGGGCGAAGTGCTGGTGAAGATTCATGCCACCGGCGTATGCCATACCGATGCATTCACGCTGTCAGGTGATGATCCGGAGGGCGTTTTCCCTGCGGTGCTTGGCCACGAGGGCGGCGGTGAAGTGATCGAGGTGGGCGAGGGCGTGACCAGCGTGAAGCCCGGCGACCACGTCATTCCGCTGTACACGGCTGAATGCGGCAAGTGCAAGTTCTGCACCTCCGGCAAGACCAATCTCTGTCAGGCGGTGCGCGCCACCCAGGGCAAGGGTCTGATGCCCGACGGCACGACGCGTTTTTCCTACCAGGGCAAGCCGATCTACCACTACATGGGTACCAGCACCTTTTCCGAGTACACCGTGGTGCCGGAGATATCCCTGGCCAGGGTCGACCCGCAAGCGCCGCTGGAAAAAGTCTGTCTGCTCGGTTGCGGCGTGACCACCGGCATCGGTGCGGTGCACAACACGGCCAAGGTGCAGAAGGGCGACACGGTCGCCGTGTTCGGTCTGGGTGGTATTGGTCTGGCCGTGATCCAGGGCGCCGTGCAGGCCGGCGCAGGGCGCATCATCGCCATCGACACCAACCCGGGCAAGTTCGGGCTGGCGCGTGAGCTGGGTGCTACCGATTGTGTCAATCCGGACGACCACGACAAGCTCATTCAGGAAGTCATCGTCGACATGACCGACGGCGGCGTGGATTTTTCCTTCGAGTGCATCGGCAACGTCAAGGTCATGCGCGCGGCGCTTGAATGCTGTCACAAGGGCTGGGGCGAAAGCGTCATCATCGGTGTCGCCGGTGCCGGCCAGGAAATCAGCACGCGGCCGTTCCAGCTGGTGACCGGTCGCGTATGGCGGGGTTCGGCGTTCGGAGGCGTCAAGGGACGCAGCCAGTTGCCCGGCATGGTCGACCAGGCCATGCGCGGAGAGATCAGGCTCGATCCGTTCATCACCCACACGCTGCCGCTGGAAAAGATCAACGAAGCCTTCGACCTGATGCATGCCGGAAAATCCATTCGCACCGTGGTGCATTTCCAGCCGTGATGCGGGATCTGGAGATCGATCACCGCAGACATGCCCTGGCACCAGCAGTAGCGCAAGCTCACCTACGGAGAGACATCCATGCCAAAGACTGAACGCCTGGAGCACCGTGCCTGTTTCGGCGGTTGGCAGGATGTGTATCGGCATCACGCCTATTCGCTCGGTTGCGACATGAACGTGGGCGTGTATTACCCGCCGCAGGCCGAAAGCGGGCCCTGCCCGGTGCTGTACTGGTTGTCCGGCTTGACCTGCAACGAGCAGAACTTCATCACCAAGGCCGGAGCCCAGCGCTATGCAGCCGAGCACGGCATTGTGCTGGTAGCGCCGGATACCAGTCCGCGCGGCGACGGCATTGCAGATGACAATGCATATGATCTGGGGCAGGGTGCGGGGTTCTATCTCAATGCCACGCAATGGCCCTGGTCCAGGCACTATCGCATGTACGACTACATCGTCGAGGAACTGCCGGAATGGGTTGAGGCCGATGCGGCCGCCAGCGACGTGCGTGCCATCAGCGGGCACTCGATGGGCGGTCATGGCGCACTGGTGATCGCCCTGAGAAACCCGGGCCGCTATCGCAGCGTGTCGGCCTTTTCGCCGATTGTTGCACCCAGTCGGGTGCCGTGGGGCGAGAGGGCGTTCAGCACCTATCTGGGCGAGGACCGTGAGCAGTGGAAAGCCTGGGACGCGTGCGAGCTTGTTGCCACGGCCAGCGAAAAGCTGCTGCTGCGGGTGGAACAGGGCGGCGGCGACGAGTTCCTGGTGCATGAATTGAAACCCCAACTGTTGCACGAAGCCTGCGAAAAAGCAGGCCATCCGCTGCAACTGAACCTGCGCCCCGGCTACGACCACAGCTACTACTTCATCGCGACCTACATCGGTGAACACATCGCCCACCACGCCGCCGCCCTCAAGGCATAGCAACCTCAAATCTCCTATCAAATAGCCCCCTGAGTCAGGGGGCGATTCCTGGCGAAGCCAGGAATGGGGGTGTGGAAGCGCATGTTGGGGCCCGAAGTTTCGCGCAGCGGAACTTTGGGGGAAGCTCATGCGCAGCATGACTTCCAACCCCCTGAGTCAGGGGGCGATTCCTGGCGAAGCCAGGAATGGGGGTGTGGAAGCGCATGTTGGGGCCCGAAGTTTCGCGCAGCGGAACTTTGGGGGAGCTCATGCGCAGCATGACTCCGGCCAGTCATGGGCGAATGGCGCCGACGGGGAAATTGGGGGTATGCGAGGCATGCCGCAAAGACCGTCATTCTGCGCGCAGCCGCAGGCGGAGTCGCAGAGTCCACTTCCCTGCCACTTCCTGCGTAGGTACTGTCCGAAGCATGGATTCTGCGACTTCATTCGCTGCGCTCATTACGCGCAGAATGACGGCGTCTTACGAGTATGGCTGAAGAAAGGGCACCCCCCTGAGTCAAGGGCGATCCGCGGCGTAGCCGCGGATGGGGGATGGAAGCGCAGGCCGATCATCCCACCGCGCGGCGAAGCCGAGCTGAACCCGCGCTGCCAGACAGCGGGAAAAACAGGCGTTTTGTGCAGAAAACACTTGGCCTTTGTCACGCTTTGCCCTACATTTCCAGCGCCGACGTTGATTGTCGGTCATCTTAATTCCTACACGAGTGGAAAATTCATGGTCAAGACCAAGAAGGCAAGCGGCAAGAAGACTGTCGCCAAGAAAGCTGCCAAGCCGGCAGCTGTCAAGAAAATCAAGGCAATCAAGGAACCCATGACCAAGTCCGGTCTGGTGGCACACCTTGCCGAAACCGCTGACGTCACCTCCAAGGACGTGCGCGCGGTACTGGGTGCTCTGGAAGACACCATTGCCGGTTCCATCAGCAAGCGTGGCGCACAGCAGTTCACTCTGCCGGGCATGCTCAAGATCACCTCGGTGAAAGTGCCGGCCAAGAAGCGCCGCAAGGGTATCAACCCGTTCACCAAGGAAGAGCAGTGGTTTGCCGCCAAGCCGGCCACGACCAAGGTCAAGGTGCGCCCGCTGAAGAAGCTCAAGGACGCCGCTGCCTGATTTCCAGGGCAAAAGCCGATATTCAGGCCCGGCATCCGCGAGGACGTCGGGCTTTTTTGTGCCGTGAAGTCGTCATTGCAGATACATGAGGCGTTATCACGTCGCACACTGCAGGACGTCGCACAGGCGGGCCGCAGCCCGCAGTCATTGTCGCAAGACACGTTCGGACGGAAGCTGCCCTGGCCGGTCTCAGCACCTGCGACAGAAAAATGTTCAGGTGTCGGGTGTAGACTGAACTGTCACTGATATCGTGCCCATGTCACTGCAAGCCTTTCATCCCGTAGTCGCTGCCTGGTTCGCGCAAAGCTTTGACCAGCCCACCACCGCGCAGGCGCAGGCCTGGCCGCATATTCGCGCCGGTGAACATGCGCTGGTAGCCGCGCCCACGGGCTCGGGCAAGACGCTTACCGCATTCCTCGCCGCCATCGATGTGCTGGTGCGCGAAGGTCTGCAGCGCGGCGGCGAGTTGCCGGATGAGACATCGGTGGTCTATGTCTCGCCCTTGAAGGCGCTTTCCAACGACATCCAGGTGAACCTGGAAATGCCACTGGAGGGCATCCGCGCCGAGCTGGCGCGGCGCAAGCTTCCGGATGTGGATATCCGCACGATGGTGCGCACCGGTGACACGCCGCAGTCCGCACGCACGGCCATGCGCAAGCGACCACCACATATTCTGGTCACCACGCCCGAGTCGCTCTATGTGCTGCTGGGTTCGGAGTCCGGACGCGCGACGCTGGCCACAACCCGCAGCGTGATTGTCGATGAAATTCATGCCGTGGCCGGCAGCAAGCGCGGATCGCATCTGGCCCTGTCGCTGGAACGCCTGGAATCACTGGCCCAGCGGCGCGTGCAACGCATCGGCCTGTCGGCAACACAAAAGCCGATCGAGCGCGTGGCCGAATTTCTCACCGGTACCACTGCGCCTTGCACAAGCACACAAGACAGCTCGCCAGAAGCGCAAGCAAACTCGGCCGATGCACGGTCACGGGCCGGAGATGCAGCACCCCCGTCATGCGCCATCGTCGATGTCGGCTACACCCGCGAGCGTGACCTGGCGCTGGAGGTGCCGCCGGTACAGCTGACGGCGGTGATGTCGAACGATGCCTGGGGACTGGTCTACCGGCGCATCGTCGAACTGGTCGAGTCGCATCGCACCACGCTGGTGTTCGTCAACACCCGGCGCATGGCCGAGCGCGCCGCGCGACAGCTGTCCGAGCAGCTCGGTCGGGATGCGGTGGCGGCGCATCATGGCAGCCTGTCGAAAGAGCATCGGCTGAACGCCGAGCGCCGTCTGAAGCAGGGCGAACTGCGCGTGCTCGTGGCCACCGCATCGCTGGAACTGGGCATCGATATCGGCGACGTCGATCTGGTCTGTCAGCTCGGCTCGCCGCGGTCCATCGCCGCATTGCTGCAGCGCGTGGGTCGTTCCGGTCATGCCGTGGGTGCCACGCCGAAAGGCCGCCTGTTTCCGGCCACGCTGGATGACCTGGTCGAATGCACCGCGCTGCTGGACAGTGTGCGCCGCGACGAGCTCGATGCACTGGTCATCCCCGAACAACCACTTGACGTGCTGGCGCAGCAACTGGTGGCGGAACTGGCAGCGGGCGAGTGGAGCGAGGACGCGCTGTATGACCTGGTTCGCCGCGCCTGGCCATACCGTGCCCTGTCGCGTACCGATTTCGACGCCGTGGTGCGCATGCTGGCCGAAGGCTTCTCCACCCAGCGCGGCATGCGTTCGGCGTACCTGCATCGCGACGCCGTCAACCATCGCCTGCGCGCGCGGCGCAACGCGCGCCTGACCGCCCTGACCAGCGGCGGCACCATTCCCGACACCGCCGACTACGCCGTGGTGCTGGAGCCGTCGGCGCAGGTTATCGGCAGCGTCAACGAGGATTTTGCCATCGAGTCGATGGCCGGAGACATCTTCCAGCTGGGCAACCAGAGTTACCGGATTCTGCGCGTCGAACGCGACCGCCTGCGGGTCGAGGACGCGCAGGGTTTGCCGCCGAGCATTCCGTTCTGGATCGGGGAAGCCCCCGGACGCAGTGATGAACTGTCGGCGGCGGTATCGCGCTTGCGCCGCGATGTCGGTGAGCAGCTGCAGGCCGGCGGGCGCGATGTCGCCAGCCAGTACCTGCAGCAACAGGTGCTCGTTTCGGCACCAGCAGCCGAACAGCTGGTGGCATATCTGGCCGACAGCCTGGACTCGCTGGGTGTGCTGCCGACGCAGCAGCATCTGGCGATGGAGCGGTTCTTCGACGAATCCGGGGGCATGCAGCTGGTGATCCATTCGCCGTTCGGCAGCCGCATCAACCGTGCCTGGGGCCTGGCATTGCGCAAGCGTTTCTGTCGCAATTTCAATTTCGAGCTGCAGGCCGCGGCAACCGAGGATGCCATCGTGCTGTCGCTGTCCACGGCACACAGCTTCCCGCTGGAGGAGGTCGCCCGCTACCTCAATTCGAACACCGCCCAGCAGGTGCTGGTGCAGGCGCTGCTGGATGCGCCCTTGTTCCCGGTGCGCTGGCGCTGGGCGGCCACCACGGCGCTGGCGCTGCCACGTTTCCAGGGCGGCAGGAAAGTGCCCGCACCCTTGCAGCGCATGAAGAGCGAGGACCTGCTGGGCAGCGTTTTCCCCGATCAGGTGGCCTGCCTGGAGAACATCGTCGGAGAACGTCAGATACCCGATCACCCGCTGGTGGCGCAAACGCCTGCACGATTGCCTGCACGAGGCCATGGATGTTGACGGGCTGCTGGCCCTGCTGCGCGGCCTGGAGTCGGGCAGTATCGCCATGACCACCGCCGATCTGCCCGCGCCGTCGGCTCTGGCCGGTGGCGTGCTCAATGCCGCGCCCTATGCCTTCCTCGACGACGCGCCACTGGAGGAGCGCCGTACCCGCGCCGTGCAGACCCGGCATGCACCCGGCGCCGCCGATGCGGGCGAACTCGGGCCGGCTTGATGCCGATGCCATCGCGCGGGTGCGCGAGCAGGCATGGCCCGAGCCGCGTGACCGCGACGAGATGCACGAGGCGCTGATGCAACTGGGAGGCATCACCGCTGGCGAGGCCCGGTGTCCACGGCGATTGGCCCCACTGGCTGGAGGCACTGGCCAGGGACCATCGCGCCACCTTGCTTGAAATTTCCAACGAGACATCCCGTCATCCCCCGAACGACGGGGACGAAACCCGGAGCCTCTCAAACCCCCGTCGTCCTGGGGCCGCCGAAGGCGGAACCCGGGACCCATTTTGCTCTTCCGCAACGCCGCCGGAAGGCGAGGCAGATGCGACATTCGACAATGGATCCCGGGTTCCTCGCTGCACTCGGCCCCAGGATGACGGAGCGGACCCCTATAGTGCCGGTCCACAAAGCACCCAGGCGAGACCAAACCAGATCTGGACGGCTGCCGAGCGTTTGCCGCAATGGCAGGCCCTGCATCCGGGCTGCGCGTTGCAGCCAAGGATCACGGCCCCTGCCGAGTATGCCGCGCAGCCTTGCAGTGCCGACGACGCCCTGCGCGAACTGCTGCGCGCCCGCCTGGGTGGTCTTGGCCCCACCGGTGCCAACACGCTAGCCGCAGACCTGGACGTTGATCCATCGCGGGTCAACACCGCCCTGCACAGCCTGCAGCAGGAGGGTAGCCTGATGCAGGGCAGCTTCACGCCCGGCGGCGACGGCGACGAATGGTGCGAGCGCCACCTGCTGGCACGCATTCACCGCTACACCCTCGGGCGCCTGCGCCGTGAAATCGAGCCGGTCTCGCGGCGTGACTTCATGCGCTTCCTGTTCGCGTGGCAGCACGTCGGTGACGAGCATGCCCTGCGCGGGCCGGATGCCCTGGCCAGCGTGCTGGCGCAACTGGAAGGCTTTGAAGCGGCCGCCGGCGCCTGGGAAAGCGAGATGCTGCCGGCGCGTGTGGCCGACTACGAACCGGCCTGGCTGGACGACCTGTGCCGTGCCGGTCGCCTGGTCTGGATGCGCCTGCGCGAACGCGCCAGCAACGCACCGGCATCGGCCCGCAAGCGGCCCGGTGCGCAGCACTCCGCTGGTATTGCTGCCCCGGCGTGACGCAGCTGTCTGGGCCGCGCTGGCCGGCCACGACAGCGACGCCGAGACGCTCTCCTCGCGGGCACAGGCCGTTGCCGAGGCGCTGACTGAACAGGGCGCGATGTTTTTTGACGAACTGATCGACTGCACGCATCTGTTGCCCACGGAGCTGGAGAACGCCCTGGGCGAGCTGGTGGCAGCAGGCCGTATCAACGCCGACAGCTTTGCCGGCCTGCGCGCCCTGCTGCTGCCTGCCAGCAAGCGCAAGCACCGCCGCCACCGACGTGTGCGCAGGCATACCCTGAGTGGCATCGCCGATGCCGGGCGCTGGTCACTGATCCGCCGGAACAACGCTGCTGACGATCAGCGCGAACAGTGCATCGAGCATCTGGTCCACACCCTGCTGCGGCGTTACGGGGTGATCTGCTGGCGCCTGCTGGAGCGCGAGCCGGCATGGTTGCCCACCTGGCGTGAACTCAGGCGGGTATGCCAGCGCCTGGAAGCGCGCGGCGAGATCCGCGGCGGCCGTTTCATCGACGGTCTGGTCGGCGAACAATTTGCCCTGCCCGAGGCCGTGGAGCTGCTGCGCAAGACGCGCCGTCAGGCACGCGACGGCAAGATCATCACCATCAGCGGCAGCGATCCGCTCAACCTCGTCGGCACCCTCATCGCCGGCGACAAGATTCCCGCACGCAGCAACACACGCATCGCCTGGCGCGACGGCGTGCCCATTGCCGCCTGCGTTGCCGGCCAGGCAAAAGCGCTTGTGGATCTCGATATCGACGATCAGACGGCATTGCGTCGGCACGCCTTCAACATCAGGCTGGCGCACCCCGAACCCGCCCGTGCCGTCAGCGAGCAGCGCTGATTGGCTCCTCTGCCGCGGTCGGAAAAGTGAGCAGGTAGAGCAATACCAGGATGCCGGCCACCGGCGCCAGGCTGATCAGCTGCCACCAGGGGCTCATGCCGGCATCGCGCAGGCGCCGCGTGCAGGCCGCGATCCACGGTATCAGCACCAGCAGGGAAGCGATTTGCAGCGGCAGTGGGCCAAGCACCTCGCCGAGCAGCTGCGCAAAGGCCAGCACCATGGTCACGGCGAGCGCGAACCACCAGAAGTCCGCTCGCGCGGTGGTGCCGGTGAATTCAAGGCCACGCAGCACGCCGTCGCGGATGGCCTTGAGGGCCGGCTGGCCTGGAGCCGGATGCCCCCGCCAGAAGACTCTCCGCCGGCACCTCGAAGACCGCAGCCAGTGCCCGCAGGGACTCTGTGGAAATCCTGGCGCCCGATTCCAGGCGCTGAATGGTACGCAGGTTCAAGCCGCTGAGATTGGCCAGTTGCTCCTGTGACCACTGGCGGCTGGCACGCAGCTCTCGCAGTCGGGCGCTGTTGATGTACATGGGCGTTCCTCGGATCGGCTTGTTCGGGCTCATGCCATTATTCTGCCGAATGCCAGTCGACCGCTACGACACGGACCCGACACGGACAGGACTCGAGCCCGACTGCGCGCTGTCGTCCCCGCTTTCTCCTGCATTGCCTGCGCCGCCGGAGGCATGCGGCCGGCCGGCTCGGACGGTACATTCGGCTTGCCCGGGCCGTCATGCCGCACCGGGGTCGGGCAGCCGCTTGACCAGGAATACGCTGAAATCGCTTGCGCGGTAGTCAGCAAAAGGTTCACTCAATTCGAAACCATTGCGCCGATAGAAGGCATGCGCTGACTCGAATGCCGGACCGCTGCCGGTTTCCAGAAAAAGCCCCGAGTAGCCTCGTCGGACTGCCGTGTCGGTGATCACCTGCAGAATTGCCTGGCCAACGCCGCGACGCAGGAATCCCGAGCGGGTGCGCATCGACTTGATTTCGCCTGCGACGGCGTTCAGGTGCTTCAGTGCACCACACCCGCACAGCTCGCCGCTGTCCCACGCAGTCCAGAAGGTGATGGATGGTGCACGGAGGCTTTCGATGGCCAGCGCATGGACATGATCGGGAGGCGAGTGCCTGTGCATGTCGGACAGATGTTCGTCGATGAGCGCACGAACCTCCCTTGAAGACAGATCATCCTTTCGGATCGAGATGCCCATGCTATTGGTTCCCGGCTCGCAGCGAAGCGCCATGACTGCATTTCCATCGGCAAATGCCGTTGACCCTGCCCGAGGCCAGTGAATGGGCGACACGGTCTGCCTGGTCCATTCCACGTCGCGCGCATGGCAACTGCAACCTGGCGGCGCATGCGAGAGCGGGGGAAGACTCCGGCAGGCCGGGATGCGCCACTACCGCAAGCACGGCGACATGACAGCAACGCACTATATCGCTCCTGTCCGAACCAGGGGAATGGCAAATAGCGATCTGCTTGTGCCGCTTGCCGAAGCGGAAACCGGGCAACCCGATCTGCCGGGTGCGGTGGCCAGCAACAGAAAGCCCCTGATCAGGTGGGGCAGCAGGGTCGAACCCGGTTGTCGGTTGCGCGGGCTGCATGGTGCGCCTTCGTCCCGGCAAGTCGGGGTGGCCGGGGCGCCGGTGCCTGTGCTGTCAGGCGGCGCGTTCGCCCAGGCGTGCGGGTTCGGTGACGATGCCGGAAAACACGGCCTCTTCGCCCTGTGCTGCGGATTTGGCCGCCAGCATTTCCGCCATTTCCAGGGCCTGGGTTGCCTTGGCAAAGCGTGCGGTCGGCTCGCCGTCGCGCATGACGTACCAGCCTCGCGATGCGGGTTGAATGTAGTAGGTCGCCATGGTGGCCCCTCGAGAAAGGGAACTCGCTCACCGACCTGCATCGGCCTCCAGTGCCAGGACTTCAGTCAGTGAGCGAGCAGGTTCAGTCTGGCCGGAATTCGGTCTGCGCGGTATCGGTGAATGCCGCGACTTCGTGTAGGTGTGCGCCTACATGACAGGCAGGATTGTCGCCCCCCCTGCGGGCGCCTGGTGCCTGGACATGCAGGATCAATGCCTGCAAGGGCCGGCACTGCTAGGCTGGTGTCATGTGTGGTCGCTACGCACTCGCCCCCAATGAGGTGGAATGGCATGAACCTGGTCGAGCTTCTCGGCGAGAACGTGTGGGCTTTCGTCTGCAACAGGGACGCACGCTACAACATCGCG
Organism: uncultured Gammaproteobacteria bacterium; assembly: GCA_963800395.1. Lineage (GTDB taxonomy): Bacteria > Pseudomonadota > Gammaproteobacteria > Xanthomonadales > Rhodanobacteraceae > DASSBG01. The sequence continues at coordinate 65,547 of CAWDBD010000018.1, forward strand.
CCGTCAACCACCGTCCCGATCATTGCCCAACATCCGGAATCGGGGGCCATGCGCACGCTTGAGTCGCGCTGGCAGTTCATTCCGCATTGGTGGAAGGAAGTCAGTCCGCCGAAGTTTTCCAGCATCAATGCACGCTGCGAGGAGGCCGCCGTGAAGCCGCTGTGGCGTGATGCCTGGCGCAAGCGCCGTTGCCTGATTCCGGCCACGCACTGGTACGAATGGCAACGCACCAGCGACGGCAAGCAGCCATTTGCGTTGCAGCCGGCAGATGGCCGAGGCTTTCTGTTTGCCGGCCTGTATTCCCGCTGGACACCACCGGGGTCGGACGAATCGATCCACACCGATGCCATCCTGACTCGCGAAGCGGCACCCGGGGTGCGTGCGATTCACGATCGGATGCCGGTCATCCTCGCGGCTTCCGGGTGGAAGGAATGGCTGGATCCCGGACTGACCGACAAGGCCGCCGTGGCCGAGGTGCTGGCCCGGCATGCGGTGACCGATGCCAGTGGCCATGCGGTCAGCACACGCGTGAACTCGCCGCGCAATCAGGGCCACGAACTGCTGCAGCCGCTGCAACCGACCACGGAGTGATGGCAGTCAGCTGCTGCGGCGCAGGGCGCCGGCCTGCCTGCGCCAGCATTCGGCGGGTCGTATCATGTGGATTGGCCCGTTATCGTCAAGGAACCGCAGCCCATGCCATGCAGTCGCCGTATTCGCATTGATCCCCGAATCGACGGTCAGCTCCACGATGGCGTGGAAAGCATACGCCGCGAGCAGCACCTGCCCGATGCCTTCCCCGAAGAAGTCGAGGCGGCTGCCGAGAAGGCGGCCCACGGAGTGCGCCTGCCCGATCTGGACCGCACCGACTTGCCGCTGGTGACGCTGGACCCGCCTGCGGCCATGGATCTGGACCAGGCGATGTACATGGAGCGCCGGGGCGACGGCTACCGGGTGTTTTATGCGATTGCCGACGTGGCATCCTTCGTCGAGCCCGGTGGCGTGATTGATCGGGAGGTACGTCGCCGCGGCGAGACGCTCTACGGTGCCGACCGAAAGATTCCGCTGCACCCCAAGGTGCTGTCCGAAGGTGCGGCATCGTTGCTGCCCGACCAGGTGCGGCCGGCCCTGCTGTGGCAGATCGATCTGGACGCCAGTGGCGAGGGCATTGCCGTGGATGTGCGCCGGGCGCGCGTGAGGAGTCGGGCCAAGCTCGATTATCACGGCATGCACGATGAAATCGCCGCGGGCACTGCCGGACCCATGTGGATGCTGCTGAAGGAGATCGGCGAGTTGCGCATGGCAGCGCGAGCAGAAGCGCGGCGGCATCAGTCTGCCGCTTGCCCGAGCAGGAAGTGCGGGTGGTCGGCGATCATCTGAGCCTCGAGTACCGTGGCAATCTGCCCATCGACCAGTGGAACGCGCAGATCTCCCTGCTGACCGGCATGGCCGCGGCGCACCTGATGGTGACGCACAAGGTGGGTATTCTGCGCACGCTGCCGCCGACGCCGGACTGGGCCATCCGCCGCCTGCACCGCACTGCGCGGGCCTTGCACATCGACTGGCCGGAGGGGCAGGGCTACGCCGCTTTTCTGCGCTCGCTCGATCCGTCCAGGCCCGATCATGTGGCGATGATGGTGGCGGCCACCACGGTGTTTCGCGGCGCCGGCTATGCCGATTTCAGGGGCGCGTTGCCCGCCCAGCCCGAGCATGCCGCGCTGGCGGCACGATACACCCATGCCACTGCACCACTCAGGCGCCTGGTGGATCGCTTCACCGGCGAGATCTGCGTGGCGCTGTGTGCTGGTGAACCGGTGCCCGGGTGGGTGCTGGATGCGCTGCCGGGGCTGCCCGACATCATGCGCGAGTCAGGCTCGCGTGCCGGCCGTTACGAGAATGCCGTGCTCAATCTGGCCGAAACCCTGGTGCTGCAATCGCAGGTCGGGCGCGATTTCGAGGGTGCCATCGTCGACCTGGATCACCAGCACCATGACCAGGGCGACATCATGATTCGCAGGCCTGCGGTCGAGGCGCGCATCCAGGGCAAAAGCAGGCTGCCGCTAGGCGAGCAGGTGCAGGCCCGTCTGGTCGAGGCAGACCCCGCGACGCGGCGTACCCGCTTCGAGCTCACGGGATGACGCGCACAAAAGAGCCGGGCAGTTGCCTGCCCGGCTCGGGGGGTTCATTGCGGAGAGGAGGGGAGGGTACTCCGCAATGACATCGCTTTGCAGCGATTACTTCTTGGCTTTCTTGCTGGCAGCCTGAGCACTGGCGTTGACGGCTTCGTTGCCGGCTTCGTACTGCTCGCGAGCCAGCTCGCCGACGGTCTCGGCATTCTTGGCCAGGATTTCCAGCACGTTCTGGTTGACGGCGAAAGCCTTCTCGGCGGATTCACGCGAGAAGTCTGCGCTCTTGTCCCACAGGGCGCGCATCGAATCCAGATCGGTGGCCTTGGCGGCTTCACCGGCGAAGGCGGCATTGGCAGAGGCCTGTGACTCGATGGCCTTCATCTGGATGCTGCTGATCTTCTCCAGCGTCTTCAGGGTCTCGCCCTGCGCCTTGATCATGTTGTTGGTGAACTGCTTGCCCAGGGCAAGCGCCTGCTTGTTGATTGTCTCGTACATGATGTTGCCCTCGGTTGCGACGGGAACATTCCCGACTTCGCATACAAGTATAGGCTCTTTTTGTTGCGATGCAACATTATTTTGTCTTGGCCAAGTAAATGACGACCGATGATCTTTCAATGACTTAGTTACAAGGTTTGTCAATGCACATTCGGCCGCCGCGGTGGGCCACTACGACCGAGTGCTCGGTGCGTGTCCGACTGCCAGCGCACATAAATGCCCCATGAAGCCCCGTCTGCCCGGTACAATGGCCGGATGCAGATCTTCAAGAAATTCACCATCGAGGCGGCGCACCGCCTGCCCAGGGTGCCCGAGGGGCACAAATGCGCGCGCCTGCACGGCCACAGTTTCGGCATCGAGTTGCGGCTCGAGGGCGACGTGCATGGCGACAGCGGCTGGGTCGAGGATTTTGCCGAGGTCAAGGCGGCGTTCCGGCCGCTCTACGAGCAGCTGGACCACAACTACCTCAACGACATCGAGGGCCTGGACAATCCGACCAGCGAGAACCTGGCCATCTGGATCTGGGACCGGCTGAAGCCGGCCCTGCCGGAGCCTGGCCGAGGTGGTGGTGCACGAGACCTGCACGGCCGGGTCCCGCTATACCGGCAAGCGCCGGGCTATTGCATGGACTCTTCTGGCTGCGGACTGCCGATAACGAATCGCCGTGGCGACGTGACGCTTCCGGCGCGCTCAGCGGCAAGGGACGACTGGCGAGGAGTGGGTGCATCTTTGTCTGTAGGCGCGACCATTGGCGGCGATCACGGCAGTCTCGCGAAGGTTGCTCATGTAATTAATCGCGGGCCAACGAGCGCGCTCCTGCAGGGAAACGAAGGCGCAGCGCAATTTCGGCCCGAAGACTTCGATCATCGTCCCTCGACCCTGGTTGCCGGCGGCAGGGTGAAACCCGCCCTGCCTGACCGGGATTCGCACGCGCAAAAAGCCACACGGCGCATCAGGGCGGCGACTGCGGCGTCGAAACCCCGATCCCCGAATACGGCATGCCTCAGAAGCGGAAGGTACCCGAGACGCCAAGCAGGTTGGCGTTGTTCTTCGACTTGCCGAACAGCGTGGTGCCGGTGGGGCCGCCAGTGGCGGGCCCGGCATTGGCGATGCTGGCATCGTCCACCCACAGATGCGCGAAGCCGAAATTGAATTCGACATCGGTGCTGGAGGGTGTAGTCCAGACCGAACGAGAGCCAGCGACGGGCGCCATCGGGCACGCGCGGCGTGCGGGTGCTGTCGCGGGTCGGCGTCTGGTCGTAGGCCAGTCCGGCGCGTACGGTCCACTGATTGCTCAGGCGATAATCGCCGCCAACGGAGACGTAGCTGGTGTCACGCCAGTTCTCCGGCTCCACGGTATCGGGCTGGCCGGAGCCGTACTTGACGCGCAGTTCCTTGAAGCTGCTCCAGCCGGTGCGCGACACGTCGGCACCCAAGCCGATGCGATCGCCCTGGTGCCAGTAGCTGAGCACCGCAGTGTAGGGCGTGTCGAAGTCGGCCTGCCGTTGCCATTGACGAAATTGCCTTGCGCCACGATCGAACCCAGTTGCGAGGGGACGTCGCGGAAGGTGGCATTGCCTTTCAGGGTGTGATCTGATCTTGGCGCGGTAGTTGAGGCCGATGCTGTCGCGGTCGGTCAGCTTCCATAGGCCGCCAATCTGCCAGCCGTAGTCGGTGGCGCTCACCGGTGATGCGGGCCAGACCGTCTATTGCTGCGGGCGCCCAGGAACGTGCCGTAGTCGACCATGCTGGTGAGGTCGGCCTTGGTATGCTGCGCGATCAGGCTGCCACCGAGCGAGAAGCTGGTTGTTGATCGCGTAGGAGTAGGACACCGTGAAGTCCAGGGTCTGCAGGTGCGACTTGACTGCCTTGTAGCGGCCCACCCAATCCTTGTTGTATTCGGTGGTGAAACCGAATGGCACGGTCACGGCACGCCGATGTGGCTGGCCTCGCCCACCGGCATGGCGAAGTACACCGCCGGCACGGGCTGGGTCAGGCCGCCGTCGCCGCCGTTGCCGCCGGTCAGCGGTGCCCGGTGGCGTCCTGGCCCCACCGGAGAACTTGGTGCTGAAGTTGATCAGCGTCACGTCGGCCTTGAAGTAGACCCCGTCCAGAGTGCTCATGGCGGCCGGGTTGTTGACCACGGCCGAAACATCACCTGGCGCGGCCGAGTTGATCCGGCGAAGGAGCGGCCCAGGCCCTTGGCGCTGTTTTCCTTCAACTGGAAGCCACTGGCCTGGCGGTGGACGGCATGGCCAGGATGCCCGAAACGGCCAGAGCAAGTGCGGCCATGACCAGGCGGGGGGCGGCGGGGTTGCGGGATACATGCGATCGTGCGTGGTGTCATTGTCAGTGCTCCTGGATGGAATGTCGCCTGTGAGCGATCATGCCGCTGTCCAATTCATACGTTTGTTTAGACTGCAGGGTGCCACTTTGAACGCTGCCGCGACTGGATGCAAGTGCGGGTGCAGCAAAAACCGCGCTCGCAGCCATCCGACAGGCCATATTCAGGGCAATGTGAGCTTATACTGCACGCTGGAACTTGTCATGGACAGCCCGGGCCGGGAACGCAGTGCGCAAGCCGATCTTTCGCCATCACCCACAAGTCTGGTCAGGACGATCAGCGGTTTTCTGCCGATGCTGGTGTGCGCTGCGGCGGGGCTGTGGCTCCCCGGGCTGTGGCGCCTGCCGTTGCTGCTGCTGGCGCAGGCGCTTGCCGTCGGCGCCTGTGCGCATGCACTCGGATACCTGCACGGCCGGCGTGCCGCTGACCTGGCTGCGCGGGTCGCGCTGCATGCCGTGCTGATGGCAGGTTTCGCAGCATGGCTGTGGCTGCTGACCGCCTGGCCGCTGGCCAGCCTGGTCGCGCGAGCCCAGTCTGGCTGCCGTGCTGCTGCTGTCCCTGGCGCTGAGCCTGGCGCTGGCCTCCTTGTGGGCATGGTGGCCGCTGGTGTGCGCTGCTGCTGATGGACGATCCGGCCGATCCCGCGCAGGACCAGCGCGTGCCCCGGGGCAACGGCGCACGCGCCACGCGCCTGGTGCATGCCACCGCGGCCGTCCCGACCTGTACATGCTGCCCGTGGGCGCTGAGCCAGATGGCGGCGACCGCCGGCGTGCTGGTGCTGTCGGGGATGACGCCGTGGCCGCTATCTGGTCGCAGCTGCTGGTGGCCGGCGTCTGCTGGTACTGGCATTGCCGCTGCTGGGCCTGCTCGTGGTCTGGCGCTGCGCCGCCGCCGCGGACCATGCAGCGGCCGGGCACGCTGGCGCTGCATCGCGGCGCCGCAGCAGCACCGGCGCCCGCACCAAGCCTGAACCTGAGTGTGGAGGACACCTGCCCGGTCAACGCGAACGGGCGATGCTGCGAAGCGGCGCGCCAGGGGGACACCGAGCGCGCGCTGGCCCTGCTTGCCGCCGATGCCGACCCCCTGGCGCGGCCCGCCAGCGACGACCCCGACCAGCGCTCGGTGCTGGTTCTGGCCACCCTGCTGCCGGATACGCGCTTGCTGCGTGCCCTGATCGCCCGCGGGGCCAGCGTGCAGGGGGACGGCAAGGGCATGGCGCCGTTGCTGATTGCCGTTCGGGACGGTCGCCAGAATCGAAGCAATGCGGTCATGACCCTGCTGGCCAACGGTGCCGATGCGCGGGTCACCGATGACGAATGCAACACGGCGCTGCATTTTGCCGCGCTCGGCGACAACGCCGACATTGCCGCCATGCTGATTGACGCCGGCGCCGACATCGACGCGCAGCAACCGCGGTGGCTACACTCCGCTGGCCCTGGCCTGCCAGTCCGGCAACCACGCCATTGCCGAGTATCCTGCTGGAAAGCAGGGCCAGGCCGGTTGTGGAGGGCTGTGTGCCGGCGCTGATCGCCCTGGCCGACGGCACCGAGGAGATGCGCCGGAAATGGTGGCCTTGCTGCTTGCAGCATCGGGCGGACGTTGATGCGCAGGACGTGCTGGGGCGCAGTGCCCTGGTGCATGCGGCCCTGTCCGGGCATGACGGCATCGTGTCGGCGCTGCTGCAAGCCGGTGCCCGGGTCGACCACGTCGACCAGCGCGGAACCACGGCCTTGATGGAGGCGGCACGCTGCGGCTCCAATGCCACGCTGCAGGTGCTGGCCGAGGCGCAACCGGACGTCGACACTTCGCGACATGCATGGCCGCGATGCCCTGCTGCTGGCTTGCCAGTCGCCGCACGCAGACCGCGAGACCGTGCGCATCCTGCTGCAGCTGGGTGCCGATCCGCGTGCCGCCGGAAAGGACGGGCGCAGCGCGCTGGACCATGCGGCCAGTGCCGGACGCTGGAACCTGGTTGCGCTGCTCGATCCGGACACGCCGCTGCCGGCGAGTCACTGCGACGACCTCAGCCCCGAACCCGGCGCGGACAGCCCGCAGCATCTGCTTGATGCGCTGCGCTTCGGTCATTGGGCGGCGGTATCGGGCTTCCGCCAGCTATTTGCCGAATGGCCCGAATCGGTGCGTGTCGAGCTGTATCTGCAATTGCTGGAACCGGGCCACGCCAACGCCCGGCGCTGGCTTTTCGAGCATGGCCTTGATCCGGCAAGCCGCTGCGACGACGGGCGGCATCTGGCCGGCGCCGTGCTGGACAGCCTGCCGCAGTCCCTGGAGGCGCTGGATGAGCTGCTGAACATGGGCCAGGACGTGGCCGGGCAGGGTTTGCTGGCGCATGCCATGGGCCGCCTGGGCAGCGCTGCCGAGGGCGCGGCACTGACGCCCAAGCTGATTGATCATGGCGGCGATCTGTTCGGCGGCGATGCCGACGGCAGGACGCCGGTGCATCACGCCGCCGCCAACGGCATGTCGCACACGCTCATCCTGTTGCTGCAGCGCGGCTGCAACCCGAACGTGCGCGACCGCGAAGGGCAGACGCCGCTGCACCATGCCCTCAAGCAACCACTGCCGCAGGCGACGGCCCTGCTGCGCGCGCTGATACGCCATGGTGCCGACCCGGAAGCGGCCGACAGCGCGGGCGAGACCCCGCTGGGCCAGGCGCTGGAGGCCGACAACGACGACTGCAAGCGTTGGCTGCACTGGTCGCCATGGCCGTTGCCGACGCGACCGCTGCGGGCCACGGACCTGCATGCAGCGGCAGCGGCAGGCGATGCCGCTGCCGTGGAACGGCTGCTGGAGCTGGGCTTTGATGTGGATGCCCGCGATGCCCAGGGGGCGACGGCCTTGCTGCGCGCCTGCGGCAAGGGTCACCTGCAGGCCGCCAGGGTGCTGCTGGAGCAGCATGCCGACGTGCGCCTGAGCACCCCCGGTGGCGCCACCGCGCTTGACCGCAGCGGTCACCGGCAAGCATACCGGGCTGGTGTCTCTGCTGCTCGAGCAGCAGGTGCAGATCGATCAGCGTCTGCAAGGCGGGGCGACGGCGCTGCTGGTCAGTGCCGCGCTCGGGCATGCCGACATTGCCGAACTGCTGCTCGAGCGCGGTGCCGATGTGCGCGCCGCGGATGATGCCGGTCGCACGGCGCTGCATGCGGCGTCGCAGTTCTGTTTCGGCAGCAACGACAGCCTGGCGTCGCATCGCCTGCTCGAGGTGCTGCTCACCCATGGTGCCGACCCGGCGCGAACCGATCACAACGGCGCCAGCGCGCTGCTGTTCATGCTGGGCGCGCATGCGCGGCCGGGCAGCCCCTGCAACGCCACCCATCTTGGCGCGCTGCTGCCGGTGCTGCTGGAAGCCGGTGCGCCGGCCAGTGCCGCCGACGCGCGCGGTGTCACGCCCTTGCATGCCTGTGCCATGCACGCCTTGAGCGGTCCGGCTCGCCTGTTGCTGGCCCGGGGCGCCGACCGCAATGCGCGCGACAATCACCATCGCACTGCGGCGGATGTGGCCCGGATCCTCGGCTTCGTTGACGTGGCACACGAACTGTCCGGGTCCTGATCCGGTCAGCGGCGCCGCGCCGCAGCGGCTGACGATGTTGCGCCCGGTCGTGGCTTCAATCCAGCTGCAGGCGGCGGATCAGCTCCGATTGCAGCAGATGCCCCGGGTTGTGCGCGGCGACCGCGGCTTGCCATTGTTCCAGGTGCGGCAGTGCGCGACGCAAGCTCGCCGCGTCCAGGCCCGATTGCTTGATCGGGTTGGGGCGGCCCTGATGGTCCAGGGCCAGCTCGGCCAGGGCCTGCGCAAAGCCCAGCCCGTCGCGGTCAGCCGGCATGTGCAATGCCAGTGCCACCCCGCGGCCGTCGAATGCCGGGCCGTCGCACGTGCCATCGAACAGCTTGCTCGATATCAGCGGCAGCAAGGCCTGCCGCCGCCGTACCAGTTGCCCGAGCTTGTCGGCGAAGCTGTCGAAGGCGTCGTGCGGCACAAGCCATTGGCATTCGAGCAGGCCGCGGCGACCGTAGCCCGCGAAGTAGCTGCCGGCATCGTTCAGCGGCAGCAGCGCTTCGCCCAGTGGCACATCGCGTGGGGCGCGCCAGCGGTGTGCCAGCAGCGGGTTGGCCAAGGCCAGGCTGAACCGGTTCCACAGCGGTACCGGTGCGGCGTGGTAGCGGGCGGGCAGGCGTACGGGCGGCATGGCGCCGGCCCCGGTTTCCGCACTGGCCTCGCCAACACGGATCAGGCCGCTGCCGAAATGTGCCGGACGCCCGTCATGCCAGCCGTAGGCCAGGTGCGCCCCGGCATGCTGGCGCAGGACCTCGGCTGCCTCGCGCAGGTTCGCCACGCGATGGCCCTCGAGCCGGATCCGCCGCGGTGCCCGGCGCAGCGCGATGTGCGCGCTGACGATGCTGCCGGTCAGACCGAATCCGCCGAGTGTGGCCTGCCACAGCGCATCACCGCGCTCGGCCTCGCGCCAGCCCAGGCGGGGGTGAAACAGGTGCAGGGCGCCGGTTACCGCCGCAAAACAGCCATCGCGGGCCGGATTCTTGCCGTGCACGTTGGCCGCAATGCAGCCGCCGATGCTGACCAGCGGATGCCCGGGCGCGACCGGCAGATACCAGCCGCGTGCCAGCGCAAAGCGCTGCACCGAGGCAATGCTGGCACCGGCCTGGACATGCAGTTCACCGCGCTCGGCATCAAATGACAGAAGCCGGTCGAACGAGGCCATGCACTGACTCACCGCCGCACGGTCGAAACTTGCCGCGACGTAGGATACGCCGCCGCCGCGCGCAATGCGGGGGCAGTCATCGGGCAGCTGCTCCAGTTGCCGGTAGCGCCCGGCCGACTGCACGCGCGCCGCCATCCGGGTCTGGCGATCGAAGCTCGTCAGGCTGGCCTTGTGCCATGGTTCGCTCATGCTTCGTCGCCGCGTTCCGATCTTGCGCTGTCGGCACGCTGATTGTCCGCGCGCAGCAGCTGCTCCAGATCCGTCAGCGCCTCGCGGCTGGTCTGCATCAGCTTGGCTTCATCGTCATATACCAGATGCTGGGCGCTGAGCAGTTCCTCGTCGTGCTGACGGAAGCGTTCCACATCGGCCTCGGCCCGCGCCGGGGGGTAGCCCAGCATTTCCAGCACATCACGCGTCATCACCAGGCTGGAATGGAAGGTTTCGCGGACTACGTGTGCCGGGTCCATCAGATCCATCAGGCGAAAGGCGTGGCGGCGGTTGCGCGCCCTGGCCACCACCTTGAGATGCGGGAACAGGCGCCGAACCATGCGCGCCGTGGCGATGTTGGTCTGCGGGTCACCGGTGGTCAGCACCAGGATCTCGGCCTTGTCGGCCTGGGCCGCGCGCAGCAGCTCCGGGCGCGACGAGTCGCCGTAGAAGATCGACGTGCCGCCCAGCCTGCGCGATGTTTCCACCTGTTCGTAGGAGTTCTCCAGTGCCACGAAAGGTATGTTCTGTGCGCGCAGAACGCGGCCGACAATCTGACCCACGCGACCGAACCCGGCAATGACCACCCGCGGCGTATCGGCATCGATGGTGTCGAACTCGCGCTCCGGCTCCGTCGGCGCGCGCTTCCCGATACGGGCGGCAGCGGCCACCAGCAGCGGGGTGAGCGCCATCGACAGCGTGATCACCAGCACCATCAGTTCGGTGGTCTGGCGCGACAGGACCTGCGCCTGCAGGGCCAGGCTCAGCACCACGAAGGCAAACTCGCCGCCCGACGCCAGCACCAGCGCCACGCGCCAGCATGGCTTCTTGCCCAGTTGTCTGAGTGTTCGCGCAATGGCCCACAGCAGGATGCCCTTGACCGTCATCAGCAGCACCGTCAGTCCGGCTACCAGCCACGGACTGACTATCAGCAGGTGCAGGTTGGCGGACATGCCCACGCTGATGAAGAACAGGCCCAGCAGCAGGCCCTTGAAGGGCTCGAGGTGCGATTCCAGTTCGTGCCGGTATTCCGAGTCGGCCAGCAGCACGCCGGCCAGGAATGCGCCCAGTGCCATGGAAATGCCCGCCTGCTGCACCAGCCAGCCCGTGCCCAGCACCACCAGCAACGCGGCCGCGATGGATACCTCCAGGGTGCCGGTCCTGGCAACAACGCGGAAGAAGGGCCGCAACAGATAGCGTCCGCCCACCACCACCAGGGCGATCACCAGCAGCACGCGCCCGAACGCGGTCAGCATCTCCAGGCCACTGCTGGCAGCGACTGTCTGGTCGAGCAGGGGGATCACGGCAATCAGCGGGATTGCGGCAATGTCCTGGAACAGCAGGATGGAAAAGGAAAGTCGCCCCGACGGCGTCTGCAGCTGCTTGCGCTCGGCCAGGATCTGCAGGCCGAAGGCAGTCGACGACAGGGCCAGCGCCAGGCCGAGCACCAGCGCGCCGCGAAGTTCCAGGGCAAAGCCGAACCGGGCAATGGCGGCAATCACCAGGCCCGTGGCGGCCACCTGTACCAGGCCCACGCCGAACACGTCCCGGCGCATCACCCACAGGCGCCGGGGCGACAACTCCAGCCCGATGATGAACAACAGCAGCACCACGCCCAACTCGGACACGTGCGCAATGGCCTCGGCATTGCCCGCCAGACCCAGGCCGCTGGGGCCGATGGCCATGCCCGCCACCAGATAACCCAGCACCGCGCCCAGCTTCAGCCACTTGGCGATCGGCACCACCAGCACCGCTGCCAGCAGGAATATCAGCGCAGTTTGCAGCATCAACGAGGCTCCCGAGGGGCCATGGAAGGCACGCCGATTATGCCATGCGTCAAGGCGTCGGAATTGGGGAAGGCTCGAGCCGGGCGAATCAACGCGACTCTGCCAGCTGCGGAGCTGCGAAAACTGTAAACACGCGCTCGCGCTGAAGGGTGGCAGGTGGCGCAAGCCGCCGGAGCGGGGCCGGTCCCGGTCACAACTTTGTTATTGAAAAAAGGGACCTGTCGTTCTGCGAAGTGAATCACATGATTAGAACGTGACCTGCCCTCCCCCCCCCGGTTAGGATGGGTTTCACAAGGCTGCACTGGATCTGGAGTGTTAATACAGTCTTGACGTTGCGGCCTCGGCACGAGCACGCGCTCTGGTGAGCAAGAACGTAGGAAGTGTGCGGGGCATTGAGAGGACCTGAAGGGAGACGACGATGAGGGCATGGAGTAGTGTTTTTACGGCAGCAGCGATGTTAGTGGTCTGGTTGACAATGTCCGAGCGCGCTATGGCAATGATCAATGCAGGTGGTGGTTGGTGGTGCGGAGGCTACGATACAGTTTAGGTAGACTGGCCGGGTGGCGGGGGCGGACTGACGCTGACCTTGACGGGCTGCGAGTACCTGGGAGGTGGTGGTTCAGGCGGGGGTGGGACTGGCCCCACCCCGCCATATAACGGTGGTGGAGGTAGCGGTGGTGGAGGAAACCAAAATTCAGTAACAGCGGTATCCAGCAAGACAAAGTGCCAGCTATTGCATTACGGTGACTTGGGTATGCAGCCGCACCACACCTTTTCCCGTCCCGGGACTTATCGGTATGTCAACTCAGACACCAATGAGGTACGTACCTCTACTGCGCCACTCGTCAACCTGGGTTCTAGCTGGGTGGCTGCGCCGGGTCATACCGTCTATGCTGGCGAAAATAGCCCGGAAACTCACTCATTTATGTACGAAAGTGCATACCATGGATATCATGGCAACCAAATAACTGGATCGTTAAATGACGGACATACTTCCAACAACTACATAACGTCGATGACGGCGGAAGAGTATACGCTTTTTGTGTATGGGCATGAATCGGCTCATCAGAATGGAATAGACGATGCGCCCTCACAGCAGGGCGCTGTTCAGCACTATGCTGCTAACTACTACGGGATAATGGCGGTCAAGCGCATGCGAGCGGCTAAAGCAGCCGGCACGTACAGTTGCGGAGGCTAGGTGTGAGTCCCGTCCGATGCAGCCGGCGTACGCTGAGACACCCTGGAGTTGCTATTGCCAGATCAAGGTGGCACTGAAAATATGCGAAAGATGATTTACACCGTTGCAGTGTTGGTTCTTTTGGCGGGTGTCTTGGCAGTATATTTCGGGCAAGGCGGTGTCAGCGTGCCGAAAAAAGATATTGGTATGGCGAATACTGTCAAAACTGATTCTACTCAATCACGGCGTCCGACTAGGTCAATGTCGAGTCAGCGCGAGAGTGAACTGTCAAAGAAAAAACATGTAGCTCCGAAGGAGATCGATCCCGCAGCAAGCAGGTTGCCTGAGGAAAATACGCCATTCAGGGAGGCATACGAAGAACTAAAAAATTATGCTGACAAAGGTAATGCCTACGCGTCCAGGCGATTGTACCAAGATGCAATGAGGTGCGAAAATTATTTGAATGCCAAAGACGCGGCTAGTCGCCACTTGGGAGCCAGTACGGATGTTGCAAATGGATCGGTCGCAGCGTCTGCATCTGAGCTTGGCTCATATAGTGATGCAATGAGTGTCATCTCGCGCACTCTTGAGGCCAACCAGGAGCTATGCGAGGACGTGGATAGAAAATTCCTGAGAAGTGTTGCCTATAAGCTTGTGCTGGGTGCAGCCACTGCAGGAGATTCAAACGCACAATCTTGTTATGTTTCGGCGCAATTTATACCAAATCAGTCCGAATCTATTGATCACGCCTTGATCAACGAGTACAGGCATCACGCGCTGAAATTCGCTACTGACGGGCTCAAGAATGGCGATTGGCAAATGGTCTCCTGGCTGGCACGCGCATATAGCGGGCTTGATCAAAATGCATTCCTGAAATATTTGGCGCCAGAAAATCAAATTCAGTACTATGCCTATACGAAATTGCAGCGGCTTGGCGCTGATGAATCCAGTGCGAAAGATCTGGACCAGTTCCTGCAGGCCATACTGGACATGAATAATTTCTCAGTGTCACAAGTACAAGGCGCAGACAAATGGGCGCAGTCGATGTACAACCGTTACTTCATCGGCAAGCCCCCTTACGATGAAAACGCCACAGTCTGTAGTCATCAGTCATATCGGTAAAACGCATGTCCCGGGCCCAGGCAGGGGAGCATGGCATGTGCGGTGGGATCGTTGAAACGAACTCTGCCCCGACCAAAGCAACAATGTCCGGGTTGCATTCTCACCCGCTAGGCGTAGTTGGGCAGTAGGCGCAGGGCCGTACCGACTTCGCCCAATGATCGCCCAAGCGTGGGGATCCCGCTCTG
>CAWDBD010000019.1:0-127503 GCA_963800395.1 uncultured Gammaproteobacteria bacterium
TCCGCGGCCTGCATTCGGTCGGCGAGCTGGACCCCGAGCGCCGCTGGATCATGCATTTCCCGGTCGAACGCATGATCAAGTCCTACGGCTCGGGGTACGGCGGCAACGCCCTGCTGGGCAAGAAATGCCATGCGCTGCGCATCGCCAGCAACCAGGCCCGCGACGAGGGCTGGCTGGCCGAGCACATGCTCATCGTCGGCATCGAAAACCCGGAAGGCAAGACCCACTATATTGCCGCCGCCTTTCCTTCGGCCTGCGGCAAGACCAATCTGTCCATGCTGATTCCGCCCGAAGGCTATCGCCGCGCCGGCTGGAAGATCTGGACCATTGGCGACGATATCTGCTGGATGCAGCCGGGCGAAGATGGCCGTCTGTGGGCCATCAACCCGGAAGCCGGCTATTTTGGCGTGGCACCAGGTACCAGCGAGAAGACCAACCCCAATGCCCTGGCCATGCTCGGTCACGATGCCATTTTCACCAACGTGGCAACCACCAGCGACAAGCAGCCATGGTGGGAGGGTATCGGCGAAGGCAAGCCGGACAAGGACTGGCAAGGCCGGGACTATGAACCCGGCAACGGGCCGGCCGCGCACCCCAATTCGCGATTCACCGTGCGCGCCAGCCAGTGCCCAAGCTGGTCGGAGAAGGCCGAATCGCAGCACGGCGTGCCGATTTCGGCGATTGTCTTTGGCGGCCGCCGGCAATCACTGGTGCCACTGGTCATGCAGGCCAGCGACTGGAGTCATGGTGTGCTGCTGGGTGCCTCGATGGCCTCAGAAGCAACGGCTGCGGCAACCGACACGGGCAGCAACGTCCGCCGTGACCCGATGGCCATGAAACCGTTCTGCGGCTACAACTTCGGTGACTATTTCGCGCACTGGCTGAGTTTCGACAAACCCGAGGCCAAACTGCCTGAAATTTTCCACGTCAACTGGTTCCGCAAGGATGACGAGGGCAAGTTCATCTGGCCGGGCTTCGGTGACAATCTGCGCGTGCTCGAATGGATGATCAAACGCATCGAGGGCCAGGCCGAGGGCAAGCACACGCCCATCGGCATCCTGCCCGAAGCGGGCGAGATCAATCTCGAAGGCCTGGACATCGATGCCGGCGCCATCGAGCAGCTGCTGGAAATCGATCGCGATGGCTGGCGCGAGGAGCTCGATGCCATCGGCACCTACCTGGAAAGCTATGGCGAGCGCCTGCCCGAGCGCCTGCGCCGGGAGCAGCAACAGGTTGTCGCGGCGCTCAGTGACTGATCAGGCTCGTGTCACGGGTACGCCGCCGGCTCAATCCTGTCGGCCGAAATAGGCTTCCAGCCATTTTTTCCAATCGGGCGAGTTGATTCGTTGCAGCAGCGAGGTGTCGATGCCCTCGCGCAAGGGGCTTCCCGTGGGCAGTGCAAAAGCGTAATCCTGGCGCTCCAGGGTGAATGGCAGCACGCGCAAACTGTTCTCGTACTGCTGCCGGATTTTCCAGCGCAGCAAAGGCGCGTCATAGACCACGGCATCGACCTTGCCGGCGTCGAGCTCGGCCAGCGCCGCGTCCAGGGATTCGGCCTTCCTGTATCTGTGGTGGTTGCGCTCCAGCCAGTTGCCACTGGTGGACCCGGCGATGCTTGCTATCCTCACCTTGCCCAGATCCCTGGCGCTGGAGATCTGGCTGTTGAGCTTGCCAACCGTCAGCGCGCTGGTGATTGAAGCGGTAAAAAACGACACCACGATCAAGGCCGCCAGCATCCAGACCATGCCCAGGATGCGACCCGGGACGCTGCGCGGCGCCGTGTCGCCATAGCCCACGGTGGTCATGGTCACCATGGCCCACCAGAATCCGGAGAAGATGCCCTGCCCGTGGCTGCCGCCGAACTCGTCGGGGTTGCCGCGACGCTCCAGCGCCCAGACCAGCACACCCACCGCCAGCAGCAATAGCACCAGCAAGCCGATTACCTTGAGGAAGGCAGGCGATACCAGCGCCTGGACCACCGCCAGCCAGCCCGAACCACCCTGCTTTCGCACCGCCACGCCCAGTCCGGAGCTGGTAAGCGGATGCGCGAAATCCATGTGCTTCTCGCGTTCGGCAGTCGCGGTGATGGCCCCCAGACCCACATCAACCTGTCCATTCTGCACGGCTTGCAGCAGGCCTTCCAGATCATAGGCCTTGTAGGTGTAGGTCCAGCCATGGTCTGCCGCAGACCTCCTGCCAGAGGTCGATGGCCAGACCTCGGTAGTCCTGCCCGTCCTTGATGACGAACGGTGGTGCCAGCTTGACTCCGACCACCAGCGTTTGTCCTGTGGAGACCTTGTCGGTGGAGGCGGGTGCTTGCGCGGCAACACTGGCGCACGACAGCAGGCAGACAGCAATCAGGGCCAGGATCTCGGGCAGGTCGGATCATCGGTTACATCCTTTTCGCACGCAGGCGAGTTGCTTCGAACAGCCTTCGAGCATAACGCGTCCACATGCATTGTTCCGGCACGGACCGGCACTGGCCCGACCGAGCGCTGGCATGTAGCTGTCATTTCATTGCCGCGGAAGTGCAACACAACTTTCGTCTTTGCCCCGCATGCTGCTTGCACGCTCTTCCGGTACTGGCCGCCATGCTTGCACTCGAAAAACGCCTGCAGCATCACTATCCACGCTGGTTCCGTGGTTACAAGGCGCGCATCACCACGCCCTTGCTGCGTGCGCTGGCGCGCTGGTCCAGGTTCGACACCATGGACCGCTTCCTCAGCGAACATGCGCATCTGGGCGGACTCGATTTTGTAGCCGCGGCGCTGAAGAAACTGGCACTGAGCTATACGGTTGACGCTGCCGCACCCGACCGGATTCCGCGTACCGGCCGTCTGCTGATCGTGGCCAATCACCCGTCCGGCGCACTGGATGCGCTGGCCCTGCTGGATCTGGTCGGCTCGGTCCGAGGCGACGTCAAGATCGTGGCCAATGACATGCTGGCCTTGCTGGAGCCGCTTTCCGATCTGCTGCTGCCGGTTCGCATTCTCGGCGGACCGCCGCGCCTGGAGCATGTTCGGGCCATTCGCCATGCGCTGGAATCGGAAGCCTGCGTGATCGTGTTTCCTGCCGGACAGGTCTCCCGACTGGGGCCGCGCGGCGTGCGCGACTGCCGCTGGAAATCGGGGTTCCTGCGCTTCGCCCGCAGCACCAACACACCGATCCTGCCCGTGCGCATCAGGGCGCGCAACTCGGCACTGTTCTACGGCATCTCGATGCTCTACCGGCCGGCGTCCACGGCCCTGCTGGCACGTGAACTGCATGCCGGTCGCCGTCGGCCGTTGCGCCTTTCCTTCGGCGAGCTGCAACGCGTGCCCGATGATGCGAACCCGCAGACCGCACTGCGCCTCATTCGCCGCAGCCTCTATGCGAGCGGCAAGCGTCCGGAGATACCGACGGAAGCGGCAAAGTCGCGGCCAGACACCATGCCGGATCGCGCCCAACTGCGACGTGCCATTGCACAAACCCGGCTGCTTGGTTGCGCCACTGACGGCAAGCAGATCCGCCTGGCCCGCCTGCAGGCGGACGCGCCACTGCTGCGGGAAATCGGGCGCCTGCGCGAACTCACCTTTCGCAAAGTCGGCGAGGGCACCGGACGCGACCTGGACCTGGACCGCTACGATGCCTACTACGAGCACATTCTGGTCTGGGACGACGAACCCGGCTGCATCGCCGGTGCCTATCGCGTGGCGCGCGGCGCCGATGTGCTGGCCCGTTTCGGCCTTGGCGGGCTGTACACCGCGGCATTCTTCCGCTTTGCCGATGACGCGGTACCACGGCTGGCGGCAGGCATGGAGCTGGGCAGAAGTTTTGTTGCTCCCGAGTACTGGGGCAGCCGCAGTCTCGACTACCTGTGGCAGGGCATCGGACAGTACCTGCAGGCCCATCCCGGCGTGCGCTATCTGTACGGTGCGGTTTCAATCAGTGCGTCGATACCACGTGAAGCCTGCGACTACCTGGTGGCCTACTACCGGCACTTCTACGGCGGCGACACCGCGCTGGCCTGCGCACGTCAGCCCTATGTGCCGGCCAGCGCGGCACCGGACTTCAGCGGTCAGGATGCCAGCGGCGCATTCAAGCTTCTGAGGAGCAGGCTGGCCGGACTTGGCGCGTCGGTCCCGATTCTCTACAAGCAATATACAGACTTGTGCGAGCCGGGCGGCGCACGCTTCCTGGCCTTTGCAACGGACCCGGATTTCAACTCGGTCGACGGCCTGATCGAAATCGACCTCGATTGTTTGCGTCCGGCAAAAAGGCAGCGCTATCTCATGCAAGACGGCCGCGTACCGGCCTGAGGGCATTCGCCGACCGGTCCTGGCACGGGACCCCGCTGGCTCGATCAGGCCGCTGCGCGCAGGCCGCCGGCCAGGGACTGGAAATAGTCGCGGGTCAGCGCAAGCTGCTGGACGGCACTCTCGGCACGATTGGCCACGGCGCGAAAGGCGGCATTCTCGGGACGGTCCCTGGCATACCAGCCCAGGTGCTTGCGCGCGATGCGCACACCCTGGCGTTCGCCGTAGAAGGCGTGCAGGTGTTCGAGATGCCCGCACAGGATTTCGCCGACGGTCTCCGCCCCGGGTTCGGGCAGCTCCTCGCCGGTGGCCAGATAGTGCGCGATCTCGCGGAAGATCCATGGCCGGCCCTGGGCGCCGCGGCCGATCATCAGTCCATCGGCACCGGTGACATCGAGCACGTGCCGCGCACTGGGTCCATCGACGATGTCGCCATTGGCGAATACCGGAATGCCGATGGCCTGCTTGACCGCGGCGATGGTCTCGTACTCGGCCTGGCCCTGGTATTTGTCGGCGCGCGTGCGTCCGTGCACGGACAGCACCGCGATACCGGCGTCCTCGGCGATGCGTGCGATGTTTAGCGCGTTCCTGTGCTCGCGGTCCCAGCCGGTGCGGATCTTCAGCGTCACCGGCACATCGACCGCCGCCACCACCGCCTGGCAGATGCGCGCCACCAGTGGCTCGTCCTGCAACAGCGCCGAGCCCGACCACACGTTGCACACCTTCTTCGCCGGGCAGCCCATGTTGATGTCGATGATCTGCGCGCCATGGTCGACATTGAAGCGCGCGGCCTCGGCCAGCATGGCCGGATCGTAGCCGGCGATCTGCACCGCGATCGGATCGGGCTCGCCGTCGTGGTCCATGCGCCTGACCGACTTGGCCGTATGCCACAGGCGCGGGTCGGCGGTAGTCATCTCCGACACCGCCAGGCCGGCCCCCATGCGCTTGCACAGCTGCCGGAACGGCTTGTCGGTGACCCCGGCCATGGGCGCCAGCGCCAGCGGCGGGTCGAGGGTGTATGGACCGATCTGCATGGCGCGCATTCTACCGGCTCGGCGATGCGGGCGCCGATTCGAGGTCCTGCTCAGTACATGTCGAGCGTGATGCTGCGCCCCGTGCCCGGGAGGTCGAACGCACATTCATCGAAATGTGGCCGCCGCCACACGCGCGGATTCCGGCTGCACCCGGTCGGCTCGTCGGGAATGTGCATGGCGTTGAAGTCCAGCTTGCCGTTGTCGTTGACATCCTGCATGGCTTCCACCGCGTAGCGGCCGGCCGGCAGATCGATGTCGAGACTGATCGGTGACTCACGCCCATCCAGTGGCACCTTCCCGGAGTACACCGCGTGCTTGTGGCTGTCGTAGTCGCCGGGCTTGTTGTACACCGCCACCAGCAGGTGGCCCTGCATGCGATTGAGGTTGTCGAATGTCATGTGCAATGTGGCTGCGCCAGCGCTGCTGGCGGCCAGGCTGGCAATGATCAGGAATGCAGTTCGCATGATGCCTCCGTCGGGAATCGAGAGTGCAATCAGCATGCGACTTCACTGCGGGCGAAACGAGTGATGTCTGTCAGAAATCGGACATGACAAGGGGCAGCGTGCCCTTGAAAATGGCAGCCGCCAGGACCGGAGCGTGCCGGACCCGAAGGGGCCTGGCGGCGCCAGCGCTTGAGGCCACGCATGGACACGAGTCGCCTGCTCGCCCCTCGTTGAACCCCGCCTACGGCTTGCGCGGTCTAGTCAGTTCAATCTGGTAGAGCTGCGGCCAGTTCTTGCCGGTGACGAAGATGCGATCGCGCTTGCTGTCGTAGGCGATGCCGTTGAGCACGTCATTGTTGGGGTCACGCATTTCGCCAGGCTTGGGCCCGAGGCCTGTCAGGTCGACGAACCCGGTAATGGCACCGGTCTTCGGGTTGATCCGGGCGATGCGCCGGGTGAGCCAGATATTGGCCCAGATCTCGCCCTTGATCCACTCCAGTTCATTGACGTTGGCAACCTCGTGCCCGTTCCAGGTGACGGTGATGCGGTGGTCGATGGCCAGGCTGTCCGGGTCCAGCACGCGAATCTGTGGCGTGCCATCGCTCATGTAGATGTGCTTGCCATCCGTGGTCAGCGCCCACCCCTGGCCGGGGTAGCTGAACTGGCCGATCTTCCTGAAACTGTCGAAGTCGTAGATGAAACCGGTGCCCGATTGCCATGTCAGCTGGTACAGCTTGTCGCCGAATACGATGATGCCCTCGCCGTAATAGGGTGGCATCAGCGTGATCTTCTTCACCGTCTCGCCGGTTTTCAGATCCACCTTGCGGATGGTCGACTTGCCGACATTGCCGGTGCTCTCGTACAGATAGCCGTCATGCCAGAACAGGCCTTCGGTGTAGGCGCCGGTGTCATGTGGCCAGCTATGCACCACGCGGTAGCCATAGACAGGCACGTCCGCAAGTGCGGGCCCCGTCAGGCACACCAGACACAGAAAAACACACGGAACGAATCGTTTCATGAGTGCATGATCCCATGATGTGGGCCGATTGTCAGCGATGCGTCTCCTTGCAAGGCCGTACGGCACAATGTAGAACAGAGCCTCGAAGAAACGGGCAGCAACCGCGGAGGATACAGATGCGCCATCCGATCGTGAAATCGTTCCTGCACGAGGATACCAATACGTTTACCCACGTCGCGCACGATCCGGGCAGCCGCCAGGCTGCGGTTATCGATGCGGTACTGGATTATGAGGCAGCCTCGGGGCGCACCGGGCATGATGCGGCAGATGTGGTAATCGACTACGTGCGCGACTCCGGGCTGGAAGTCCAGTGGGTGATTGATACGCACGTGCACGCCGATCATCTGTCTGCGGCGCCATACATCAAGTCGAAGCTGGGTGGCACAACCGGAATCGGTTCGCATATCGCCGAGGTGCAGAAGCTGTTCGGCGAAGTATTCAATGCCGGCCGCGACTTCGCCGTCGACGGCAGCCAGTTCGACCATCTTTTCGCGGATGGCGAAAACTACAAGCTCGGCGAGCATCGACGCCATGGCATTGCACACGCCGGGGCATACGCCGGCCTGCATGAGCCACCTCATCGGCGATGCGCTGTTCGTCGGCGACACCCTGTTCATGCCCGACTACGGCACGGCACGCTGTGATTTCCCCGGCGGCGATGCACACGCGCTGTACCGCTCGATCCAGAGACTGTTCGAATTGCCGGACGACACCCGCATTTTCCTTTGCCATGACTATCTTCCCGAAGGCCGCGACACCCTCACCTGCCACACCACAATCGGTGAGGAAAAGCGCAGCAACATTCACGTGCACGACGGCATCAGTGAAGCCGAGTTCGTGGGCATGCGCGAAGCACGCGACCGCACGCTGTCAATGCCGACGCTGATTCTGCCTTCGGTGCAGGTCAACATGCGGGCCGGGGAACTGCCTCCGCCCGAAGACAACGGCACCCGCTACCTCAAGATTCCGCTGGACAAACTGTAGCGATCAGCGCTACTCGGAACTCGCGGGCAAGGACAGTGTGGCCACTGCGCCACTGCCATCGCCTGCCGTCAGACTGACTCCGCCGTCGTGCGCTTCGGCGATTTGCCGCACCAGAGCCAGGCCGATCCCGGAGCCCCCCGGTTTGGTGGTAAAAAAGGGCACAAACAGATTGTCGCTGCGCGGCGGCCCGGGGCCATTGTCGCGTACGTCGATCAGCACGCGCTGCCGGTCACGGCGCCAGCGCACACTCACTTCACCACCTTCGGCCGGTATGGCCTCAATGGCGTTTGCGACCAGATTGATCAGTGCCTGCTCGATCTGGTCGGGGTCGGCATTGATGGTCATTTGCTCACCCGGATCAACACGAATCACCCCGCGTTGCTCCAGCCGCACGACCTTGTTGACCAGGTCCGCCACATCGACAGGGCGCCGTTCCGGTGGCGGCAGTCGCGCCAGTCTGCTGTAACCGGACAAAAACCGGGACAGTGCGCCAGCGCGTTTGCCGACCACATTGAGGCCACTTGCAAAGTCTTCGCGCCAGTCGTCCGGCAGCGGTTCCCGCGCCACCAGCGCAGCCAGCGTGGCGGCCATGGACTGGATAGGTGCCAGCGAGTTGTTGACCTCATGCCCCAGCACACGCAGCAGGCGCTGCCAGGCCTGACGTTCTTCCTGGCGCAGCACCTGCCCCACATCGTTGATCACCAGCAGACTGCCGCCGCGCCCTCCACTGCGGAGCGGCGCATGGCGCACGTCAAAACGCCCCGCACGCCCCGGGAATGCGTGCGTCATGACTTGTCGCCTGGGCAATTCCAGCATGGCAGCCAGACCCAGCTCCTCGGCGCTCAGGCCGAACAGGCGATGCTTGTCGTCATCCAGCAGCTTCTGTCCCGCGGGGTTGATCAAGCGCAGGCGGCGCCCGGCATCGAACACGAATACCGCACTATCCAGTGCCGCCAGTGTCTTGCCCAGCAGATAGGATGATTCCTCGAACTCCAGCCGCTGCGCCTGCAGATGTTCGGCCAGATCATTGAGGTCCCGCACCAGGTCACCCATTACGTTGTGGGCGCTACCGCGCAGACTGTAGTCGCCTTCGCGCAGTGCCTCGATCAGACTGCTCAGGGCGTTGACCGGATACACCACACGCCGGAATTGCCAGCGGGCCAGCATGACGGTGAGCACGATAACCATGCCCACCGCCAGCGCAGCCATGTAGCCTTTGGGTGCATCGAATGCCAGCATGCCGATCAATGCCGCCAGCGCCGGCAGCGCCGTGAGCAGCGCACCATAGAGCACACGCGCTTCGAAACGCAGCATGTGCCCCCGAGTCCTTGGCACGGGAGTCGGCGGGCTTGCGTGTGAGGACTCAGTCGTCACTACCGGGCTCACGAAGGCCGTGCTTGTCCATGCGCCGGTACAGGCTCTGCCGGGTGATACCCAATGCGTCGGAGGCCTGTTGCAGATTGCCGGCATGGCGTTCGATGGCACGCTTGACCAGGGCTGCTTCGGCCTCGTCCAGAGTCATGCCATCCAGATTCTGTGCCGATTCTGCCTCGGCCTGCGCACCGAACGACAGGGCCGCCGCAGTGACCTGATCGTGTTCGGCCAGCAGCGCCGCGCGCTCCATCAGGTGCTGCAGCTCACGCACATTGCCGGGCCAGCGCCAGGCGGTCAGCGCACGTTCGGCAGACGCCGCCAGCCGTAGTCCCGCACGACCGTAACGGCTACCGCTGCGCTCGAGAAAGGCGCGCGCAAGCGGCAGAATATCGTCGCGCCGCTCGCGCAGTGGCGGCAGCCGCAGCTCCAGCGTGTTGAGCCGGTATAGCAGATCCTGACGGAAGCGACCTTCGGCGACTTCGGCCATCAGGTCGGCATTGGTGGCCGATACCAGGCGCACATCGGCACTGAGCGTGCGCGAGGAACCCAGTCGCTCGAACTCGCCGTCTTCCAGAACACGCAGCAACTTGGGCTGCTGTGAAATGGGGACGTTGCCGACCTCGTCCAGGAACAGGGTGCCGCCATCGGCCAGCTCGAAGCGACCGATACGCTCACCCTTGGCATCGGTGTAAGCGCCGCGCACGTGGCCGAACATTTCCGACTCGAACACGTTCTCGTTGATGCCGCCCATGTTCACTTTCACCAACGCGTTTTCCGCGCGCGGCGACAGTGCGTGCAGACGCTCGGCAATCACGCCCTTGCCGGTTCCGTTTTCGCCCAGCACCAGCACGTTGGCGTCGCTGGGCGCGATCCGTGCCACCATGTCCAGTACCCGCCGCATGGCTGCCGACTCGGCGATCATGTCGCCCGTGTCGGCACCGCGCAACAGTGCGTTCTCCGCCTCCAGTCGGCGCTGCCGTCGCGCGCTCATGCCCAGCGCGATCTGCGCATTGAGCACGCGGATCAGGCGTGTGTTTTCCCACGGTTTCTCGATGAAATCGACGGCACCCAGACGCATGGCCTCCACGGCAAGGGGCACATTGCCCCAGGCGGTCATCACCACCACCGGCAGTTCCGGCGCATGCTGGCGCAGGTGCTCCAGCAGCTCCAGGCCCTCCTCGCCCGAGGTCGTGTCCCGGCTGTAGTTGAGGTCGATCAGCGCGCAATCAAAATCACGCCCGCGCGCCGCCGCCAGCGCCTCCGTCGGAGCTTCCACGCCGACACTGGCCAGCCCCTCGGACTTCAGCATCATGCGCAGAGCCTCGCGCACATCGGCCTGGTCGTCGGCGATCAGGATGGTGGGGCTTGTGTTTCGCACCATGAAGGGCTCCGGGAATTGCCACAATCCATGCAGTAGCGCCTTCTGGCAGCGACTGCATGCGTTACTTGCCCGGGCGTCTCATCGCCAACCGGGTCACTTGTGCACGCAGCCACAGGGTACTGCCATTGGCCCCGTTTCCACACCTGCCGCTGCCGTCATGCAAAGCAGCGATATCACTCATACCGGAGCGCCACCGCCGGGTCGACGCGCAGCGCGCGGATCAGCGGCACCAGAGCAGCCAGCACGGAAACACCCAGCACCAGCAGGAAGACCGGCAAGAACACCACTGGATCGTGCGCGCGCGTACGCATGCCCGGATCGGCCAGCATGCCCGACCACGGCACGGCCAGGGCGATACCGATGGCCAACCCGACACCCAGTTGCCAGGCCAGTTGCCGGCCCACCTGACGCATGATCGCGCCGCTGCTGGCACCGATGGCGCGTCGAATTCCGATTTCGCGCGTGCGCTGTTCCACGGAAAACGCCAGCACGCCATACAGACCGGCTGCGGCCAGCAGCAAGGCCACCAGACCCAACGCGCTGAACACATTGGTCAGCACCACAAAGCCGGCGCGTTGCATGGCCATGACGCGGGCCTGGGTGTGCCCCGCCAACACAGCGACCTGTGGATCCACGTCGTGCACCGCCGCGGCCAGATGTTGTGCGTAGACGGTGGCGTCGGCATGCGTGCGTACCGCCAGGCCCACATCGTGAAGCGGGCTGGCCCCGGCTGACTGTTGCAACGACATCAACATCCCCGGAAGGGATTTCTCGAGCGCGCCATCGAGCTGCAAGGGCTCGATCACGCCTATCACGGTGACTGTCAGTGCCCACTTCTTGCCGGGATACAGGATCAGAGTGCGATTCAGTGCGTCACCATGCGACCACATCGCCGCGGCCATCTTGTCGTCGATCACCACCACCGGTGTACTGTCGGCACGATCACGTGCATCGATAAAGCGCCCGCGCAACAGGCGCACATCGTAGGTGTCAAGGAAATGCGGGTCGACAATACCCATCTGCACGCGTGGCCAACCGTCCGCAGGCTGTGGCTGACCCGGCAGGGCCACGTCCTCATGACTGCCCAGAAGCGCACTGGGGACAGTGTCGGACGCGGTGGCGTCGACCACATCAGGCTGGCGCCGCAGGCGCTCAACCACGCTGTCGAAAAACCGGATACGTTTTGCATCGTCGTGATATGCCTTCGCCGGCAAGGCCACCTTCGCCGTAAGCACCTGCGCCGCATGCGTGGCACCCGCTGCCGGTTGTGCCAGCAGTCTGTTCAGCGCCAGCACGAAGGTGCCGGCGCCGACCAGCAACACAATGGTCAGCGCCACTTCGACCACCACCAGGGTCCTGGCCACACGCGCGAAACCGCTGCCGGAGCCCTTGCTGCCATCGCGCAATGCGTCCGCCAGATCAACGCGCGAAGCGCGCCAGGCTGGAATGCCGCCGGCGAGCAGGGTGCTCAATACGGCCGCCAGAATACCAAACCCCACTACCCAGGTATCGATCCCGTGGTGCAGAGCGACCGATTCCGGATGACTGTTGGTCCACGTCACCTTGAGCCAGTATCCGGCGCCACGCAGGATCGGAAAGGCCACCACGAGTGCCGCTCCGCTCAACAGCAGACTCTCCGCCAGTGCGCCGAACAACAGTCGTGCACGGCTACTGCCCAGGGCGCTGCGCAGGGCCAGTTCATGGCGCCGTTGCAGGGTCTGCACCAATTGCAGGTTGGCCACGTTGATACACGCCAGCAACAGCACCAGCACGCCGGCGCCGAACATCAGCCATACCCAGCGGCGCATGTCCGTCGGCACGAAGGTCAGCGACATCGGCCCCATGACCACCTGTCTCGCCTGCTGCCCCGACGGCAATGCCCGCTGCAGGCGATCAGCCCAGGCGTCCAGTTCCGCACGCGCCTGACCCAGCTCTTGCCCCGGCGACAGCCTGGCCACGGCGGCAATGTCAGCTTGCTCGCCAGGCGCCATGCGCAGCGGCAACCATGCCTTCGCGCGCGCCGGAAACGCAAAGCTTTTCGGCAGCACACCGACGACGGTAGCCCACTCGCCATCAACCTGCACGGCACGGCCGATGATATGCGGATCGACCTTGAACACATTCCGCCACAGCGTCTCGCCCAGCACCACGACACGCGGCGCGCCGGGCACATCGTCCGCCGCCACCAGGCTACGCCCAAGCAAGGGCTTTGCTTCGAGCAACTGCATCATCGAGGCGGTCAGCCGGCAACCCGGGTAGTACGTCGCGCCACGGCCCCCATCCAGGCTGATGCCGGAATCATCGTAGGCGCCCATCTCGTCGACACTGTGGAGCTTGCCCTTGAGCTTGAGGTACTGATCGCTGTCAAGGCTGCCGATACCGTTGAAGGTCGGCACGCCCACCGCCATCAGCCGCTCGGCATGCGGATACGGCAAGGGCTGAAGAATCAGAGAGTTGACGATGCTGAACAAGAACAGCACAAGGCCCAGGCCCACGCCCAGCACCACCACCGACAGCGCCGCATACCCGGCCGCTTGAGCAGCCGCCGCCACGCATCTACGCAATTCACGCAGGATCATCATTTCATTCTCCGCGCAGTGCGCGCATGGGGTGAACATGACCGGCGCGCAGCGCCGGCAACAGGCAGGCCAGCATGCCGGCCATGGCAAGCAGCATGCACACGCCACTCAAGGCGACCGGGTCGAACACGGCCTGGCGTCCAATCTGTTCCATCACCGTGCGCAGCGCCCCGGACAATGTCAGCGCCAGCACGATGCCAAGCAGCATGCCGATGATGATCTGCACCAGACCCGCACGCAGTACCAGAGTCGTCAGCCGCGAAGGCGATGCACCGAGTGCGGAGCGCACGCCGAATTCGCGCTCGCGCGCAGCCACCGCGACAGCCATCACCGCGTAGAGGCCAGCGGCCGCCAGCAACAAGGCCAGGCCCGCGAACAGGCCTACCAGCAACAGATTCAGGCGCATGTCGGCCGTGGTCGAACGGACAATGTCTGCCATGCTGCGAATATTGGCGATCGGCTGGCCAGGTGCGACCGCAGCCGTGACCTGAAGCAGCGCCGCTCGCCAGTCACTCGGATTGCCCTGTCCGTGCAGCACAAAACGCAGCGGCTCGAAACTGCGAAAGATCGACATGGCCTTTTCCGGCATCTGTGCCATCGGCACATACAGTACCTCCGGTGGCGGTTCCAGCGGACCAAACTGATGGGTGTCGCCGACCACGCCGACGATCCGCGCCGAGGCCCCGCCCAGACCCTGGGCAAGCTGCAGCTGCTGGCCCAGCGCCTGGCCGCCAAAACGGTGCTCGGCCAGACTGCGGCTGACCACGGCCACCGGCTCACTGCCGCGAACGTCATTGCGGTCGAACACGCGTCCACGCTGCACGGGAATCCGGAACAGGCTGAAGAAGTCCTGGCCGACGCCGTGATACTGGGCCGAGAAGCTCTCGCCACCAGGCACATGCATGCCCAGGTTGAACTGCCCATTCCAGAGATCCGAAGGCAGATTGGTGGTGGTCGTGACCGCGCTGACACCGGGCACCGCGCGCAGCCGCTCAAGCATGCGCTGGGCGAGCGCATCGACAGACGCCGCATCGGCATAATCCGCCTTGATCGGTGCCATCTCGAACGTCAGCATGTTGTCACTGGCAAAACCCAATGGCGTGTTGGCTGCATCGTAGAGCGTATGCAGGAACAGACCGGCCGCACTCAGAAGCGTGGTGGCCAGTGCCACCTGCGCCACCACCAGCACCCGGCCAAGACGCCCGCTGCGCAATCCCGGGCCACTGCGCCCGCCCTCGCGCAATTCGTCAACGGTGGATGCGGCATGCCCGCGCCAGAAGCCGAACAGCGATGCCAGCACGGCACTCAACAGGCCCAGGGCGAGTGCGACCCACAGCATCGGCAAGCCAAGCTGCAACTGTGTGTCCGGCAGCCAGTCTGCCGGCACCTTGCTCTGCAGCACTTCCAGCCCCAGCCATGCC
Organism: uncultured Gammaproteobacteria bacterium; assembly: GCA_963800395.1. Lineage (GTDB taxonomy): Bacteria > Pseudomonadota > Gammaproteobacteria > Xanthomonadales > Rhodanobacteraceae > DASSBG01. Next base: position 14,530 of record CAWDBD010000019.1, read on the forward strand.
AGCAGCAAACCCAGCAGTGCCCCGCTCAACCCGACCAGCACGCCTTCGGCCAGCGCGGGCAGTATCAGCCTGAAATGCGGCGCGCCAAGGGCACCGCGCACGGCCGCATCATGGTTGCGGGACAATGTCCGCAACAGCATCAGGCTGGACAGGTTGACCAGGGCGATCAGCAGCACGAACAGGGCGCTGGCCATGAACAACACCAGTACGCTGCGCGCGTCATGGTGCTGCCAGTCTGCATAGGGCTGCACGCCAAAATGCGCTTTGCTCCAGTAGTCCGAGTTCTGGCCGCCCAGCGTCTGGTACATCGCGTGCAGGTGCGCATTCACCTGGGCATCGACGCGGGCTGCAGACGAACCAGCCGCCAGACGCAACAGTGCCATGTAGTTGGTGCCATCGTTGCGGCTGTTGGCCGGCAAGGCGGTCGGCAGCATGATGTCGCCGTCCAGCCCCAGTGCCGAGAACTTCGCGGGCAACACCCCAACAATGGTCGATGCGACGCCCTCCACCTGCAGGGTGCGGCCAATCACGCCCGGATCGCCACCATAGCGCCGTTGCCAGAAGCCGTGACTGAGAATGGCCACATGCGCACCATTGGGCCGGTCTTCATCCGCGCTGAAATTGCGACCCAGCGCCATCGGCAGGCCAACCGTCGGCAACAGGCCATGATCGGCATAGATGGTTGGTACCAGTTCCGGCGTCCCGCTGCCGGAAACGTTGACCTTCGGGCCATCCTGCACCAGTCCCATCGAGACCACGCCTTGAAGCTCCCCGATGTGCTGGTATTGCTGTGGCGACACCGCACTGATGTGTCCCTTGTAATGCGGACCGGCCACCAGCAGACGCGATGGCTGCGGCACCGGCAACGGCTTCATCAACACCTGATCGACCAGCGTGATCACACCGGTGCTGGCCGCAACTCCCAGTGCCAATACCGCCGAAGCCAGCAGCAGAAAACCGGGTCGGCGCAGGCTGGCGCGCCAGGCGCGCAAGATTTCACCAAGCCAGATATTCACGCCTGTGCCTCGATATTCGGCGCGATCAGTGCATCCAGGCGCGCTTCGTCCTCGCGGCGCAGACGCTCGTAGGTTTCTTCGTCGACCACGCGGCCATCGAACAGCCGGATCTTGCGCTCGGCCAGTTCGGCGTAGCGTGCGTCATGGGTGACCATGCAGATGGTTGCGCCGCTCTTGTGCAGTTCGTCGAGCAGTGCCATGACTGCTTCGCCGTTGCGCGAATCGAGATTGCCTGTGGGCTCATCGGCGAGCAGGATGGCGGGCTTGCCGACCAATGCACGGGCCACGGCAACGCGCTGCTGCTGGCCGCCGGAAAGCTGCGCCGGGTAGTGCCGCATGCGATGGGCCATGCCCACGCGCTCCAGTGCCTCGCGCACACGCTGGCGGCGCTCGTTTCTGTCGATGCCGCTGCGGTAGGTCAGGGGCAGCTCGACATTCTCCTCGACGCTGAGGTCGCCAATCAGGTTGAAGGCCTGGAAGATGAAGCCGATCTCGGCGTTGCGGATGCGCGCACGCTCGGCGGCATTGAGCCGGGCCGCGTCGTGGCCGTTGAGCACGTAGCTGCCCGCGCTGGCGGTATCCAGCAGGCCGAGGATCGACAGCAGCGTGGTCTTGCCACAACCGGACGGGCCCGAAATGGACACGTATTCGCCCCGCGCCACGGACAGGTGCACATCCGACAGCGCATGGGTTTCCACCTCCTCCGCCTGGAATACCTTGCGGATGCCTTCGAGGCTGATGACGTTGTTTGTATCGTTCATGGGTTCACCGTTGCGTGCGGAAACAGGAAGAGCGGTTTGTCCGCGAAGGACGCGAAAGGCGCGAAGAGAAGCCATCGGATCCTTTTCTTGCCTTTTGCATTGCTTTGCGTCCATTCGCGTCCTTGGCGGAAAGAATGTTTTTTCGACATGCTCATTCGATTCGAATCCGGTCGTAGTTGTCCCACTGGCTGGTGTCGGACAGAACCACCTTGTCGCCGGCCTTGAGGCCCTTGAGAACCTCGACGCGGTCGACCGAGGTGGCTCCCAGGCGCACCGGAACACGAGTGGCTTCATTGGTGCCCGCATCCAGACGGAACAGACTGATGTCACTATCGGACTTGGCCAGGGCCGGGCGGCCGACCGACAACACGTTGCGCAGCAGGGAAATGCGGATGCGGCCATCGACCGACATGTCCGGGCGCGCACCATCGGGCAGCGCGCCGACAAGAATGGCGTCAACTTGCACGCTGCCCTCGCTGACAGCCGGGTCGATGCGCTCCACCTTGCCAGTCACCACGCCGTTGTGGGTGTCCACCGTGACCGGCATGCCGATGGCCACGTCCTTGGCCTGCACTTCAGGCACCTTGAGCCGTGCGATCAGCACGTCGGGGCGGGCCACCTGGGCCAGATTGCTGCCGGCAGCAACCTGCGCCCCTTCCTGCACCGCGACCTGTTGCAGCACGCCGTCGATGCCGGCGCTTACATTCAGCGCGCTGGCCTGACGCTGGCGCAGTTGCAGATTGCTCTGCTGCTGCACCAGATGCGCCTGCACGGCATCCATCTGCGCCTTCATGTTGGCGGCAAATGAATCGACACGTTGCTGCTCGATGTGCATGCGTGACTTGAGCTGCTTCAGCGCAATCTGTCCCTGCTGGTATTGCACGCGCGGGATGATATCCAGCTTGACCGCCTTGGCATCGGCGTCCGCCTTCACCTTGGCCGATGCGTAGTCCGACTGCGCCTGCGCCAGTGCCGAGCGCTCGTCCAGCAATTGCGATTGCAACTGGGTGCGTCTGGCGGCCACGTCTGCCCTGGCGGCGGCAACCTGGGCCTGGGCGTTTCGCAGTGCGTCGGCGACCTCCGGATTGCTGAGCTTCATCAGGACTGTATCGGCGTTCACGGTGGCACCAGGCCACACCAGAATCTGGTCCACCTGGGCAGGTGTTGCCGCGGAAATCCAGCGCTTGTGCCGCGGCACCAGGGTGCCCGTCGCACGAACCTCGCGCAGCATGTCGCCTTGCTTGACGGTACCTATCCAGAGGCTTGCGCGATCGGCACTGGGCAGGGCCGGCCCCATCCAGGCTGCCGTCAGTACCACCGCAACAACGGCCAGTACACCACCACCTGCCAGCAGCAGGCGCTTGCGCTTCTTGCGTTTCTTCAGTTCGGGGTTGGCAATGTCCATACGCCATGCATCGCAAGATGCGTGCCAACGATCTCCTGCACTCAAATCACGTCAAATCAACCACTTGCAGAACAGCCTGCTCCTCCGGTCATCCGCATCCGGATGCTTGCGTCCGTTATCGGACACTTCCATGCTAAGGTGGAATCGTCATTTCTGAATGGAGACAGATATGCATCATGCACGGACCAGACGAGTGCTGCTGGTAACGATCCTGATGCCGGTACTCGCCATGGCGAGTGGCACGGCTGCCTCGCAGTCGCCACCAGAGAGGGCTGAGTTCCAGGCTTGGCAAAATCAGCTTGTCCACCAGTTGAGCGAGCGCGGCACCGCTGACACCCTGACAACCGCTGCAGTATTGCTGCCGATATCCGCGTCAATATACGACAGCAAGGCAAGCAATCAGCAACGGAACTCTGCGGCGAACAAGCTGGCCAGCAAGCGCTTGCAGTTGTTGGAACGCGCGGCCGCCATGGCCCCGGACGCCGCAGACATTGCCGCACTGGCCCTGCAGGTCTGCACTGCCGTACCCGGCTGCGATGTCGGCAAGCACGCCGAGCGCCTGCATAACGCCGCACCCGACGACGCGAGATACCTTCTGCCCGCACTGGATGAGGCGGTGTCACAGCAGGACCGCGACAAGGTCTCGGCCATTCTGCAGTCCATGGCCGACGCCAGCACCTTCAATAGCTGGTACTCGGTGACACTCAAGCGTATGCAGCGCGGTATCGGTGATATTGCTCTACCTGCCTTGCCGCCGGCCGCGAAACAGAACCACCCTGACCTGCCCGGCCCCAGGCGCGCTGCCAGTGCACTTGGAATTGCGATGTTGACGGCAACAGGCATGCCGGGTTACAGCGCTATCGACAAAGCCTGCAAAAAGGAAGCTCCCGAATTCATGGTCCGTCAGGAAGCTTGCCGCCAGATCGGCGTGTTGCTCAGTCGTGACAGTTCACTCATGACAGCGGAAATTGGCCTGGTGTTCTGGCGCCGTGCCGCGCGTGACAAGTCGGACCTGGCTGTAGCCACCAAAGCCAGCCGCCAGCTGGACTGGCAACGACAATCCTGGATTGAAGTGATAGCTGATGGCGCGGTTGACCCATTCGAAAGCTTCCAGGCCACGCTGGACAAAGATGGCGAGATTCCGGGCATTGTCGCCTTGCTGAAAGACCACAACCTGCCGACAACGCCACCTGCTGGCTGGACAAGTCCGCGCGAGCAACGCGAGCGTGCCAGGCAGGAAGCTCCGGCGCAGCCTTCCTCGATGTGCGCAGGCAAGCCCTGAGTTGCGTGTTGCCTGAATCAGAACGGAGGGCGCGGCGATCTGGCCAATAGCGACAGGTCTGCAGGCGCCGGAACAAGGCAATCACAACACCTCGGCGTGCTTCTCCGGTTCAATGGCCTCGCCGCTTTCGATGGCCCAGGCCTGCACCAGTTCGGCGCCGAAAAAGAAGATGGCCCCGGAGTAGTACACCCACACCAGCAGCAACACCAGGGAACTGGCCGCGCCGTAGGCGCTGCCGACATTGCCGCTGGAGAGATAGAAGCCGATCAGCCATTTGCCTATCGCGAAAAGGATGGCCGTGACGACACCGCCCCACAGCACACGTTGCCAGGAAAGGCGGCCATCCGGCAGGTAACGGAACAACAGCGCGAACAGGATGGCAAAAATACCCGTGGAAATGAGCTGGTTGATGACATCCCACCAGGCTCCGTTGCGTGACAGGAGCATGCCCAGCAGCGAACTGGCGACCAGCGACACGATAAGCACGAACACCACCGAGGCGATCACGCCGATCGACAATACCCGGCGATGCAGCCAGCCCAGGATGGCGCTCCCGGGGCGCGCGCGCAGGCCCCAGATGCGATTCAGCGCCGCCTGCAACTGGGCGAAGACCGTGGTCGCGGCCACCAAGGACACGGCGATGCCGACGATACCGGTGACGCTGCCCAGGTGCGGTTGCGAATCCGCGCTTTTGAAAACCGATTGCGCCGCCGCGCGCGCGCCCGGTCCGGCGACGCTGGCGAGCTGATCCAGCATGGTCTGTTGTGCGTCATAGCCGATCAGCGAACCTGACCACACAGCCAGTACCAGCAGCGGTGCGAACGACAGCAGTGTGTAAAAGGAAAGGGACGCGGCCAGGCTCATGACATTGTCATCGAGGAAGCCGCGCACGGCACCTTTCAATATTCTCCAGGGAGAAACCCGGCCCGGAGAGTCTCGTGTTTCGAGAGCGCGGCTCGTGTTTTCCGAATGGGTCTCAGACATGGCACCAGTATGGCCGATGACGGCTGAAGACGGGTCGAATCAGATCGTGCGCAGGCATTCAAAGCATGAGTACAGGTGCACTCCGAGCCGATTTGCGCTCTACAGACTGCCACCGGTGAACTCCATGCCGTCATCGAAGATGTGATCCGACAACTCGCCCAGTTCCACCGCGTAGGCCAGACCGAGACGGGTGAATTTCAAGGCATCATCAGCCTGGCTGCCACTGTTGGCGTAGGTGTCCTTGGAGCTGTGGATATAGGGATTGTCCTGATACAGGCTGATACTGGCCTCGAACGGGAACGATGCCGGGTACCCTTGCTGCGTCCACGAGGCGTGATCCGAGCAGGCATAGCCGCAGGTGTCACGTGCGACCTGCACCGCGGGCAGGTAGGCGGCAACCAGTTGCTCCAGAAATTGGTTCTGCTGGGCATCGGTCTGGTCGTCGATGAGATAGATGTCGGCGCTCGATCCCTTGTAGTTGGTCATGTCCAGCTGCAGCACGCCGACCACATCCACTGCGCGGCTGGCATAGTCGCCGGCGAGATAGCTTGAGCCGTACAGACCGAATTCCTCGCCCGAGTAGGCCATCAGCTGGATGCTGCGCTGCGGTTGGTAGCCGCTGGCCATCAGCTGGCGCAAGATCTCCGTGAGACCTGCGACCCCGGAGGCATCATCGTCAGCGCCCGGTGCAACGGAGTCGTTGTGGCTGGCCCCGCCGCGATCATGCCAATTGACCGAATCAAGGTGTGCGCCCAGCACGACCACCTGCTCGGACAGCTCCCGGCCATTGATGGTCAGCACGACCGAAGGCATGGCATCAGTCCCGCGAAAAACCTTCTCCACGTGAACATCGTTGCGGCTGCCGGCCAGTTGCGACCACAGATCGACAAGTGCATCGGCCGCGGCCGCGCCGTGTGATCCGTTGTAGTAACGATTCGGAAATGCCGACAGGCTCACGATGGTGGCTGCAATAGGGTCCGCACTCATCTGCGCCAGCATCGGATCTACCAGGCTCTGGTGATCGATGCTGTAGGCTGGCCGCGTCGAAGCGAGCCTCGGGGCCGGTGGTGCCAGCGATGCCAGGGCCGCAGCCAGCGAATCGTAGGCAAAAAATCCGGCGCAATGATGCAGGTTCTGGTGCACGCTTTGCGCCAGTTCATCACGTTGCAGGGCGCTCACTCGCACCACCTCAATGGTGTCCATGACCACCCGACCGCGCACGCGCAAGCCACTATCAACCTGGCGGACCGCGACCGCCTGCAAGCCCGGGTTGCTGCTTTGCAGCTGACGAAATACCGGCTGGTCGACCGTGAGCCACACCGGCCCGGAATCCGCGCCACGCACCATGGCGGACGACAGCATGGCAACAAGCATGAACAACACTTCCGGCTTCATGGCTGACTTGATCAGAGAAGGATGCAACTCAGCCTATCGCGAATTTGCGCTGCACGGTATGCGCACCGCTTTCCAGCCCTCGGCGGCAGTGACATGGCGCGCCGCATCGGCCGAGGCAAACGGGCCGAACCAGCACACCAGCCCCTCGCGGGTACTGCCCAAGCCGCACGTGACTCGGCCTCGTGCGCACGCCTGCGAACATGCACCAGGGCCGGGCATGGTGCATCAGCCGGTGTTCTGCAAACCCCGCGCCACACCGTTGACCGTGGCCACCAGGGCGGGGAAAAGCGGATCCTCGGGGTTGCTGCCGGCTTCGCGCCAGCGCTGCAACAAGTCGACCTGAATCAGGCTCATGGGATCGACGTACGGGTTGCGCAAGCGGATCGAAACGGCCAGGCGTGGATCATCAGCGAGCAGGTGGTCGCTGTTCTTGAGCTTCAGAATGCCACTGACGCTGGCCTCGTGTTCGCGTTCCAGGCGCGGAAAGAAGTTCTCGTGGAGAGCGCCGGACAATTGCGAGAAGCGCCGGGCAATGCGCAGATCGGCCTTGGCCAGAACCATTTCCACATCCTCGATAAGCGTGCGGAAGAAAACCCAGTCACGTGCCATCTCCTGCAGGGTTTCCAGCCCGTGTCGCTCAATCGCCTTCTCGATGGCGCTGCCCAGGCCATACCAGCCGGTGAGAATGGCGCGGCTCTGGGTCCAGGAAAACACCCAGGGGATGGCACGCAGGTCCTGCACACCCCTCATGTCGCGGCGGCTGGCCGGGCGTGAGCCCATGGCCATGTGCTCGATCACGTCGATCGGCGTGGCCTGACGGAACCATGGCACAAACTGGTCATCGGCAACCAGCTCGCGATAGGCGGCGCGGCTGTCATCAGCCATCTCGCGCATGATGGCACGCCACTGCTCGCTGGCCTGCGCAGGCTTGCCCTGGCGCATGCTGGCGCGCAGTGTGGCGCCGACCATCTGCTCCAGACTGCGCAGCGCCAATGCACGAATGCCGTACTTGCGGTGTATCACCTCGCCCTGCTCGGTCATGCGCAGGCGCCCGTGCACGCTGCCCTCGGGCGAGGCCATCAGCGCCTTGACCAGATGCCCGCCACCGCGACTGGTACTACCACCTCGACCATGGAAGAACGAGAGTTGCACGTCGTATTCGCGCGCCACCTCCAGCATGTCGCGCTGGCCTTGCTGCAGCACCCAGCGCGAGCTGACAATACCGCCGTCCTTGCTGCTGTCCGAGTATCCCAGCATCACCATCTGCTTCTTGCCGCGCCGGGCAAGGTGCTGGCTGTAGACCGGATCATCGAACAGCGAGCGCAAGCTGTTTCCGGCATGCTGCAGGTCCTCGACCGTCTCGAACAGCGGCGCAACATCCAGCGGCACGTGTCCTTCCTCGTCGACCAGTTGTCCCATCCGTGCCAGCGCCAGCACCGCGAGCACATCGGCCGCCGAGCGTGCCATCGAGATGATATACGGCCCGGTGGCCTCGGTACCGTAGCGTGTCCGTGATTCGGCCAACGTGGTGAAAACCGCGCGCAGCCGATCGACTGCCTCATCCTCGCGTTGCGGCAAGGGCTCCTCGCCCGCGGCGAACGGCCGCAGACGTTGGGCACGCTTGTCGGCGCTGTATCCGGACCACCCCTCGTCGTCCAGTAAAACGGCCAGGACATCGTCATGCGCGCGGGCGTCCTGACGGACATCCAGGCGCATCAGATGGAAACCGAAGGTGCGCACCCGCCACAACAGACGCTCGGCGGTGAATGCGCCCGCGTGCGCGCCATGATGCGCGCACAGGCTGTCGACGATGGCCTTGACGTCCGCTTCCAGCTCCGCCGGGTCGGCATAAGCCTCGCTGGCGTCAGCACGGGTGGCCTCCAGTCGCGCCGCGATCAGGGTCAGCAGGCACCGATAGGGCATGTCGCGATGGCGCGGCCGGATCGCCCGGGCCTGTTCCGGAAAGCGTTCGGCGTAGTCCTCGAAACGACGGTCGACCGCATCGGAAAATGCGACCCGGCGTCGGGTCTGACTGAGCAGGCGCGCCAGATGCCGGCACTCTTTCATGTAGCGCCCCAGTACCTGATCGCGCTGTGCCGCCAGCGTTTCGGCGATGGTGTCAGCACCCACGTTCGGGTTGCCGTCCATGTCGCCGCCCACCCAGGAGGCGAAACGCAGCAGTTTCGGCAGTGCCAGCCGACGTCCGTGCACCTGCTTCCAGGCGTCGCCCAGGCTTTCGTAGAACACCGGAAGGACCTGGTACAGCGGCCCGACCACGTAGAAGCCCACATGCTCGAACTCGTCCTGCACGCTGGGTCGCTCGCGGCTGGCCTCGCTGGTCTGCCAGCCGGCGGTCAAGGCCGTGCGCAGGCGGGCGCGGTCACGCTTGCGCTCGGTCAGCGTGCGCGAGGCGTCAAATTCGGCGATCAGGCAACTGGTCATCACCTGCTCTTTCTCCAACAGCGAGCGGCGTACCGCTTCGGTCGGATGCGCGGTAAACACCGGCTCGACATCCAGTGCCTCCAGCCAGTTCACGACCTCCTGCTCGGAATGCCCCGAGGTTTTCAACTCGGCCAGCACCGCCTCCACGCCATCGGGCTGCGGACCGGCGCCGGCGCGCTGATAGTCGCGATGACGGCGAATGCGATGCACACGCTCGGCCAGATTCACAACCTGAAAATAGGTTGAAAAAGCCCGAGTCAGCGTATGCGCGAGATCGCCTCCGAGGCCCGCAAGGTGCGACGCCAGGCCATCCATTGACGCATCCGACTCGCGACGATGAATGGCAGCCCGGCGGATCGACTCCACCTGATCGAGAAACGCTTCCCCTTCCTGCTCGGCAAGCATCTCGCCCACAAGAGTACCCAGGCGCCTGACATCGTCGCGCAGACCCTGATCGTGTGGCAGGAACTCGACCTGCCGCAGTTCTTCCATCGATTCATTCATCCAATCAGATTAACGCACATCGACGCGACGACGGGACCTTGCCGCAGCTACGGTTCAGCCAGGAGGCGGCGTTTGCCCTTTGCAAGACCGGGCTGCGGGACGCTCCAGGCCCAGTCCGGATGGATGTGACCATTTCGCGCTACCCAGTCGCCGTCGGCAAGCAACACGTTTGCGCTAGAGTGCGCACTCACCCTGCCGGAGTCGTTGCCATGGATCCATTTCTGCAAGCCGCCATCGACGAAGCCCGCCAGGGACTGGACGAGGGCGGCATCCCCATCGGCTCGGTAATCGTTCACCAGAACCGGATCCTGGGCCGCGGCCACAACCGACGCGTGCAGCAGGGCAGCACGGTGCTGCACGGCGAAATGGATGCACTCGAGGACGCGGGCCGGCAAAGCGCCAGCGTGTATCGCCAGTGCGTGCTCTACACCACCCTCTCCCCCTGCCCCATGTGCAGCGGCGCCATCCTGCTGTACGGCATCCCCAGGGTGATCGTCGGCGAGAACCAGACCTTCATGGGCGAGGAAAACCTGCTGCGCTCGCGCGGGGTCACGGTCGAGGTGCTGCAGGACCCGAGCTGCATCACACTGATGCGCGAATTCATCGCGGCCCGCCCCGAGTTGTGGAACGAAGACATCGGGGAATAGCAGATGCCGGACCCGAAACCGGCAAAATGCACCATCACGGGCTGGCAATGCTCCTGGAAATTGCCGCCGGTGGACCCGCCGGGACTTGAGGTTTGGCCGCGGCGCCCTCAGGACATTGACGGCCGCGCAGGAAGTCATGGCAGGTCCATTCATCCTTTCATGCGCAATAAGAGATATAATGGAAGGTCAGCCGACCGTTGAGGGGCGCTGCAAACCCGGCCAAGGGATCGGGAACAGGCTCGACGGCGACGCGAATGCAACAACCGCAACGGCGCCCGATTGATACGTCATCACTTCAAAATCAATCCGGAGACAAGCCATGAATGCCGTCGCAAAAGATACACAAAACGATTACCAGGTTCGCGATATCAGCCTTGCTGACAGCGGCCGCAAGCGTATCCGCATGGCCGAGCAGGAAATGCCCGGCCTGATGTCGATCCGCGCCAAATACGCACCGCAGAAGCCGCTCAAGGGCGTGCGCCTTTCCGGGTCGCTGCACATGACCAAGGAGACCGCGGTGCTGATCGAGACCCTGGCGGCATTGGGCGCTTCCGTGCGCTGGGCATCGTGCAACATCTTTTCCACCCAGGACGATTGCGCGGCAGCGATTGCCGCCAGCGGCGTGCCGGTTTTTGCCTGGAAGGGCGAGACCCTGGAGGAATACTGGCAGTGCACGCTGGACATGCTCACCCACCCCGGCATGGAAGGTCCGCAACTGATTGTTGACGACGGCGGCGACGCCACCCTGCTCATCCACCATGGTGTGGCCATGGAGAATGGCTCGGACTGGGTCGACCAGCCCGGCACCAGCACCGAGGAGCAGGTCATCAAGAACCTGCTGAAGAAGACCCGCGACGAGCGTCCCGGTTTCTGGAACAAGGCCGCCGAAGGCTGGAAGGGCGTGTCCGAGGAAACCACCACCGGCGTGCACCGTCTGTATCAGCTGGCCGAACAGGGCAAGCTGCTGGTGCCGGCGATCAACGTCAACGACTCGGTCACCAAGAGCAAGTTCGACAATCTGTATGGCTGCCGCGAATCGCTGGCTGATGGCATCAAGCGTGCCACCGACCTGATGGTGGCCGGCAAGGTGGCCGTGGTCTGCGGCTACGGCGATGTTGGCAAGGGCTGCGCACATTCCCTGAAGGGTTTCGGCGCCCGCGTGATCATCACCGAGATCGATCCCATCACCGCCCTGCAGGCGGCCATGGAAGGTTTCGAGGTCACCACGATCGAGGATACGCTGGGCGAGGCCGACATCTACGTCACCACCACCGGCAACCGCGACATCATCACGCTTGAGCACATGAGCAAGATGAAAGACAACGCACTGGTGTGCAATATCGGCCACTTCGACAACGAGATCCAGGTCGAGAAGCTGGAAAAGGCCGAGGGTGTCAAGCACGAGAACATCAAGCCGCAGGTCGACTACTACACCTTCCCGGGCGGCAACAGCATCTACCTGCTGGCGCAGGGCCGGCTGGTGAACCTGGGCTGCGCACATGGCCACCCGGCCTTCGTGATGTCCAACAGCTTCTCCAACCAGACCCTGGCGCAGATCGACCTGTGGAACAACAAGGACAGTTACGAGAACACGGTCTACCGCCTGCCCAAGAAACTGGACGAGGAAGTTGCTCGCCTGCACCTGGAGCAGATCGGCGTCAAACTCACCAAGCTCACCCAGGAACAGGCCGACTACATCGGCGTGCCGGTCGAGGGACCCTACAAGCCGGAGCACTATCGTTACTAGTGAGCAGGAAGCGGTGAGCGGTGAGCGGAAAAGCACCAGGCAGCAGCCGCGGCATTATGGGTTGGATGTCTGGAAGCAGTCGATGCGCCTTGTTCGCGAGGTGTATCGACTTACTTCGAGAAGATTCCGGAATCCGAGAAATTCGGTTTAACCGGTCAAATGCGACGAGCAGCCGTAAGCGTTCCATCGAATATTGCCGAGGGTGCGGCTCGGGGCGGCCCGTTGGAACTGGCCCGGTTTCTCTGCATTGCTCGCGGCTCGCTGGCAGAGCTGGATACCCAGATCTGGATTGCGCTGGATCTGAACTATCTGGCAGACGCCGGTGAGACTCAAGATTCCATTCAATTGCTGATGGCCCAGATCAACGCCTTGATAAGCACCAAGCGAAAGCGAAACACTTGAACTACACGCCACACTTCCAAAGCGCACCGCTCACCGCTCACAGCTCACCACCAACCTGAGGATCAATGATCACACCCAAGCCATTTGATGAACAGAAGGTGCCGCCCTGGAAGCGGGCGGTGTTGAAGGTTGGCAGCAGTTTGCTGGCGGCGAATGACGGCGGGCTGAGTACCCGCCACGTACTCGGTCTTGCACAGTTCATTTCGTCAAGCCACGCGGCCGGGCGCGAGGTGATTCTGGTGTCATCCGGTGCCGTGGCTGCCGGACGCATGATGCTGGCCGATCACTCGGACCTGGACACCAGCAGCGCCGCGCGTCAGGCCATGGCCGCACTGGGCCAGACGCAGACGGTGGCATTGTGGCAGCGTCTGTTCGACCGCCCGCTGGCGCAGGTGCTGCTGACCCACGACGACATGCGCAACCGTCGCCGCTACCTCAACGCCCGCGCCACCCTGCAGGAACTGCTCAAGCATGGCGTGCTGCCGGTGGTGAACGAGAACGACACCGTGGCCGTGGACGAACTCACCCTCGGTGACAATGACAATCTTGCCGCCATCGTCGCCGGTCTGGTGGATGCCGATGTGCTGATCATCGCCACCGACATCGACGGCCTGTACTCGGCCAACCCGACCAGTGATCCGGATGCCGAGCCGATCCACGAGGTTATCGAGCTGACTCCGGAGATCATGGCCGCTGCCGGCGGCACCGGCAGTTCGGTGGGCACCGGAGGCATGCGCACCAAGCTGGAAGCCGCGGAAAAGGCGGCCGCCGCGGGCATCGACACCTTTCTGGTCAACGGCCGCGACAGCGAAGTGTTGCGGCTGCTGCCGCATGACCGGCTGCGCGGTACACGCCTGCGCAGCACCTCGACGAAATTGCAGGCCCGCAAATACTGGCTGCGACACGCACCGGCAACGCCCGGGTGCATACGTGTGGACGAAGGTGCCGCGCACGCCATCATCGACGACGGCGCATCATTGCTGCCCAAAGGTGTCATCGGTGCAAACGGCACATTCCAGCGCGGTGATGTGGTGGCGATAAAGTCCGAAGAGACCGGACTCTCCATCGCCCGCGGCATTACCCAATACGGAGCTGCAGAACTCAACCAGATCAATGGTTGCCATACCCGCGACATCGAGGAACGCCTGGGCTACAGCTACGGCGATACCGTGGTGCACCGCGACGATATGGCCACCATCACACCTATTGAAGAAATCGGAGAACAGCATGACTGATTCAGTGCGCGACAACGCGCTCAAATGCAAACAGGCCGCGACCCAGGTGGCCGAACTGTCCGAGAAAGACAAGAACGCATTGCTCGAAGCCATGGCCAAAGAGCTGGAAGCGCAAGCCGACACCGTGCTGGCCGCCAATGCCGAGGACATGAAGGCTGCGCGTGAGAAGGGCATCGGTGAAGCCATGCTTGATCGCCTGGCGCTGAACGAAGAACGCCTGGCGGGCATTGCCGAAGCCTTGCGCTTTGTCGCCAGCCTGCCCGATCCGGTAGGCCAGGTGACCCACACCGAGCAGTCCGACAAGGGCTTCACCATCGAGCGAGTGCGCGTGCCACTGGGCGTGATCGCGATGATCTACGAGGCACGTCCCAACGTCACCGCCGACGCCGCGGCGCTTTGCCTGAAAGCCGGCAACGGGGTGATCCTGCGCGGCGGATCCGAAGCGGTGCGTTCCAACCAGGCCATCGCGGCGTGCCTGCGCAAGGCACTGCGCGAGGCGGGCGTATCCGAATACGCCGTGGTGCTGCTGGATGATCTCAGCCGCGAAGCGATGCTGGAGCTGATGCAGCTGTCCGACATCGTCGACCTGATCATCCCGCGCGGCGGCGAGGGCCTGATCCGCTTTGTCACCGAGAACGCGCGCGTCCCGGTCATCAAGCACTACAAGGGCGTGTGCCACCTGTACGTGGACGCCAGCGCCGACCTGGACAAGGCGCTGGACATCCTCATCGACGGCAAGACCACCCGACCGGCCGCCTGCAACTCGCTGGAGAACCTCCTGATCAGCAAGGACGTGGCCAGGGACTTTCTGCCGCGTGCCGCCAGGGCGATGCGCGAGCACGGTGTCGAACTTCTGGGTGACGAGGCTGCACGCGCGATCGAGCCAGACATGGGCGAGGCTGATGACGAGGCCTACGCCACCGAGTTTCTGGCCCTGAAGCTCGCTATCCGCATCGTCGATGACGTGGACGCGGCGATCGAGCACATTCGGCGCTTCGGCTCCGACCACACCGAGGTCATTGCTGCCGAAGACAAGAGCGTGGCCGACCGCTTCGTGCACGCGCTGCGCTCGGCTGTGGTGATGGTCAACACCTCGTCGCGTTTTTCCGACGGCGGCGAACTGGGCCTGGGCGCCGAGATCGGCATCTCCACCACGCGCCTGCATTCCTACGGACCGATGGGCGCCGAAGCGCTTACCATCGAGCGTTTCGTCTTGCGCGGCAACGGCGAAGTCCGGCATCCCGAAAGCCGCAGCGCGGCCTGACGCCGCTCAGCAATACAGAACTTGCCGGAGTTGCCATGGACCCCGTTACCTTCAACCGGGAGGCGCTTGATCAGCTGGATTTTCAGGACATCCTTGCGCGCATTGCCGAGGAGGTCGAACCGCTGACGCACAAGGGTCACGTGGCCGACTACATCCCGGGCCTGGCCAATGTGTCGCCCGCACAGTTCGGCATGGCCGTGGCTACCCTGGACGGAAGGTACTTCCAGGTTGGTGATGCCGCCGAGAACTTCTCGGTGCAAAGCATTTCCAAGGTCTTCTCCCTGACCATCGCCATCCAGGCACTCGGCAACGACTTGTGGAAGCGGGTCGGGCGCGAACCATCCGGCAACCCGTTCAATTCCCTGGTGCAGCTGGAACAGGAACGCGGTATTCCGCGCAACCCGATGATCAATGCCGGCGCGCACGTGATCGCCGATATCGTGCTGTCCAGCTGCGAGGATGCGCGGCGGACGCTGCTGGACTTCGTTCGCAAACGCGCCGGCAACCCGGACATCGACATCGACGAGGAAGTCGCGCGCTCGGAGGCGGCCACCGGATTTCGCAGCAAGGCGCTGGCCAACTTCATTCGCAGCTTCGGCAATCTGCAAAATCCCGTGGAACAGGTGCTGGACCTGTACTTCCATCAGTGCGCGCTGCGCATGAACTGCATGGATCTGGCGCGCGCCTTCCAGTACCTCGCCGAACGCGGCCACTGCCGCAACTCCGACATGGACGTGATCAGCGCGCCGCGTGCCAAGCGCATCAATGCCATCATGCTGACCTGTGGCACATACGATGCAGCCGGCGATTTTGCCTTCAGCGTCGGCCTGCCTGCCAAGAGCGGCGTCGGCGGTGGCATTGTCGCCGTGGTACCCAACGTACTCACCGTAGCGGTGTGGTCTCCCGGCCTGGATCGCCGTGGCAATTCGCTGGCCGGCGGCGCCGCGCTGGATCGCTTCACGGCACTGACCGGCTTGTCGGTGTTTTAGCCTTTCTCCAGCCGTTCAAAGGCAGGCAACACCCTGGTCCGCATGTCCGGGCTACCGCAGAACGACCGGAAGCCGGTCATGGCGAGAATCAAAGTGGATCCCGGGTTCCGCCTCCGGCGGCCCCAGGACGACGGGAAGCGGAGCAACAGGCCAGGACGTGCCCGAAGCACCAGACCGAAATTGCCCGGCCCGAGACCTCCCCTGCTTTTTCGTCATCCTGAACGGGGCGCCGCTCCGATCCGGACGCTGAGGCAGGATTGCCGAAAGCGAACATCGGCGTAGCCGACGGTCCGGAGGGTGAGCGACAGTATGTCGCGAGCAAAGCCATTTTCATGACGCCAGGACATGCGGGGCGCGAGGGCTGCCCGCAACGGCGCTCAATCGATCCCGGGCTGCCCGCCGGCCTGTCCGTACCAGTGCCTGCTTCGGTTGACCAGCCGCACCACCGACAGCATCACCGGCACCTCGACCAGCACGCCGACCACCGTCGCCAGTGCCGCGCCCGAACCCAGGCCATACAGGCTGATGGCCGTGGCCACCGCCAGTTCGAAAAAATTGCTGGCACCGATCAGTGCGGCGGGCCCCGCCACGCAATGCGGCACACCCAGGCGCTGCGCCAGCAGATAGGCGAGGCCGGCATTGAAATACACCTGGATCACGATCGGCACGGCCAGCATCAGGATGATCAGGGGCTGGCCGAGGATCGCCTCGCCCTGAAAACCGAACAGCAGCACAAGCGTGGCCAGAAGCGCCGCAGTCGACCACGGATCGATACGTTTCAAGGTGCGCTCCAGCGCCTCGGCACCGGCTCGGTGAACCAGCCATGCGCGCCAGAGCTGCGCCACGACCACTGGCACCACGATGTACAGCAGGACCGAAAGCAGCAAGGTGTCCCAGGGCACCTGTATCGAGGCCACGCCCAGAAGCAGTGCCACCAGCGGTGCAAACGCGACCACCATGATGCTGTCGTTGAGCGCCACCTGCGCCAGCGTGAAGTGCGGCTCACCGCGACACAGTTTTGACCACACGAACACCATGGCGGTGCATGGTGCGGCCGCGAGCAGGATCAGGCCGGCGATATAGCTGTCGTGCTGATCAACCGGCAACCACGCCGCAAACACGTGACGCACAAACAGCCAGCCCAGCAGCGCCATGGAAAAGGGCTTGACCGCCCAGTTGACGAACAGCGTCACGCCGATGCCGCGCACCTGCCGGCGCACCTCCGCCAGCCGCGCGAAATCGATGCGCAACAGCATGGGCACGATCATCAACCACACCAGCACGGCAACGGGCATATTGATTCGCGCAAGTTGCATGACCGCAAGGCTCTGGAACACGGACGGCAGCAAGTGCCCCGCGCCAATGCCCGCAATGATGCATAGCAGAACCCAGACACTGAGATACCGCGCGAAAAACGCCATGCGTGGCCGGGAAGAGGCTGCGGCTGGCGTGCTCTGCGCACTCATGCCTGATCGCCCCGGCTGCCGATCGACTTGAGCGCCTCGGTACTGGCCAGTCGGTCCAGCTTTTCCAGCGGCAATGACAACAGCAGCTGCACCCGTCGGCGGAGCAAGGCCCACGCCCCGAGGTAGGCCCGGCGCCGGGTTTCCTCGTCACCTGCAACCGCGGCCGGATCGGCCACACCCCAGTGCGCGGTGATCGGCTTTCCAGGCCAGACCGGGCAGGCCTCGCCGGCAGCGTCATCGCAGACGGTAATCACGATGTCCATGTTGGGCGCATCGGCTTGCGCGAACTCGTCCCAGGACTTGCTGCGCAGCTCCCCCTCGTATCCGGCGCGCCGGGCCAGCTCGGCCGCCATCGGCTGCACCTGGCCGGCGGGATGGCTGCCGGCACTGAACGCCCTGAAGCGCTGCTTGCCCAGGGTGTCGAGCAGAGCTTCGGCCATGATGCTGCGGGCCGAATTGCCGGTGCACAGGAACAGCACGTTCTTGATCGTCGCACTCATGTCAGCAGCAGGCCTCCGTCTTTGAGCCGGCGGCTGAGGGGCCGCAGCACGGCGTCGCCTCTGCGGGCGTGTCCGTGGTCCCTGCATAGTTTGTCGATGTGCCCAGCGTTCGGAAGCTTTCCCAGCGAACGCCCTGGGGGTCCTCGGCCCAAAGCTTGTCCGATCGGGCGTAGCAGCACACCGTATCCTGCTCGGCCAGCGTCACTGCGTCAGCCTCGCGCAAACGCGCGCCCAGCACTGCCAGGCCGGCCTCGTCCTCTGCCTGCAACCCCAGATGATCGATGCCGGCAGCACGGCCGCGCTGCGATATGGCGAAATTGAGGCGCGGATCGTCCAGCATCCACTTGGCGTAATCGGACTCGATCACGCTGGGCTCGACGCCAAACAGCATTCGGTAGAAACCGATACTGGCTTCGAGGTTGTCAACATTGAGGTGTACGTGAAAGCGTTTCATGGGCATGACCTTCAGCATTTCCGGGAAGAGTTGGACGCACAGGCATCGGCAGTGGATGAGCCGGCACAGCAGTTGTCCGTGAGGTAGTCGAGCACGCCATTCATGCGCGCGTAGTTGGCGCGGCAGCGGATTACGCGGCCCTGGCGCTCATCCTCTACCAGTCCGCACTGGCGCAACTGGTTGAGGTGATGATTCAGGGTGGCGCCGGCCAGACCCGTGGCCGCGGCCAGTTCGCCCACAACCATGCCGACACCGCCGGCCTGGACCAGCAGCCGGAACAGAGCCAAGCGGTGTTCATGAGCCAGGGCCGAGAGACACTCGAGAGCGGGTTTCGATTCCATATTTCCAGAATTACGGAAATATATGGAATTGTCAAGCACCACCTTGTACCCGCGCCCGTTTTGCGTCACCATTCCTTCTATCTTGATAGAAAGATAAACACCCGGATATCCCACCATGACCGCCATTTCGCTGGAATTCTTCCCTCCCAAGACCGAGGCGCAGCGAGCGCAGTTCGACAAGGCACTGCCGCGCCTGCAGGCACTCGAGCCCGAGTACGCCAGCGTCACCTTTGGTGCGGGCGGCTCGACCCTGAGCTACACCGCGCGCACGGTCAAGGCCCTGATGGACGCCGGGCTGGAGGCAGCGCCGCATATCTCCTGCATGGGAGGCACGCGCGAGGAGATCACGCACCTGCTGGATGAATACAGGGACATGGGCTGTCGTCGCGTGGTCGCACTGCGCGGCGATCTGCCCTCGGGCATGGCCGGCCCCGGTGACTTTGTCTATGCCTCGGAGCTTGTCGCGTTCATCAGGGAACACTACGGCAATCACTTCCATGTCGAGGTGGGCTGCTATCCGGAAACCCATCCGCAGGCCGATCATGCGGCGATTGACATGCAACACTTTGCCAACAAGGTGAAGGCCGGTGCCGACGGCGCCATCACCCAGTACTTCTTCAATGCCGACGGCTATTTCCGTTTCGTCGACGAAGCACGCCGCGCAGGGGTTGAGGTGCCGATCGTGCCCGGCATCATGCCGATTTCCAACTTTGCCCAGCTGAGGCGCTTCTCGGATATCTGCGGCGCCGAAATACCGCGCTGGATAACGACACGTATGCAGGCGTTCGGCGATGATGTCAACAGCATACGCGAACTTGGCGCTGATGTTGTCTCCAGCCTGTGTCGCCGCCTGCTCGATGGTGGCGCACCGGGTCTGCACATATACACCTTGAATCGAGCAGTCGCCACGACCGCCGTTGTCGACCGCCTGCAGAACTAGCGCTTCGCAGCGCCAATCTCGCGACACCGCCTGTTTTCAAGGCTGACCAGCGCCTTGCAAAGCCGGACTTGAATTGTGCGCCATCTCTGAACTAAGGTGCATTCGGGGTCATCAAGAGATGTTCAAAGTGACGAGTCGAGCGGACAATTGGCGGGTTGCCTGTAGTGGGCTCGCGCGAGCATGAATGCCAATGCGTCCCTGGACCTGGCCTGCGGAATCGTGCGCAAAGCTGCTCCGGAGCAGCCCCGCACCCAGATTTGCCTCCTGGGCAGCCCGCGCATCCTGGTTGACGGGGCCACCGTCACGCCACAGATCAAGTATCGCAAAGGCATTGCGCTGCTGGCATTGCTGGCGGTGGAATGCGAGATCATGCATCCTCGCGAGCGCATCGCGAACCTGCTGTGGCCGGATCTGTCACGCACCTCGGCCCTGACCAATCTGCGTCAGGTCCTGAGCAATCTGGTGCGCGTTCTTGACCAGACCGGCGACGACGCGCACCCCATCATCCGGTCGGACAACAACCAGACAGGCCTTTTCCCGTGCCCGCAGCTAGACCTGGATGTGCACAAATTGAAGGCTCACAGCGCAGCCTTGCAAGGTGGCCAACGCTTTTCTCCGAACGACGCCTACGAACCACCCCTGCACCGCTTTCTTGAAGGTTTCGAACTTCCTGATTGCGAGGAATTCAACACCTGGCTGGACAACCAGCGGCGCCATCTGGACGCGTGCACCATCAACCTGCATGAACGCGCCATCGCACACGCGCTTGCCCGCGATGATCTCGCGCGAGCACTCCTGCACGCCCGTCTCATCGAGCGCATAGAACCGCTGCTGGAACTGAATCAGGTTTGCCTGATGCGACTGCTGCTGGCCAGCGGCCGACCGAAGCAGGCGCTTCAGCAGTTCGATCATTTTGCCGAACAATTGCGGGTGGAGCTCGACGTCGATCCCGAACCGGCCACGCTGGCACTGCACAAGCATATGCTGGAGCGCGTCTCGTCAAGCGAAACGCGGACCACGCGACCCAAGTGGCATTTTGACAGCCTCACCAATACGGCGGTGATGTATGTCACATGCGATACGCCCGGAATCTCTGCAACCTCAAATTGCCCCCTGCCCGAAGACCCCCGCGCCGTCATCCGAGACATTCTCGAGCGACACGGCGGTGACGTCATTGACTCGCACGGACTGGGCCAGTTCGCCTATTTCAATGCCGGACACGACGACAGTGAGCATGGCCGGCGCGCCATTGCTGGCGCGCAGGAACTCATGCGCACGCTGCCCTGTGCTTCGTTGGTCCGTATCGGCATATTCAGTGGCCAGATACCGGCAGACCGGATTGGCGAGCCGTCGCCCTGCCTGGCCGAGTTCACCGAGCTATCGCGGCGGCTTGGTTTCGTTGCCGACCAGGGATGCGTCGTCGTGTGTGCCGACAGCCTTGGAAAGTTGGCAATCGAGTCGGAATACCTTGGCGAATGGCGCTTTCGCGGCATTGAGAGAAATGTGCATGCCTACTGCCTGGGTACAGGTGCAAGAACCTGAGCTTGGCGACTTACTGATTCATCAGCAAATAAGCGCTCATCACCGGTGACTGGGTTTCGTCGGTAGCCGGCTCGTTTTGTGACCAGGCAATGGATGCAGTGCCGGTATTGGCCGCGTCGGTCTGCTCGCGCAACTTGCCGAAGCGGGCGTCAAGCCGTCCGTCAAAATGATGGTCGAGCAGTTTGGCCATGGACGGCGTCAGACCGGTCAAGGTCATCACGTTGCGTTTGCGCGTGACATAGGTACCGGGCGTGGTTCCCGGGATGGACCAGTTCACGTTCTCGAAACAGACCGCCATTTCCTGCGGAATCCCGTGGCTGTCCAGATACACGGCCTGCGTTTCACTGCCTTCACTGCGCCCCGAAGGCATGGCAATGCCGGCGGCCTGCATCGCCGCACGCAGATTGTTGCCGCACAGCGGCGCGCCGGTGGCGGCATTCACCATGCCGGTCGGATTGGACGGGCTGTCTGCGATGACTATGCCGTTGTTGGTGGCAAAGGTGTCGTAGGCGATCGCCCACCCCTGCACGAACTGGGTGGCGATGCGCTGGTAGGCGGCGTTGCGCTGCACATCCTTGCCAATGGTCACGGCACCGATGATCAGGCCGATGATGACCAGCACCACCGACAATTCGAGCAAGGTGAATCCCGACGTTTTGCGGCAAGCCAGTAGAGCGCGATGATTCATGATAAAGAAACCTGGTGAATGATGATGGGCTGACATGGCTGGCTCAGTAGGTACCGGCGGCATCGGCGGCATTGGCTGCGGCACGAATTCGCGTGGCCAGCGTGGCAGATCGCGTAACGAAGCCCTGGGAAGCAAAATTGTCGACGTTGTTCTGGGCTGCGGTCTTGGCTTCTGCCGCTGGTATCACCGCCAGACCCGCCGAGACCACGGCAATCCCCGCCGCGACCTCGCCGGCAATCGCCAGTGCCTCGATTTCGCTGGCCACACCCAGCGATGCCAGCGACTCGGATAGCCCCAGGGCAATCTCTGCCGCACCGGTCGCCGCACCCGCCGCAGCGATGGCGACGGCGGCAGCGGCTGCCGCTACATTGGCATCGGCCAACTCGTTGATCAGGTCCAGCTGAATCTTGTAGTCGAGCATCGCCTGGTGCGTGATCTCGGCCATGGTGGCGGCATTGGCATGCGCATGGGTGGCTGCGGCGAGTGTTTCGCTGCAGTTGAGCCGGCCAATCAGGCGATCAAAACCGACCGCCACAACGCGGTCATCATAGTTGCCGTCGGTGACTCGCGAAGGGGCCTCAAAGGCAACACCGGTGCCGGCGTTGCTGCCATCCAGCACACCACCAGCCTGGTCGGCATCACTGCGTCCAGGCAAAGCCATGGCATAGGCCACGTTGATGTTTTTCTCCGGCGTGACCACATGCAGATAGCTGTCGTTCAGCGACGCATTGGAGGCGTTGCGCAGACCCGCGCACATGTCAATTCCGTTGGCATGGGTTGCGAACAGGTCGTATCCCACCAGCGGGTTGCCGTGGGTGGCCAGCATCGGCATGCGGTCGACGTTGGCGGCCAGATCGGCGTCACTGGTCGCGGTGGTCGACCCATTGCGGTAGACGCCATAGCGGATGCGGCCGGCGCTTGCCTCGGCCAGGCCAATGCTGACATACGGCAGCGTGCCCACGGCGGTGGTGCCGGCGCAGTTTTCTGTGCCGTCGCCATTGGTATCCGCACACGGCAGGCGATTGTGCGACAGCACGAATCCGCTGACCGCCTGATCGGCAGCGCGCATCAGGTCGCGTTGATGTGATGAGTCGGCATAGTCGGCGTTGAAGCCGATGAAACGCCAGATCAGCATCGTCACGATGCCGAGGATCACCAGCACCACGCTGAGCTCGATCAGGGTATAGCCGGAATTCTTTTTCATTTGATCAACCCCAGTGCGTCCTCGGCCCGTGCACGAACCCGGGCGGCCTCCGCCCAGGCCGCGTACTGCGCCTTGGTTACGGTCGCCGCATCATCCTGCTGTTGTGCAGTCACCTTGGCGGCTTGCGCGTCCTGCAGTCCGATGATGGCCAGAGCCAGATTGGCTGTGGCATCGGCCAACCCCACTGTGGCCAGGCCGATGTCGAAGGCAGCCGCGCCAGCCGATTCGGCCGCGCCTGCGATCGACAATGCCAGCTGCGCGGCGGCCAGTGCCTCGTCCACGCCCGCCAGTACCACCGAGAACTGTGCCATCTGGATGTCCAGGGTGCGGGTACCAACATTGGCGAAATGGCGGAAGTCCTTGTAGAAAGCCGCCAGGTCATACAGGTCTCGCGCGGCCATGGCAGAACGGGCAGCACCATTGACCTCTGCCAGGCGTACCAGGCAGCCCATGCGCATCGCCAGTTCGCCGAAACCGGCGGCCTCCGTATAGTCGTCATAACCGGCGGTGATCGGGCTGCCGGGGGCGGCAAAGCCTGTGCCGCTGTTGAGGCCATCAAACAGATTGCCGTCACCCGAAGCATCACCGGCACCGCTGCTGGCCAGGGCAAACGCCGTCGGTACGCTGTGGGAACCGACACTGAGTCCCACCAGGGTGGAAGCCTGGGCGTCACGCAAGGCAATGCACATATCCAGCCCGTTGAGCGGCTCGACCGCGGGCGCGGCGCCGGGAATGTTGGGTATGTAGCGGTCGGTCAGGGTGGTGAGATCGGTCGTTGCCAGCCGGTTCACACCATAGCGGATGATGTGAGGGTACAACTGTCCGAGGGTGATTTGCGGCAGGCGGCCAACGTTTTCGGTGCCACCGCAGTTCTCCAGTCCATTGCCATTGGTGTCCGGACACGGCAGGCGCGAGTGGGCAAGCGCAAAACCCACCAGTGCGTCCTTGGCAGAACGCAGCTCCACCACCGGCGCCGGCTCGGGCGAGGATGCCGTTTGCAGACGTGGCAGCAACAGCCAGAACATGGCACCGATGATGCCGATGATGACCAGCACCACCGCCATCTCCAGCAGGGAGAATCCGCGCATGCGGCAGGGTTGCGAAGTCGTCGGCAGAGTGCTCATTCCACGACTCCGTTGGCATCGGCCTGCTTAAGAATGGCCTCTGCTCCTGCCCAGACAGTAATGGCGCTGCCGGTCGGCGTGGTGCCCGGGTTCTCGTACTGGGCCTTTATCTGATTGTAGGCATCTCGCGCCTTGATTGCCGAATCCCGCGCCTTGAGCGCGTTCTCGTGCTGAACCTGGTAGGCCTCCTTCGCCTTGAGCCACTTCAGGTAGTCATCCTTGTACTTGTTGATCGAACAGCTCACATAAAGGTTGGAAAACGCTCCGCAGCTTGCAGGCTCGCCGAAATCGGTCCGGACCTTCGCCAGGGCGTTGTTGTAATTGGTGGTCGCCGTGCTCAGCTGGGTGTTGGCGCTGTTCAAGGCGGCCTGCTTGACCGGGACATCCTGCTGCGCCTGGACCAGGCGGTCGTAGACCTCGGGGACCGCATCGCACTTGTACTGTTCATCGGGCAGGTTGGCACCGGCACAACTGGTCTGCTGCTGGCTGTAGGCGTCTGTCATCTTGGCCACGCGGTCATTGGCCTGATCCAGCTCTCCCTGGGCCTGGTCGCGTGCCTGGCTCGCGTTATCCAGCGTCTCGGCGGCACTCAGCGCCGCGTTGACATCAGGGTCGTGGGTATTCTGCGCGTCATAGTAATCGGCAAGGGCGACGACATAGCTGTGGTCGCTGTTCTTGGTATTCTGCGCCTGGATCATCGTGTTATAGGCTGCCGTGGCCTTGGCTTCCTCGGAAGCCGCGGTATTTTCCGCATCGATGGCGGCTTGCTCGATATCGCTCAGATTCACGTCGAGCGTCTGATCACCCGGATCGTTGCCGGTCTTGATGGCAACATCAATCGCAAGCCCGGTCGACACCACGAGCGCTACGATGGCTGCAGCACCCAGTCCGATTGCGACACCGTACAGGCCTATGGCCACGCCTGCGGCGACCACTGCGGCAGTGTAGGGCGGAATCAGGGCGCAGCCGACCAGTACCACGCACGAGGCGATGGCACCTGCCAGCAAGCCGGAGGCCACGCCCAGTGCAGTGATCGACGCGGCCAGACCAATCGCTGCCAGGCTGACGTCAATCGCCGTCAGCGCAATATGCAGTACGTTGAAGGCGATGGTGATGATGGCCGCCTGCTTGGTCGACTCCTGCTGCGCGAGAACCTCGTTGACCACGTCCACCGCCAGCGCAATCCCGTTGACCGAGGACATGGTGGTAATGCAGCTCAGATTGTTGGACAGGTCGGATACCGAGCGCGACCGCTTGAGGTCGCCCTCACCATCGAGGCGCTTGAGCCCGACCGTATAGGCAACGGCAGCGGAGTTGCCTGCGACGATATCGGCCAGCTTGCGGCAGAAATCCAGGCCGTTGGCGGTACCGTAGCTGTACTTGGTGCCGTCCCACATTTCCGGCTCGAAATACGATTCAAGCACCGTCGGGTCCATGCCCGACGGCCGCAGCAGACTGTACAGGATGCGCACCGGGCCACGTGTGGCGGCATCGGCCTTCAGTCCCAGAGTCTGCACGGGCAGCAGGCCACTGGTGGTGCCCGAGCCACAGTCTTCCAGACCATCGTTGTTGGTATCCGGGCATGGCAGACGCAGATGCGAGGAAGTGAAACCGGCCACCTGCTGGTCGGCCCACAGCAGGGTAGCGTCCTGATCCTGCGCCAGGTGCATCTGGCTGCGCGCGTGCTGCGACACGAAAGCCACCAGCAGCAGTGCCCCGATCAGCGCCACCAGCAGCAGCGTATCCCACAGGGCAAAGCCCTTTTCCGACTTCAGTTTGAACGGCTGTAGCTTGGACAAATCCGATCTCCTGTTTCAGCCACCGGGGATGGCGACGGCCTGCTTGACCAGCGTGTATACCGGCAACAACAGCGCAATGATCATGAGGATGAACACGGCGCCGGCAATCAGAATCACCAGCGGGCGAATGATTTCGCCCAGCGACTCCATGACATGGTCGAAGCGCTGCCTGTATTCGGTGGCCAGATGGCGCAGCTGGCGGTCGAGCGTACCGGTCTCCTCGCCAACGGTGATCATGCGGATGGCCATGGCCGGAAAACCGCCCGTCTGGCGCATGGCCGGACCCAGGCGCTCGCCGCGGTTGACGATGTCGCGCACGCGCGAAATCTTGGCGCGATAGAATTCGTCGCTGATCGAGCGCTCCATCACGCCCAGGCTGCGAATCATGTCGAGGCCTGCGGTGATCAGCAGGGCCAGGTATTCACTGATGAAGGCCATGCCCGAGGAACGCACGATAACCCGGGACACCGGCATCTTGTGCGCCAGCCGATACAGCGCATGTCGGAAGCGCTTGCTCAGCTTGATCGCCAGGATCGGCCCCACAATCAGCACGATGGCCAGGATCAGCACAATTTCCCAGTTCGCGGTCAGCCAGTCGGCGCCTGCCAGCACGTAGCGGGTGATCGTGGGCAGTTCCACATGCATCTGCCGGAACAGCTCACTCAATTTGGGGATGACGTAGAACACCCAGAACGCAGCCGCTGCCAGGATGGCGGCAAACACGAAGGCGGGATAGATCAACGCACGCCGCGAGTTTCGGCCCATGCGCGCGATGCGTTCCATGTGCTCGGAAGCTTCCATCAAGACCTTGTCCACGGCACCGATTTCGTCGCCGATGGCGATCAGGTTGAGCACCGTTTCAGGAAAGATGTCGGCATGCCGGTTGAATGCCTCGCTGATCGAGGCACCCGAATCCAGGTCGTTGATCAGGGAGCGCGCGACGCCGGCGATTCGCTTGTTGTCGGCGTATTCATATTCTTCGGCGATCGCCTGCAGCGATTCGAGCATCGGCACACCGGCACCGGTCATGACTCCCAGGTCTCGCAACAAGCCCGCGACATCCTGCTTGCTGATGCCCGAGGTAATGAACCCGCCATTGCTGGAGAACAGGCCCGAGACCCACTTGGGCAGCCGGTAGAGGCCCAGCACCACGCCGTTGCGGTTGCGCTCCAGCCACAGGCGCGCGGAAAAGTCGCGCTCTACCGCCAGACGGACGAAACCGCTGGTACGACGGCCGTCTTCGGTCAGCAGGCGGTAGTAGAAGGCCTTCATGCAGAAGCTCCCTCAGGCCCTTCTCCGATGACGCGCAGAATTTCTTCCGGGGTGGTCTGGCCGTTGGCGACCATCGACTTGGCCATCTCCAGCATGGGCTCGAAGCCCTCTTCCAGCGCCGTCATGTGAATAGCCTCGCGGCCCTTGTCGTCGGCAATGGCATTGGCCAGGGCATTGCTGATCTGCAGCACCTCGTAAACGGGAACGCGGCCGTAGTAGCCGCTGCCACGGCAGACATCACAACCCTTGCCGCGCGCCCCGTGACCCGTGTGGTGGGTGCCCAGCCACTTGATCTCATTGTCACTGAATTGGTGCGATTCGCTGCAATGGGGGCAATTGCGACGTACCAGCCTCTGGTTGACCACGGCCACCAGATTGTCGGCCAGTTCCTGGGCGGCAAGGCCCAGCGGCCGCAAGCGTGGCAGGACTCCGAAAACGCCGGACACGTGCAAGGTGGACAACACCAGATGCCCGGTTGCCGAGGACTCCAGCGCCGATTGGGCTGTCTCGGCATCACGAATTTCACCGATCAGCATGACATCCGGATCATGCCGCAGGAAGTGACGCAAGGCCCCGCTGAAGGTATAGCCGGAACGACGATTGACCTCGGTCTGGCAAGCCCCGGGCACCCGGTACTCGACCGGATCCTCAACCGTCAGCACATTGCGCTCGATCAGTGACTGCATGCGCAAGGCCGCATGCAGCGTGGTGCTCTTGCCTGAACCGGTCGGACCGGTAATCAGCACCAGCCCGGACGGCTTCTCGAAAATGCGTTTGAGCAGATCAACATCGCGGTTGCGAAAGCCGAGCTGGGGCAGCCCCGACAGATCACCGCGTTCGGGCAGCAGGCGCAACACCATGCGCTCGCCGTACTCGCTTGAAAGTGTTGAAACACGCACCGTGTAGGGTGCGTCCAGAACGGACACATGAAAACTGCCATCCTGTGGACGTCGCTGTTCGGAAATATCCATTTCCGAGGTCAGCTTGATGTAGACCAGCATCCGGTTCAGCGTCGTTGGCAGTGCCAGCATCGGTCGCAGCACGCCGTCGATTCGATAGGACACGTGCAGGCTGCCCGGTGACGGCGCCAGGTGAACGTCGGTGGCGCGCTCGCGGACGGCCAGGTGCAACAGCAGATCAACCAGTCGTTCCGGGCTCTGTGCATGATCGACATCGGCCTCCAGCTGGCGTACTTCGCGCTGGATCAGGCTCTCGATCGGGTTCTGCGAAAAGTAGTAGCTCTGCCTGACCTGCTGGGTCAGTTTGGTGAATTCGGTTTGCAGAAAGGTGCAATTGAGATCGCAGCGACGCTTGACGATCTGCGCAACCTCATCGGGGTCACTGTCGCCGAGCAGGATTTCCAGTCCGCCATTGACCCTACGCATCGGCATGAAGCCACGCGACAGGCACAACTCCTTGTTGAACAGGCCGAGCACCGCAGGGTCGGGCTGGCCCAGATCCTGGACGGGAACAAAGGTCAGACCGCGCTGTTCGGCCAGCAACTGCGCCACGTCGTACTCAAGTGCCAGTCCGTAGTCGACCATGATCTGGCCGATGCGACGTTTCTCGACAGCCTGCTTCTGGCGTGCAAAATCCAGCTGCGCATGGTTGATCACCCCTCGCTCAGCCAGCATCTGACCCAGTTGAACCTTCTGCGGCGGCAGTTTGTCTGCCGAAGCGTCCTCGCGAAACAGGGGTGTAGGGGTCGGTGACATCGTAACGCTCCTAATGGGGACGCGAGCCGGCAGGACTGCCTGCGTGCTCTAGGGCAAATTGGGTCAGCTCATCCGGATAGCCGCTTGCGGCCAATCCGTGTTGACGCTGAAAATCGGCAATCGCCTTGGCCGTGCGAGGACCGGCCAAACCATCCAGCTGGTACTGGTAATCACCGCTGCGGGCGAGGCGCTGTTGCAATTGCAGTACTTCAGGGCCGCGCGCGCCGAAAGCGAAGGCGTCCATCGGTGCAGCCGGCTGCCACAGCAGCACCCGAGGGGCACGCCTGCTCAGTTCGCAGGCACTCGGCGAGCTCGTATCCAGTGCAAGCGAGGGCGGTACGGAGATTACGGCCAGCCCCGGCTTCTGCAGCTTGATGGCTGCGCGCACGGCAGCCAGGTCAGCTGCCTGCAAGGCGCTGCCGATACTGCCCTTGCGATCGTCAAGCCCGAACTGCTGGAGGCATGTCGCGTTGGCGGCTTCAGCCGGCATCGCCGTGGGCGCGGTATCCGATGGCACAGGTACCGATGCACCAACAGACTGATGCGTTGCCGGCTTGCCGCCATCGGCAACGGCAACGGCAGCATCGGTCTGATTTGAATGTCGAGTCAGCACCGAGGCTGCGACCACCGTAGCCAGACAGGCCACCGCAGCGGCGATGGCGAGGCGGGTCGAATTTCTGCGCAGCCGCGGCCGCGGTTCGCGAATTCCGGATTCGGCGGCCGCACGCCGGATCAGAACCGGCTTGATCGCGCTGGTGCGCATGGCCACCAGGCCATACAGGCAACGATCCAGGATCATGTGCATGCGGCGCGGGTTGCCGGCGCTGATACGGTACAAAAGGCGCAAGGCGTCGGGGGCCATGGTGATGCGGCCTTCGGAACCAGCCGAATTGAGCCGGAAGCCGACGTAGTTGCGAGTCTCTTCGAGACTCAGCGGACGCAGCTCCACGTGCTTGACGATCCGGCTGGCGAGTTGGCGGATGGACGGATCGGACAGTTTGTCGACAAGCTCGGGCTGCCCGCACAGAAGAATCTGTACCAGCTTTTCCTGGCTGGTCTCGAAGTTGCTCAGCATGCGCATGAGCTCGAGGCTTTCCAGACACAGGTTCTGCGCGTCATCGACAATGATCAGCGCGGTACGGCCCTCATTGTGCTGCTTGACCAGAAAGGCATTCAGACGGGCCACATCGTCGGCAAAGCTTGCGCCCGGCTCCAGACCGAAGTCCAGGTTGATGGCGCGCAGCAGTTCGGCGCCCTCGAGAAACGTGTTGAGCACAAACGACACCACACAGTTCTTCTCCAGCACCGTGTCGGTCAGACGCCGCACAAAGGTACTCTTGCCGAGCCCGATCTCGCCAGTAATCAGCACGAAGCCCTTGCGTGCCATGACGCAATGCACGGTTTCACCCATCTCTTCCTGCAGATCACGGGTGTGGAAATAGCACGACGCATCCGGCGTGGTCGGGAACGGAATGCGGCCCAGGCCCAGGACCTTCAGATGGCTGCCGATGTCGGTAGGTGTCGTATTCATCGTCGTTGCTGGTGCATGACCTGCCAGTTGCGCCGGACCAGGTCCGAATCAGGGTGCTGGGTATACATGGCGTTGATGCGCTGCAAAGCCTGCTCTTGTCGACCGGCACGCCAATCGATCAGTGCGACGTTGACGCCCGCATTGATGTCGTCGGGCAGGCGCTGCAACAGACGCGAGTAGACGCCGCGCGCTGCGCCGTCATCGCCACTGTCGACGGCATACCAGGCTTGCATGCGCAGCAGCGTGAGGCTTTGTGGCGAAAGCGCTGATTCCAGCTTGCCGAGAGCCACCCTGGCTTTGCTGTGATCGCCCTGCGCCATGGCCTCGCGGAAGCTCGCCACCCAGCGGGGAACAGTCTTGTCCGCAGCCACTTCCGGCTGCCTGCCGACCTTGATGTAATTGTTGCTGCCGATCATGGGCGCATCGTCTTGCGTCGACACCGGCGACTGCACCGGATCATCCTGGCTGGGCTTGACCTGCCCGGCCTTGGCTTGGCTGGCCTCGGCCTGCTGCACGGGCGGCGCCGTGTCCGCATTGGCCTGTGTCTGCGGTGGCGTCTCATCCATCGGCCGCGGTGGCGGCGACTGCTCGACCTTCGGTTCGGGCGGCCTGGTATCGGTGGCCGGTGCCGCTGGCGGCAGATTGGCCTTGACCGGCTCGATACCCGTGTTGCCACCCACAATCCGGATCGGCATGCTGCCAGTCACTTTCTCCGGCGCGGCTTCGCGCTTGCTGACCGGCGCATACGGTGGATCCTGCACAACATTTGCCCTGGCAGCCGGCGTTGCCGCGGGTGCCTGCGGCACCTCGGCGGGCGCGGCTGCCGGTCTGGACACCGGGCTGCTGTCCGCTACAACCGCCGTGGCTGGCGGCTGATCCGCCGGCTTCGCCTGGATGGCCGGCGCGCTTGCTGCAACGACCTGGGTCTGGCGCTGCTCATCGTTGCCGAATCCGAAGAAATGGTAGGCAGCCAGGCACAGCACCAGGACCAGCAATAGCGCAACAATGGACACGATGACGGTGCGCCGGCCATTGCCGGGGTGCGCTGCGGCACCCATGGACGCATAGTCTGCCTGCCCATCCTGAGCCTGCTTGTCGATTTCCGCGAGGGCAGAAAAAATCAGACTCACAAGACCTTGACCCTGATGATCATGACCAGCTCGCGACTGCGATGCGAATTCTTGGTCTGGTCGAACACGCTGCCCACTACGGGTATATCGGACACACCCGGCACACCGCTGTGGTCGGTGCCCAGTTGCTGATCAATGAGGCCACCAATCATGACGGTGGAACCGTCATTGACGTTGAGTGTGGTGGTCATGCCCTTGAAGCTGGTGACCGGCAAGGTAATCTGGCTGCCGCCGACGTTGACCAGTTGCAGACTGCTGGGGTCAACATCCGACTGCACCGGGTGAACCAGCAGTTCGACCGTGCCGTCTTCATGGATGAAGGGCACCACGCCCACCATCAAACCGGAGAAGATGGAATCGGTCTGCGTGTTGCTGGAAAGGTTTTGCGCGCCGCCACCCGGATTGGACACATAGGAGGTGGAGTTGGATACGTAGCGGATATTGGTGCCCACGGACAGCAGTGCCGGGGAACCGTTGCGTGCGCGAATGGTGGGATTGGACAGCACCTTGACGTTGCCAAAGGTGCGCAGCATGTTCACTGCCACCGAGAAGTTCTTGTCGGCGTAGCCGATGCCGACGGAGCGACCGGGCGTGTTGCCGATCAGCTGCGGAGGCAGTGTCAGTGAACGTGCCGGCAGGCCGTCATTGGGCGCTCCTGGCAGCATGCGATCGACCACACCGCCCAGGGTCAGCGGATTGTTGCCCACGACGCCGGCGACATACTGACGCATCAGATTCCAGTCAACACCAAACTGATAGCCGTCATTGAGCTGCACATCAATCAGCTGCGCGTCAATCTGGACCTGGCGGCCCATGACACTCTTGTAACGATTGATGATCTGCTCGACCGCGCTGATTTCCGATGGCCTTGCGCGCACAAACAGGGTGCCCGTTGACGGGTTCAGCGAATACAGCGACACCTTGCTCTTGTTCCAGTCGCTTTGATCACGCTGGCCCTGCTGCTGACGTGCCCGCGAGCTGTCACCCAGCACCACCTTCAAGGCATCATCAATCTGGTCGTAGATGCCGGCCTGGGATTTCACCCCACCGGACATGGTGAAGTCACTGCGCAGCGAATTGCCGCTACCGCTGCCACCCGAACCCTGGCCACCACCGCCTCCGGAGCCGCCTCCGGAACCACCACCGGAGCCGCTCCCGTTGGAACCGAACACATTGCCGCCATCGCTGATGTCGACGTCCATGCGGCTGTTGAGGAAGTCCAGGTTGTAGACTTTTTCTTCCATCGTGTTCACGTAAAGCGTATTGCCACGCACCTTGCCGTACAGGTCAAAGGCCTGCAGGATGTGGTTGAACACTTCGCGCGCCGTGACATTGCTCAGGTTGAGCGTGGCCTTCTGCTTGATCGACTGCACACTCGGATCAAGGATGAGGTTCATGCCCAACTGGTCGGACATGGCCCACAACAGCGTGCTTACGCTGGCGTCGTACATGCGGATGGTGACGACCTTGTCTTCCAGTGGATCGTATTTGGGCTGCACCGGGGCCAATGTCTGCGGCGGGGCAGACTTCTGCAGCTGTGACTGCAGTTTGTCCTGGGTCTTGGCCAGCATGCCTGACTCTGCGACCACGGCGTCTGCGGCATCTGGCAAAGTGGTCTTGTCCACTGGCGCCAGGCTCTTTGTGCTGTTGCGCGGCCGCATGCCGGTACAACCTGCCAGGAGCACGGTCGCCAGGCCGATGACCAGCGCCGTACGGCCAAAGCGGATGGCAGTGTGCGCGCGAGTGGATGGAGTCTCTTGTTTAGTCATGGGTATGCCTTGTCAACCTGAGTAGGTAGGTCATGGTGAATCGGTGGAAATCAGCCCGAGCAGCGTGGTAAATCCAGTGAAGACCACATGATCATCAAAGGTCGCGCTGGGGGGGAATTGGGTGATGCGAGACAATGGCCGCTGGTCGGCAGACCTGCATCAACGCCGTCGAGCCTGTTGCCGTCGCCATCGCGATCGGTGACCGGCACGACAACCGCGAAGGCCGGGTGCAGCACCCGGTTGGCGGCACAATCGACCGGGCCCGTCGCCGCCGCATCGCCGGTGATGTAGACGCGAGTACTGGCAACCGGTGTGACGGCAGCTGCGGCCGCCAGGGCACGCTGAAAATCCGCCTTGCCGGTGGTGACGACCAGGTCGGCTCCTGCGGCAGCGTTGCGGTAGACCCCGTAAATGGCCCGTGCGGCCGTGGCGGGCTGCTCCAGGCCGATGCTTTCGTAAGGCACATAGCCCATGTCCGCCGTCGTGGCACAGGTGCCGCCGGCATCACCTTCCCGGCCATCGCCATTCAGATCAGGGCATGGCAGATGATGGCTCTTGCGTGCGTAATTCAACAGCGCGCCATCAATCGTCTGGCCGATACCGTCGGCAGTACGCACCTCACGCGAGCCAAAGGCTCCCGAGAAAGCGCCCAGGGATATCGCGGCAACCACGCCGATGATGAGCACGACAGCCGCCATCTCGACCAAGGTGAACCCCGACATCCGCACATACGCAGGCAGCGACTGCACGGTCGGTGTCTGGTTCTGGCATGAGCGGGCTTGAGGATTCATGTACGTGTTTGTCAGTTATTGGGTGCAGCAGGCCGGACGGTTGCAGCGCTGTAGTTCATCTCGGACTGAATCTGCTTCAGTTGCGCGAGAATCTGCTGGATCCTCTTCTTGTCACCGCCGCCGGGCTTCTGCGACTCCGTCTGCAACTCCCTGCTCAGTTTCTGCAGCTTGTCGACGGCGACCAGGTTCTTGCGCAGTGCGCCAATATCGACGCCGGCCACCACAGGCGAACCCTCGACACGCTCCAGATCACCCAGCACCTGATTCATCTCCGCCGGTGTCGGGTGACGTCCATTGGCCGTGAGCTTCTGAATGCGGGCGCGGATGGCATCACGCTGACGAGCCTTCTCCGGATCGCGCGGTGATGCACTGATGGCCGAAGCCACACTGATCGATGAGGGCGCAGCCGCAACCCCGGAGGCATCGGCCCAAGGCGGCGCCTGGGAAGCACTCGGGGCTTGCGCGCTGTTTGCCGGAGGCGTCGGCGGCTTGGCCGCAGTCGGACTTGAGGTCTGCGATGCTGCCGGCACGGGAACCGTATCCGGCTTGCTGACCCAGACAATGCCACCGACCACGATGCCACCGAGGACTGCCGCGAGAATGAGGGATGCGCTACGAGTCATGATGCAAACTCCTCAGTGACCGGACCTGGAAATCTGACGTGCCTCGGGCACGTGCAGCAGATGCCTGTGACGGCCTGTTCGTACCAGCACGCTGTTCTCGGAGATCCTCAGCACGCGCCCGCCACCGGGCAAGCGGTCGCCCTGGCGTACATATTTGCCATCAACCACAGCGCGGTTGAAATCCTGCCCCGAGTACAGCAGGGACACCCGCGCCTTTCGTCGCTTGGGCTTCTTGTCTGCATCATCGGCCGCGGCCAGCCGCGCCTGATCCGCGGGGTTGACCCTGGAATAGGCGATCAGCGAGGTGTTGCTGCGCGATTCGAAGGCGCGCGCCTCGATGCTCTCCAGCTGTGTGTCCAGCTGGCGTACTTGCAGGATTTCGCGGTCGATTGCAGCCGGATCACCCTTCACTTGTGCGACGTCGGGACTTGCCTGCTGCGAGCCATTCGTCAGGTCCTGCGGTGGCTCGGTGGCCAGGCGCACGCCGAGTCCAAG
The DNA here is from genome assembly GCA_963800395.1 of uncultured Gammaproteobacteria bacterium. Classification (GTDB taxonomy): domain Bacteria; phylum Pseudomonadota; class Gammaproteobacteria; order Xanthomonadales; family Rhodanobacteraceae; genus DASSBG01. The sequence goes on from CAWDBD010000019.1 coordinate 49,987, forward strand.
GACAGCGACCAGAATCAGCAGGCCCATCAGAGCGAAGTATTTCATGGTGCGTTCTCCGTGGCTGGGCTTGCAGCCGGTTCCAGCGCGTAGGCAAAGTAGTTGGCTGATCGCGTCCCCATCGGCGGATCGACCGCGATCGGGTCATAGCCGGCCGCACGCAGGTTGGCAATGAACAGCGCGAGATTCCTGGCGCCCTGCTGCCCCTCGTCGATTGCACCTTCGACGTAAAGGCGATGATCGGTATCCCCGGTCCGTACGCGCAGCACGCGCACCCAGGTCCTGGCGGCCTGGCGGATCTTGACCAGGGCGACGCTGATGTCCTGTCCACGGCTGGCGTTGGCAAGTCGCTGCACGAATTGACGGGTATGTTGCAGTGGTTCCGAACCTTGCTTCAACCTGGCCATTTGCGCGCGGGTCTTGCTCTGCAGACTTGATGCCTGTGCTTGCATCTGTTGCGCGCTGTCATTTTTTTCGGCTGCTTGTGAATGACCGCGCCAACCCAGCAGCAGCAGGCCCAGCGCCACGACCAGCATCAGTACCGCGGCCATGGGCAAGGCACGTTCGGCCAGCATCATCAGACCGGCGAAACGGGATGTGGTGGCGTCACTGACTTGTGCCGCAGCGGCCACGCCAGGCATGGCGGACTGGATGGTATCGCCACTGTCCAGAATCAGGGACCGATGATCGGCCAGTTGCACATTCATGTCGCCAGCCTGGGCGAAAGAGGCAGCCAGGGCCTCTTCATCCTGGGTCGGCTGCGCATCAAGCGCATACCAGAGCACGCGAGTGGGTCGCTGCCCCTGGCCAAGCAGCGCGCGCACGCGATCTGCCAGGCTGTTGACGGCATCGCGCACGCCCGCGCTGTCATTGCTGTACGCCATTGTTTCAGCATGCTGGATGGAGTGCGTATCGATGGTCAGGAAGGTGACCTGCTGACCGTGCCGCAGAACCACCGCCTGATCCGGCTTGAGCAGACGCTTGGCTACGCTCAGCAAGGGCACCACCAGACAGTGATCGCTGCGCGATCCGGCCCAGCTGATCATGTTCTGCCAGTCAAGCATCGGGATTGCGCTGTACAAGGCCTGGAAGCCCTTGCCGACCCGCACCAGATGCGATATTTCCAGCCGGGTTTCACCTTCAACCATGCCTTCATCGCGCAAGCGCCGTTCAATCAGCGGCGCTGCCATCGCCGGCTTGGCTTCCAGCGACATCACGCCGGTCAGTGCCTGGTTGAAATCGCTCACCACCATGACCGGCATGTCCAGCTCGGGATATTCAGGCAGTTCGACCAGACGCGAATCGTCCAGCGCAAGCCAGCGTCCGCCCAGGTGAAACACGGTTAGCATCGACATCAGTGAATTCCTCGGGTACCAAACAGTGCGGTACCGCTCATGGTCATGCGTAGCGGCTGATTGTTGTCCGCGGGCACCTCGAACAGGCTTTCGCTCGAGCGTGTCACGGACAGATCGAACGCATCGCTTGCAAACAGGCGCCCGTTGCCGCGACCGGTGCTGACCAGAATGTCATTGGCGGCAACACGCGGGATGGACTGCTGATGCAGATTGATCTTGCGCTCGGACCATTGCTGTGGTGCCAGGCCGAGGCTGCGCGCACGCTTGTCCAGCTGCTGCAGCACATCGCGCAAGCGGCTCTGCTGCCTGGCCACATCTTCCTGGTGCCTGGCATCGATCGAGGCCTGGCGGGCCCGGTCAAGCTCGAGCCCGGCACGCAGATCGCGCTGGTGCATGGCCACAAACACGCCCACGGCCACAATCAGAAGCAGCAGCGCCAGCACGAACATCAGCAGCACACTGCGCCGCCGCGACTGCAGGCGGTCGGCGCAGGCGAGGCGGATATTGGCCTCGCTGGAGCTCACTGGTCCATGACCCAGTGCGCCGTAACCAGGACGACGCGATCCTCATCCTTGTCACGACCGGTGCCCGTTGCAGTGCGGTCGTCACGCTCGCTCTGCGCATACGTATTGTTGGCTCCCCATTCGGTACCCGGCCGCTGACTGGATGGCTCGCCGTCATTCGAGGCCATGTTCTGCTCGCGGAAGCGGCCTTCGAGTGCATCGGGCTTGCCGTCAACCGTCTGATCCCACAGGCGGGCCAGGTCAGGCGTCAGGCCGCGGATCACCATGACATTGCCGGCGCCACTGATGGTGCCTGCCGGATTCCACTCGAAGCACACCTGCAGCTCCTCGGGATTGCCGTTGCTGTCCATGTACACGTAGCGGTCTTCACGGCCTTCACCACGACCCGGCGGCATGCGGATGCCGATCCTGTCCATCAGGTCCATCAGATCCACATTTTCTTCCCGGATCGGATCATCCGCGCCGACAGTATTGGGCTCATAGCCCTGGCCGTGACAGATACGCTTGCCGGTATTGGTGAAATTCTCCGGAACACCCGCCAGGGAACCATCGAGATTGCCGCCTGCGCTGGTGGTAGTCGTGCCGATGACGGCCTGTCCACCGTCAACCATGTAGGTCGGCGAGGTCTGGCTGTCGCCGACGACCACTCCGGTGCGCTGGTAGTACTCGTCGTAGGCTTTTTTCCAGCCATTGCCGAACTTGTTGATCACTTTCTGGTACTCGGCATTGCGCTGCACGTCCTTGCCCACCGAGATGGCGCCAAGGATGAGTCCGATGATGACCAGGACCACGGCCATCTCCACCAGCGTGAAGCCCACCTGGCCGGCAGCAGAGCGGTGCCCTCGCGAAAATTGCTTGCTCATGACGAATTCCTCGTTTACTGATTCATTTTCAGGTTGGCGACGACCACATCGATCTGGTTTTCGTCCAGATTGGAGGTGGCACTGCCGTTGTATTGGGCGGTATTGGTCAGGGCCCACTGCGTACCGGGCGCGCCGTTGGTGTCATTGGTCACGCCTTCCTGACGAAACAGGCCTTCCCGTGCATCCGGCTTGCCATCGATCATCTGATCCAGCGAGCGCGCCAGATCCGGGGTCAGACCGGAAATGACCATGACATTGCCGGAACCGGCCGGATCGTCAGGTGCATTCCACTGGAAGCACACCTGCACTTCCTGCGGGTTGCCATTGCTGTCCAGATAGACGTAGCGGTCTTCCGATCCTTCGGCACGACCCGGCGGCATGCGCACACCGGCGCGCTGCATCATCAGGCGCAGGTCGAAATCGGCGCCCGTCTGCATGCCTCGCGCCATCTTCTGCCCGGCACTGCCGCGGCAGATCGCCTCGGGCAGTGCCGCGCCGGACATGTCGCCACCGGAAATGGGCTCGCCCGCTGCGGCGGTGTAGTTGGCACCGTTGACCATCAGCCGCGGCTGGATCTGGCTGTCGCCAGGCACTACGCCGGTACGCTGGTCGTAGGTGTTGTAGGCGATGCTCCACTGATCAACGAATTTCTGCTTGATCTTGGTGTACTCGGCGTTGCGCTGCACATCCTTGCCGATTGAAACCGCACCCAGAATCAAACCGATGATGACCAGCACCACCGCCATCTCGACCAACGTGAAACCACCCTGACCGACTCTTGCCGATTGCTTTTTCATATACCTGCCTCGATTGAAATGTCAGCCCACTGCCGGCTTGGCTGTGGCCAGTCCTGACGCCATTTGTGAATCCCCGCTAAACCTTGACAAGGCAGCGTAAGAGCGGCGTAAGAGACCGCGGCCTGCCATCCGGATACGCTCCCAAGTGCCTGCCTGGCCATGTAAAACGCCGTTTCGCGACTTTCTGCAGGCCAGCCCGTTGCCACCCGCCGCTGCAACCGGCCATTCAGCCTCGAGCCTGCGGATGCACGTAGACTGGGCAGATGATCAGCTCACTTTTCGCCCTGCTCGTGGCCAGCGCTGCGAGCGTGCCCCAGTACCAGTCAAGCCCGGTCTATCGCTGCCGCGGGGTGCAGGGCGAGACGGTATACAGCGGCATACCCTGCCGAGATCGCAAGGACCTGCAGCCCGAGGCCGGCGACGATGACGCGTACGACAGACAGGACGGATGGGGCGGACACTGCCCGGATACCGCCCAGGGGCTCAGTGATCGCGTCGCCGCCGCCTTTGACAGCGGCAATGTCAATGACCTGGGCGTCCTGTTCTTGTGGCAGGCTTACCGCAGCCGGGCGGCCTACAGGCACCTCAACGAACTCAAGGCGATGCTCGAAAAGCCCCTGGCAGGCCTGGAGCTGGTTCCGGCAAGGACAAGCACCTGGCTGGACAACGGCCCGGCCGGGCCCGCTGATGCCGAATCGCTGCGGGTTGAAGTTGCCATCCCCGGCATGGGTGACCACAGCGCAACCTGGCTGTTTCCCGTGGTCCAGCGCGACGGTTGCTACTGGCTGCAATACGCCGAGTCGACCAGCACGCCCTTCCCTTGATGGCAGCGCACCGCTACCCTTGAGCGTTCTTCACGCTCGAAAGCAAATGCCCGACCATGGCCAATTCCTACCCTGAACATATCTGGCACAACGGCACGATCAAGCCGTGGGCCGACGCCCAACTGCATGCCATGGCGCATGTCGTGCACTACGGATCATCTGTATTCGAGGGCATTCGCAGCTACGACACGCCGTCGGGCCCTGCCATTTTCCGCCTGCATGACCACATGCGCCGGCTGTTCCATTCGGCCAAGATCTACAACCTGGACATGCCCTACGACCAGGCGACGCTCGAGGCGGCCTGCGTCGATGTACTCAAGGCCAATGCCATGGGTGCGGGCTATATCCGGCCTGTGGCCTATCGCGGACTTGGGGGTCTGGGCATTACCACGCCCTGCCCGACAGACGTTGCCGTGGCGGCGCTGCCCTGGGGCACCTACCTCGGCGACGAAGCGCTGGAAAAAGGTATCGACGCCTGCGTTTCAAGCTGGCAACGGCTGGCGCCCAATACCATGCCGACCGGGGCCAAGGCCGGCGGCAACTATCTGTCCGGACAGCTGATTGCCGGCGAGGCGCGCCGGCTCGGCTTCGGCGAAGGCATCGCCCTGGCCAGCAACGGCCTGCTCAGCGAAGGCGCCGGCGAAAACCTGTTCCTGGTGTTCGATGGCGCCCTGCATACCACACCGGCCAGCGCCGCAATCCTCAACGGCATCACCCGCGACACGCTGATGAAGCTGGCGCGCGAAGACGGCATCGAAGTGGTCGAGCGCGACATGCCGCGCGAATACCTGTATCTGGCCGATGAAGTGTTCATGTGCGGCACCGCCGCCGAGGTCACCCCGATCCGCTCGGTGGATGCACGCCAGGTGGGTGAAGGCAAGGCCGGCCCGATAACGCGTCGCATTCAGGAGATGTTCTTCGGCCTGTTCAAGTCAGGCGAGGACAAGCGCGGCTGGCTGACGCACTTCTAGAGGAAAGAGCGCGAGCATAACCCCCCGCGAAGCTTCACCGGCCATCTGACCCTGCCTGCGGATTTCCGCTGTGCCTTTCGGGGACCCAATGGCCCGGGCGGCACCGCGTGGCCGCCCTTGCTCACGACCGGGCTGCGATCACCGTCATTGCGGGGCCGCTCACAGCGCCCGCACACAAGAAACTGCGTGGTTGCGGTTTCCAGGACAGTCTGGAACCTGCGGCGAAGTCGAAAATGGATCCCGGGTTCCGGCCTGCGGCCGGCCCCAGGATGACGAACGCCGCTGGCCGACCGTCCCGTGTCCCGTCCCGTGTCCTGAGCCCCGAACCCCCGAGTCCCGAGTCCCGAGTCCCGAGTCCCGAGTCCCGAGTCCCGAGTCCCGTGTCCCGTGTCCCGAGTCCCGAGTCCCGAGTCCCGTGTCCCGTGTCCTGAGCCCCGAATCCCGAGTTCCGAGTTCCGAGTTCCGAGTTCCGAGTTCCGAGTTCCGAGTTCCGAGTTCCGAGCCCTGCCCCGCGCACGCTATCCCGCTTGCGGCGGCAGCACGAAGTCCAGTGTGGCAATGGTGCCGTGCGTATCCTGGCGCGGGGCCAGGGAAACCTGCCAGCCGTACAGGTCACACAGGCGGATGACGATGGCCAGACCGAGTCCGGCGCCGCTGCCGCTGACGCCCTTGCCACGCACGCCACGCTGGAAAAGTCGCTGCACGTCCTCGTCGCCGATGCCCTGGCCGGTATCGGTGACCACCACCTTGCCGTCACCGATGTGTATCCGCACTTCGCCCCGCTGCGTGTACTTGATTGCATTGCCAATCAGGTTGGTCAGTGCCACGGCCAGCACCGATGATGGCGCGTTGACGGCCAGCGACTCGCTTGCCTCGATATGGATTTCGACCGGCTTGCCGCGCAATTGCGGCTTCTGGCTGGCCACCACGTCCTTCACCACGCGCGCCACATCCGAGTTCTCGCCATCCATGGGACCGGAACGCTCGGCACGCGACAGCAGCAGCAAGGCCTCGATCAGCTCGGTGGCCTGACGCGAGGAGCGTTCGATACGCTTGAGGCGTTCGCGCAGCTTGTCGGTCAGGTCGGGCGAGGACTGCAGCAGTTCGGTGGTGCTGGCGATCACCGCCAATGGCGTGCGCAGCTCGTGACTGACATCGGAGTTGAATTCGCGGTCACGCTCGACCACGTGGGTGAGACGCTCGGCATACTCGTCCAGCGCTTCGGCCAGCTCGCCGACCTCGTCGCTGGCGAAATGTGGCGCCAATGGCGTGACCCGCCCACCTTCGCGGAAGCCACGCAATCGCTGCGCCAGGTCGGTGACCGGACGAATGACACGTGTCGACAACCAGGCACCAATCAGCAAGGACAGCAATGCAAACACGGCCACGGCCCCGATCAGCGCATATTGCAGGCGGGTCTGACTCCGTTGTTCCTGGGACGTATCGTATTTGAGGAAAAACCAGAAGTCGGGATCCTTGCGCACCGCAAGTTTGTAGCTTTCCGTGGTTCCGTCGGGCTTGGTCTCGACGACGTCGTGCACCCCATTCTCAAGCCCTTTCCAGGCGTCCGGCGTCTTGTCAAAATTTCGCCTGGCAATGACGTAACCATCGATCTTCTCGAGCCTGAACCTCAGGTCTTTCGGATTCTCGTAGTAGGTATTTGCATTCTGGTTGAGATTGGTCAGCAAGGTATTGCCGATCAGCTGCGCTTCGAGACGCGCACGCAGGTAGACCGTGGCGGTGGCAAATGCGGCGACCAGCGCCAGGCCGAACAGAAAATACGAAATGAAAATGCGGCTGCGCAGGCGCCGCCGGTAACCGGAAACGGATCTCATGATTTCAGGTCAACGCCGATGGGCTGTTCTCCCGCGCGACTGCGTTTGTGCGCCACCATCAAGCCGGCAGGGCGTCCGGATCAAACATGCGGTAGCCGATGCCATGGCGGGTGTGGATCAGCGCCTTGTCGTAGGGCTTGTCGATCACCGCACGCAGGCCATGGATATGCACCCGCAGACTGTCGCTGTCGGGCAGTTCCTCGCCCCAGACACGATGCTCCAGGTCCTGTCGCGTGACTACCGAGGGACTGGATTCCATCAGCGCCTGCAGCAGTTTCAGGCCGATCGGGTTGAGCTGGATGGACTTGCCGCCGCGGGTCACGGTCAGGGTATCGAGGTTGTAGGTCAGGTCCGCCACCTTGAGCACGCGTGTCTGCGGGCCCTTGCCGCGACGCGCCAGCACCTCGAGACGCGCGCCCAGCTCCTGCAGCGCAAACGGCTTGGTCATGTAGTCGTCGGCACCGGACTCGAACCCGGTCAGCTTCTGGTCCAGGGCATCGCGTGCGGTCAGCATCATCACCGGGGTCTGCTTGTGCGCTTCGGAATGCAGCTTGCGACACACTTCCAGGCCATCCATGCCGGGCAGTGTCAGATCCAGCACGATCACGTCGAAGTCGTGCACCACGGCCAGATGCAGCCCGGTCACGCCGTCGCCGGCAAAGTCCACCAGGTGACCGTGATCTTCCAGATAATCGCCGATGTTGGTGGCGATGTCGTTGTTGTCCTCGATGACCAGTACGCGCATGAACGACTCCACAGGTTGACGATGAGCGCGCGCCTCGCATGGCCGACACGCTACGGCCATCATAACCGTACACGCGCCAACAAAAAGGCCCAAGCGGGTGTGCAGGGGGACACACCTCGCCTGGGCCTGAGCGCTTGGGGCCTTTGCGCGCCAAACTGCTGCAGTCGTGCTTGAACAGCGCGTATACCCAGGAGTGGCAACAACGACCGCAGCGAGGCCTTTATAAGCGCGCCCCCGGAAAAAACAAGTTAAACGGCGTTGATCGAATTGTTAAGAGGAGCGTAGGAAAAGGGCGTGGTCAGCGGTGGCCGCGATGGCAGGTGCTCGCCAGTTCCGGCGCCCCATTTGCTGGAAGATGGAGCGGGTGAAGGGAATCGAACCCTCGTCAGTAGCTTGGGAAGCTACAGCTCTACCATTGAGCTACACCCGCTTTCAATCGCCATCATAGCTCGCATCGGCCTGAAACCATACCGGTCGACAGCGGCTTCCGGCAGCCCGGTTGCAACGTGCGGTTTCGCTGGGGGTTGACAAGCCTGGTGGTTCCACCTCTGTCTCGGCCAGTGTCGGTTCATGGCGCACGGTGTTCAATGAGAGCCGATGCTGCGGCTTTACCTCTCCGCACGCACACTGAAATCAACACGGTGACGCATGATGAACCTATTGAACCGTCTTTCCAGCTTGACCCTCATCTGCCTGCTGCTGGCCCTGCCGGTCATGTCACAGGCCCAGGACATCGACTTGCCCGACCGGGTGGCGCGCCTGTCATTCGTGCGCGGGGATGTTTCCATGGCCCCGGGTGGCAGCGACAACTGGAACGTGGCTGATCGCAACCGGCCGCTTTTGCGTGGCGACCGCCTGTACATCGGAGATGGCAGTCGCGCGGTACTCGAGATGGGCGACGCCTCGCTGCGCATGGATGACCGCAGCGCGGTCGACCTGGTGGCGCTGAACGACGAGCGTGCCCAGGTGCAGTTGACCCAGGGCACCGTCAACCTGTCGGTGCACCGCCTGGATCGCGACCAGATCTACGAGATCGACACGCCGACCATGGCCTTTGTCGCCGACCAGCCCGGCAGCTATCGCATCGACGTGGACCCGGATGGCTACGGCGCCATGGTCACGGTATTTTCGGGCCAGGGCACGGTATGGGGTGATCGCAACTCCAGCTACCGGGTCTACAGCGGTCGCAGCTTCCGTTTCGACAGCAGCGATGTGCAGCGCGTGCGCATCAGCTCTATCCCCAGCTATAACGACTTTGACCGGTTCTGCGCCGATCTCGATTCAGGCTATGCCAGCTCGGTGTCGTCTCGCTATGTGGCGCAAAACGTGGTTGGCTATCGTGACCTGGATCGATACGGCACCTGGCGCAGCAGCGCCGAGTACGGCCATGTCTGGTTCCCCAGCCAGGTGAACACCGACTGGGCACCGTATCGTGACGGCCGCTGGACATGGATCGAACCCTGGGGCTGGACCTGGGTGGACAATGCACCATGGGGGTTTGCACCCTTCCATTACGGCCGCTGGGCGCGCGTGCACAATCGCTGGGGCTGGGTTCCTGGCCCACGCCTGCGCCGCGCCGTGTACGCTCCGGCACTGGTAGCGTTCGTGGGCAACGTGTCGATCTCTATTGGCGGCGGCACCCCGGTGGGCTGGTTTCCGCTGGGACCGCGTGACATCTACCAGCCTCCCTATCGGGTCAACCAAGACTATTTCGTCAACATCAACCTGGGCGGCGGGCGCTTTTTCAACCGCAACCATGTTCGCGACCGCTGGGACGACTATCATCAGCAGCGCAATTATGACCGCTTCACCTACGCCTACCGGCATGATCGCGATGCGGTCACTGTCGTATCAAGCGACCACTTCCGCGACTCGCGCATCGTGAACCGATCCACAGCGCGCATGAGTGAGGCCGTGCTGCTGCAGTCGCGCGTTGAACGTGCGCCTTCGGTGCAGCCGAATCGCGCCAGCGCCGGCGCAGGCCGCGCGCAGCCGAAAAATCAGGTATTCGCGCGCAAAGTCGTATCGCGTGCGCCCGTGAGTTCCCAAGGAGTCACGCGTACGGGCGTGATTTCCTCGCCCCGTGGAACACCGCAGCGCAGCGCCGCAGGGTCGACCAGCCCGCCTCGCAACGAGATGTTCAGAACGCCAGTCCGCACCCCGGTTGGCAATCAGCGTACGCAAAGTCCGCCCGTGCCGCGCACCACTGTGCCGCGCTCCACCTTGCCGCAGCAACGGAACACCTCACCGCGCGGGCTGCCTTCCGGCAGAACGGTCGTGCCAAACCGGCCGATAATCGATGCTGGCCGCTCGCCCGGCTCGCTCCCTGTCTCTGGCAGCCAGCCTTCCATTCGCCAGCCAGGCAGCATCCAGCGGTCGCGACCCACCTCGCCCTCGCGCAGCTTGCCGCGTGCGCAGCCTCCTGTAATCGCACCCCAACGTACGCCAGCGATCGGCGTGCCGCGTAACCTGCCGCAACCGGTTCGCCGCTCCACTCCCCAGCCGGGTTCCGGTGTATCGAACAATTCGTCGGTGCGCAGCACTGTCCCGGTGAGCAAACCCGTGAAATCGGGCAATGACTCGAAGCAGGGCCAGTCGGCCTCGCCGCGCGGCAAACCACAACGCCGCGCCGCATCAGGCATTCGCTGACAGGATCCTGTACTGCGTAGCAGGCACAACCCTGCGAGCCCGACATCCTGGTGCAGACCGGGATGCCGGGCACCCGATGCCACGCGCACCTGTGTGCCGCGCGGGCGAATTCGTGATCAGGAGGCCGGCCCGCCACGGTGAGAGAGACGGCGAAGCTCAACTCTCGTCCAGTCTGCAATGCCCGCCATGCGTTAGGATAGGCACAGTCTCTCGATATCGATTTCATGATGCGCTGCGCTGCCTTCATTGCCCGAGCACCCGTTGCCCGCCATGCGCGGTGCGGGTCGGTGGTGGCCTGCCGCAGGCGTGGCTGAAGGGGAACCATGAGCAACAGCCGGGGGCAAGGCCAGCAAGGAACGGAATCGCAGCGACGGCCGGTACGCAGTTACGTGCTGCGTGAAGGTCGCATCACGCCCGCCCAGCAGCGTGCCTTCGATGCCCACTGGTCGCGTTACGGCGTCGACTTTGCCGGCGAGGCGCGCGATCTGGATGGCTTGTTCGGCCGGTCCGCCCCGCACGTGCTGGAGATCGGCTTCGGCAACGGCGAAGCGCTGGCATGGGCGGCACAGCACTACCCTGATCGCGATCATATCGGCATCGAAGTGCACCGCCCCGGCGTGGGCCGGCTGATGAATGCGCTGGCCGCTGCCGACGTCGGCAACGCGCGCATCTACCGCCATGACGCAGTCGAGGTGATTGAGCAGGAGATCCCGCCTGCCAGCCTGGACGAGGTCAGAATCTGGTTCCCCGACCCCTGGCCCAAGAAACGTCATCACAAGCGACGGCTGGTGCAACCGGCCTTTGTCGACCTGCTGGCGCGGCGCATGCGCCCCGGTGGCCTGCTGCATCTGGCCACCGACTGGCAGGAATACGCCGAGCACATGCTGGACGTGATGCAGGCCGCACCCGGCTGGTGCAATCGCGCCGGTGCCGGCAACTACAGTGAACGTCCGGAGTGGCGCATCCAGACCCACTTCGAGCGCCGCGGCTTGCGCCTCGGCCACTGCGTCCGCGACCTGTTGTACGACTTCACCGGCGACACCAGCACAGCATCCCGGTCCGACCAGCCATCCACCTGACATACACCACCACGGCCCGCATCCATGCCCAACGCCACTGACCTCAGCCTGACGCCCGACATGATGCTGGTGCTCGGGCTGGTGGTATTCACCATGGCCATGCTGGTACTGGAATGGATTCGTTCGGATATTGTCGCGCTGCTGGTCGTGGTGGTCATCGGCATCACCGGGCTGATGCCGGTCGACCGCCTGTTCGACGGCTTCGCCGGCAATGCGGTGATTTCCCTGATCGCCATCATGATCATGGGTGCGGGCCTGGACCGCACCGGCGTACTGGCCAAGACCGCCAGCCTGATCCTGCGTGTTGCCGGCGGAGTCGAGTCGCGTCTGGCCATTGCAGTCACCAGCACCGTTGGTGCACTGTCCTCGATCATCCAGAGCCAGGCACTGGCGGCGCTGTTCGTGCCCGTCGTCAGCCGCGTCAGCGCTCGTACCGGCGTGCCCATCAAGCGCCTGCTGCTGCCCATGGGCTTCGCCATTCTGGCCGGCACCAACATGACCCTGGTGTCCAACTCGCCACTGATCCTGCTCAACGACCTGATATCCAACGCCAACCGCAACCTGCCGCCCGGCGCGCAGACCGTGGATACCTTCAACCTGTTTGCCATCACCCCGATCGGTATCGCCCTGCTGCTGACCGGCATCCTGTACTTCGCGTTTCTCGGGCGCCGCGTGCTGCCGGCCAGCGAGGAAACCCAGGGCGTGACACCGGGGCGCACAGAAAGCTATTTCGCGCAGGTCTACGGCATCCGCGGCGACCCCGCGGAGCTGACCGTCACCGCCGAGAGCCCGCTGGTCGGCATGAGTGTCGGCGAAGCCGAGCGCATGCATGGTGCTCCGCTCATCCTGGCGATCAAGAACGGCAACGAGGCTCGCATGTCACCGCCGGCCGACGAGATGATCTGGGTCGGCACCATCCTGGGCGTGCTCGGCTCGCGCGAAATGATCAACGACTTTGCCGGCAACCAGCAATGCCGCGTGTCCACCCGGATGCGCCAGCTGGGCGACTTGTTCAACCCGACCCGCGCAGGCATTTCCGAAGCCGTGGTACCGCCCAGCTCCAAGCTGATCAAGCAGACAATCGGCGAACTGCGTCTACGCAAGCGGCAAGGCATTTCGGTGCTGGCCGTGCATCGCGGTGACCAGGTTTTCCGTGAGGACGTGCGCGAGATCGAACTGCGTGCCGGCGACACCCTGGTCATGCACTCAAGCTGGCGCGACCTGGCCATGGCCGAGGAGAGCCACGACTTTGTGGTCATTACCGACCTGCCCAAGGTCGAGCAGCGCCCCGGCAAGATCTGGTATGCCGTTGCCTTCTTCGCCACCGCGCTGGGCCTGGCGCTGTTCACCGACCTCAAGCTGTCGGTGGCCCTGATGGCCGGAGCGGTCGGCATGCTCTTGAGCGGCGTGCTGAACATGGACGAGGCCTACACCGCGATCAACTGGAAAACCGTGTTCATCACTGCCTGCCTGATCCCGCTGGGCTGGTCGATGGACGCATCAGGCACGGCCGCCTGGATTGCCCAGGAAGTATTGCGCTACCTGGGCGACATGCCGCAGTGGTTCCTGCAGGCCTGCATTGCCATCCTCACCCTGCTGTGCTCGCAGGTGATGTCCAATGTCGGCGCCACGGTGATGATGGTGCCGATGGGCATCAACATCGCGCTGGCCTCGGGCGGCAACCCCGGCCTGTATGCCATGCTGGTGGCCATTTCCGCATCCAACACCTTCCTGATTCCCAGCGCCAGTCCGGTACTGCTGATCGTTGCCGGTCCCGGCGGCTACCGCAGCAAGGACTTCCTGCGTGCCGGCATTCCGCTGACCATCCTGTTCCTTGTTGTCGGCATCATCGGCGTCAATCTGCTGTTCAACTGAAGATCGGGCATCCGCAGAAGCGACATGAAGATCAGCGGGGCAGATCTGCAGCGTGCCGGTCAACCCAGACCGCACCATCGACCACGCGCACCGGCACGGCCTTGAGCCCGGCCCTGGCCGGACCTCCGCAGCAATCACCCGATTCGATATCGAAGCTGGCGCCGTGCGCCGCACAGATGATGCGCCCCTTGTCGATCAGGAATTTGCCCGGCACGTAATCAAGGTTGCGCCCGGCATGGGCGCACTCGTTGTGATACGCGTATACATCATCGCCCTGGCGCAGGAGCACCAGGTCCCACTGCTCCCCCACATACACGCTGACGCCCCGTGCGCCGCCATCGGCAATATCATCCAGCCGACACAGTGGTGTCTGCAGGCCGAGCGGCAGCGGCTGCTGATCTGTTGACATGCGATTCAGCCTGTTTGCGCGAAAATGCCTGATGTGCCCGGAAAATGGCCCCATCTTCCGGTAGCACGACTGCATTCTGCCACAGACCGAGACACCGCCATGCGCTTTGCCACCTTCATGCCAAGACAATCCATGCACCCCGTGCTGCGAGTGCTGCTGATACTGGCCGGCGCCGGGCTGATGGCGCTGCTGGTGGTCTTCAGCGCCGCGGCGATGATGATGCTGCTGCTGACCGGAAGCGTCACCCTGGCGATCCAGCGCTGGCGAGCCCGGCATGGCACGCGCGCAGCTTCAGGCCAGAGCAGCGCAGGGCATGAGCCGCAGGTGCTTGAAGGCGAATTCGTGGTAGTCGATACGACGCACCCGAGGCGCTGAGACCACTGCAGTCTGCAGGGGTGTATCGGCCGCAGGAGCCTGTGCGCCAAGCCCGCATAATTCATCAGCGTTCGTAGCGAGCCCGTTCAAGGGCATGTCCCGCGTGGCTTTCGCGACCGAGCAGTGCGCGGGTGTAGCCGACACTACGTCGAGCACGGCGACCAAGCGAACGCCGCGCCGGGCGTGTCATTGGGCCGGCGCAGTAGAAGCTTGGTGGATAATGCGGGCTATAATCCGCGCCACGCCGAATCCCGGTGTCTTTGCGGAACCCTTCGAGTGAGCCAGTCCGATTCCGCCGCGGCCGTAGCGGCCACACTGCCGCCTGCCAGCACCGACAACCGCCTGCTGATCGGCCTTGCCCTTGGCGTGCTGTATCTGATCTGGGGGTCAACCTACCTCGGCATCCGCATCGCCCTGACCGACTACCCGCCGTTCACACTGGCCGCGATCCGCTTTGCCCTGGCCGGTGCGGGACTGTACGCCTACTTGCGTTTGCGCGGTGTCACGCCGCCCACCCGGCGGCAATGGCGCAACGCCGCCATTACCGGCACCATGCTGCTGCTCGGTGGCAACGGCCTGGTCTGCTTTGCCGAACAGAGCGTGAGCTCGGGCATTGCCGCGGTCGCGGTGGCCTCGATGCCGCTGTTCGCCGCCCTGTTCGCCGGTTTCTACGGCGAATGGCCGCATCGGCGCGAGACACTGGGTCTGCTGATCGGCTTTGCCGGCGTGGTGGTGCTGAATCTCGGCAGCAGCCTGTCCGGCGCCAGCCTGGGCGCGCTGGCGCTGCTGGCCGCGCCGGCATTGTGGGCATTCGGCTCGGTCTGGAGCCGGCGCCAGGACATGCCCGCCGGGCCGATGAACACCGCCGCGCAGATGCTGGCGGCCAGCGTGGGCCTGGCACTGGTCGCCTGGAGCACCGGCGAACACCTGCCCGCCCATCCGGGCCTGCGCGCCAGCCTGGCACTGCTGTACCTGACCGTGTTTGGCTCGCTGGTCGCCTTCAGCGCCTACCTGTACCTGCTCAAGACCGTGCGGCCGGCACTGGCTACCAGCTATGCCTACATCAATCCGCCGGTGGCGGTGTTGTTTGGCGTCGGCCTGGCCGGCGAGCACGTCGGGCCGCTGGACCTGGCCGGCATGGCGATCATCCTGATCGGCGTCGCCATCGTGGTACTGAACCGCGGCAATGTCCGTCTGCGACCGATACCCCGCCCATCCTGACCTGCTTCACTCTCAGGGGCCCTCGAAACCATCGGCAAATATCAGGTCGACCGCCTGCGGACAGTTCTGGTCGAGGAACACGCATTCGGCCCATTCGGGGTGATCGATGAACGGGTTGCGATTGTGCTGGTATGAGTACACCACGTCATTGCGCAGCTGCTCGTCGGCGTCCGGCGGGTCGCTCTGGTTCCAGGCCAGCAGGTCGCTGAGCAGGCCCATCCAGGCAGTCTTGCTGCCGCTGCTCTGGGCGTCGATCTGCACGATCTTGCTGCGGTCGTCGGTCAGTTCCAGATCCGGCTCGGCGATGCCGTCGCTGTCGGTGCCGCCCTCGTAGCGCACCGCCATGTACATCACCGCGCGCGCGATGTCGCCCTTGCGGTGGTCCCACACCTCGAAGGTGCCCTGGTTGCCGTCCGGACCCTGGTACCAGTCGGCATCGCCGTCGCCACTGCCGCCGCCGTAGCCGTCGTTGGGGTCGGTCGCCAGGCGCGTGCAGGTCGAGGGCGGGCATTCGCCCAGCGGCTTGTTGCCGCGGTCGCTGTTGTAGCCGACATCGGTCAGATGCAGCATGTGCGCATCGGTATACGGCGGATTCGGCTTGCCGTTGAGACTGCTGTTGGGGAAGCCCAGCGAATTGGGCCAGGTGTGCTCGCGATTGTAGGCGCCCTGCCCGCCACTGATCTTCAGCAAGGACTTGTTGGCGTACAGATCGAGAATGTTGCTGCTGTTGTCGGGGTCCTGGTCGGCCGCGTTCAGGACCACCCAGGTGTTGGTGCCGCTGCCGCTGTAGGGATAGGTGGTGTGGTCCTTGATGCGGTTGTGCAGCCAGGCCTTCAGCGCCGGGCCGCTGCTGGTGTCCACGCCGGCGTAGTAGTCGCTGCTGCTGGCGGCCGCCGTGAAGTGCACCACCACGCTGGATTGCAGTGCATCGGGCGTGCCGTCCTGGTCGTGCACGGCGCTGGCGGCAATGGTGAAGGTGCACGTTTCCAGCGAATCGAAGTCGACATCCGGATTCAGGGTCACGCTGGTACTGTCGCCGCCTTGCACCGCCGTGTGCGCGCCGCTGGCATCGCACACCAGGCTGAACCAGCCCGGGTCCAGCGTGACCGGCTCGGAGAACAGCACGCCGAGATTGCCGCCGACGGGGAACGAGGCGGTGTTGTCTGCCGGGGTGGTCGAGCTGACCTCGGGCGGGAAGTCACCCACGGTCTGGAACGAGAAGCTGTAGTCGGCCGCCATGGCATCGAGCGTGCCGTCCTGATCAGCTGACGTCGGCGGCGTGCACGGTAGCGCTGCAGGTCTCGGCGTTGCCGAAGTCGGCATCCGGATCAAGCGTGTAGTCGGCTCCGCTGCCGCTGATGGACAGGCTGTGCGACCCGGTACCGGTGCAGGTGAGATCAGCCCAGCCCGTCTGCACCGTTACCGCTTCGCTGAAATGGATCAGCACGTTGGCATCGATGGCTATGCCGGTGGCGTTGTCGGCGGGCGTGGTCGTGGCCACGGTCGGCGGCACGTCCACTGGCGCACCGAATGTCTGGCCGGCATTGCAGGCACCGAAGCTGGCGGTGGCCGGCGCGTTCCAGGAAAAGTCCTCGTAGTCGGCGCCGCTTCCAGACAGCTGAAGTGACTGGTCGGCAGGCGTATCGCCCGGCTCGGAGACGCCTATGTCCGTACTGGTCAGGCCGTTCGCTGGGCCGTTGGTGGCCGTGAAACTGCCCTCGTAGCTGAGGAACTGCACCACGTTGTTGCCGGAATCCACCAGTGCCAGGCCGTCCGGCGCGCCATTCTGGATCGAGCCGGCCGGGGTCACCGTCATCACCCCATCGGACATGCCACTGCAGTTGGCGGCGATGCTGCCTGACAACGCAATGGTGTCGTACATGTTGCCGGTGCTGCCGTTGTACAGCACCACGCTCCAGCCGTTCATGTCGGTGCCGACCGGGCCGGCAATCTCGATCATCTCATTGGCATCGGTACCGGCGTTGTCGTAGTGCAACTCGTTGACGAATACCGGTGTCGCGGCTGCCGCCAGCATGGGCAGGGACAGCAGCATGAAAGCGCACAAACGATGGAAAAGGCGACTTGCGGACATGCAAAAACTCCCTGCGCCGGGTCATCGGAACCGGTCCGGCCGATGCGCGGCTGCGTGCATCAGAAAAAGGAAACCCCGCCGGAATTCTGACCGCAGCTTGTTACAGGCGCAAGTCAGGCCCGTGCGATGGCGGGGGCAACGCCCTGTCCCCGGCCAGGGGCGGGCGCTGCCTGTCGCTCAGGATTCGCGCAGTGCGGTAGTCACCGGCAGGCGCGCGGCGCGTACAGCGGGGAACAGGCCGCCGATGAAGCCGATGGCCAGCGCCCACTTGATGCCGGTCCACAGAACATCGGGCGAGACCTTGAACTGGAACACCACCTGGCTGAAGTTGGAGCCCAGGGTGGAGGCGGTATAGCCGTTGAAGATGAGCCAGGTAATCAGGCCGCCGAGAATGCCGCCGGCCAGCGCCAGCAGCAGCGTCTCCAGCATCACCGACACCACCACGGGCAGGCCGCGAAACCCCAGCGCACGCAGGGTGGCGATTTCGCGCGCGCGCGTTGCCACCGCCGCAAACATGGTGTTGAGCGCGCCGAACAGCGCGCCGATGGCCATGATCACGCCGACCACGATGCCGACAATGCGCAGCGTCTTGGTCATCTGCTCGGACTGACTGGCGTAGTAGTCGCGGGTGGTGCTGACATCCACCTTCACGCGCGGATCGCTGGCCAGCGCGGCCTTGAACTTGTCGAATGCAGCCGGATCCTGCAATTTCACCGTCACCGACTGCACGCTGCTGCCGCGGCGATAGGCTCCGCCCACGGTCTCGGTGTCGCCCCACAGCTCCGAGTCATGCGAGTCGCCGGACTCGAATGCACCGACGATGGTCCATTCCTGTCCGCTGAGCTTCAGTGTGCGGCCCACGTCCAGGCCGACAAACTGGGCGCGGGCACCCTTGCCCACCACCAGCTCGCGCAAGCCCGGCTTGAAGCGGCGGCCGTCGGTAATCTTCACACTCGGCTGCAGCTTCCAGGCCTGGTCGCCAACACCGCGTATCTGCACGTTGGCATCGATCGTGGGGTCGGACTTCTTCGGCAGGTTGGCCACCACCACCAGTTCCGGCGACACGATCGCCTTGCCATCGCCGTCACGGGCTACCCCGGGCGCCTGGCTGATCACATTGACGTCCTCGCGGCCCAGCACCGAGTTGAGCTCGGCTTGCGATCCACCGCGCAGCACGATGGCGGTATCGTCCGAACCGCTGTTCTTCAATGTCGCCTGGAATCCGGCGGCCATGGCAAACAGCGCCACCAGCACGCCGACCACACCGGCAATGCCGATCACGATCACCAGCGAGGCGCCAATCCGCTGCGGCAGGGTGCGCACGCCCACGGCGGTCACCGAGGACGCCTGGCGGCCACTGCGGGTCAGGAACATCCACAGGAGAAGCACGCCCACCAGCACCAGGGCCGCCGGCCAGGACAGCACAACCCACATGTAGATGGCTCCCACGGCAAGCAGGAGCAGGCCAAGATTGATCAGGAAATTCTTCATTGCCCCACCCTCAGTGCGTCAACGATATTCAGGCGCATGCCGCGCAGCGCCGGGAGTGCCCCGATCAGCAGACCAATCAGCAGCATGAAGGCAATGCCCAGCGACCAGGTCTGCCAGCCCACCGAGGGCAGATTCACCATCCCGCCACTGCCCGAGGTCACCGCCGGCCCCAGGATGGCGGCCAGGCCAAGGCCGATGACGCCGCCCAGCAACAACAGCAGCATCGACTCGGCCAGCACCATCATCAGCACGCTGGTGTTGGTGAAACCGATGGTCTTGAGCACCGCCAGTTCCGAGGTGCGCTCGCGTACCGCCTGCATCATGGTGTTGCCGACCAGCAGCAGCAGGGTGAAGAACACGGCGCCCATGATGGCCGACACGATAAGGCCGATATTGCCGATCTGCTTGGCAAACGAGGCCTGGAATGCCTTCTCGGTCTGCGACTTGGTCTCGTGCGTGGAGTTGGCCGAGATCGCATCGATCTTCTGCGCGATCTGGTCGGCACGCGAGCTGTCGGAGAGCTTCTCGATGTACCAGCCGACCGTACCCTGGCCGTAGGCATTGGCTTCGTCAAAATATTTCCAGTGGAAGAACAGCGCCTGATCGGTGCCATTCTGGGCGTCGTCGCTGATGTCGAAGATGCCGACGATGTCCATCGGCCAGGCCTTGCTGCCGTCCTTCTGCGGGAAGATCGTCGACAGCATCGGAATCTTGTCGCCGACCTTCCAGCCGTAGCGTTTGGCCAGCGTCTTGCCGACCACCGCACCGGTGCGGGTCTGGTCGAACTTCTTGCGCGCCGCGTCGCTCAGCTTGATCTCCGGATACAGGTCCAGGTACTCGGGGCTGATGGCATAGCTGAAGACCATGTTCTTCGGGTCCTGGTAGGCGCCACCGAACCAGTTGGCAAAGCCGACCTTGGCCACGCCGTCAACGGCAGCGATGCGGTTTTGCAGCGCCTTCGGCAATGGCTGGATGATCGAGTAGCGCGACGAGGTCACCAGGCGGCTGGCGCCGGCGGCGCTTTGCGCGGTGGACTCGAACGCGGTACGCACCGCATTGAGCATGCCGAACAGCAGGAACGCGGCAATGATCGACACCAGCGTCAGGATGGTGCGCGTCTTGCGGCGGAACAGCGCCGCCCAGATCAGGTGCATGTATTTCATGATGTCATTCCTCGCGAAGCCCGCATCGGGGCCGGAGTATGGAGCAAGCAGGACGCAGTGCCTGTGGCAGTATGCCGCCTGCAGAGCTCAAGGCATTCCGTGGCCGCCGAAGTCCGAGCCCGGCAACGGAGATGTCCGTCATCCTGGGGCCGGCCGCAAGGCCGGAACCCGGGATCCATTGTTCGTTCTTTCCCTGATTGGATTTCATCGCATCGGTCACCAAAGTCAAAATGGATCCCGGGTTCCTCGCTGCGCTCGGCCCCAGGATGACGGTCATTTCGAGTCCCGAGTCCCGAGTCCCGCAGCCGTCACGCAGCCGCCGTCTGTTCCACCAGCGTGCCCTTGTCCAGGTGCAGGGTATGCGTGGCGTATTCGGCGGCCTTGGGATCGTGGGTGACCATGACGATGGTCTTGTTGTGATTGCGGTTGAGGTTCTGCAGCAATGCCAGCACGCCCTCCGCCGACTCGCGGTCAAGGTCGCCGGTGGGCTCGTCGCACACCAGCAGGGTCGGGTCGGAAACGATGGCGCGAGCGATGGCCACGCGCTGCTGCTGACCGCCGGAAAGCTCGGAAGGCTTGTGCGAGGCACGCTCCTCCAGCCCCACCAGTTTCAGTGCGATGGCAGCGTTCTTGCGTCGCTGCGACGCCGACAGCTTGGTCAGCAGAAGTGGCAGCTCCACATTCCTTTGTGCACTGAGCATCGGCATCAGGTTGTAGAACTGGAAAATGAAGCCGACGTTGGAGGCACGCCACCTGGCCAGCGCGCTGCTGCCCAGGGTGTCAATGCGCTTGTCACCCACCCTGATGCTGCCCCCGGTGGGCGTGTCCAGCCCGCCAATGAGGTTGAGCAGGGTCGTCTTGCCGGAGCCGGATGGCCCCATCAAGGCAAAAAAATCGCCCTCGGCAATGTCCAGGTCGATGTTCTGCAACACCTCGACCTTCTGCTTGCCGCGGGTGTAGGTCTTGCTGACATCGCGGATTTCGATCAATGTGCTCATGGTTTGTCTCTCGTTGAAAGTCCGGCTCACCGGGTGGTTCGATGCGAAATTTACTTGGCGGCCACTCGACCATGTGGTTTGAGACACAACACCCAGAACACGGCCGCCACCGGCAGCAACAGCATCGGCACTGGGGAGGAATTGGACCAGAACCATGTCAAACCCTCCGAACCGAACCGGAACATGGCCGGAAGCAGGGTCAGCATGAGTGCCGGGGAAATGAATTTCTTGTTCAATCCGATCATTGGAAGTCTCCTTCGTTGGATCAATGCTTGGCCACTGCAACGCGGGTGCCGTCATGCAGCGCCGACGTCGGCTTGTCCACGACTTCCACGCCGACCGTGACGCCATCGGGCAGCAAACGAAGATCACCGTAGGTCTGTTGCGCCGGGGTGACGGCAAGTTGCCTGGCCGTGCCCCGTCAAGCACGAAAACCACCTTCTGGCCACCGCGTTCGACAATCGCCGAGGCGGGCACCAGCACGCCTTTCGGCGTTTCCGGCGCGGACTCGGGCTTTTTCTCCAGGAACGACACGCGCACACCCATGTCCGGCACGATGCGCTCGTCCTTCTGATCCAGGCCCACACGCACCTTGACCGTGGCCTTGCCGCGGTCGGCTGCCGGCACGATGGCGATCACGTGCGCTGGGATCGTCCAGTCCGGGATAGGCATCCAGCACGGCCTCGGCCGGCATGTGCGGCTTGACCCGGCCGATATAGGCCTCGTTGACATCCACGTCCACTTCCAGCGAGTCCATGTCGACGATGGTACCCACGCCGGTGCGGGTGAATCCGCCGCCAGCCGCCGCCGGCGCGATGATCTCTCCTACCTGCGCGGATTTGTTGATGATCACGCCGTCGAATGGCGCCCGCACAACGGTATAGTTGTAGTTGACCTGGGCCACGGCCACCTGGGCCTCGGCCGCCTTGGCCTGGGCTCGCGCCGAGGCGAGCTGGGCGCGCAGGCTGTCCATCTGGGTGCTGGCCTGCTCGGCCTGCTGCCTGGGCACCAGACCCCGCTTGACCAGATTCTGCTGTCGCTCGCTGTCGCGCGTGGCCTGCACCAGCTGCGTGCGCATCTCGCCGACCCGTGCCTCGGCGGCCGCTGCGCTGGCCCTGGCCGAGTTGAGGTAGGCCTGTTGCGAACTGTCCTCCAGCCGCGCCAGCACCTGCCCTTCCTTGACGTGGTCGCCTTCCTCGATCAGCACCTCGGTGAGTGTGCCGACGATCTGCGCCGACACCGTGGCCTGGCGACGCGCCGTGACATAACCGGTAGCCTGCAGCACGGCACCCGACTCACCTGCCGATGGCGCGCTGGCGGTGACTGTCTCGACTTCGACCGCACGCGCGCCCGACCACCAGAACCAGGCACCAGCCAGTACGGCCAGCAGAACCGCTGCAACACCGACAAACACCAGCAAGCGTCGGCCGCCGCCATCCTGATCCTCACGATCATTGCGCGCAATCTTCAGCTCGCTGAGCAGATCTTCGCTTTCCAAGTAAACTTCTCCCAACCGGGCCCGGTACTATGAGACAGCCTGCACTCGTTGCGAGCCTGCTAGTAGACACGAATATCAAGCAAAGACCGTGACAATTGTCATCACGATTGACGACCTTATTAGCAAAGCCTGTTTGACTTGCAAAGAGGGGGGGGGCGCTAGGCTCGAAAAAGGGGGCAACCATACTTGAGAGGAAATTCAAAATGACAAGGATCAAGGCCGTTTCTCTAATGGCGTCCGTGGTATTGGTGGCGGGTCTTATTTTCACCTCACAGGCAGCTGCGGTAATCAAACTGCACAACTGTGGGTTGTGGAAGGCGTGCGTCGACGGTAGCTGCCAGACCTGGATCGTTTGCGACGAAGGTGCCTGGCCCGTCGGCTGAGCCCATGGTGCGCGCGCCGGAGCGACTGATTTGTTTCGCCCAGTCCGCTTCGGTGCCCCACCTGCAAAGGGACTTGACAAATGTTTGATCTTAAAACCCTTGGATTGAGGACACTCGCGGCGGCATTGACTTGCATGTCATTTTGTTCCTACGCACAAATGATTGGCCCACCTGACGCTGCAGTTTCCAAAGCTTTCAAGATGGAGCGAACCGCGCATGTCGGACAACGGATACCGGGAGGTATCGAGGTGCTGGACTCTGGTGGCACGCTGGTGGACCTTGGAAATGAATTGCAAGGCCCTGTCATCCTATTCAAGATCATGCAAGATTGCCCCCCATGCGAAGACCTTCTGGATGCCATTCGTGAGGCCCATGGCCACGCCTTGGGGAGCGTCGATGCAGCGATAGCGGTGCTGCGCGTGGGAGACAGCTCTCACGCCCACATTGAACTTCCAAAGAGCGTGCTGCAATATCACGCACCGTCCAAAATGCAGGAAGGGTTCCTAGGCGGCAAGATCACACCGAGTTCGTTCTATCTGGACCGCAATCTGACCCTGATCAAGCGCCGACCAGGACTGCCATTCAGCGCAAAAAACCTGCTTCAGTTTCCAAAACAACACTGAACCTGCCAAGATCACCGGGTACCGAGGCCTGGTTGACACAATGTCCCATTACCTCCAGCAGCTACGTGCTGCGAGCTTGCTGGCTATCAGCAATCAACTAAGCGGGCCTGGACGCGCCACCTACATGGCGCTAACGATTTCTGTAACAGTCGCCGCCTGGCTTGCTTTGGCGGCGGTGGCGTCCCCTTTCCTCGAACTGGATTCATCGGCAGCCTCGGACAAGGGCGTCACTGTGCGGAATGCGCGATCACCACAACAAATGCTTCCGCTGCGATATGCCGCGAATCTGGCAAGCCTTTCGGACGTGCACGATGTCGTATACAACGACCTGGCACTGTTTCGTGCGCGGGCGGCGTTACCGTGACGGTAAATGCCATTGGCGGAGCAGGCGCAACCCGCGCGGCGCTGCAATCGGGCTTTGACGCCGGCAGCGTGCGCCGATGGATGAACGACCCTTGGGGGTGTTGGTCACTCGTGAGGCGGCAACAAGCTGTGGATAGCACTAGGCAAGGGTGTCAGTGCAATAGACCTCCTCAGCGCGAAACCACGAGCGATACACATAAGCGGCATCGCAGCGACGGAGCAAGCCCGAGCGGGCAACGGTGCGTTGGCCCACTATCAATACATTAACCGGGGCCATTCTCTGGCCGGCACGGATCAGTGATGTCGTATGACAGTCACCGCCGCGAATTCGCGTGCACAGGAAGCGCTCGCGGCCAGGATAGAAGCCAGGTTCGGTCATGACGATCCTCCGGTGACTGCATATACGGACAGCGTTGCAGAGAACGCGCGCTCTCGACTGGGAAAAGTGCAGTACTTGCTGGCGTTGGTGATGACTGCGATTTTTCTGTGCTGTCTGTTAGTTCTGGCTAGCGTGATGGCTCACGCGGCAACAGAACGACGATCTTGCTGGCGGTGATGCGGGTACTCGGCTTTTCGCGCATCACTTTGCTGGCAAGCTTAGTGCTTGAGGGACTTTTGGTTGTAGCCGCTGGGGCCGCACTTGGTATGGCACTGGGTGCTCTGGTATTGCGCTACCTGTCTGTATGGTTGCATGGGCTGTTTGGTTCTATTGCACCGGCGCTTTGGGCTCTGTGTTCTTGCCGCTATGGCTCGTTGCGCTTCTTCTGGCAGCTCTTATTTTGCCTGGGATCACGTTTGCGCGCGTTCGGCCAATCGATTGACAGGAGGAATGAGCTTTTGAACTGGTGCGAGCAGATACTGCGGATCTGGTGCTGGGAGTGCACTTTGGTCTGTCGCGCTCGCGCCACGTGCTTCTGACAATTGCTGGACTGTTAATTGCCGCGTTGACTCTTCTGACCGTACTCACTATATCTGCCGGACTCAAACGTATTGCGGCACACATTGGTCGCGCCGATGTAGCGGTCATCTGGGCAGCAGCGGCGGCACGGAAACTGACGGGCGAATTGCACCAGAGCTGGTTGATCGCATAGGTGCGTTACTCGGCGTTGCACTTCACGCGGATGGCTCTCAGCGGATTTCTCCTCAATTTGTTATACATGCCAAACTCGCACGGCACGATGGTCGCCAGACTACCGCTATAGTGCGCGGTGTCACGCTCTCTGTCTGGGACGTGGTGGATGGCAGTGTACGTATCACACGGGCACTGCTTTGATTCCGGCCTAAACGCGCTGGCATCCGGGGTTATTGCTGCGCATGACTACGTTTATACACTACGGGGTACACGCTAATCTGCGCCGATAGAACTGGCAAGTGAGTGGAGAATTCGATAGCGGGGGCAGCCTTGAGAATCAGAGATCTGGGTTGATATGAGTGCTTTGCAGGTCGCGTACAACGCGCAGGGTTAGATTTCCACGTGTGGGTTCGCTTGAACTCGCTATCGTCCTACGGTGCTTTCGCCAGAGCATTGCAAAGCGACTCGCGCTTGCGCAATTTTCCGCATATGCCACAACATGCATTTTATGCACAGCGCGTGGGCTATCTGGCAATGTTCGTCCGCGTTGTGGCATGGCTTGTTGCTACGGTTCTGGGTTTTATGGCTATACTGGCTAGCAACAACGCAATCAGCTTTGCGCTACGCGCGCGACGCTGGGAGTTGGCGTTTCTGTGAGCCACTGGTTTCGGGATCGGAGTGCTGTATACCGCACTCGTGGTTGAAATCATGCTGATCGCGCGCTTTGCGCAACTATCGCGACTGGCATCGGCCTGTTGTTTCTCAATGGCCGTGCAATTGATTCGAGCACTCTGGATACCGCTATTCACTCACTACAGTGGTTACTCCCGGCGTCGCATGCAACTCTGGGCTACGCAGTGCTACTGGGACTGATCAGCGCGATTGTCCCGGCATAGAGTGCGCTGCACGCACCTCTGGTGAAGGCACTGGCGCGCGAATGAAGTTAAGGCAAAAACTTGCACTGACACAAGCAACTCCGGCATTAAACAGAGCGATTCATAGAGATCTCAGTACTTTTTGTCTGTTTCATCATTGTCATGCTGGCAATGGTGCTGTGGATTGACAGGGGAGCGCATTGTGCCTCCGCCACCGGAGCGAATAGTTCGTTTGACAGCGAACCATCACGTCGCAGGCAGATGAGTGGGTACTCGAGTGGAGGTGATCAAGAGTAGGTTGTTTATTAGGAAGTGGGTAGGGAGTAGAGTTGACTAGAAAGTTGAGGTAGAGTAGTTTTTGGATTTGATTAGAGAATCGCGGAAAGCGAACTTCGGTGCGGCCGACAGCCCAGAGGGTGAGCGATAGAATGATGTTATGTAGTCAAACATGAGAATGGATATAGGGTGCCGCCTAAGGCGCGACAGCATGAAGAGGTAAAAAGGACACTCATTTACATAAAGGTAGAGTTTCACTGAATAAAGTGGTGGAGATTTACGTCTAGTTAGTTAGTTTGGGTTGAGTCAGAGTTAAACTGTTTGAGTTGTGTGTTTTTAAGTTATTGAGATGTTAGTATAGTTTTTTTTCTAGAAAGGATAGCAGAAACAAGAAGGTTTAGAATAGCGTTGAAGATTTCGTTTGTGGTATACTGTGACACCACTGTAAAAATGTAGTAATGAGCAAAAATAGATGGCAGAGACAGGAATGAATCACAAGCCGGATTCGGGAAAGGGCCGCTCATCAAGCAACGCGGGTGACACCTGTCACGTTGTGACGCGACTCACCGATTGGTGCAGATGGTCACTCTGCCGCGCCTGTGTTGCGCGAGCGTGACAGGTAGGCCCAGATGGCGTCCTGTTCCACGGGCTTCATGGCGGCGACGGCCCGCCAGGGCATGATGTCGGCCAGATTTCTGCCATCGGGACGAATGCCCGTACGCATGGCATGCAGGAAGTCGTCCCGGGTCCAGCCTGCCAGTCCGCCGCGAGCCATGTTGATGTTGGCCGACTTCGGCTCGCCGGGACCCAGATCGACGCCGCCGGCAAGTTGCGGTCCGTGGCAACTGCGACACATGGCAACCAGGTACTCGCCGTATTCGGAATTGGCGGCGATGGCGACTTCGGGCCGCAAACGCGGGCTGTGATCGATGACCGTTGCCGGCAGCAGACCACCGGCCTTGCCGGTGAACCACAGAATGCGCCCGAGTGGGCCCAGGCGGCTTGCCGGATGCGACACGGCGACCGACGGCAATTGCAGCACATAGGCGGTCAGATCGGCGGTATCGCGATCGCTCAGTTCGGACCAGTCCATGGAGGGCATGAAGATCAGGCTTGTGCCATCGGCACGCACGCCATGGCGAATTGCCGCGGCCAGGCGTGACGCATCGTAGCGACCGCGCAGGCCGGCCGGCGTGATGTTGGCTGCATGCACCTGAGCCACTGGCCCGGCATCCATCACCAGGGTTCCGCGACCGTCAGCGCCGTGGCAGTCGGCACAGCCGCGTGTTTCGAACAGGTACTCGCCACGTGCAACATCGGCTGCAGCCATGGGCAGCGGCGCATCGGAAATACTGTAGGCGTGGGCCATGGCCGCATTGCTGCGCCACCAGGCTACCCCGACAAACACCGCCACCGCCGCGACCAGCACCAGCAGCAACGCGCCGACACGCCTCAACCAGACAATCATGACACTTCCCCAAGTGGTCACCCGGTGCAAAGCCTAGGCCAGACCGGGTTAAAACACTGTTGGCCCGGCTGTGCCGGAGTACTGCGCGCAGCCCGGCAAACTCCACACATGCGCGGCGGACAAAATGGAGTATGGTTTGGCCTGCGCCGACCCGACCGTCGGTTCGGCTTTTCTTTCACGGGAGACCTGCAATGAGCATGATGAGCGAGTTCAAGGAATTTGCTGTCAAGGGCAATGTCATCGACATGGCCGTAGGCATTGTGATCGGCGCGCCTTCGGTACCATCGTCAAATCGCTGGTCAGCGACGTGATCATGCCGCCCATCGGTCTGGTACTTGGCGGCATCGATTTCTCCAAGCTGAAATGGGTGCTCCAGGCTGCGGGTGCCGACGGCAAGGGCGGCGTCAGCATCAACTACGGCAGCTTCATCAACACCATCATCACGTTCATCATCATCGCGTTTTCCATCTTCATGGTCATCAAGGCGATGAACAGCATGAAGCGCAAGGAAGAGGAAAAGCCAGCCGAACAGGCGACTGTGCCAGCCGACGTCGCCCTGCTGACCGAGATCCGCGACGAATTGAAGAAGCAGCGTGCGTAGTTGTTGGGGACCCCGTCATCCCGGCGCAGGCCGGGATGACGCGTGCTGCGGCGTCGCGTCCTCGCGCCGCACTCACCAGGCGCGGTCATGGTTCCGCTCAGCCTCGATACTGGATGATCCGCAGCACGCCTGTGCAACATTCGCCAGGCCCCGCCCCGCGGGGCCCGTGCCAGGATGACAGGCGTGCCGCGCTTTTCCGCTCACCGCTTACTGCTCACCGCTTGCCCGAACCCTGACCCGCCGGCAAGCATCCATCCTTGCTGCCGGGCGCCGGCTGCGAACGGCCACTGGCAGTCCGCTCCGGCTCAGCCCTGGCCCCACACAGTTGACATATACCTGACGCGTACATAATATACGCATCCATGATAGACGCACACAATATCCGCGGGCTGGGCCGGCAGCTGATGCATGTGACGCGCCTTTTGCGCAAGCATTTCGATCGGCGCGCCACCCGTTTCGAATTGACCCGCTCGCAGTGGCGTGCGCTGAAAGTCATCAGTCATCAGGAAGGCCTGAGTCAGACCGAGCTGGCCGAACTGCTGGAACTGGAGCCCATTCCCGTGGGCCGGGTGATTGATCGGCTGCAGCAGGCGGGCTTTGTCGAGCGTCGCCCCGATCCGGGTGACCGGAGGCGCTGGTGCCTGCACCTGTCCGACAAGGCTCGCGGGGTGGTCGAGGACATGGAGCAGATTGCCGACGGTCTCAGGCAGGAGGCTGTCGAGGGCGTCAGCAAAAGCGATTACGAGGTATTCGAGAGAGTGCTCAAGCACATCAAGCACAACCTGGTCGCGCTCGACCAGGCCGAGATGAAACAGGATTCCCGATCATGACTGACAAGCAATACGGCGCTCCCAAGGTGGAGAACAGCGCGCCAAAAAAGCCCAAGCGCAAATGGCTGCAGCGTAGCCTCTGGATCGCCGGGCCACTGGTCGTCGGCCTGCTCGGCGGCTGGTTCTGGGTCACGTCGGGCCGCTATGTATCCACCGACAACGCCTACGTCGGCGCCGACCAGGCCAACATCGCCCCGCAGGTAGCCGGCCGCGTGGTCGAGGTGGACGTGCAACAGAACCAGCCGGTGCACAAGGGCGATGTGCTGTTCCGCATCGACCCGAAGCCCTATGAGCTGGCCGTGCAGCAGCTGCAGGCGCAGATGCACGCGGTTGGCGATTATCTGGCCTCCTCGCGCGACAGCTATGCCGCGGCACAGGCCGACCTGCGCTCGCAGCAATCGAGCCTGCAAAACGATCTGGTGCAGCTCAAGCGCATTCGCGATCTGCGCAAGAAGGGGCTGGTCTCGCAGAAGGAGCTGGACGATGCCGCCAATGCGGTGGCCAGTGCGCGTGGCGACCGCGACAGCGCCGCCGCCAACGCGGCCAAGGCCAAGACCATGCTCGGCGGCAACGTCGACGCGCCGGTCGACCAGCTGTCCGGCTTCAAGGCGTACAAGGCGCAGATGGAAAAGGCGCAGCTCGATCTGGAGCACACCACGGTGCGCGCGCCGTTCGACGGCGTGATCGGCCAGATGAGCCTGCAGCCGGGCGATTTTCTGCAGGCCGGTCGAAAAGGCCATGCCGCTGGTCGCCAGCCAGTCCTGGGTGGATGCCAACTTCAAGGAGACCGACCTGACCCACGTCGCAGTCGGCCAGCAAGCCACGATCAAGTGGATACCTATCCGGACTACACCTGGCATGCCAGGGTGACAGTCGATCAGCCCGGCATCCGGCGCGCACGTTCTCGGTCCTGCCGGCGCAGAACGCCACCGGCAACTGGGTCAAGGTGGTGCAGCGCATTCCGGTGCGCCTGGAATTCACCGACAACACCAATGCACCGCATGGCGCGCGTCGGCATGAGCGCCCAGGTCGATATCGACACCGGCGCCGGCAATTCCCTGTGGGGCCGCTGGTTCGGCGGTGACGACGCGCAGCGTCCGGCGCGCTCAGCTCAGCGCTGAGCCGCGTTCGGCCAGCGCATGTCAGCGCACACCACCCATCGCGAGGTCGACAACCTGCCGCTGCTGGTCGTCTCGATCATGCTGGCGACCCTGATGCAGGTGATCGACACGACCATCGCCAACGTCGCCCTGCCGCACATGCAGGGCTCGCTGTCGGCGACCCAGGACCAGGTCGCCTGGGTGCTGACCTCGTATATCGTGGCTGCGGCCATCGCCACGCCGGCGACCGGCTGGCTGGCCGGCCACTTCGGTCGCAAGCACTGCTGCTGGTCTCGATCGCCGGCTTCACCCTGCCTCGGTGCTGTGCGCCATGGCCACCAGCATCGGCGAGATGGTGGTATTCCGCGTGCTGCAGGGTCTGTTCGGCGCCGCGCTGGTACCGATCTCGCAATCCTCGCTGCTGGATTCGTTCCCGCCGCGAAAAGCACGGCGCGGCCATGGCCATGTGGGGCATGGGCATCATGGTCGGCCCGATCCTGGGCCCGCCGCTGGGTGGCTGGCTGACCGAGACCTATTCCTGGCACTGGGTGTTCCTGATCAACGTGCCGCTGGGCATCCTGGCGCTGCTCGGCGTGCATGGCCAGCGTGCCGGCCGACGAGCACCAGCCGAGCCGCTTCGACTGGCGCGGTTTCGTGCTTGCTGGCCATGGGTATTGCCGCGCTGCAGCTGATCCTGGACCGCGGCAACCAGGAGGACTGGCTCGTCCTCGACCGAGATCCTGATCGAGATGGCGCTGGCGTTTCTCGGCTTGTATCTGTACTTCGTGCACTGGCGCGAGGTCAAGCGACCGTTCGTCGACCTGGGCCTGCTCGGCGACCGCAATTTCGGCGCCGCCAACGCTGTTCATCTTCATCATCGGCGTGGTGCTGTTCGCGACCATGGCGCTGCTGCCGCCGTACCTGCAGAACCTGATGAATTATCCGGTCATCACCACCGGCATGCTGCTGGCGCCGCGCGGTGTCGGCACCCTGGTGGCGATGGTGCTGGTGGGGCGCATCCTGGCGCGCGGCATCGACCCGCGCATGCCGGCCGCGATCGGCATCAGCCTGACCGCGCTGTCGATGTGGATGATCACCGGCTGGAATGCCGACGTGCCGGTGTGGCCGATCATCAATGCCGGCGTGGTCCAGGGCCTGGGACTGGGACTGGTGTTCGTGCCGGTCTCGACCATGGCCTACGCCACGCCTGCCGATGGGCACGCGCACCGAAGCCGCCGGCATCTACAGCCTGGTGCGCAACATCGGTTCCAGCGTCGGCATCTCGATCGTGTTTACGCTGGCGGCGCGCTACACCCAGATCAACCATGCCGAGATCGCCAGCCGCGTGTCGGCCTACAGCGCCAATCCGCTACCCGACGAGCATGCACACCACTCCAGGGCCTGGCCATGCTCAATGGCGAAATCACCCGCCAGGCCGCCGCCATCGGCTACATCAACGATTTCTGGCTGATGACCTGGCTGACCCTGGCCACCCTGCCCCTGCTGCTGCTGTTCCGGGTGCCCGGCAAGTCCAACAACGCAAGCAAAAACTGGCCGAGGACCCGACCGAACCGGAACCGGAGATGCTGCCGGATCATTAGGCGACAGCCAAACCGTCTACTCCTCGCCCTTGTCGTCCTTGAACGCGCCCGGCGCGGAACCGAAATCGCCGTCGGCCTGGGCCGCCATCCAGACAAAGGTCGCATACACCGCAACGTTCTGCGCCAGCTCGTCGGGCTTGATCTTGTCCAGGGTGTCGTTGGCGGTATGGTGCCAGTCGAAATAGTGGGTCCCGTCCTGGCTGAGTGACAGGCCGGCCATGCCGATCGCGTGCATCTGCGACAGATCCGACCCGCCGCTTCCGCCACGCTCGGCATCGTAGACAACGCCCAGGGGTTTCATCACCGCTGCCATCTGCTCGATGGCATGCCGCGCGCCGGGTTTGACGCTGGCGCTCAGGCGCCAGATCCTGCCGGCACCGAAGTCCGACTCGGCACCCAGCACATGGCTCGGCCACCTCGTCTGCATGCGCCTTGGCATAGGCGCGCGCGCCCCACAGGCCCATCTCCTCGTTGGCGAAGGCAATCACCCGGACCGAGCGTGCCGGCCGTTGCGGCATGGTGCCGACCAGGTGCGCCGCCGCCGCAGCAATGGCAACCCCGGCGCCATCGTCGATGGCACCGGTACCCGGATCCCATGAATCAAGGTGGCCACCGATGGCCACCACCTGCTCGGGATGCGTGGCGCCGTTGATCTGCCCGATCACGTTGGCGCCGGTGTATTGACCGTCCACGCCCACATCAAGATCCAGATGCACCATGACCGGCTTGTCATAGCCCAGAATGCGTTCAAGCTGGTCGGCATCGGGATTGGACAGTGCCGCCGCCGGTATGGCCCTGGACGGGTCGGGGAAACCGGTCACGCCGGTATGCGCAATGCGCTGATGGGCATCGGTACCGGCCGAACGCAGAAGATAGGCGGCCGCGCCCTTGCTCGCCGCCAGGGGCGGTCCGGCCACGCGGATCGACGAGCCGATACGATAGTCGCGACCGTCCCTGAAACGATGCATGCGTTCGCCGATATAGACGATGCGACCCTTGACCTGGTCCGGATCGGCCTGCTTCAGCGCATCCAGGTTCTTGAAACGGATCACCTGCGCCGTCAGCCCGCCCGCGGGAGTCGCCGCCGAGTAGCCCAGGGCGCTCAGCACCAGCTTCTGCGGAAACGGCGACACGATCGAGCCCGATTCGTGGCGACGCACCCATTTGGGATAGCTCACCGGTTCGGTCCAGACCTTGTCGAATCCCAGCTTCCTGAAGCGCGCCACGACCCAGTCCCGGGCACGCTTGTCATTGGCACCACCGGCCAGACGCGGTCCGATCTCGGTGCTCAGGTCACGCACGAAGTTCCAGGCAGTGGGGTCGTCAAGCGCCCGGTCGCGCAGTTGCGCGGCCGCGCTGACCGCTGCCTGGCCGACGCGGGTCTGGTCGGCCGCATGCACGCTCATCAGCGGTGCACACAGACCGACGGTCAATACCAGCATAAGGATCGAATGGCGCATGCGCTTTCCCCCGAGAAAAGACTCATTATGCCCGCCACAACGGGCTGACGTTGGTGCCGAAAGTCACAGCATCAGGCTACGTGACGGCCCGCAAGAACGCGTTTGCCGGACCCGGCAGTGGATCCTTGGCTACAATCGCCCCCCATGTCTGCCGAAACCGCTCCCCGGCTGCCGCGCCGATTGCTGCTGCCACAACACTGGCCATCCTGGATGGGCATCGCCATGATCTGGCTGCTGGCCCGCTTGCCGCGCGCCGCACTGATGTCCCTGGGCAGTGGCCTCGGTCGTCTTCTCGGCCGGCTGCCCGTGGCGCGCAAGCGCATTGCCCAGCGCAATATCGCGCTGTGCTTTCCGCAACTGGATGCCGACGCGCGCCAGCGCCTGCTGCAGGCCAACATGCGGGACCTGGGTTTCATGCTGGCCGAATTCAGCCTCGGCTGGATGGGCAGCGACCGGGCCATGGCGCGCATCCCGCTGCAGATCGAGGGTGTGGAGCACCTGGAGAAGCTGCACGCCGAAGGTCGCGGCGGACTGCTGGTGGGCGCGCATTTCTCGCATCTGGAATTGTGCGCGCGGCTGGTTTCGCGGCACGTGCGCATTGCCGGCATGTATCGCGAGATGGACAGCCCGGTATTCGAGTGGGCCGTCCTGCGCGCGCGCCTGGGCTATGCCAGCGCCATGTTCAGCAAGAGCGATACGCTGGGCAGCGTGCGCTATCTGAAGCGAGGCGGCGTGCTGTGGTATGCGCCCGATCAGGACATGCGCGGCAAGGGGCACGTGTTCGCGCCGTTCTTCGGTATTGAAGCGGCCACCATCACCGCCACCCATCATCTGGCGCGCCTGTCCGGTGCGGCGGTGCTGCCCTTCTTTCATCGACGCACGGACGATGGCGGCTATGCCATACGCATTGCCGCACCCCTGGCCGACTTCCCCGGGCCGGACGTGGTGCAGGACACGGCTCGCATCAACGCCGAGATCGAGACCATGGTCAGGGCCGCACCCGAGCAATACCTGTGGGCGCACAAGCGTTTCAAGACTCGTCCGGAGGGTGAACCCGGGGTGTATTGAATTGGAACGGGACTCGGGACGAGTCGGGAGTCGGGATGGGGAGTCGGGAGTCGGGAGTCGGGAGTCGGGATGCAGCGTCCGCAAAGGCCGCAAGAAGCGTAATGCCCCCGTCGGGCCCGGAACCTTGCGCAGAAAATTCCTGGCGATAGCCATGCCCCGCATGAACACAGCCCCCTGCGTCAGGGGGCGATTCGGCGCATCACGAATGGGGGTGTCGAAGAGCATGCCGGGGCCCGGAACCTTGCGCAGCAAAATCCTGGCGATAGCCATGCCCCGCATGAACACAGCCCCCTGAGTCAGGGGGCGATTCGTGCGCAGCACGAATGGGGTGTGGAAGAGCATGCCGGGGCCCGGAACTTTGCGCAGCAAAGTTTTGGGGATAGACATGCGCAGCAGGGCTATCGGCAAGCATGCCGGGGCCCGGAACCTTGCGCAGCAAAGTTTTGTGGATAGACATGCGCAGCAGGGCTATCGCTCCCCCTGGCGCTCCTGCGAGCCGCGATCCCGATCGCGCCGGTTTTGGCGTGCCTCGTGCAGCTTGGCGTACTTCAGGAACACGTAGAACGCGCCGGTGACGCTGGCGATGAAGCCGGCCCAGCCGTTCAGGAAATAGCGCTTGAACAGGTACTGGCGCAGGAAGAACACCGGCGGATACAGCACCATGCGCACGCCGGTGAAACGCTGCCCCCGGCGCAGCTTGTGCGCCACCAGGCCGCTGGAATAGCGGTTGATCTTGTCCACCCGCGTGGCGATGTCGGCATCGCCGTCGTTGACGAAATCGGCCTGCATGCAGCGTCCGCACCGGACCGTCGACCTCACCGCGGCATGCACCTCGACATCGTTCATGCCGCCACGGCGGCGATCGAACAGGCGCAGATGCGCGTTGCGCTGGCTGCGCGGTGCTGCACGGTCCAGAACATGCGCTCGCGCCGCGGCAGGCGGAATACCCGGCGACCTGCGGCGCGACCAGCGCCCGCTCGATCACCGCGCGCGTGCCCGGCGACAGGATCTCGTCGGCATCCAGGTTGAGCACCCAGTCATGGCGCGCCATGTCGATGGCGCGCTGCTTCTGCGGGCCGATAATCGTCGAACGGGTGCATCTCCACGCGCGCGCCGTGGCGCTCGGCGATGGCCACGGTATCGTCGCTCGGAGCCCGAATCGAGCACCACCAGGTCCTCGGCCCAGTCCACCTCGCGCAGGCAGCGCTCCAGCGTATCGGCATTGTTGTAGGTGATGACCACCACCGACAGCGGCTTCACGCGCGGCCATGCGGCACCTCCGTCGGCGTCTCGACCACGTACAGCGCCGCGCACCACAGCGCCAGCAGCCACCAGAACAACAGCCCCCACCAGGCCGAGTAGAACGCCAGGTGCGTGTTCAGCGGGAACAGGCGTCACGCCCAGCGCCACGCTGGCGGGGAAGGCGCGCCGGCGCGCATCAGGCGCCGGCCCGCCGCCAGGCCCGGAAGGCCACGCCGCTGCCGGCCAGCCAGGCAGCAGGCCGAGCGTGCCGGTCTCGCTGGCCACTTCCAGCAGCCACTGGTGCGCATGGCAGGCCCCTGGCCCTGGCCGCAGGCTTCTCGCTGACCACGAAATGATCGCCGGGCCGGGCATAGTCGGGATAGGCATAGCGGAAACCGCGCACGCCCACGCCGTTGACCGGATGCGCCGCGTACATGCGCGCGGCCGCGCCCCAGATGTCCAGACGTCCGCTCAGGGCCCTGTCAGCGCTGCGCTCGGTGTCGCTGCAGGACCTGCGTGCTGCGCTGCATGCGCTGCAAAGCGCGGCGAGACTGCCAGGCCACGCGCCATCCGCCAGCGCCACGCCGCACCGGCCGCCAGCCAGGCGGCGCGCTCGGCCGGCGTGCGCGCCTCGTGCCAGGCGAAGGCCAGCACCACCAGGGCATAGGTCAGCCAGGCCGCGCGCGAGCCGGCCAGCAGGACGGGCCCAGCAGCAGCATGGCCAGCAGCGACACCGCGCCAGGCCCCAGCGCTCCCGCGCGGCCACAGCAGCAGAACGGTGACAGGCTCGCCAGCACCGGGCCCAGCTTCAGGTTGTCGGCACCGAAGATGCCGGAGATGCGCAAGGGCGCGGCGGCACCGCCGAGGCTCCAGCCGGTCAGGATCTGCACCCAGGCATCGAGCGCCCACAGCGCCACCACGGCGGCCATGGGCAGATAGAGCACATGGACTGCGCCGCTGGCGCAGCACCCAGCACACGTACAGGCCCAACGGCACGTAGCGCAGGATGCCGGCCACCGTGACCCAGCTCTGCCCGGGGCCACCGCGCCGGGCAGCGACACCAGCGCCGCGCCGAAATAGGCGGCAAACAGCAGCGCGAGCAGGCGCACACGAGCGCAGCTGCGCCAGCGCAGCCAGTGCCGCCAGGCAACCCAGGCCGCCGAGCAGGCCCAGCAGCGTGCCCAGTTCGCTGGCGCGGCCGACCGGCAGCAGCGCCAGACCAGCCAGAACGGCAGCAGCGAGAGGCCAGAGCGGCTGCAGGCCGCGCAACAGGCGTTCATGCATTGCTGCAGCCGGCCAGTTGCCGGTACGACCTCGCAGCACGGATGACTGCATCGCTCCAGGGTGTAGTCCGAGCGGCGCGATCGAGGGCGCCAGGCGCAGCAATTCGGCGGCGCGCTCGACCAGGCGCTCGCGATCGCCCAGCGGCACGCGCCCGGCCGGATACAGTTCGGCCAGCAGCTCGCCCACGCCGCCATGCGCGTAGCCGAGCACCGGCCGGCACAGCGACAGGGCCTCGATCACGGTGCGGCCGAACGATTCGGGCTTGTTGGACAGCTGCAGGATCAGCGCCGAGACCGCGAAGATGTCGCGCACGTCGTCGCGCGGCGGCGTCATGACCACCTTGTCGCCGAGGCCGCGGCTGCCGCCAGCTTGCGCAACTCCTCCACATAGGCTTCGCGCCCGCGCTCGAGCACGCCCAGCAGCAGCAGCCGCGCCTCGATGCCGCGGCCTTGCAGCCCGGCCAGCAGCTCGATGGCATCGGCATGCCCCTTCAGGCGGGTGCCGCGACCCGGCAGGGTCAGCAGCGGCGCCCCCCGCCGGGAAGTCGCTTTAGAAGACGCGCCACCCACTCCGCCTCGGGCGGTAGCCGTAGGGAAACTCCTCGGGTCCACGCCGCGCGGGATGACCACCAGCCGCGACCGATCGAATCCGGGATAGTGGCGCAGGATGTAGTCGC
Source organism: uncultured Gammaproteobacteria bacterium (assembly GCA_963800395.1). GTDB lineage: Bacteria > Pseudomonadota > Gammaproteobacteria > Xanthomonadales > Rhodanobacteraceae > DASSBG01. The sequence goes on from CAWDBD010000019.1 coordinate 87,670, forward strand.
GCACGCCTGCGAAACCACGATCACGCGATCGCCGCGCAGCATGATCGGCTGTAGAACCCGGCGAGTTGAGCCCGTGCACGGTGGTGACGGCGCGCGGCCAGGCCGCGCAAGGCCACCAGGCCATCCAGGCCGGCAGCCGCGAGCGCGCATGCACGATATCGGCCTGCGATCCCGCAGCATCCGCCGCAGGGCACGACCTTGCCAAGCGTCGCAGCGACTTGCGGCCGATATCCAGCGTATGTGCTCGCTGCCCTCGGCCTCGAGGTGCTCCACCAGGCGGCCGCCGGCCGAAACCACGATGGAACGATGCCCGGCCGCGACCAGCGCGCGGGCGATTTCCAGGGTCGAACGCTCGGCGCCGCCGCTCTCGAGCGCAGGCATCAGCTGGACCACGGTCAGGCAGCGGCCCTTCTCAGGCGCGCTGCCGGATGGCTGGACACTGCGCGTCATGGCGGCGCCGGCTCAGTCCATGCCGTCTTGTCGGCCGCTTCGGCTGCCAGCTCGAAGTGCGCGCCGCAATAGGGGCACTGCACCTTGCCGCCATCTTCGACGATAGGCAGGTAGACGCGCGGGTGCGAATTCCACAGCGTCATGTCCGGCATCGGGCAGGACAACGGCAGGTCGTCGGCGGTGATCTGATAATGCCGCTCGGCATTGGCCAGAACCGGTTGTTCCGTCGCTGCGCCACGCGGCTTTCTTTGGACGCCATTTTTACAACTCCGCGTGAATAAACTCCTAATATATCACAACGCAAACCGACTGCGTGGTCTGGAGTCTGTCGGCTTTGGGTGACAGGGTCGAGAGTTCGACTGCGTCAGAAACTGTCCCCCTTGTACTTTCGGTTGCGGAAGGTTTCCGCTCGACAGATGAACGGGGAAGTGGGCCGCGCGGACGGACTGGAGCGCCGGGCAGGCGGTACCTGACAGCCTGCGGCCGCGGCAAGACCGGTGGCATTCTGACAACCTTTTTGTGTTCGGGGAGTAATGACCATGGATTTCGGCAAACTGATTGCCAGGGTGATGGCCATCCTCCTCAAGCCCAAGCACGAGTGGGCCGTGATCGCCGGTGAAAGCGGACCAGCGGCGCGCTGTACAGCAAGTACATCGTCTGGCTGGCTGCCATTCCGCCGGTGTTCGGGTTCATCAGGACCAGCCTGATGGGCTACGCCGGCATCGGCTGCGGCCTCGGCCGCATGGTCCTGAGCTACCTCTTCATCCTGGTGCTGGTCTACGTGGTCGCGGTCATTGTCAACGCGCTGGCGCCAGCTTCGATGCGCAAAGAGACACATCCAGGCCCTGAAGACGGTGGCCTACGCCTATACCGCCTCGTGGGTGGCCGGCACCGCGGTGATCATCCCGGGCCTGGGCAGGCTGATTATGCTGGCCGGCGGCATCTACAGCATCTATCTGCTGTACCTGGGCCTGCCGCACACCATGAAGTGCCCGCGGGAGAAGAGCCGTCGGCTATACCGCGGTCACGGTCATCATCACCCTGCAGCTGGGCATGGTTCTCGGCTGGCTCATCATCGGCAGCATGTTCGCCAGCGGCGCGCACATGGCCGGTGGCATGTTCGGAGCCACGGGTTCCGATAGCGCCCATTTCGACAAGGACAGCCGTCTGGGGAAACTCCAGGCGATGTCCGAGCGCATGCAGGAAGCCAGCAAGAAGATGGAAGCCGCGCAGAAGTCCGGCGACACCAAGGCCAGCAACGAAGCCCTGGGCACGATGATGGCGGCCATGTCCGGCAGCAAGAAGCCGGTCGAGGCGCTTTCGACCGATCAGATCAAGTCGTTCCTGCCCGAGTCGGTGAACGGTCTTGATCGCACCAGCATTTCGGCCGAGCGCAACATGGCCATGGGCATGCAGATTGCCCAGGCCAGGGCGGAGTACACCAGCAAGGCCGATGACGATGGCAGCCGCGGGCGTCAGCGCCTGCGTCTGGAAGTGATGGACAGCGGCGGCGCCAAGGCCATTCTGGGCATGGCCGGCATGTTTGGCCACGAGTCGGAAAAGCAGACCGAAAACGGCTTCGAACGCAGCTACAGCAAGGACGGCCAGATGTTCGAGGAAAAATGGGATGGCAAGTACAAGCGCGGCAAGTATGCCGTGGTCATCGGCGGCCGTTTCAAGGTTGAAGCCAACGGCGATGCCGACAGCTTCGAGGACCTCAAGCGCGCCGTGGCCAGCGTTGATCTGCAGCGCCTGGCCAGCCTCAAGGACTCAGGCGTCACCCAGTAGCCAGCAACGCATCTCATGCTCGGCCGGACGGCATGAGCATGACCGCCATTGCGGGTCATCCCGGCGCCTGCCGGGATGGCCTCGCGGTGAATAGCAGTGACGGCGAGTCCGACGAGCTCTCGACGGCCTCGGTGGTCATGCTCAGGTCGATGCGATCACTGACCATCGGCACATACATCTTGACGCCGAAGTCCGAGCGATTCAGGTGTGCCGTGGCGTTGAACGCGGCGGCCCGGGCCTTGGCCATCGGCTGCACACCCACCTTGTTGACATGTACGTCCAGCGTTATCGGGCGGGTCACTCCGTGTACCGTGAGGTCGCCGGTGACCTTGAGCGCGTCTGGCGCCGCGCCCGCTTCCACATGGGTGCTCTTGAAGTGGATGTTGGGCCATTTGGCGACATCGAAGAAATCACTGCTCTGCAGATGCTCGTCCAGTTTGTCCGACGAGGTGTGCACGCTTGAGACCGGAATGCTGACTTCGACCGATGACGCCCCGGGTTTGTCCGGGTCATAGGTCAGGGTGCCGGTCACATGATCGAACATGGCGCTGGGACGGGAGAATCCGAAATGATCCCAGGTTGCCACGATATCGGTGTGGTTCGGATCAAGGGTGTAGGTGACCGGGGCCGCGCGCGCTGCCGGGCCTGCAGAAAGAAGGATCGCGGCGGCCATGCCGATTGCGAAAATGGGAGTGCGCATGGGGACTCCTTGAACGGGTGGTGACAGGAAATGCTTGACGACTGCCGTCAATATGCGAGCATCCAGCTTAGTCAAGGCAAACCCAATGTGAAGTGAATACGTGAGCGACGCACTGATCGTCACCGATGGTCGATTCGGCAACCTGCGCCAGGCGCGTGCCCTGGTGCGGGCGTCCGGCATGTCGGCGGGCGAAGTAGTGACCGATCTGCGCGCGCCCTGGTCGCAGTTGGCACCCAGACTGCCACGCCTGGCCGGGCTGGCGCAGCGGGGCAACGCTCCGCTGCCCAGCAAGCCGCCATGGCCGCGATTGGTCGTCGGTTGCGGACGCCAGGCAGCCTGGGTCACCCGATGGCTGCATCTGCAGGCCGGCCAGGCCAGCTTCTGCGTGCAGATTCTCAATCCGCGCATCCACAGCAGACACTGGGACCTGCTGATTGCCCCGCAGCATGATGGCGTGCGCGGCGACAATGTCATCAATCCGATCGGATCACTCAACCCGGTTGATTCGGCATGGCTGGCCAAGGCACGTTCGGATTTCTCCTCGCTGGCCGATTTGCCACAGCCGCGGGTGGCGTTGCTGCTGGGTGGCCCTCGCCGGGGCGTGCGCTTTGATGCGCAACTGCACCAGGCACTGATGCACGCAGTGACCAGCCATCTGGATGGTAGCGGCAGCATTCTCCTGTGCGCGTCGCCGCGAACGCCGCCAGCCTTCGCCGAAGCACTGCGCCAGGCACTGGCGGCGCATGTCGGCCAGGCATGGCTGGGGGCCGCAGACGGCGACAATCCCTATCCGGGACATCTGGCCTGGGCCGACCGCATCGTGGTCACGCCCGACTCGGTCAACATGCTGTCGGAGGCCGCGGCCAGCGGCGCACCGGTACACAGCCTTTCCGCACCGGGCCTGCCGGCAAGACTGGCACAATTTCACCAGGCCCTGCGTGATGGCGGCTGGCTGCATGACCTCAATGCCCCTGCCGCAACCGCACAACAGCCTCTGCGTGAAACGCGCGAGATCGCCGGCCTGATGCTGCAGCGGATGCGGGCCCACTTTGCCTGATTGCCGCAGCGACCCGGACTGACTCCGGCGCCCGCATGCTGCGGCGCCTCCGGGATCGGCCGCTGCAGGACGCTACGGATCCGATGGCGGGTTCGGGTCCAGCCCGTGCTCATAGGCTAGCCGGGCGATGAGATCAAGGTGCCGCTGCAGCTCAGGCTCGCGCCGGGCCACGCGCGGTCGCTTGTCCATGGCACAGCGCAATGCACAGGCCAGCAGCGCACCATGGGCCTGGTCCAGCAGCTGTGACTGCTCCGGACTGAGCAGGCCCGCATCGGCTGCCGCCTTGATCAGGTGGCCCGTGTTGCCACTGACCAGCAAACCCGGATGGCTGTGCGCATGGGACAGGACCAGGATCTGCAACAGAAACTCCAGGTCCAGCAAGGCACCATGGCCCTGCTTCAGGTCGATCCGGTCCGCATCCGAGCGATCTCTCTCGCGCCGCCAGCGCTGGCGCATGCGACTGACCTCCAGACTGACCTGGGCCGGATCGCGCTGCCGCGCCAGCACCACATCACGCCATTGGCCAAAACGCTGCATCAGCATGGCATCACCGGCCACCGGGCGCGCGCGGACCAGCGCCTGATGCTCCCAGATCCAGGCGCGGTTCTGCTGGTAGTCGACAAAACCGTCCAGGCTGGAAACCAGCATGCCCTTGGAGCCATCGGGCCGCAGCCGTGTGTCGACCTCGTAAAGGCGTCCGCCACGCTGGGGGCTGGTAAGCCAGTGCACCACACGTTGCGCCAGTCGCTGATACCAGCGCACCGCTTCCAGCGGCCGCTCACCATCGCTGCTCTGGCCCATGCGCGACTCGTCATACAGAAAAACCAGATCAAGATCTGACGCAAACCCCAGTTCGCTGCCGCCAAGCGAACCATAGGCAATGACCGCAAAGCCATCACCCGTCTCGCTCGCCGGCAGGGACCCGTGGCGTGCGATCAGCTCGCGCCGGGCCAGATCCAGCACCTCGTCCACGACCGCTTCGGCCAGCGCGGCCAGCCGCCTGGCGATGGCGGGCGCCGAAGCCTGGCCATCACGGAAGGCCAGACCCAGACGGAACGCCAGACTGGCGCGCGTCTCGTTGAGCCGCTCCAGATCGGCTTCGGAATGGCGCTCGTCCAGGCTATCAAGCGCATGGCTTATCTCATCGGCAATGGCGTGTCTCTTGAGGGGCAGTTGATCCATGCGCGGATCGAGCACGTCATCGAGCAGAATGGGCTGCTCGATGACCCGCTCGGCCAGGAAGGCGCTGTCCGCGAACAGTTCGGCCAGATGCTGACGCGCTGCCGGCTGTTCTTCCAGCAGGGTCAGGTAGGACGAGCGTCTGGCCACCGCCTGCACCAGGCTTGCCAGGCGCTCAAGGCAGGCTGCCGGAAACGGGGTCTTGCGTGCCGCACCGATCAGGTGCGGCATCAATCGGTCCAGCCTCTCGGCCGAGCGCGCCGACATCATCCGTACCGGGGCCGATCGAGCGACCGACAGCAGCGCGCGCCGACCCTGCTCACCCGGCTGAAAGCCGAGATCTGCGACGCGATCAGCCTCCAGCGCGTTCTGCCTGGCAGCCTGCCACAATCCGACATCACGATCGTCCCCCTGCGGCTCATCGCCCTCGGCATGGGGCAGCAGCAGGTCGGCAAAGGTGGTCTGCACGAATTCGCGTTGCGCCTGCAACTCGTCTGCCATGGCCGGCCAGTCCTCGAAGCCAAGCGACAGGGCGACCCGACGGCGCGCACGCGCATCGTCGGGGATGTCGTGTGTCTGCTGGTCGGCCAGCATCTGAACCGCATTCTCGGCAGCGCGCAGGAACAGATAGGCCTGGCGCAGGCGGCGTGCCGAATCGGCATCCATGAAGCCACGGTCGGCGCATGCCGCCAGAGCCGGCAACAGGCCGCGCACCCGCAGCGCCGGCTCGCGCCCACCGCGGATCATCTGTATCAGCTGCACACAGAACTCGACCTCGCGAATGCCGCCCGGGCCATGCTTGAGGTTATCCGACAGGTCCTTGCGAGCGACCTGATCGGCAATCAGCGCCTTCAGCTTGCGCAAGCCGGCGAAGGCACCGTAGTCAAGATATTTGCGATAGACAAACGGTCGCAACAGATCCAGCAGTTGCTCGCCAGCAGCGGTATCACCAGCCACCGGCGCTGCCTTGATCCACGCGTAGCGTTCCCAATCACGCCCTTCGCGCTGGTAGTAATGCTCCATGGCCGCAAACGGCAGGGCCAGACGCCCGGCCTGACCGAAGGGCCGCAGGCGCAAGTCGACCCGAGCCACGATGCCGTCGGGCCCGGGGTGCGCAAGCAGATGCACCAGTTTGCGACCCAGGCGGACGAAGTAGTCCTCGTTGTCCAGCGGCCGGCCACCATCGCTCTGGCCTGGTTCGGCATAGGCCAGTATCAGGTCGATGTCGGAGGAAAAATTGAGTTCTCCGCCACCCAGCTTGCCCATGCCGACAACCACCAGTTGCTGCGCTTCACCGTCGCCTGATCGCGCCACGCCATGGCGTTCACGCAGGGTCTTGCCGGCAAAGTCGAGCGCCGAGCGCAGCAAGGCGACATACAGATCAGTGGTCGCATGCAGGGTTGCGGCAACATCGTCGATCGCGTTGACACTGCGCAGGATCAGTCGCAAGGCCTCACGCTGGCGCACGCGTCGCAACGCCGCCATGAAGACCGCTTCATCGTCGATGCCATGTACCGCTTCATTGATGCGCTGCGCCAGAGCGGCATCATCGTCCCGGAACGTCTGCCATGCCGATGCCGCCAACAGCTCGGGTTGGCGACGCAACACGTCAAAACCGAAGTCGCTGGCCAGCAGAACCTTGCGCCAGCAGGCGAGGGCCTGCGCATCGTCCACGACGCTCACGCCTTGGGCCGCTGCACGCTGGCACAGTGTGTCCCAGCGTTCGTCCAGCCAGGCGTCCAGTTCCAGTTGAGCGTTTGCAGTCATCGCGCGTGCCGGTTGGAAACCCGCACAGCATAACCGCAAGGCATCGCCGCCTCGATATCCGGGGGCCAGAACAAAAACGGCCCGCCTGATGTTCCAGACGGGCCGACCTCCCCGGCGCCCACAGGCGCTGAAACATTGTTTTAACGCATTTTTCAGCTTTTGCCACGTTGCAGTGCACCATTGCCCTGCTGTCACCTGTTCAGCAAATTGAGTGCATGACTGCGGTACATTGCGAGTTTGCTCTGGGACCGCTGACTTGACGCACTCTGATCACCGCATAGAAGCACCCCGGCGTCGCCAGCGCTGGGTTCCCTGGCTGCTGGGCCCGGGTCTGGCCATCGCGCTGGTCGCAAGCGTGGCCCTGCTTGATCCCTCGCCGGCGGTCACGCCACTGGCCTTGTGGTCGGCGCCGCTGAAGCCCCTGCTCAATGCCTTGCCGTTCCTTCTGCTGGCGGTGCTGCTGGCTGCATGGACCCGACGGATGGTGTTGTCGTGCTGGCTGGCGTGGCTGTTGGCGGCATTGGTGTACGGCGCCAATGCACTCAAGATGATGAATCTGGCCACGCCGCTGATGCCGGCCGATTTCCGCATGCTCGGCCAACTCGAAGGCGGCGGCGGCCACCTGCTGGAAGGTTACCTGCCGCATACGCCGTGGCTGTGGCTGGCGCTGGTGGCCGCGGTGGCGTTCACCGCGCTGCTGATCTGGCGTGAACCCCCGCTGCTGCCGCGTCACTTGTGGATTCGCACGGCCAGCGGTGGTGCGTCACTGCTCCTGCTGGTCACCCTCATGCTGGCCGTGCCGGCCTGGAGCACGGTGTATCGCCCCAGTCTCGGCCTGCAGCCGTGGTCGGCCGGCAACACGGCACGCAGCGCCGGCATGATATCGATGCTCAACCTGTTCAATCTGCGCTACAGCAGCGCGCAGCCGAAGCCGGATGTCGCCAGCGCCAGGCAGCTCATTGAGCGGGTGAGCCCGCAGTTGCAGTCGGATCTTGCCGAGGCTTCCAGTCAGGCACTGCCCGACATCGTGATCGTGCAGAGTGAATCATTCATCGATCCGGGCATTCTGAAAGGCTACGATGCCAACGCCTTCATACCCGAGCTGGCTCGTCTGCGGCAGACCGGCGAGCACGGCCGGCTGCATGTACCGACCTTCGGCGGCGGCACCATACGCACCGAGTTCGAGGTGCTCACCGGGATCAGCCTGCGCTATTACCCGGCCATACAATTTCCCTACCTGCAGTTCACGCAAGGCAAGATCCCGAGCCTGGTGCGCACGCTGGAACGGCACGGTTACACCACGACCGCCGTACATGCCAATCGGCCCGAGTTCTGGAACCGCACGGCCGCATTCAAGGCACTGGGTTTCCAGCGCTTCATCTCCATGCGCGACTTCCCCGCCGATGTGCACAAAGATGGCCGCTATGTGTCCGACAAGGACATGACCGACGAGATCCTGCGCCAGCTCAAGGACGGTGGGCCACCGCAGTTCATCTTTGCCATCAGTATCGAGGCCCATGGCCCCTACGACTACAGCCCGGACATCAACATCGCCGAGCGTGACGCGATCCCGGTGCCAGACGATATCCAGGGCCAGGCGCGCAAGGACCTGCAGAACTTCATCTACCATGTTCGCCATGCCGATCACGAGCTCGGACGCCTGGCCGACAGCCTGGCCAAACGGAAGCGCCCCACCCTGCTCATGTTCTACGGTGATCATCTGCCGGCACTGGTACCGGCTTTCCAGGCTGACGGTTTCGACAATGGCGAAGGTTTCTTCATGCAGACCGTGCCATGGCTGCTGGTGGAGCCCAAGCGGCCGTCCGCTGCCAAGGAGATTCATCACCTGGCGGCGTGGACATTGCCCGGCCTGCTGCTGAACAAGGCAGGCATTCATGATGAAGCCTGGTTTGACCTCACCGAAACGGTGGCACCCGATCTGGCACAACTGACCCGGGCGCCGGATGCGCCGAAAGCGGAGCCGGGCGCAGCAGCACAGGTGGATCGTGGCATGGCCAACGCAACCTGGTTGCACATGCGCGGCAAGCTGGCCGCACTGTGGCCTGCATCACCTTCCAGCTCCCGGCAACTTGCCAATCGCCCGCTCAGGAGCCATCCTGCAGCCGCAAACCCCTGAACCGAACCGTGATGCGCACTGAAGAAAACCGGCCACGGCATGCACGCGCCCTGGCCAAATTCCTGCTGGTAGTGCTTGCGCTGCTGCTGATGATGGTGCTGTGCAACCGTCTGGACGGCCACCACAACGTGCGCGCCAAGGCTCTGTTCGCGGGTGACCTTGCACCCTGGACCAATGCCCTGCCGGCGATGATGCTGATGCTGGCCCTGCTCGGGCTGACCCGGAAACTGGCGCTGTCCGTCTGGCTGAGCGTCCTTGGTACCGCATTGCTGTATGGCATCAGCGCGCTGAAAATGGCTGCCCTGGCCAACCCGCTCACGCGTCAGGATTTCATGCTGATCGGGCAGATTGGCGGTGACAGCAGTCTGTTCATGCGCTACCTCCCCTGGAGTGGAGGTCTGGTTTTCCTCCTGCTGGCTGCACTTCTGGTGACCTGGGCCCTGGCCGCGTGGGAACCTCCGCTACTGCACTCGCGCAAACATCTGCGGCTACCCGTGGCAGGCATCAGCGTGGCATTGCTGATCAGTCTTGCCGGCGGGCTGGCGCCTTGGCGCAGCATCTATGCCTCGGGCACGCTGGACTACCGACCGTGGGAGTCGGCGGCCACCCAGAGTAAACAGCAGGGCATGATCGGCAACCTGATGATGTCCGGCCTCTACGCGCCCAGCGCGGCTGCCATGATCAGTGACCCGGCACCTGGCAAGGCCCTGTTCGCCGCCCACCAGAATGCCGTGGACCAGCTTATGCAGGAACCGCCTGCGGGCGTGCACCCGGACATCATCGTGCTGCAAAGCGAGTCGTTCTTCGACCCGGCCATCATGCATGGCTACCGTGCCGCCGACTGGGTGCCGAATCTGCGCCGCCTGCAAGGCCTGGGGCAGCACGGTGACATGCGCGTACCCACCTTTGGTGGCGGCACCATCCGTACCGAATTCGAGGTTCTCCTCGGCCTGCCGCTGCATTTCTTTCCGCAACTCAACTACCCCTATCTGGGGCTCAAGGGTTCCCGTATTCCGGGTCTTGCACATACCCTGAAAGCCGCTGGCTACAGTACGCTGGCGATTCATCCCAACAAGGGCGGCTTCTGGAATCGCATCAGCGTCTTCCGGCGCATGGGCTTTGACCGGTTCATTGACAGCGACAGCCCCGCCTTCGCGCATGTCACCAGGCTGGGCTACTACACCTCCGACGAAGATCTCACCAACGTGATACTGGCCAACCTGAAGCCATCCGGGCCACCCCAGTTCGTCTTCGCCATCAGCATGGAAAACCACGGTCCCTACCGCAACATTCCCATCAATCCGGACCGCATTGCCGAGCGCAACGCCATACCCGTTCCCAAGGGCGTTGATCCCGCCGGTGCACGGATGTTGCGCGACTATCTGCTGCACCAGCGCGATGCTGACCGCGAACTGGGTCGCCTGGCCAACGCCCTGGCAAAGCGTGACCGACCGGCGCTGCTGGTGTTCTACGGTGACCACCTGCCCGGCCTGGAGGATGGCTACGCCGAGGGCTTCAGGAACGGCAAGCCCGCATACCAGCAAGCGGTACCCTATCTCCTGATCAGCCCCGGCCAGCCGCAGACGGCAACGCAGCAGGATCTTCCTGCCTGGGCGCTGGGCGCGGAAATCCTCCAGCGTGCGGGCGTTCACGACGACGCATGGTTTGACCTGCAACAGGTACTGGAACCGCAGCTTCGAGCCGCCGATTGGCAGCTCGACCACACGCTGACCAGGCAGATGGCCAGCCTCGCCAACCTGCGCCTGCACAACAAAATGCCCGCTGTGGAAGGTCAACAGTAAGCGGAAAGCGGTGAGCGGTGAGCGGGAAAAGCGGGAGGCGACATTCCTGGTAGCGCCCCATCCGCTTTTCCCGCTAGCCGCTCACCGCTGCCTGCTCACCGCCACCTGCTCACAGCAATCGCTGCCTTCGGCTACCATGATGCTTTTGACAGCCCCTGGAATCACGTTTTGGACATCAAGACAGTGCTGGTCACCGGCGGCGCCGGCTTTATCGGTGGCAACTTCGTTCACCAGCGTATCGCTGCCGGTGAACGCGTCATCAATCTGGACAAGCTGACCTACGCCGGCAATCCCGACACGCTGGCCGACCTGGATGACAATGCACGTCACGTTTTCGTGCACGGCGATATCGGCGATGCCGACCTGGTCCAGCGCCTGCTGGCAGAATACCGCCCCGATGCCGTGGTCAACTTCGCGGCCGAATCGCATGTCGACCGCTCCATCGACGGGCCGGCTGCATTCATCGAGACCAACGTGGTCGGCACCCTGTCGCTGCTCGAGAACGTGCGCGACTTCTGGCGCGAACTGGAAGCGCCGCGCCGTGAACCCTTCCGTTTCCTGCATGTGTCGACCGACGAGGTCTACGGCTCGCTCGGGGACGAAGGCAAGTTCACCGAAAGCACAGCGTATGCGCCCAACTCGCCCTATTCGGCCTCCAAGGCCGGCTCCGACCACCTGGTGCGGGCGTTTCACCACACCTGGGGCCTGCCGGTGCTTACCACCAACTGCTCCAACAACTACGGCCCCTTCCAGTTCCCGGAGAAGCTCATTCCGCTGATCATCCAGAAAGCGCTCGCCGGCGAGCCGCTGCCGATCTACGGCGATGGCCGCAACGTGCGCGACTGGCTGTATGTGGAAGACCACTGCACCGCCATCCAGCGGGTGCTGGAGGACGGCCGCCCGGGCGAAACCTACAACGTTGGCGGCAATGCCGAGCGCGAGAACATCAGTGTGGTGAAGACCATCTGCAGCCTGCTGGACGAGCGCCGCCCGCGCGACGATGGAACGCCCCGCGAATCACTGATCACCTTCGTCAAGGACCGTCCCGGCCATGACCGCCGCTACGCCATCGATGCCAGCAAGATCGAGCGGGAACTGGGCTGGACACCGAACGAGAATTTCGACAGCGGCATGGCCCGCACCGTCGACTGGTACCTCGACAACCAGGCGTGGGTCGGGCGGGTGCTCGATGGCAGCTACCGGATGCAGCGACTGGGAGAGTAGGGGCCATAGCCCTGCTGCGCAGGACTCTCCCCAAAACCTTGCTGCGCAACGTTTCGGGCCCCGGCCTGCTCTCCCACACCCCCATCCGCGCCTGAGGGCGCGGATCGCCCCCTGACGCCATAGCCCTGCTGCGCAGGACTATCCCCAAAACCTTGCTGCGCAACGTTTCGGGCCCCGGCCTGCTCTCCCACACCCCCATCCGCGCCTGAGGGCGCGGATCGCCCCCTGACTCAGGGGGCTATGGCCATGATGCGCATGTCCAGCTCCGGGACTTTGCTGCGCAAGGGTTCGGGCCCCGGCGCCTGTCCCACGAGTCGCGTCACACCGCCCGGCGCGATCTTCCGCTACCATGCGGAACCTGATTCATCAGGAACCCTGATCCGTGACCACAAGCAAGGGCATCATTCTCGCCGGCGGCTCCGGCACCCGGCTCTACCCGATCACCCGCGCGGTCAGCAAGCAGCTGCTGCCGGTGTACGACAAGCCGATGATCTACTATCCGCTGGCGGTGCTCATGCTGGCAGGCATCCGCGATATCCTGGTCATCAACACGCCACATGAGCAGGCCCTGTTTCAGCGCCTGCTGGGCGATGGGGCGCAATGGGGCCTCAACATCCAGTACGCCGTGCAGCCCTCCCCCGACGGCCTGGCGCAGGCCTTCCTGATCGGTCGCGAATTCGTCGACAACCAGCCCTCGGCGCTGGTCCTGGGCGACAACATCTTCTACGGCGTGGGCCTGACCGATCGACTCAAGCGCGCCGCCGGCCGCGCCCATGGCGCCACGGTGTTCGGCTACCGCGTGCACGACCCGGAGCGTTACGGCGTGGCCGAGTTCGACAGCGAGGGCAGGGTCATCGGTCTGGAGGAAAAGCCCCGGCAACCCAAATCCAACTATGCCGTGACCGGCCTGTACTTCTACGACAAGCGCGTGTGCGACTTTGCCGCCGATCTCGAGCCTTCGGCACGCGGCGAACTGGAAATCACCGACCTCAACCGCTGCTATCTCGACGACAGCTCGCTGATGCTGGAACAGCTCGGTCGTGGCCACGCCTGGCTCGATACCGGCACCCACGACAGTCTCATCGAGGCCGCCAATTTCATCGAGACCATCGAGAAGCGCCAGGGCCTGAAGGTGTGCTGCCCGGAGGAAATCGCCTTCCTCAACGGCTGGATCGATGCCGAGCAGTTGCTGAAGCTGGCCAAGCCACTGGGCAAGAACGGTTATGGCCGTTACCTGCGTGAGGTGGCGCGTCACGGAGTGGCGCGATGAGACGCATCGACACCGACCTGCCCGGCGTGTGCGCGCTCGAACCGAAGGTCTTCGGTGACGAACGCGGCTACTTCTACGAAAGTTTCAACCAGGCGCGCTTCGCGGCGATTGGCCTGGGGGGCCTGAACTTCGTGCAATCAAACGTTTCGCGCTCGGCGCACGGCGTATTGCGCGGCCTGCACTACCAGTGGCCCAATCCGCAAGGCAAGCTGGTCAGCGTGCTGCAAGGCGAGGTCTACGACGTGGCGGTCGACATTCGCCAGGGTTCGGAAACCTTCGGCCGCTGGGCCGCCGCCATCCTCAGCGCCGAAAACAAGCGCCTGTTCTGGGTCCCCGAGGGTTTCGCCCACGGCTTCGCGGTGCTCTCCGAATACGCCACCTTCTGCTACCAGTGCACCGCGCTCTATGATCCGAAGGCCGATGCCGGCATCCGCTGGAACGACGCGGACATCGCCGTCGACTGGCCGATCAGTCAGCCGCAGCTTTCGGACAAGGATGCCAGGGCCCCGTTTCTCGCCGACATTGCGGCAGACCGCCTGCCGCACCTGTAGCCGGCACTCCCGACAGCGCCGCAGAGCACGGCGCGTGCGCCATGGCCAAGCCACAGCGCCCGCGACCGCGTGACATCGAGATGCGTGCTCAGTCGGCCGTGCTGCCGGCGCCAAGATCGGCGCGCGACAGATCGAGCTGGTCCGCCTTGATGGTGCGCACTTTCGGCCAGGTCTTGTGCATGGCCTTGCCGAATACCTTGCCGTCACCCACCACCACGATATGCAGACCCGCATCGCCCAGGTACTTGCGTGCAAATGCACGCACCTTGTCGGTATCTACCGCCTCGATACGTTCGATGTGGTGGTTGATCTCATCCAGCGGCACACCATACACGGCGCGTTCGCTGATCTGGCTGGCCAGTCCATCGGTGGTATCCAGGCTGCGTGCAAAACTGCCGATCATCGTGGCCTTGCGCGCCTTGAGCTCCTCGGCGCCGGGCGGGTTGCTCACCAGCGAGTCGACCTGCTGCTGCAGCAGATGCACCACTTCCACCGCCGACGGATTCTTGGTCTGCGCACTGGCCATGAGCCAGCCGCCGTCCCGCATGGCGTCCAGCGAACTGCGGGCGCCGTAGCTCAGACCCCGCTTGATGCGGATTTCCTCGTTCAGCCGTGCCGAATAGGAACCACCAAGCACCGCGTTGGTGACCAGGCCCGCGTAGTAGTCCTGTGACTTGCGCGGGATGGCCAGATGCGCCGCGACCACCCCGGCCTGACCCGCACCGGCCTGGTCAATCATGGTCAGCGCGTCGGCCTGGCTGGAACCGGACGCATCGTCCGGCGCAGCCAGTGCGGCCGAAGGCTTTTTCCACGCGCCAAAGGCCTTGTCGGCAATGCCGAACGCCGCCTCGGGTTCAATATCGCCAGCCAGCACCAACACCGTATTGTCGGGCCGGTACCAGCGCTGGTGCAGCGCCTTCAGATCGGCGCTGCTGATTGCCTTCAGCGAGGCCGTGGTACCCGAGGCCGGGTGACCGTACATGCCCCCGCCGAACACGGCGCGGCGTGCCACCATGGCGGCCAGTTGCCCGGGGTTCTTCATCGCCAGGCGCAGGCCATCCTGGGCCTGTTTGCGCACGCGCTCCAGTTCTGACCCGGCAAATTTCGGGTGCATGGCCACATCGGCTACCAGATCCAGCGCCTCGCCCAGCCTGGGGGTGGTTACGGTGATGCCGATATCGCTCTCGTCCCAGCCGGCATCGGCACTGATCGAGCCACCCAGAGCCGCGGCCTGGTTGGCGATCTCGGTCGCGCTGCGCGTCTCGGTGCCATGGGTCAGCATGTCGGCGGTGAGGCTGGCGGCCGCTGGCAGTCGATCCGGATCAACTTCGCTGCCGGCCAGGATCACCAGTTTGGCGCTGACCAGGGGCAGGTCGTCACGCCTGACCACGATCACCCGCAGGCCATTGTCCAGCGTATGCTCAACCGGTGTGGGCACCTTGATGGTGGGTGCCGGACCGGGTGCAGGTGGCGCGGTGGGAAAATCGCTTGCGGACGGTGCGGCAACGGCAGAAGCGGTGGCCAGCAGCCAGAGCGGAATGGCACAAATCATCGGCTTGATGGACAGGTTCACTTGCTGGCCTCCTTGGTGGTCTTGCCGGTCGTCTTGTGCTCCGGCAGGTAATCAATGGTGACACTGTGTGCATCCGTCACGTATTTCTTCAGCACCCGCTGCACATCGGCAGCACTGACCTTCTGCAAGGCAACCAGGTCCGTGTTGGCGCGGGCCGGGTCGCCTTCGTACAGCGCGGCCTGCCCCAGGGCGAAGGCCTTGCCGATCGGTGTCTGACGCTGCTTGAGCTGGCCGGTGAGCATCTGCATCTTGACCTTGGCCAGCTCATCGATGTCGATGGGTTTGCTGGCCAGCCTGCTGATGCCAGCCATGATGGCCTTGCGCGCCTCACCCGGCTGATGACCGCTGGCCAGAATGGCGTATGCGGTGAACAGGCCCGGCCCCACGCGCGTATCGGCGAACACGCCCACGCTCTGCGCGATCTGGTCCTGGTAGACCAGCGACTGGTACAGGCGCGAGGAATGGCCACCGGCGAGCAGTTGCGCGGCGACCTCCAGCGCGATGCTGTCCGGGCTTTTTGCTGGCGGAATCAGCCAGGTCATCGCCATTGCCGGCAACGGCGCATTGGCAGAGGTCAGGGTGACGCTGCGGTCCTTGCTGCGCGCCGGCTCGGTTGCCGTGACCTGCGGGATGCTGCTGTCGGGATGACCGATCCAGCCGAAGTAGTCGTCGACCCAGGCGTTCATCTGCGCGGGATCAAAATCCCCGACCACGATCAAGGTCGCGTTGTCCGGGCGGTAGAAGGTCTTGTGAAAAGCGCGCACATCCGCCAGGGAAGCGGCTTCAAGCTCGGGAATGCTGCCGATGGTGGGCCGCTTGTACGGGTGAACCCGGAACGAGTACTTGTCGATGGCGTTGAACAGCTTGCCGTATGGCGGCGCCTGCACCCGCTGCCGGTACTCCTCTTCCACCACGGCGCGCTCGGACTTGAAATTCTTGTCGTCGACGGTGAGGTTGGACATGCGCTCGGCTTCGGCCCACAGCAGGGTCTTGAGATGATTGGAAGGCACGACCTCGAAATAGTTGGTGACGTCATCGCCAGTGGACGCGTTGTTCATGCCGCCGACGGCTTCGGTGAGCTTGTCCATCTCCTCGGCCGGCATGTGCTCGGTGGACTTGAACATCAGGTGCTCGAACAGATGGGCAAAGCCCGAGCGACCCTGCGGGTCGTCCTTGGAGCCGACGTGGTACCAGACTTGCACGGTGACCGTGGGGCTGGAGTGATCGACCAGGCTCAGTACCTCGAGACCATTGTCGAGGGTACGCTGATGAAACTTCAGGGGTGGTATGGCAAGGCTCTGGGCCAGAACTGGCGTGGCAAAGGCCATGCAAATCAGCATCACTACGTGGCGTACGCGCATCACGGCTTCCTGCATTTGAAAGCACCAAAATAGCGCGGCGGCACAGGCATGCAAAGCGCCATAAGTCACAGCCGCCCGACCTGCGTGACTTGTGGCGCATTGCTCGTGTCCGGTGCCAGGGGCATGATGGGCACTTCAATACAATGGGAGGCTACGTCATGCAGCACACCTTGAAGATGGTCCTTGCGGGCCTGTTCGCCTTTGCCAGCACCACGGCCATCGCCGCCAAGCCCGACCACGGCAAGGACGACAAGTCGCCGACCGCCAAGGCCATGCAGGCATTGGCTGCACCCCAAACAAGCACCAGTTCCGGCACTGTCAGCGTTGGTGGCCAGCGCATCGGCTACAAGGCCGTGGCCGGCACCATCGTGCTGCACGGCACCGGCGACAAGGAAAACATCCCCACGGCAAGCATGTTCTACGTGGCCTATTTCAAGACCGGGAGCACGGCGTCCTCGCGACCGGTAACCTTCCTCTACAACGGCGGGCCCGGTTCGGCCACGGTGTGGCTGCACATGGGCGCCTTCGGACCGCGCCGCGTGGAGACCAGCGATGACACCCACACACCGGCCGCGCCGTATCGCCTGGTCAACAACGACTACAGCCTGCTCGATGCCACGGACCTGGTTTTCATAGACGCACCGGCCACCGGATTCTCGCGCCTGATCGCCCAGGCCGACGACGACAAGGCGCGCGACGCGCTGATGAAGAAGCGCAACAAGGAGTTCTTCGGTGTCGATGGCGACGGCCAGGCCTTTGCCCAGTTCATTACCCGCTTTCTCTCGCGCTATGGCCGCTGGAACTCGCCCAAGTACCTGTTCGGCGAAAGCTATGGCACCACCCGGTCGGCGGTGGTCGCCAATATTCTCACCAACGAGAAGTCGGTGGATCTCAATGGCGTGATTCTGCTGTCCCAGATCCTCAGCTTCGACACCTCGATCGACGGGCCGGAAAACAACCCGGGCATCGACCTGCCCTACGTCCTCGGTCTGCCCACGTTTGCTGCCACAGCCTGGTACCACCACAAGCTGCCGCAGCAAGATCAGATCGGGGAGCTGAAACCTTTTCTGGGCAAGGTCGAGCAGTTTGCCACCGGCGAATACGCCCAGGCGCTGATGGCCGGGGTCACGCTTGATGAGGCACGCAAGAAGTCGGTGGCCGAAACGCTGCACCAGTACACGGGCCTGCCGGTCAAGTACCTCGTGAAGGCCGATCTGCGCGTTACCGGTGGCATGTTCGAGCATGAGCTGCTGGGCGACAGCGACAGCACCACCGGCCGACTGGACAGCCGGTTTTCCGGCCCCAGCATCGACCCGATGGGCAAGAGTTCGGACTACGACCCGCAGTCATCGGCCATCAGCTCGGCCTATGTTGCCACCTTCAACGACTACGTCCGCAAGACGCTCGACTTCGGCAAGGACAGGCACTACCGCCTGTTTGCCGGCTTCAAGCACTGGGACTTCTCGCACAAGGCACCGGGCGCGCACGAGCCACTGCAGCAATCCACCAACGTGATGCCGGATCTGGCCGCAGCAATGAAGACCGACCCCACGCTCAAGGTACTCATGACCGGTGGCTATTACGACCTGGCTACACCGTTCTTTGCTGCCGAGTACGAGCTGAATCACCTGCCCATTCCGGCAAAGCTGCGCAAGAATATTTCCGTGCACCTGTACCCGTCCGGACACATGATCTACGCGCACAAGCCATCACTGAAGGCGCTGCACGACGACGTCGCGCAGTTCATCAATTCCACACACGGCGACTGATTTCGCCGCACAGCGCATGCGCATCAGGCGCGCGCCGGAACGCGCGCCTGATGCCTGCCGAGCACCCTCCCTCAAGCCGCCCTGGGCACCCGTCGCTGCAGGCGCGCCAGTGCCAGCAGCAAGGTGAACAGCAGCAGCGCCGCGACCCCGTTGTGGGCTGTGGCCACCGGCAGTGGCAGGCCATAGTGCACATTGGCAATGCCCAGACTGATCTGGGCCAGCAGGGCCAGGGCCATGAACAGGGCATAGCGCCACAGGCCCGCGCGGACGAGGCACCGCACCAGCCACAGCAGGTACACCAGGATCACGCCGGCGCCGATGCGGTGAACCATCTGGATGGCTGTCCTTGCCGGCAGATCCAGCACGCCGCCCTCGTAGTCCACGCCGATACCGCGCCACAGGATGAAGCCGTCATGGAAGTTCATCGCCGGCCACCACTGGTTGAGGCACTGCGGAAAGGCCACGTCGCCAAAGCCGCAGGCCATGGCGGCGTAGTTGGACGAGGTCCAGCCACCGAGTGCAATCTGGCAGGCCAGCAGCAGGATACCCAACCCCAGCAGACGGCGCAGGCCCGGATCGCGGCCGACCTTGTCACCCACGCCGATGAGACGCAATGCGATGTAGGAAAGCAGGGCGAACAGCAGCATGCCGCCCAGCAGATGCCCCATCACCACGATCGGCTTCAGCAACCAGGTCACCGTCCACATGCCCAACATGGCCTGAAAAACAATCACCGCCAATGCCAGCACGGCCAGACGCCATGGCGGCTCCCGCACCATGATGGCGGCCACACCGAGCGGCGCGGCGATGGCGAACGCGGCCAGCACGGAAGACAGTACCGGCCAACCGCCAATGTAGAGCAGGGTTCCCGCCGCCGCGGCAATGGCCGCAAGAATCACCGTCAGCCGGAACCGCGGACGACGCCAGGTGGCGACCAGCGCCAGCGCCAGGACCATCACGCCCAGGCCACCGGCCAGGAAGCGATGCGACTGCTCGCGCCATGCCTTGTGCGTCTGCACCGGCCGCATCGGAAAGGCCGCATCGGCATGGGCCACTTCATGGGTCTGGCTGGGCCAGGTCACCTGGCCGTAGCATGTGGGCCAGTCCGGACAGGACAGGCCTGCATTGGACAGGCGCACGAAGGCACCGAACATCACCACACCAAAGGCAAAGATCGCCGCCAGCGCCGCCAGGCCCGCTACCACCTGCACGCGCCGCATCAGCGGATCACCTTCTGCAGATCCTTGCGCAGGCCGTTGGGATCGAAGTCGGGCGGATACCAGCTCAATGCGGTGCCATTGGACTCGACCAGGAGTGCCGACACCGTATCCGGTCTGTCGGTTCGGTATTTTTCCAGCGCGTGGTCGACATCCTTGCCGACCGTCCATGAGCGCAGGACTTCATCGGCATGCTCACCTGTCGGTGGCGTGCCCAGGTAGAGCAGGCGCAGGCGATTCATGTTCTTGTTCAAGGTGATCCGCGCATTGCGCATCAGCTTCAGGGTTTGCAGGCATTGACTGGCGCAGCCCGGTCCGGGCAGGGCCACCAGGCTCATGCGTGGTTCGCTGTCACGCCAGGCCCAACTGCCGCCTCCGGCCGTGCGTATAACCACCTTCCCCACGCTGCGTTGCGGCAGAATCGGCTGGCCATGGCTGCGCGTGCCGGGCTGCCAGCCCAGCGCACCCAGCACCATCGCGGCAATGGGCGGAATCGCAAACACGGCAGCGACCAGGAGCAGCTGCATGCGGCGGCGGTTACGGGGTTTCATGGTCATCATCGTCATCTGTTGTCGGGGTCTGGCGGTGCAGCACCAGGAAAATCACGATTGCAGCCAGCGCAAAACTGAACCACTGGAATGCATAGGCGCGATGGCGCGTTGGCGGCATGGTAGCCGGCGTCCAGCTGCGGATGTAGGCGCTGGCCGGATCCGGATCAAGCAGCAGCACGCGCGAGTCCACGGGAACATTGAGATCGTGCGCTATCTGCTTGAGGTCGATGTAGGTGGTGAGCTTGGGCCAGGCGTCCTCTCTGGCCAGTGCGTTGCCACCCAGCTCCAATCCTCGCCCGGGCGGCGGCGCGTAGAGTCCGGTGAGGGTGACCTCGCTGTCCCGTATCGGTGGCAGGCGGGGCAGCACTCGCGACCCGTTTTCCCGCCGCAGGAAGCCCAGCGCCACCAGCAGCGTGCGGCTGCGGTAGCTGCGGCATGTATCGGCGTCGGCACAGACCTTCATCGGCACGAACACCACCACGCCGGCGCGCCCGTGACGAGTCTGGTTGTCGAGAATATAGCGGTGGTCGGCCTCAAAACGACCGCGTACCTGCACATGCGGATAGCTGTCCGGATCGATGCGGTCGGCGACCTGCGAGAACGCTTTCACGGGCTGCTCGTTGGCATGCGAGAAGCGGGCCAGCAGCTGCTCCTTTTCGGTGGCCCGATCAAGCTGCCAGAAACCCAGCCGCACAAACAGCACGACGCCCAACACGGTCAGAAGCACGGCCCACCACGATGGTTTGCGCAATCTCATGACCGCAGGACCGAAGCGATCCCGGTTATAATCGAACGTGTTTTCTCTCGTGGAGCCATCGCATGCATAGCGTATACAAGATAATCCTGGTCATCGTGCTGCTGGTGGTGATTTTCGAGCTGTTCCAGGCTCTGTATTTCATGATACGAGACAAGGGCGCAAGCGGACGCACCGTCTGGGCGCTCACCCGTCGCATCGGCCTGTCAGTAATCCTTTTCGGCATGATCGTGCTGGGCATCTGGATGGGTTGGCTGAACCCGCACGCCGTCATTCACTAGACTCGCTTGCTAGCGGCACGCCGGGAAAGGCATGCGCCTGACCCGGCGCATCCATGCCGCTTGTGACTCTACCGCCCAGGCTCCTGGGCCGGGCAGCATCCTGTGGCTGCTACCGCAATGAACTGATCGCGCTCCGTCAATCCCGGGTTCTGCTGCTCAAAGCACGTATACGAACAGGAACAGGCCCAGCCACACGACGTCGACGAAGTGCCAGTACCAGGCCACGGCCTCGAAGCCGAAGTGGTTGTCCTTGTCGAAATGGCCCTTGGCGCAACGGAACCACATCACCGTGAGCATGATGGCGCCAAGCGTCACATGCAGGCCGTGGAATCCGGTCAGCATGAAGAAGGTTGATCCGTAGATGCCACTGTGCAACGTCAGATTGAAATTCTCGTAGGCTTCGCGGTACTCGTGCACCTGAAAGCCGAGGAAGGTGGCGCCCAGAACAACCGTCAGGCCCAGAAACACCAGCAGTCGGGTGCGATGACCCGCCCTGAGCGCATGATGCGCAATGGTGATGGTGATGCCCGAAGACAGCAGCAGCATGGTGTTCAGCAGAGGGATACCCCAGGCCGGCATGACGGTGAACGTGCCACCAACATTGCCTGGCCCGTTGGTGGGCCAGGCCGCATTGAAGTTGTCCCACAGGAAGTGATGCGTCCATACGCCGTGGCCTTCGCCGCCGAGCCATGGAATGGACATGTTGCGGGTATAGAACAGGGCACCGAAAAAGGCCGCGAAGAACATCACCTCGGAGAAGATGAACCAGATCATGCCCATGCGGAATGAAACGTCCACCTGACTGTTGTAGCGCCCCGCCAGCGACTCGCGAATGACACTGCTGAACCAGCCGAACAGCATCACCACCAGGATCGCCAGGCCGGTGAACATCACACCTCGGCCCAGATTGGGCTGGCCGTTGATCCAGTGGGCAAAGCCGAACATCGTGCTGAACAGACCCACCGAGCCGACGATCGGCCAGATGCTGCCGTGGGGAACGAAATAAGCGCCTTTTTCTGCCATGCCCGTTTTTCCTGTTGCTGTTTGCCCGGTAGCGTGTGCTTGGCCGCGAGCGTTTGAGTTCGTGAAACCGATGTCGATTTGCGTGTTCAGTGGTTACCCGGTCGCCAATGCTCAGGAAGTGAGCACAACCCGCAGGATGAACCCTACGTACAGGGCCAGGGCGACCGCAAAGCCGATCCAGGCCACCCGGCGCACACCGGCGCGACGTGATTTCATGTCATCGTTCAAGACGGTATCCATGGCTCATGCGCTCAGTGCGACACGTCGCCATGCGCCAGCTTGCTGTCATCAATCACCGGCGGCACGGAAAAGCTGTGATGCGGCGCCGGCGAAGCCAGCGTCCACTCGAGGCCGTGGGCGCCGTCCCAGACCTGGCTGGTGGCGCGCTTGCGCGACTTGAACACGCAATGGATGATCATGGCCACGAACAGCAACTGGCTGGCACCAAACCAGAACCCGCCAATCGAGCTGATCATGTTGAAATCAGCAAAGGCCACATTGTAATCGGGGATGCGGCGCGGCATGCCGGCCAGGCCCAGGAAGTGCTGCGGGAAGAACAGCACGTTGACCGAAATCACGCTGGACCAGAAGTGGATCTTGCCCAGCTTTTCGCTGTACATGTTGCCCGACCACTTGGGAATCCAGTAGTACACGGCGCCCATGATGGCGAATGCCGCACCGGTCACCAGCACATAGTGGAAATGCGCGACCACGAAGTAGGTGTCCTGATACTGGAAGTCGGCGGGCACCATGGCCAGCATCACGCCGGAGAAGCCGCCAATGGTGAACAGGATCACGAAGGCGATGGCAAACAGCATCGGGGTCTCGAAGCTCAGTGACCCGCGCCACATGGTCGTGACCCAGTTGAACACCTTCACGCCGGTCGGGATCGCGATCAGCATGGTGGCGAACATGAAGAACAGCTCGCCACCCAGCGGCATGCCCACGGTGAACATGTGGTGCGCCCAGACGATGAACGAGAGAAAGGCGATGCAGGCCATCGCGTAGACCATGGCCTTGTAGCCGAACAGCGGCTTGCGGCTGAAGGTGGGGATGATTTCCGACACAATACCGAAGGCCGGCAGAATCATGATGTACACCTCGGGGTGACCGAAGAACCAGAAAATGTGCTGGAACATCACCGGGTCACCGCCGCCGGCGGCATTGAAGAAGCTGGTACCGAAATACTTGTCGGTCAGCAGCATGGTCACGGCACCGGCCAGCACCGGCATCACGGCGATCAGCAGGAAGGCGGTGATCAGCCACGACCACACGAACACCGGCATCTTCAGCAGGTCCAGCCCCGGTGCGCGCATGTTGAGAATGGTGGCAATGATGTTGATGGCGCCCATGATCGAGCTGATGCCCATCATGTGCACGGCAAAGATCAGGAAGGCAATACTGTCACCACCCTGGATCGACAGCGGCGGATACATGGTCCAGCCGCCGGCCGGTGCGCCGCCGGGCAGGAACAGGGTCGACAGCAGCAACAGGAAGGCGAACGGCAGAATCCAGAACGACCAGTTGTTCATGCGCGGCAGCGCCATGTCCGGCGCACCAACCATCATCGGCACCAGCCAGTTGGCCAGGCCCACGAAAGCCGGCATGATCGCGCCGAAGATCATGACCAGCGCGTGCATGGTCGTCATCTGGTTGAAGAAATATGGCTGCACCAGCTGCAGCCCGGGCTCGAACAGTTCGGCACGGATGATCATCGCCATCGACCCGCCGATGAAGAACATCACCAGCGAGAAAACCAGGTACATCGTGCCGATGTCCTTGTGATTGGTCGAGCACACCCAGCGCTTGAAGAAGCCCTTGGGTGCGTCGTGATGCTCGTCGTGCTCGATTGTGCTTGCGTGTGCCATTGCGATGACCTCTGGTCCTGATCCTGCTCGTTATCAGCCGCGCGGTTGCGCTGCGGCGGGGCTCGTCTGGGTGGAGTCTGTCTGGGCGGTGCTGCGGGCGCGCTGGAAACGTGCCTGGTCTTCCTGCGCTGCCAGCCAGTTGCTGAACTCGGCCGGCGGTACTGCCTTGACCACGATCGGCATGAAGCCGTGGTCCTGCCCGCACAATTCGGCGCACTGGCCGCGGTAGGTGCCCGGCTTCTCGATTTTCGCCCAGGCCGCATTGACGACGCCCGGGATGGCATCGGTCTTGAAGCCCAGTTGCGGTACCCACCAGGCATGGATCACGTCGCCGGCTGTGATCATGAAGCGGATCTTGGTGTTGGTGGGAACCACCAGCGGATGATCGACATTCAGAAGATAGCTGGGATAGCCATCGCTCTTCACGTCCCACGGGCTCAGACCCGAATCGAGCTGCCTGGTCTTGTCGCTTTTCTCGTCCAGCTTGGACATGAAACCAACCTTGTCGACCGGCTGGCCCTTGTAGTCGATGTAGTCGTAGCGCCACTTCCACTGATAACCGGTGATCTTCACGGTCATCTGCGAATTGGTGGTATCGGACATCTTCACCAGAATCCTGGTGGCCGGCCATGCCAGGGCCACCAGAATCAGCACCGGGGCCACGGTCCAGACCAGCTCCAGCTTGGTGTTGTGGCTCCATTTCTCTGCCACGGCACCCTTGGACTGGCGAAAGCGGAACATGGCGATGATCATCGCGCCAAAGACCACGATTCCGATGACCACGCAGACCCAGAAGGCCAGCATGTGCAGGTGGTAGACCTCTTGCGATGTCGGCGTCACGCCCTTGGTCATGTTCAACTGCCAAGGCTTCGGATTGGCCCACGCGGCGCCAGTGAACAACGCACTCACCGCTGTCAGTCCGGTCATCAATTGCCTAATGCTCATAAAACATCCCGACTCAATGTGCTGTCGCGACGTGGGGCCTTCAGGCCACTCAACACCGCATTCAATTTCTGAAGCAACGCCTCGCGTTCCGGATCAGCGAGAAACGCCCCGATTTCAAGCCTGCGTCCATGCGATGCCAACAGCAAATGCTGCCGGTCGCTGCCCTCCAGCAACCGCACCCGAACCCAGCCAGACTGGAATCGCGTGCGATGGCGGCCGGGACCTGCCTCCACCTCAAGCACATCGGCATCCAGCCTTATGCACTCGTAGCGGCTGCCGCCATGCCAGGCCAGAACCAGGCAAACGGCAACCGCCAGCGACTCGATCAGCGCAAACAGTGGAGCGTAGACATTCCCCTGTTCGGCCCCGATCACAGCCGTGATCAACGTCGATCCCGCCAGAACGCAACCCAGAATCCACATGCCGCGCCGACTCAAGGCGCGATTCGGCCGCAGCCGCAGTGTCGTGACACCGGGCTCGCTTCGTGTATCCGGATTGACCTCGATCATGGTCAGAAACGTCGCTTCAAGCCATGCATGATAGTCCCGCATGCGCGGGTCGGCAAGATTGAAACGCGGTTGGCCTGTCGAAGTTCGGTCGATTGTGTTCCAATTTGGCTACAGGAAAACGCCGCCGCATCCGCATTTCCGTGGCCTTGCAGCCGCCGGATTATAGCGCACAGACAATATTAATCTCGGGCCGTACAATGGTCGCCTTGCGGGCAGGCAAGCCCCACCCACCCACAACCGAGGCATGTATTGACTGTGACCGACCCCATCATTCGCACCGAGCTGGCCGAGACCGAGAGCCCGCTGCGGCAAGCCATTTCCGACGCATGGTCGTCAGCCGAGGCTGACGTTGTCGAGGCCCTGTTGCAGCGCGCCACCCTGCCAGCCGACGAACAGCGGCAGATCATGGACAAGGCCGCGGATCTGGTGCGCCGGGTACGCAAGCGCGCTGACGACCAGACCGCCATCGAGTTCTTCATGCGTCAGTACGACCTGTCCAGCGAGGAGGGCGTGCTGCTGATGTGCGTGGCCGAGGCCCTGCTGCGGATTCCCGACAGCGCCACCATCGACCGCCTGATCCGCGACAAGCTGGGCGACGCCGACTGGGACGAGCATCTGGGTGGCAGCGAGTCGGTGCTGGTCAATGCCTCGACCTGGGGCCTGATGCTGACCGGGCGCATGATCCATCTGGGCGAAGACACCCGCAAGAACTACGCCGGCACGCTGAGCCGCCTGGTGAGCCGCAGTGGCGAACCGGCCATCCGCCTGGCCGTGCGCCAGGCCATGCGCATCATGGGCCACCAGTTCGTGATGGGCCGCAACATCAACGAGGCCCTGAAGCGGGCCGAGCGCAAGGCACACCGGCAATACCGCTATTCGTTCGACATGCTGGGCGAGGCCGCGCTCACCGAGGCCGATGCCCAGCGCTTCTTCGACGCCTACGCCAACGCCATCACCATGCTCGGCAAGCGTGGCCCCTGGGACGACCTGCATCAGGCACCCTCGATCTCGGTAAAGCTGTCGGCCATCCACCCGCGCTACGAGGCCATGAACCGCCGCCGGGCGCGCGAGGAACTGGCGCCGCGCCTGCTGAAACTGGCGCAACTGGCCGCCGAAAAGCACATCAGCATTACCGTGGACGCCGAGGAGGCCGACCGCCTGTCCGCCTCGCTGGACGTCATCGAGTACATCGCCACCCACCCGTCGCTGGAAGGCTGGCACGGCTTCGGCATGGCCGTGCAGGCCTACCAGAAGCGTGCGCCGGCCGTCATCGCCTGGCTGGCCGACCTGGCCCGCGCACCCAGCGCCGACTGTCCGTACGCCTGGTCAAGGGCGCCTACTGGGACTACGAGATCAAGCATGCCCAGGAGCTGGGCCTGGTGGGCTACCCGGTGTTCACGCGCAAGCCCAATACCGACGTGTCCTATCTGGCCTGCGTGCGCCAGCTTCTGGATACCGACCCGGAATGGATCTACCCGGCCTTCGCCACCCACAACGCGCACACCATCGCCGCCGTGCAGCACCTGGCCGGCGAGCGCACCTTCGAGTTCCAGCGCCTGCACGGCATGGGCTCGGATCTGTACGGCGAGGTCATGGGCGAGGGCAAGCTCAACGTGCCCTGCCGCGTGTACGCGCCGGTCGGCAGCCACAAGGAACTGCTGCCCTACCTGGTACGCCGGCTGCTGGAAAACGGCGCCAACACCAGTTTCGTCAACCAGATTCTGGACGAGGAGCAACCCATCGACGAACTGGTTGCCGACCCCTGCCGCCTCGCGCGCGAGGCCGAACCCAAGCAGCACCCGCGCATTCCGCTTCCCGAAAATCTGTTCGGCTCCACCAGGAAAAACTCCATGGGCATCAATCTGGCCAACGACAACGAACTCACCGAACTGGCCGAAGCCGCCAACCAGTACCAGGACGCCTGGCAGGCCGCGCCCCTGATTCCCGGCGCCAGTGGCGGCGGCGAAACCGTTAGCGTCATCAATCCGGCCGACCATCGCCTGCAGGTGGGCCAGTGGACCGCAGCCACCGCCGAGGACGTGGACAAGGCCATCGGCAACGCCGTCAAGGCGCAGCCCGCGTGGGACCGCACCCCGGCCGACGAGCGCGCCAGCATCCTGGAGCGCGCCGCCGACCTGTACGAGGAAAACCATGCCGAGCTGATCGCCTGCTGCATCCGCGAGGCGGGCAAATCCATCTCCGCCTCGGTCGGCGAAGTGCGCGAAGCGGTGGACTTCCTGCGCTACTACGCCGCGCAATGTCGCGAGCAGTTCGGCAAGCCCATGGAGATGCCCGGACCCACCGGCGAAACCAACCACATGAGCCTGCACGGTCGGGGCGTCTACGTGTGCATCAGCCCGTGGAACTTCCCCCTGGCCATCTTCACCGGCCAGGTCAGCGCCGCCCTGGCGGCAGGCAATGCGGTACTGGCCAAGCCCGCCGAGCAAAGCACCCTCATAGCCAGCCTGGGCACCCAGCTTCTGCACAAGGCCGGCGTGCCGAAGGACGTGCTGCAACTGGTGCCCGGCGATGGCGCCGAAGTCGGCCCGCCGCTGACCTCCGATCCGCGCGTGGCCGGCGTCGCCTTCACCGGCTCCACCGAAACCGCGCGCGCCATCAACCGCGCCCTGGCCGACCGGGACGCACCAATTGCCGCACTGGTCGCCGAGACCGGCGGCCAGAACGCCATGATCGCCGACTCCTCGGCGCTTGCCCGAACAACTGGTCAAGGACGTCGTCGCCTCGGCCTTCGATTCGGCCGGCCAGCGCTGCTCGGCCTGCCGCGTGCTGTACCTGCAGGAAGATGTTGCCGACCACATCATCACCATGCTGGCCGGCGCCATGGATGAACTGACCGTCGGCTACACCGGCAACATCGACACCGATGTCGGCCCCGTGATCGACCAGGACGCTCTGGACATCCTGGAGAAGCATGCCGAGAAAATGGACAAGAGCGCCAGGAAACTGGCCCAGGCCGAGCTCGGCCCGGACTGCGAGCACGGCAGCTTCTTCGCACCGCGCGTCTACGAAATCGGCTCCATCAGCGACCTCGAGCGCGAAGTCTTCGGCCCCGTCCTGCACGTGGTGCGCTACAAGGCCAGGGACCTGGACAAGGTCATCGACGCCATCAACGGCACCGGCTACGGCCTCACCCTGGGCATCCACACCCGCGTCGACGACACCGCCGAATACATTGCCAGCCGCGTCAAGGTGGGCAACTGCTACGTCAACCGCAACCAGATCGGCGCCGTGGTCGGCGTGCAACCCTTCGGCGGCGAAGGCCTGTCCGGCACCGGCCCCAAGGCCGGCGGCCCGCACTACCTGCCCCGCTTGGCCTGCGAGCGCGTATCACCATCAACACCACCGCCGCCGGCGGCAACGCCTCCCTCCTCACCCTCGGCGCTTGAGCCAAGTAGGGTGCTGCTGAGCGCAGCGAAGCGCACCATCCGAAGCTCCAGGTTCCGGTGCACTTCGCCACACGCAGGGTGCCGCTGAGCACAGCGAAGCGCACCGAGCGCCAGACCACGGCGCGCCCCGCCCAAGTAGGGTGCCGCTGAGCGAAGCGAAGCGCACCATCCAAACCCTCACTCCGCGGCGCGCTCCGACCCGGGTAGGGTGCTGCTGAGCGCAGCGAAGCGCACCATCCGTGGTCTCCCGCCACGGTGCGCTTCGTCCCTCAGCGGCACCCTACCCAGCCCCATGAGCCCTCTGAAACGCCGTACAGGTTCACGAATCGGACGCTCCGATTTGGTAGAATTACCCCACTATCCAGAGAACCTCCACGATCCCATACGGCCATGCTGAACGACATCAGCCCCACAAACCGGTACCGCCTGAGCGTCGTGCTCGTCGGCTTCCTGGTCATCCAGACCTTCCTGCCACTGGTCAGCCCCACGCCGGAATGGCAATGGCTGGCCGATGCGCTGCTGTGGATGACCCTCGGCGC
This sequence comes from uncultured Gammaproteobacteria bacterium, assembly GCA_963800395.1. Taxonomy (GTDB): domain Bacteria; phylum Pseudomonadota; class Gammaproteobacteria; order Xanthomonadales; family Rhodanobacteraceae; genus DASSBG01. The sequence continues at coordinate 117,392 of CAWDBD010000019.1, forward strand.
CATGGTGCTGGGTATCAGCGCCACGGCCTGGTTGCGACCGGACATGACGGTAAGCGTCAAGCAGCTCCGCTTTCTGGTGCTGGCCGCCGTCCTGGGCCTGCCCATGGGTCTGCTGATGTACATGTTCGGCCCGCAGCCGGCGAACTCGGCAAGCTGATCCCGTAAGCTTCCCCGAACCGCAGACACCCCAAAAGTAGAACTTTCTGGCATGTTACTCACCCAGGAGGTTCCCATGAAGAAGTCCCGATTCACCGAGACCCAGATCATCAACATCCTCAAGCAGGCCGATGCCGGCGTGCCGGTCAAGGATATCTGCCGCCAGGCCGGCATCAGCACGCCCACCTACTACAAGTGGAAATCGAAGTACGGCGGTCTGGAAGCGTCTGACCTCAAGCGGGTCAAGGAGCTGGAAGCGGAGAACAGCAAGCTCAAGCGCCTGTATGCCGAGATGGCGCTGGACAACGCTGCGATGAAGGATCTCATTGCAAAAAAACTCTAGGGCCGGAGCAGAAGCGCGAAGCCGTGCGTTACCTTTGCGAGGTACACGCAAGACCCCTGCGCCGGTCCTGTGATTGCGTGGGGTTGTCACGGGCAGCCTGGTATCGGCCGCCGGTGCATTGGACGATCCGTGATGCCGAGCTTATCGCTGCACTTGCCAGGCTGGTCGAGGAACGCCCCAGTCGCGGCTTCTGGAAATGCTGCAAGCTGCTCAAGCGCATGCAGCCGCATTGGAACCACAAGAGGATCTACCGCGTGTACAAGGCCATGCGATTGAACTTGAGGCGACCGGCTCGGCGCCGCATCCCCAAACGTCAGCGTGTGCCCCTGTACGTGCCCCGGCAGCCCGATGCAGTGTGGTCAGCCGACTTCGTATCCGATGCGCTGGCTTGTGGCCGTCGGTTCCGAACCTTCAACGTCATCGACGACTTCAACCGAGAAGCTCTGCACATCGAAGTCGATACCTCCACCACCTCCAACCGCCTGGTCCGCATCTTCGAGCAGCTCAAGCGCGACCATGGTCTGCCACAGGTGCTGCGTACCGACAATGGTCCCGAGTTCCTGGGCGAAGCCTTTGTCCAGTGGTCCAAGGCCAACGGCATGGCGATCCGGTACATCCAGCCCGGCAAGCCCAACCAGAATGCCTACATCGAGCGCTTCAATCGAACGTTCCGTGAAGAGGTACTCGACCAGCACCTGTTTACCCGGATGGAAGATGTCAGCGAGGCGGCCTACTGGTGGATGATCGAATACAACGAACAGCGACCCCATGACAGCTTGGGCGATCTGACGCCCGCCGAATTCAAAGCCGCCAAGGGTTCTACTTTACAAATGTCTGCTTGACAGGGAAGCTTACGCCTTCATTGAGCAGTTGCGCATGGACCTGGCGCGGGCCGGCATCACAGAAGCGCTCAGAGTGCAGGCAGTCCATGATCGCCTCATCCTGCGCAGGCGTGAGCCGACGCGGCGATGCCTTGGCGCTGACCTTGGCGCGCCGTCGACGATCGGGATAACAGCGGTGTCGCGGCTGTCCCAGTGCCTGACAGATGCGCTGTTTGGACAAACCGGCTGGGCCGTTGGCAATCGCGTTCACGAGCGCGTCCCGTGCTGCGCGTCCTCGACCAGTTGGAAAACTTTTTTTTGGAGCTCGACCAGTTGCTCGGCGACCTCCGCACGCCGATTCAGGCGCGCGTTGTCGCGCTTGAGGCGCTCGATCTGCCGATCTCGCGGGTCGACCGCCTTGCGGCCAGGAGCCTTTGGCTTCAGCCCTTCCAGGCCGTTGCTTGCCTGCTGCTTGCGCCAGGTGGAAAGCTGGGCAGCATACAGGCCATTGCGGCGCAGCCAAGCGCCCTTCTCGCCATGCGGCAGCGCTTCGGCTTCCGCCAAAAGGCGTTGCTTCTCGGCAGCACTGAAGCGTCGGCGTGTGCGTTTCTCAAGCTTCGGATCAGGCTGGATTTCGGCGCTGACAGGCACGTTGGTAGTCATAGGTAGTCCACTCACTCTGCCCGTATGTTATAGATAAAAGCCGGGAAGAGCTGTTGGGTCCTATGTTGACACGTAGGGCCGGTCGCGAACCTTGGGCACCTTGATGCCCACATCACCGATCCCGGTCTGCACGGTACGTGGCGGCAGGTAGCCGTTGCGCACGACCGCCTTGCGGCCATCGTCAAGGCGCGCATCGTCATACCCGACCAGAAAGCTGGCGAGCTCGGCCTCAACGGCCTTGCCAATCAGGTCGCGCGCGCCCTCCCGCAGCAGCGCGTGCAACGGATCGGTGTCCTCGGGTTCTGGTTGTGAAAGAGCTTGCAGGGTAGGATGAGGCATGGCGTACTCCTTTTTGCTGGTTGTGATCGTGGTGTGATCAACCAGCAGGGTACGCCATACTTCTATCTCGTCCATACACCAGAAATGAGCTTAGCTCCTCCGAGTTCAGTCTACCCTTCAATCACAGCCCCGTCAGCTGCATAATCCGAAGATAGACCCTTAGCCTCGTGCTTAGCCTCGTGGTAACTCAATGCTTTCGCGGCCCGCGGTGTTCGACCGAAACGCAGGAAAACATGCCGAGTCGCTGGACGTCTACACTGCGCATTCCGGTCCCGGTCAGTGATTGATAGAATCTATGACAACCGCGGGCCGGGGGAGTTTCTCAACAGCCAGCTAGTCCATGCGTTTGCCGTACAAGTATAGATTCCGGGGAATCATAAAGCACATCATCCCAACAACCCCCAATACGATCGCCAAAAGGACCATATAATACAAATGATCCGGCCAAAATATAGTGGAAATAAACTCCATGCAAAGGCCAAACCACCAACCAAACGGGATACGGAAGAACTTTTTTGTAGATCCAAAACGCTTCTTAAACATCGATGCCGAAATAAACCCAAAAACGCCCCCCGGAATCGACGCAAGTACGAGAAAACCGATACATTCAACAGTAATTTTAGTCATGGGTTCGAACACCCCTCAATCTGAACGTCCAACAGGCGGTGTTGTATGTCACTTATTATTCCCATTATCAGCAATGCTGCCGTGCCCGCAAAACCCGAAATTATCCCCATGATATCAAATGTAAGCTGCGCGACTGCCCCCTGCCTCCCGTTTACGCAGCTCCCTTGACTCGCCGCTGCATCCGTTGCCAAGAAATTCAAAATGGCCACGAGAACGTTAATTATAAGTATCGTCCAGACAAGAAATGCGGCAACTGGACAGAATTCAACCGCGATTCCACAAACGAACAATAGACTCCCGATATTTCCACTCATTTGGTGCCAATACTTCAAAAAGGATCCGTCTGTGCATTTCGAGGGTCAGGTCTTGCGTTTTGCCTTATTCGGACTACGCTGCCGTATATTGTGCAGCGGTGGGAGTGTGTCTCTGGACGCGCCATCGCGAGTTGGCAAATGGCAAGCCCTGACCCTCAAATCAAAGCCGGCCAGGCAAGTGATGCAGAACATGGCAAGTTGTGTTGCCGCTCAGTACATTGGGGCAATGATGCCGAAGCTCTCTACCCGTCCCACCTTTTCCAGTGCGACCTGCACCTCAGGGCGGGACGTCACGGCGCGCCAGCGCTGGGACATCACCTTCATGATCGGGGTCTGTTCTACTTCTGCATAATGCTGCATATCTACCAGCGCCTGATTGCGCCACTCAGGCTTTTCAAGCCGTTTCACCAGCAGTGCTGCGGCATCATCGAGATCTCCGTGCTTCAACAGTGCACGCTGCCAGGTTGCGATGTCATCTTTGCGATGTTTGCGCAGGTATTTCATATACTTGGCGATGTTTTCGGCTTCTTTCCTTTCAATGGCAATCTGCAAACGCATATAGTTGATTTGCATTAGACCATAGGGTGACATCCTGCCGACCTCAAGAATCGCGTTTTCCGCCTTGTCGGGTTCGCCCATGTCGGTATACAGATCAGCGAGATTGATCGATTGGCTGACGTTCATGGCGCCAGATTCGGGATGCCGCAAAGCACGTTGCAACTCGCTGGCGGCCTTGTTCCATTGGCCCTGGAGAGCGAACGCGCGTGCACGCTTATTCAGAACCCAGTTATAGTTGTCACCGAAATCAACATAGGCCTTCTCGCCCTCGCCGTGTTCGGCATGAGCGACAACCGCGTCACTTACCGCAAGCACCTTGGCGCTCTCCTGCTTGAGCAGGAGCAAGTTCTGTAGCCTGTTCACAGCTTCGACCTGATCTGGATGCGCCTTGATTCGCGCCTCGGCTTTCTTGATCTGGGCGGCGAGCAGCCTGTCTACACTGAACCACTCCGGATGAGTGCGCGTGATGGGATCAAATCGCTTGTCAACTCGCATGCTGAGAGCCGTCTCGGCTGATCGAATACGACGGGCTATGTGGCGGGCACGCTCCAGGCCACCATGCTGGATCTGTATCAAGACGAGATCACGCCACATCTTGTCGTAGGTGGATTGCTCGCTCTGCCACTTTGCGTCAAACAATGCATTCATCATGTCGCCATCGACATCACCGTCATCAGCCTTGCGCAGCTGCCGATGGATCTGCGCAATGACCCCGGCACGGATCTCGTCGAGCTTGTCCGGCCACCCCGCTGCGATGGCGGCAACGCACAGTCCGGCATCATGGTTGTTGTCGATGTTATACGCCGAAAAAAGGCGAGTGAACCATGTGGCTGCATCAGCCTGATGAAACCCAGTGGCCCTGACGGCAAGACGATGGGCTTTGTCGTACTTATGGCTATCGAATGCAAGACTTCCGGCCACGTTCAACACCAGGAATCTGTATTCGGCCGAGAGCTGGTTGAATCCCTTGGACGCGATGGTGGCGTCCAAATCAGGAACGGCGGCCTCATAGTCACTCCGCCTCAGATCAGCGAACGCCTTCTGCAATTTGAGGGCAGCATCCTTTCCTTCAGCAGTGGGCGCTGCGCGCACAGTCCCAACAGGCGTTCCGGAGGCCGGCCCTGCCCCCGTCAAAACAAGCATTGTGATGGCGGCCGCTGTGCCTAAAATTCCTTTCATGCAATCTTCCTCAAAACAATTGGACCAAAAGTAGTGCTCAGTGCCATGTCAGCATGGCCGACCGGCAACCGGGTTATCCAACAATTACCCTGAGGATAGCTGAACCCGTAACCGGAAGTCCCCTATACTGCCATTCTCTTGAGTTGGGATGGCCCAACACTCGTCGTGACCGAACTTGCCTTGGCAGACCCGGACTCAGCCTGGCATCGCAGTACATCTTCTTCAAGCGCCGGTTCTCGTGTACGAGTTCCTTGGAGCATGACATTCCCGATGTCACATGGAATCCAGCAAGGGCCCACCAATTAGCCGCTTCTGTCGACAAGCGCAAAGCCTTCGGTCCCGCGTGTTGCGAGCCCCGGATATCACCCACCGTTTCGATCGGGGAGCCTCCCTGATGCGATCGGAAGGTTGCAGGGAGACTCTGCAAAAACCCGAGAAGCCAACGCAGCTGAGGGATCAAAGTTAAATTCAATTATATGCGATGGTGAAGAATGTTTCTGATCCCTTCTCTACTAGCGCGGGTTGACATACTCAAACTTGTTTACATCGAGTGTTTTTGCGGCAAGTCTTCCATCTCTATTACGTACGATCTGGATATCTGCATCAATGTTTGCCTCTAGCACGCAGAGCGCTCCCGCACCCCTCTCGATGCAACGTCGATCCCCGGCGTCAAGAAACGAAACAACTGATCTTTGCGATGTTCGTTCCTTATCTTGGAGTTCTAGAACTCCATCCTTGCCACAACCTCTGCTTATTAAATAGGAATAGGTGAATCCATCAGTTCGAAATGTCGCTGCAATCCTCGCTGTCCGTCCCTCCTCAAGACCTTGTGAAACTAGTTCACAGATTGACAGCGGGAAACTATCAGCTCCTCGATCAGCATCTGTAGAGCGGCCCGGCACGGAAGCACACCCCGCCAAGGCAAAGGCAAGGAATACGAGCGGGCTATGGTTTTTCATATGACTGCTCCGGCTGTGTTCCGAATTACTTTTCGACTTACGCCTTAACTCCATCACTAAATGTTGGCCGGACTCAAGTTGTAGCCATCCGTTTCGCGAAAGAGGCCTCAGGGTCTGGTCTTGCCTTTTGCGCTTCTCATGACACGTCATAAGTGTGAGTAGACTAATTCCAGATGTTCGTGGATCTTCCGCAGCATGCAGCCATCGCTGTTGTAGGCCGCGCAAACCGCTGTGTCACGGCCGTTGCTTCGAGCAAAGTGCTCAAGTGTCTTCGCTGGCGGACGGCGTTGTGTTCGCGGGATCTCCGACAGTCGCTGGGTCCGGGCACTGCACCCCTGCATGGCCTCCACAGCGACAAAGCGCTTTTAGGCTGTAATGGCCTGACCCTGCATCCGGCGAAGGCTACCAGCAGCCACTCGAGGTAAAGCCCGCCCGGGCACGTCGTCTGATTCACCGTTGCCGGTTAACTGCTTCATGGCCATTCGTGTACGCCGCGCACCATCCCGGTCCGCACGGGATTCAGGACAATGTAGCGGGTCAACACAAGCACGTAGGCGTGGCAGCTCCAGTTGCACTGACCGCAATCCTCGCCCAACAAAGCAGGAAACTCGTTGCGATCCGCATTATCCTCATGAATCGCCTCGCGCCAATCACCATGCGGCGTCGCGTGATACGGCACACCCGCAAACTCCAGCCTCAGCGGTCTCGCCATGCCGGCCTCGCTTGGCAGCCCTTGCCCAATCATTATCGCATCGTTGCTTCAACAGGCAAAAGGCAAGACATGACCTCAAAACGCACAAAAAGCCCGCATTTAGCGGGCTTTCGCTTCAAGGACCTTCAGAAGGTTAACCTGGAACCGTTATTTAACCGATATTTATTTTACCTGAAATGGCTTCGTAAATATCGATAACCACATCGATGCAATCAATCGCATGCTGATTTTCAATTCTGAATTAGACACTGTAGAACGAAGGATAGTTTCAGAAGTTCGGGACTTATCTACACTGCCGGCCCCTTTTTTGTAGAGGATAGCGAGCAGCATTCTACTAGGATAATGCCCGCGCAAAACTGCTTTTCGGAAATATTTCGCTGCCCTATTTATATCCTTCGGACCACCTTGACCCTTAAAATACATCACCCCAAGTCGCCAGGCAGGATACGCCGTTCCATCATAGTTCAAATCGACCCTCTCAAACCAATAACGCGCGGCAGAACAATCCTTGTGAATGCCATCGCCACCGCGAAAGTAGATTTCGCCGAGAGTCAACGCTGCAGCACTCTCTCCTTGGTCAGCACGTTCGCGCAATTCAACCATATGACGTGCGAACCGGCTAGTGCGGAGTACATCTATCAAATTGGAGTGCAGCGGTTGAATCTCTGGCATAGCGCTACATCAAGGTTATAAATGATTGGTTGGTCTCCAGAGACTCAGGTTTAGGCTCCGGAGCGGGCGTTTGAAATCAGGGGTCAGGTTTTGCCTTTTGCCTTTTTCACGATACCGCATACGCGCGACTAGTGTAGTCCGAAATGTTCACCGATCTGCCGAAGTATGTAGCCACAGGTGTTGTAGGCCGCGCAAATTGCGCTATCACGGCCGTTGCTTCGAGCAAAGTGCTCAAGTGACTTCGCACGCGGTCGGCGATGTATTCGCGGGATTTCCGACAGAGGTCGTTCCAGGGCGCATCCCACCCTACGCCATCAGTCATAGCAAAATTGATAATTTAATGGTTTCGAAAATGAGATCATTTTAAAAGGATGATCCAGATCCCGAACGCTATGAAGGCTAGAGAAAAGCTCATAGCCCAGCACCCACCGATACTACAAGCTAATTTCTGCCAAAAATTGTATGTCCGATCGCGTACACAGTAGAAATCTCTACGCATATCCCGATCCGCCACAACACCACCTGACGCGACCCCGAGAATAGCCGCGAATACACGAGCTCCAATTCGCATAGAGATGGTAGCCTCCGGACCTCGGCTCAGGCACGTATTAATCGTACCAATCACAATGCTCAATGCTAACGAACCAAAAACAATAGTTACGAAAGACAAGAACGGATCAACTGTATCTACAGACACTTTGTGCACCATCCATTAATTTAGTACAGTGGTCTCAGGGTCAGGTCTTGCCTTTTGCCCTGTTCATGATACGTCTTATGCGCGAGTAGAGTAACCCGGAATGTTCGCGGATCTGCCGTAGCGTGTAGCCACCGCTGTTGTAGGCCGCGCAAATCGCGCTATTACGGCCGTTGCTTCGAGCAAAGCGCTCAAGTGACTTGGCAGGGGACGACGTTGTGTTCGCGGGAACTCCGTTAGTGGCTGAGTTCGGTCAATTTTCTCCAATCTTGCCTCCACAAAGCAAACGAACCCTAAGAATTTCTGGATGCACAGGTCGCCCCAGGGCGCACCACGACCTACGCCATCAGTGACAAAGCGCTTGTAGGCTGCAATGACCTGGCCCCAGTGTTCGGCGGACGCTGCCAGCAGCTACTCGAAATGAAGCCAGCCCCAGCACGTCGCGTGGTTCACCATTGCCGGGTAACTGCTCCATGGCCATTCGTGTACGCCGCGCACCATCCCGGTCCGCACCGGATTCAGAATGCGATGTCACATGATACAGCGCACCCGCATACTCCAGCCTCAGCGGTCTCGCCATGGCACCCGCCCTTGGAGGGCCCTTGTCCAGTCACTATCGCATTGTTCATTCAACAGGTAAAAGGCAAGACCTGACCCTCACATCCGGCGAATGGGTACGTCTCTTTCGTCTCATGGTTTCTCTCCAGAACATGGTGTGTAGCATGGAGGAAAGCACTTATCGTCGTCCAACTACTTTCCAACCGACGGGAGCCAGCTCTAATTGGCAGCTAAGCAAGGCTTACGGGGTTAAGGAAACTCCACCACTAGATATAAAACCAAGAGCCCGAGAAAAGCGGCACTACCAAAAAACCCCGAGATAAACCTCTCCTCCGCGCTGTCATGGCGCTTGAGTTGAGTTGCCAGAACGGCGCCAGTCAATACCAATGCACCGGTACTGCAGCGAGGCGCCATCCAGCCAACCACCGGTATCCAGCAGCCCATCAACACCCTAACGCACATGTAAACCGACAACGCGCACACCAGCAGGGAGAGCAAACGGCCTATCATGCGCACCTCAGGTCAGAATAGATACCAAGACGAAAATCAGATCGTACCAAATGCAGACAACAACACTTCGCCATCGGAGATAAAGCACATCTGCTCCCCCTTCAAAAATAGCCGACCATAGCACGGGTGGCCAAGCTGAAACGTCAAAAAGCGCGGACGCTAACCAGAGAGCCTCAGGCTCAGGTCTTGCCTTTTGCTTTTTCACGACACGGCATAAGTGCGAGTAGTGTAATCCGAATGGTTCACCGATCTGTCGAAGTGTGTAGCCACCGCTGTTGTAGGCCGCGCAAATCGCGCTATCACCGTCGTTGCTTCGAGCAAAGTGCTCAAGTGATTTCGCTGGCGGACGGCGTTGGGTTCGTGGGATCTCCGACAGTGGCTCGGCCCGGTCAATGCGCTCCTGCGTAGACTCCACAATGCGAACGTCCCCCAGGAATACCTGTCTGCGCAGGTCGTCCCAAGGCGTACCTCGGACTACGGCATCAGTGACAAAGCGCTTGTAGGCTGCAATGACCTGACCCCTGTGTTCGGCGAAGGCTACCAGCAGCTACTCGAGGTGAAGCCATTCCGGGCACGTCGCGTGCTTCATCATTGCCGGGTAACTGCTCCATCGCCATTCGTGGACGCTGCGCACCATCCCGGTCCGCACCGGATTCAGGACAATGTAGCGGGTCAATTCAAGCAGGTAGGCGTGGCAGATCCAGTTGCACTGTTCGCAAACCCGGCTCTACAAGGCAAGAAACCCCGTGCGATCCGCATCATCCTAATAGATCGCCTCGTGCCGATCACCACGCGACGTCACGTGATACGGCGCACCCGCATACTCCAGCCTCAGTGGTCTCGCCATGCCGCCCCCTTGGCAGCCTTTGTCCAGTCACTATCCCATTTTTGCTTCAACAGGTAAAAGGCAAGAGCTGACCCTCTGACTTTTCGGCATCCTTCTGCAACCTACAGGGAATATCTCGGCGACGGCTCAATCGGATCAGGTTGTGATATACAGCAGCAAT
>CAWDBD010000020.1:0-78337 GCA_963800395.1 uncultured Gammaproteobacteria bacterium
GCTGTTCGTGAATAGTCCGGACAGATAGCCGCCTCAAAGTTGGCAGCCGAGACATGCCGACAAGGCCCGGCATGTCGCCACCCTGCCCCTGCGTGAAAGCGATAGAATGCCGGGACGGATAAATGGACGGCACCCGGCCGCTTGCCACGGATTCAGGCTTCAGGCATCACCAGGACCAATTCCATGGGCACCCGATTCTGGATACTGCGTTTTCTCACCGTGCTGGCCGGGGCCTTTGTCATCATCGGCCTTGCACAAATGCTTCGGGGCCATGATCTGCTCTACTCGGTGAACCAGGCGGCGATCTGGAGCATCATTTCGGCAAGCGTGTTCACGGTCAGCCGATATGTTCAGGCCCGCAACAACCAGCACTGCGCCATCTGCAAGGACACACCGGAGATGCAACGGCCTGACCGCACCGGCAGTTCCTGATTGCGACTGCCGCAGCTTGACGCGCACCAGCTCGTGAATTCCGGCCCAGATGCTGCACCCAGTTCACTACAAGGCAAGCCTGCATGTCACAGCTCACCGATTTCAAACTCCACACAAAACTCAAGCTCAGCCTGTTATGGGCATCGACGGTCCTGTGCTACATCTACTGCGACTACTTCGAGCTGTATGTTCCCGGCAAGCTTGAAGGGATGTTGCAAGGCAGGGGCCTGTTTGGCGACGTGACCCAGGGTGCCCTGCTGGGGGCCTCCGCCTTGCTTGCCATCCCGAGCGTGCTGGTTTTCCTGTCTGCCGCGCTCAGCCCACGGGCAAGCAGGCTGCTGAACATCATCTTTGGCGTCATCTATACCCTGATGATGATCCTGCTCGCCATCCAGGCCGGGTGGTATTTCTACAAGTTCTTTGCCGCACTGGAGGCGTTACTGACCGCGATGGTGGTCTGGTACGCATGGACCTGGCCGAGGGCCCCGAGCAAGCCCGGCTGAGGTTTCGGCGCCTGCCAGTCACCCCTGATGAAATCCGCACCATGAAGATTCTGCTCTACGGCAATTCCGGTTCCGGCAAAAGTACCAGTGCTGCCGCATTGGCGCAGGCGCATGAACTGGACCACCTGGATCTGGACTCCATTGTATGGGAGCCGGGCAAGGTGGCTGTACAACGCCCGGCGCAGGCGATCGCCGAGTCACTGTCAGCGTTCATCGCCGACCATCCCCGCTGGGTTGTCGAGGGTTGCTACGGGGAGCTGGTGCAATCGGCATCAGCGCACTGCACCGTGCTTGTGTTCCTCAACCCCGGACTGGAAGTCTGTCTGGCCAACAATCGGCAACGCCCCTGGGAGCCGCACAAGTATGCGTCGCCGGAGCAGCAGGATGCCATGCTGGAAAACCTGCAAGCCTGGGTTGGCGATTACTACACACGCGAGGATGCCTGGTCCTGCGCTGCGCACCGCCGGATTTTCGAGCAATTCCGGGGTGCGAAGCTTGAACTCGGATCCGTGCTTCCGACTGCCGATGCCGTACGACAGATCGCCGCAGCGCATACTCGCCACGAAACGGACGCGGCCGCCGATTGAAGGCGGATTGTCTGCCCGGGCATGGGCGGGAGAAGGACAGCAACGGCCTGTCTGCCCGATACTGCTTCCACTCTCGCCGGGCACCAGCGGCACGAACAAGTAAACAGCACGACAATCAGGAGTCCCATGCACACAGAACATCGCGGTTCATGCCTCTGCCAGGCGGTACGTTTCAAGCTGGTTGGCGAGATCGAGCATTTCTATCTTTGCCATTGTGCGTACTGCCGCAAGGACACCGGTTCGGCTCATGCAGCCAATGTCTTCCTGTCCGCGGCAACGGTCGAGTGGCTGTCCGGGGCTTGAGCATGTCCGCTGCTTCGACCTTCCGGCAACGCGACACCGCAAATGCTTCTGTGGGGTCTGCGGCTCGGCGCTGCCGCATGCATCGGGGTCCATGCAGGTTGTCCCCGCCGGTTGTCTGGATACGCCACTGACGCTTGCCGCGGATGCCCATATCTTCATGGGAAGCCGGGCCGACTGGGATCATGACCTGGCAGCAGCACCCCGGTTTGATACCTTCCCGCAATAGTCGGCACCTCACTCCGCATCCAAGTGGGTGCGAAGTCACGTACAAGTAAGGAAACCAGACCGAGGACACGGGGAACACCGATGCGTATCGTTCGAGCCGCAATCATCTATTCCCTGACCGTGTTCGGCGCCGGCTTTGCGCTGGCCTTGATAAGGCTGCCGCTGCTGGTGCCGCGTCTCGGTGTGCGCACGGCGGAACTGCTCGAAATGCCCTTCATGCTTGCGGTGATCCTCTGGGCCGCGCGCCGCCTGGTGCATCGCAACCCCGATCTTGGCCGTGGTGCACGCCTGCTCTGCGGCATGCTGGCCCTGCTTCTGCTGGTGGGCGCCGAGCTGCTGGTCGCTTTTGCACTGGGTTCCGGCTCGATCACTCAGTATGTTGCCTCGCGTGACCCGGTATCGGGCAGCGTCTACGCGGCATGTCTGCTGATCATGGCCATGGCACCGGGCCTGTGGAAACCTCGTCGCGCGCGTTGATGAATCAACCGTACCGCCGCGCCAGCCACCGCGCACCAGCAAACCGGGGCGTCCATGGTGGCGGGGCACCTGTCATGATGCGGCCCGCGGCAATCAACCTGACAACCGGAAGGGGAAGCGCATGAACAACATGTCAAGGACACGGCAACTGCTTGCTCTGGCGGGCTGGCTTGCCGTCAGCTACGTCGCCGCGGCACTCGGCGCCATCGCATCGGCCAGCGCAAAGTCGTTCTATGGCCAGCTTGCGCAGCCTGCCTGGGCGCCGCCCGCCTGGCTGTTCGGGCCGGTCTGGACCGCGCTTTACACCTTGATGGGTATTGCAGCGTGGCTGGTCTGGCGGCATGGCGGCTTTCGCCGCAATGCCTGGCCGCTGGGCCTGTTCCTGGCGCAGCTGGTGGTGAATGCCCTGTGGAGCTGGCTGTTCTTTGCCTGGCATCACGGGGCACTGGCGTTTGTCGACATCCTGGTGCTCTGGCTTGTGCTTGCGGCCACGGTTGTTGCCTTCTGGCGTGCGCGCCCTGTGGCCGGTGTGCTGCTGGTGCCCTATCTGCTGTGGGTCAGCTTCGCCGCCGCGCTCAACTATGCTGTCTGGCAACTCAATCCGGCGGTGCTTGGGTAATGTGATCCTGGCAGCTTGTTCATCCCGGTCTGACGCGGAAGCAGCGGATCGGCAGCTCCGCCATCCCGGGTGCCGACGTCGGCACCCGGGATCCATTCCCATCCTCGACTGCACGGCAGCATTCAGAAAGATCAAAATGGATTTATTCGCGACATCCTGTCGCTCACCCTCCGGGCCATCGGCTACGCCGATGTTCGCTTTCGGCAATCCTGCCTGGGCGTCCGGATCGCCGCTACGCGGCGTCCAGGATGACAAGCGAAGGGGCATTCAACCGCCCATCAGTCTTGTTTCACCGAAAGACCTGATGGGTCTACCCAGCCAAGCCCGGGATTTCAGGATCAGCGCCTCATGCGCGACAATGGACCGATGAAGTACAGCCTCTATCAAGTTGATGCATTCGCATCACGCGTGTTCGCGGGCAACCCGGCTGCGGTGTGCCCGTTGCCTGCCTGGTTGCCGGACGCCGTGCTGCAGGCGATTGCCGAAGAGAACAATCTCTCGGAAACGGCGTTCTTCGTGCCTGCTGGCGACAGCTACGAACTGCGCTGGTTCACGCCGCTGTCCGAGGTGGACCTCTGCGGTCATGCCACGCTGGCCAGTGCCCATGTGCTGTACCGCCATCTTGGGCATGAGCGCGAAACCATTGATTTCATGACACGCAGTGGCACCTTGCAGGTGTCGCGCGCCGGCGATGACTTCTGCCTTGATCTGCCCGCCTCCCGCCCGCAACCGGTGGCCACGCCGCCGATGCTGACGGAAGGACTGGGCAGGCTACCGCAGCGCAGCCTGGCGGCCATGGACCATGTTGCCATTTACGAGTCGGAAGCCGAGATACGTGCATTGACACCCGATTTCCACCGGCTGCGGCAACTGGGGCTGCGTGGCGTACTGGCCAGCGCCCCGGGTGACAAGGCAGATTTCGTCAGTCGCTGCTTTTTCCCCAGACTCGGCGTGGATGAGGACCCGGTCACCGGTTCCGCGCATTGCCAGCTCGCGCCCTACTGGTCCGAGCGGCTGGGCCGAAGCCAGCTGCAAGCAGAGCAGCTCTCGCGCCGCGGCGGCTCGCTGTCCTGTCGTGTTGCAGGCGACCGGGTACTGCTGACAGGCAGGACTGCCGAATACATGGTCGCCGAAATCAAGCTGCCGGATGCTGCGGCCCCTGCATGAGCGAACAGGTCCATACCCTGGCGCGATCGGCTCGACACGAAGTCACCATACGCAAGAGCCGTTTTCTGGCCCAGGCAGCGCCGGTAGCCGGCGAGGCGGACGCCGCTGAATTCATCGCCTCGGTTTCCGATGCTTCCGCCAATCACAACTGCTGGGCATGGCGGCTGGGCCAGCAGTACCGCTTCAGCGACGATGGCGAGCCCGGAGGAAGTGCCGGCAAGCCGATCCTGATGGCCATCGAGGGTCAGGGTCTGGACGGCGTGGTGGTTGTGGTCACGCGCTGGTTTGGCGGCATCAAGCTTGGGGTGGGCGGCCTGGTGCGCGCCTATGGCGGAACGGCGGCAGAATGCCTGCGTCTGGCGGACCAGGTGGAGGTCATTGACATGGCGACGGTGCGCTTCCGGCTCGGCTACGCGGAAGTGGAGTTGCTCAAGGCACGCATCCAGGCATGGCCCTCGAAAACACTGCAGGAGGACTTTGGTGCCGCCGCCGTGACCATGACCCTGTCGCTGGCACGGGACCGGATTGAAGCGCTTCGCTCCCTGCTCGCGGATCTCAGCCGCGGCCAGTGCGACTTGCACCTGATCGATTAGCCCATACATCGGGGGCATGCCAGACAAAAAACACCCACCCGACAGCAAGCGCGCCGGACTCGGCGCCTTGCGCCGACTATGGCCCTTCATGCGTCCGCACAAGGCCCTTTTTTTTGGCTGGCTGATTTTTCTGGGCCTGTCCTCCGGTGCCAACCTGGTACTGCCGGTGGCGGTGCGGCACATGATCAACCATGGTTTTGCCGACACCGACCCGACCGTCATCAATCGTACCTTCGCGGCCCTTTTCGGGGTCGCGCTGGTCATCGCACTTTCCACCGCGGCGCGCTTCTTCTGCATCACCCTGCTGGGCGAGCGTTCGCTCGCCAGCTTGCGCAGTCACCTGTATGACCACCTGATCCGCCTTGATCTCGGGTTCTTCGAGAAATCGCGCGTGGGCGAGCTGATTTCACGCCTGGGTACCGACACCGAGCTGGTGCAGACACTGGTCGGATCCGGCATCTCGGTAGCACTGCGATCAGTGGTCATGCTGGTCGGCGCCACGGTGGCGATGATCATCACCAGCCCGCGTCTTGCGGGCCTGACCGCACTGGTCATCCCGGCGGTGATGTTGCCGATCCTCATCTTCGGGCGCCGCGTGCGCAAGCTGTCGCGGCAGAGCCAGGACCGGCTGGCCGATGCCAGCGCCATCGCCAACGAGACACTGAACGCCAATCAGGCGATCAAGGCCTACTCGCGCGAGCGTACCGAAAGCGACCGCTACGGCCATGCGATTGCCAGGGCGCTGGCCACCGCGCGCCATCGTATCGGCATGCAGTCGGGCCTGACCGCTGCCGTGATCACGCTGATCTTCGGGGCCATCACCCTGGTGCTCTGGGCCGGGGCGCGCAACGTGTTGGCCGGCGACCTCAACGCCGGCGTGCTCGGCCAGTTCGTGTTGTATGCCATTTTTGCCGCCGGTGCGGTCGGTGGTGTCAGCGGCGTCTGGGGCGAGGTCATGCGGGCATCGGGTGCGATGGAGCGCATTGGCGACCTGATGGACGAGCAGGCCGACATTCGCTCACCCGAGACGCCGATTGCCCTGCCCGGTCGTGCGCAAGGCAGCCTGGACTTGTCGGCCATCGACTTCCATTATCCGACGCGGCCGGAAACGGCTGCCCTGCTTGATTTCAGCCTCAGCGTGAAGCCGGGCGAGACCGTCGCGCTGGTCGGCCCATCGGGCGCCGGCAAGAGCACCGTGTTCGGTCTGCTGCTGCGCTTCTACGACCCGCAGAAAGGCAGCATCTGCCTGGACGGGGTGGAT
Organism: uncultured Gammaproteobacteria bacterium; assembly: GCA_963800395.1. GTDB lineage: Bacteria > Pseudomonadota > Gammaproteobacteria > Xanthomonadales > Rhodanobacteraceae > DASSBG01. The sequence continues at coordinate 6,168 of CAWDBD010000020.1, forward strand.
TTGCGCCAATTGTCGCTTGAGCAGGCACGGGGCTCCTTTGCACTGGTACCCCAGGATACGGTGATTTTTGCCGGCAGTGCGGCCGACAATATTCGCTTCGGTCGCAGTGATGCGGACGACGAGGCCGTGCGTGATGCCGCACGAGCGGCCGAGGCGGACAGCTTCATCCGCAATCTGCCGCAGGGCTATGACACCGAGCTCGGCGAGCGCGGGGTGCGCCTCTCGGGCGGACAACGACAGCGCATTGCCATCGCCCGCGCGATCCTGCGTGATGCCCCGGTACTGCTGCTGGACGAGGCCACATCGGCCCTGGATGCGCAATCCGAAGCTGCCATCCAGCAGGCCCTGGAGCGCCTGGAAAAGGGCCGCACCACGCTGGTCATTGCCCACCGCCTGGCTACCGTGCAGCGCGCCGATCGCATCGTGGTCATGGATGAGGGGCGCATTGTCGCCGAAGGAACGCACGACAGCCTGCTGGCCGAAGGCGGTCTGTACGCCGATCTGGCACATCTGCAGTTCAATACCTGATACACAGGTGACACCATCTGCCAAGACCCGCTTCAGGGACCCTCTGATTGACCCCGACGCAGGCGGCATGATGGCCAGAAGGCCCACGGCGGCCTGGGCGTGGCGCAGGGCAGACTGGTTGTCTGTTGAGACGGAAGGCCGATGGTCTGCGCGCGCACAGATCGGTGACGCCTGCGCCGGGGCTAATCAGAGGGTTCTTTGGTCTTCCGGCATACGGCCACCACGGTATCGACATCGGTATCGTCGACCAGCCCGTCCTGCCAGACGAGATCCTTCTGCATGCGAATGCCCAGCGGCATGATGACGCGGTTGTACCACCACATGGCACGCTCGCGCTGGTGAGTCAGGAACCACATGCCCAGGTCCAGAAGTCGCGATGAACTCGGCTGCATGCCGTACACGGCGCTGCGCTCGACCTGGAATCCGTGCCGAGCCAGCAATGCTTCCAATGCCTGGGGCTCGTAGCGTCGATGGTGACCTACAAAGTCGTCAAACGGGGTCCACGCCGCCTGGTGCAGGGGAACCGAAATCAGCAGGGTCGCCTGGGCCGATGACACCCGCGCCAACTCCTGCATGGCCGCCTCGTCATCCTCGACATGCTCGACGATGTCGAATGCACACACGAGATCAAACGAGCCGTCGGAGAATGGCAGAGCATTGACCAGGCCGGTAACGGCTGCGGCACCAGCGGCACAAAAGCGAACCATGGCCTTGTAGCTGATATCGACGAAATGGGTACCTTGCAGCGGCAGCCGCGGCCGCAGGCCCGGAGCCACCTCAAGATGCTGGCGCGACTGCGCCACCAGCTCCTGCACCAGCGGCCAGGTGTTGAAGCGACCAGGATCGATCAGGTCCGAATCACGCCACAGATCGTCGTAGAAGGCACGATTATGCGACTGCAGACTGGCCTCGGCCGGCTGCCGATCTGCCCGCTCAATCATGTAGGTCGGACCACAAAAAAACCCCGCGGCGAGCTGCGGGGTTTTTCATGAGTGAACTGCGGTTCGACTCAGACCACCAGGGTAACAGCAGAAGCCTGCTTGCCCTTGGGGCCATCCACCGTTTCGAAACTGACCTTCTGGCCTTCTTCAAGACTGCGGAAACCCTGTGAACTGATGGCAGAGTAATGCACGAATACATCGTCACTGCCGTCCTCGGGCGCGATGAAACCAAAGCCCTTGGCGTCGTTGAACCACTTTACTGTTCCAGTTTGCATTGAAAACCCCTAACACGTTGGTAAAGTGCGCGACCCTCTGCAACGATTCCCCGTTCCGGAGCCACCGCACCCGGCAAGTATGAATGCAAAATTGAGTTGACTGCAAGTGCCCGTTGCAGAAACTCAGATCAGAGCAGCTACCAACGCCGGAAGTTTCACGCCTGCGCGACGCACATTGGCGGTCACCTGATCCATGGTAATGGGTTGCTCATCGCCACAACCAGCCGCCCAGTTGGCGCTCAATGCAATACAGCAATATGCAAGATCAAGCTCGCGTGCCAGCACCGCTTCGGGCATACCGGTCATGCCGACGATGTCGCACCCGTCACGGCGCATGCGCCGGATTTCCGCGCTGGTCTCCAATCGTGGCCCCTGGGTTGCGCCGTAGCAGCCGCCATTGATCAGGGCAATACCAGCGCTGGATGCGGCATCCATCAGTGCATGCCGCAGACTCGCCGAATACGGCTCGGCAAACTCGGCATGCGGTACCGGTCCCTCGCCTTGATGAAAAGTGCAAGCGCGACCCCAGGTGTAATCGATCAGTTGGTCCGGCAAGGCAAGCGTGGCAGGCGCGTATGCATCGGTGATGCCACCTACGGCGTTGATGCCCAGCACCCGCTGCGCACCCAGCTCCCTGAGTGCCCACAGATTGGCGCGGTAGTTGACCTGATGAGGCGCAATCGAGTGATCGGCGCCGTGACGGGCAAGAAAGGCCAGCCGGCTTCCGCGCCAGCGACCGACGTGAATCGCGTCCGAAACCTCGCCCCACGGAGTGGCAGGTGCCGACTCCGATTCCAGCTCGAGGCCCGGCCAGTCGTAGATGCCGGTACCGCCAATGATGGCAAGAATGCCACCGTCTGCTGATGTGCTCATGTGACATCCATGATGTGGATATCAGGCAGATTGCGACCCTGCTCGTGGTAGTCCATGCCGAAACCGAACACGTAGGCATCGGGTACTTCAACGCCCTGGAAGTCGGCTTCGATAGCCGCTCCGCGACGCACGAGGCGCTTGACGCACAAGGCGGCCACCAGCACCCGCTCGGCGCCCGCCTCGATACAGGCCTCGCGCACCGCCTTGAGCGTGTGCCCCTCGTCGAGGATGTCGTCCACCAGAATCACGTTGCGACCTTGCATGTCCACCGCAGGGCGGCGCAACCATTCAAGCTGCTTGCCCTCGGTACCGCTGTGGTAGCGGGTGGCATGTACATAGTCGAACTCCAGCGGCGAGTCTATGGCAATGGCCAGATGGCCGGCGAAGACCAGCGCCCCGTTCATCACGGTGATGAAAATGGCACCCTGCCCGGCAAGCGCGGCATCAATCTCGACGCCCATGCGCTTGATGCAGGCATCCAGCGTGGACTGCGTGTACAGGACCCGCGATTGCTTCAGGGCCTGGGTCAGGGATGGTTGATCTTGACTCATGTGGTGCCTTCCGTGCTCGGGTGATCCAGCGTGCTCAGGCGCGCGGCGCCCTCGGCATGCTGCGGGTCGTCCAGCAGTGCCTGCCATGGCACGGAAACCGAACCACGCAGCGGCCGCAGGTACTCGGCGGCGCATGGCGTCATGTCGCGGCACACCGCAACAGCCCTGGCGCTCCATTCGGGATTGCAGACCAGCACCAGATCGCAGCCGGCCTGAAGGTGCTGCGCGATGCGTTGCTCCAGCGCACCTGCGGACGCTGCAGCCGCCATGGCCACGTCATCGCTGAAGACGATACCGGAAAAGCCCATTTCGCCGCGCAGGATGTCCTTGATCCAGCGCTTCGAATAGCCGGCGGGCACCGCATCGACCTGCGGATAAATGACATGCGCCATCATCACGGCTTCGGCACCGGCCTCAATGCAGGCCGCAAACGGCAGCATGTCGGTGTCGCGCAATTCGCTCAGCGTACGCGGGTCACTGGCCACATCGACGTGGGTATCCTCGAGCACGCTGCCGTGCCCGGGAAAATGTTTCATGGTGGCGGCCATGCCACCCAGGTGCATGCCGCGCACATAGGCGGTGGCCAGATCAGCCACCACTTCCGGGTCGGCGTGCAGCGCGCGCTCGCCGATCGCACGATTGCCGCGCCCCAGATCCAGGACCGGCGCAAAACTGAGGTCAATGCCGAGTGCCCGCATCTCGCTGGCCATCTGCCAGCCATGCTGCTCGGCCATCGCAACGGCGGCCTGCGGCTCTCGATCATGCAACTGGCCAATGCGTGCCAATGCCGGCAGGCGCGTGATCTGGTGCTCGCGCAAGCGCTGCACCGGCCCGCCCTCCTGATCGATACAGATCAGGAAGCGGTCGCCACGCAAGGCGCGCAACTCGCCGATCAACGCCTGAAGCTGTGGCACGTCGGTGAAGTTGCGGGTGAAAAGGATGATACCGCTGACCTGTTCTGCCTGCAGCCAGTCACGCTCGGCGTCGCTCAATCCGGTTCCGGCCAGACCAGCAATCAACATGATGTTGCGCCTGCCTTGCAGGGAGATATTTTCGTATCCGTCAATTGCATTGGGTTCTCAATCTCTGTCAAATACGGCCACCGATTCCACGTGCGCCGTATGCGGAAACATGTCCATGACGCCTGCGGCACGCAGCGTGAAGCCGTGCTGGCTGACAAGCATACCGGCATCGCGCGCCAACGTGCCCGGGTTGCACGAAACATAGACGATGCGACGGACGCTGGTGGCGGGCGGGTGCTGCAGCCACTGCTCGGCTCCGGCGCGCGGCGGGTCAAGCACGATGGCATCCCAATCGCGCCGCGCCCACGCGCTGCCGCGCTGATCCTTGAACAGGTCGGCGACGTGAAAGCTGACGTTTTCCAGGCCATTGCGCTGCGCATTGTCCTGGGCACGGGCAAGCAAGCCTGCATCACCTTCGACACCGCAGATCTCTGCAACATGACGCGCAATGGGGAGCGTGAAGTTGCCCAGCCCGCAGAACAGATCCAGCACGCACATGTCGGCGTGCGGCTTCAGCAAGTTCAATACCTGCGCCACCATGCGCTGGTTGATGTGGGCATTGACCTGGACAAAGTCCAGAGGCTGGAACTGGAATCTGATCTGCTCGTCGGGAAGGCTGAATTCAAGCACGGGCGCTTCAGGCCACAGGGGCGCCACCGTGTCGATGCCACCGGGTTGCAGATAGACGGCAAAATCATGTGCCTTGGCAAAATCGACCAGGACCCGACTGTCGGCGTCCGACAGGGGTTTCATGTTGCGCAGCACCAGCGCCAGCACATCATCCCCGGCAGCAAACTCGATCTGGGCGATGTGCGCGGCTGCGTCCAGCCCGGAAAGTATCTCGCCCAGCGGCCCCAGCAACGGCCCCAATCGCGGATCAATCACCTCGCAGCGCCTGATGTCGGCGACGAAACGCGGATTGGCGGCCTCGCGGAAACCCACCAGCACGCGCCCCTTCTTGGCGACATGGCGCACTGACAGGCGGCCGCGACGGCGGTAGCCCCAGGGGTCGGCAACAAGCGGCTCCAGCCAGGTCTCGGGTGCGACCTTGCCAATGCGTTGCAGATTGTCCGCGAGCACCTTCTGCTTGGCCTCGATCTGGCCGGCAGTCTCAAGGTGTTGCAGGCTGCAACCTCCGCACATGTCGAAATGCGCGCAGCGCGGCTCGACACGCCGCGGTGATGCACTCAACAGCTCGAGCAGTTCGCCCTCGTCGTACTGCCTCTTGCGCCGCCGGATACCGACCCTGGCACGCTCGCCCGGCAACGTGCCCGGTACAAACACGGTCTTGCCCTGGTGACGCGCGACGCCACGACCATCATGGCTGAGGTCGATGATCTCGACCTCAGCCTCGCTCATGGGCTTGCGCGGCACCTACTTCTGTTTCCAGTTGCCCGCCGCGTCCTGGTAGTACCAGCCGGCGTGTGCCTGTTTGAGCCATTCGCCGGCGAAGGTCTTGCGGATCTTCTCTTCCCATTCCGGGTGGCCGTTGGCCGCCGCAATTTTCTTGTACACCTCATTGCGGTCGCGGTTTTCCGAATCAATCAGTTGCCGCACCTGGTTGCGTTGCGACAGGGGCACGCTGCCTGCGTCGTGCAGAGCGACCATGCCGTCGGAGGTAAAGCCGATGGCGCCCGAATCAAGCAGTGGCTTGAGGCTCTTGTTGAAGCGTGCTCGCATGCTGGCACGCAATGCCTCGATGGCTGGCGTGCTGATCTTGATATCGGCGTCCTGACCCGCCGCGTGAGCTGCTGGAACTACCAGGTCCAAAAGCGCCGCACCCATGCCACCGGAGCTGGCGTCCGGCTTCGCCGGCGTCTGACTGGAACTGCTGCTTGCCGGGGCGGCATCATCACCGATGACGTTGCCGATGAATTTCTTCGCAGCCTTTTCCGCCGCCGCTGCCGGGAAGTACACATTGATGGTGACACATCCGACGGCCGCAACCGCCAGCATCAGCACCATGGTCAGCTTCAGTTTTCGCATTTCAATTCTCCTTGTTGTGTTTGACTTCTGGTCTGCGGCGAACTGAGGTCAATCCGCCGGTCAAACAGGTTGCGCAATGTGTTCTCCGCGCGCGGCAGCCCGGACGAGCCATGACCGTGCCACGCTATTGTATCTTGACCCCACCGCCCGACGTCGCCGCCTCCAGACGCGCCACCAGCGTGGACCAGTCCACCTGATGCTGGTGGCCGATAACAGCAATATGCGGCAGCCCCCTGCCCTGCACGATGGTGTAGCCACCACCATCGGCGGGCGCCAGGCCGCCCATGGTGCACACATTGTCGCGCAGCACGCAGTCAAGGCCTATCTTGCTGTAGCCAAAGCTGTCGAACACCTTGAGCATCGCCGACTGCAGGCCACCGCCTATGCCGCCACCGCCAAGATTGCTGATGCTGTTGACCGCTTTCTGGCTGATCCGCCCGCCATCGTTGGCGCGCAAGCTGGCGGCAAAAGCCACCGGACGCCAGTTGATCATGCGCAGGTCGTTGATTTGCCCCTTGAGCCGGCCGCTGATGTTGCCAAAATCGAACACCTGCGTCATGGGCTTCAGGTCGATGTCACGGAAACCGACTGCGGCGGTCAGCACAGGCGCGGCCCCAAACGGATTCTGCAGCGCCAGTCGCGTGACATCGACAAATCCGTCAAACACGTTGACCGACACGCCACCATCCAGCTCAAGGCGCTGGCCATCGTATTTGAGCCCGGGAATGGCACCACCCACGGTACCCTTGAAGGCGGGCCAGTCAAACGCGGTGCTCAGCCGGGCCAGGTCAATGCCGCTGTAGGCAATTGATGCCGCGACACGATTCTGCCGTTTCTCGGCTTCCGGTGACCACTGCAGACTGTTGAGGAATACCTGCCCTCCCATCATCGGGATGGTCGCTGGCGCCATGAGGCTCAAGGTGCCTTGTGCACTTTGCCACTGCGAGCTGCCCGCGCCCAGATCAAGGTGCAATATCTTGAGCGCGTTCCAGGACAGCCTGCTGGACTCGCGCTCGCCGCTGCGCGACCAATCCAGACGACCGGTGAGGCCGTCCATGCCGATCCGCTGCGACGGATCCCGCACATCCAGCCCGTCCGCATCCAGAGCAAAGCGCTGCCACCCACTGCGGCCCCAGACCAGGCTGCCCGTCAGCATGCCCCGGAGGCTCATGCCGGGGAACCCTGCGGTGTCCAGAGCTGCCTTGGCATAGTGATCGTAGGCTTGCGGAAACACGGCGCGTATGGCGTCTATGCGCGCCTGCTCAAGGTTACCCTGCGAATCAAACCCCAGTGCACCATCGAAGCGCAGTGACTGCCCGTCATCGAAGTGCAGGTCGTCGAGCTGCACAGCGCCGGCGCTGAAGCCCGCTTTCAGGCGCAGCCGCGCCGTCGAATCGGGCAATTTCGCATACAGCGGTCCCAGCAACAGTTCACCACCGTGCATTTGCGCATCAAGGTCCAGAGTGGATCGCTGGGTTCTGCTGTCGAGTGACCAGTGTCCATCGCTGCTCATGCCCTGCGCGGCAATGCTGCCATCACGACTGTCAAAACCGGATTGGCGCAAGTCGAAGCGGCCCGCACTGCGCAGCGCTGAATCGGTGACATCCACCGACAGGGTGGCGCTGAGCTGGCCCTTGCCGAACCGGCCCTGCCCCCAGACCTGGGTCAGCAATCCCTGCAACCAGCCGAGCGGCAACCGGGTCAGGCGGACCTGCATGTGACCCAGGTCGTCCAGCGGCCAGTCCACGTGAATCTGCTGGTCCTGCTGTTGCAGTGCCAGCCCGAGGCTGTTCTGCTCGTCGTCGAAATCGATGGCAACCATGGCGTTGCGCAGTGCGCCACCAGCCGCACCCTGCAAGGCCAGCTTGCCCTTGAAGTGCCAGCGCCGGGTACCCGGGCGCGCCAGGGTGCCGTGGCTGTCGAGCGTCACTCCGTGCCAGCCCAGCGCCGTGACATCGACACCGGCTGCCTTGATGTCGAGCGCCAGCTCGCCGCCAGCGGCAGCACCCAGTTCAAGTGTCACATCGTGGGCCTTGATCCCTGGGACGGCCAGCGAATCGGCATGCCAGCGCAATTCAGCCGCTGCCGGAGCCACCTGCAACAGCAGTGCCAGCAACAACCAGAACGGGCTTGATCGGAGCTTCATGGGCAGGCATTCTGACAGAGTGGAACAGAACGCGAGTGCAACAGGCCCGCGAGGGGGCGCAAAAATCCTGCTGGCGGAAGACGACCCGGCCAGCGGACGCTTCCTCTCGACCGCCATGAAAGCCCTGGGCTGCCACGTCGCATGCCTGGCTGACGGACGGGCAGCATTGAATGCCGCCACAACCGAACGGTTTGACCTGCTCGTCATTGATCTGAAGCTGCCAAAACTGGATGGTGCCGCGCTGCTGCAGCAGCTGCGCGACCATGCCGACGCAGCTTCACGCACGGCCCCGGCCATTGCCACCAGTGCAGAATGGGATGACGCACAACGCCAGGCAACCCGGGACGCCGGTTTTGCCGGAATGCTGCAAAAGCCCTGCACGGCGTCCCAACTTCAGCACATGCTGGAAACGCATCTCGATTTCCGGGTGCTGCCCGTTTGCCTGGACGGAGCGGCACTGCAGGCAGCCGGCGGTGCCGCCAACCTGGCTGCACTCAGGCGGCTTTTTGCCGAGGAGTTGAGCACCCTTGGCAATGAACTGCCCGCCTTGTGCCAAGACCGCTCGCGCCTTGTGGAACGGCTGCACAGATTGTGCGCCTCGGCCGGCTTCTGCGGCGCACCCGCATTGGCCGCTGCCTGCCGTCAGTGGCTTGCGATGCTGCGTGACGATGAGCGCTGCGATGAGGGACGCGTGCCATTCGAGGAGGCGCTGGCGGCAGCCCGCAGGGTCTTCCCCGGCAAGCAGCAGGACCATTAGCCATCAGGTGAACCCGGCGAAGCTCGCGCTTGCCACACCTGCGACATCCGCCAATGCCGTGTATCGCCGGTCTTCAGCCTGCAGAGGAGACCAGCGACCACGAGCGCAACTCGCCGCCGGGACAATGCCAGCGGATCAGATCGCGCATCATGCGGCGAAGCAGCGGCATGACCGCGTCGCCCGGCCGGCGATCCTCCCCGAACGCGCGCAAGTCGCACCCGCGCAAGCGCACGCCGTCCTGGCCATGCCAGGGCACCGGCCCGTGCTCGGGGACATAGACATACTCGGTCGTGTCGGCGAGCGCCTCGCCGCTGTCGGCTTCGTGGCACAACTCGAGGGCATAGCCGACCATGGCCAGAAAGTCGCGCTCGAAACGCCGTAATGGCCATGCCATGTCGCGCCCCTCGGCGAGGGCATCAAGCACTGTCTGGTAACGCGCCAGCAGTCCCGGATGCGGATCCTGGCGGGCCAGCATGCGCACCAGCAGCTCGTTGAGGTAGAGGCCGGAATACAGGGCCGCACCTTTCAGCGCTCGCGGCGGTGACACCGGCTCGGCCTGGCTCAGTGTCGCCAACTCGCCGCGGCCAGCGAAGTCGATCTCGAGGTCCTGGAAGGGTTCGAGCAGAGCGCGCGCCAGGCGGCTGCGTCCGGAGCGGGCGCCCCGCGCCACCAGACCTACTCGCCCGTGGTCGCGGCACAGGCACTCCAGCAACAGGCTGGTTTCGCGCCATGGCCGGACATGCAGGACGCAGGCGGGTTGTTGATTGATGCGCATGTGCGAGGTTCCGGGAGCGGGTTGCGGCATGCGCAGCGCGCCCATGCATGAAGCGCGTCATCGTGCGCTGCCAGCATGATGCTCTACGCGGCGCTCAGCAGCATGCTACACCGAATTCCCCGCCCGCAAGTTCCAGTCGGGGTTTTTCAGGTGATGCCGAAGCGCTGCAGGGCCGACTCGTCGTTGCTCCATCCCTGGCGAACCTTGACCCACAGACTCAGGTGCACGCGCACGTCGAGCAGCTGCTCGATCTGCTTGCGCGCCAGGCTGCCGACCAGCTTGAGAGTCTTGCCCCCCTTGCCGATGACGATGGCCTTCTGTCCTTCGCGCTCGACCCAGATCACCGCGTCGATGGCCACCACCCCATCGTCGCGGGTCTCAAAGCGCTCGACCTGTACCGTGGTCGCGTAGGGCAACTCCTGCTGCAAACGCAGCATCAACTGCTCGCGCACCATCTCGGCGACCAGAAAGCGCTGACTGCGATCGGTCAGCTCATCCTCGGCAAATTGCGGTTCCCCCTCGGGAAGGTGTTCCAGGATCCCTGCTTCCAGGGTGTCCAGGCCATCACGACGACGCGCCGAGACGTAGAAGATATCCGTGAATTCGTGCTCTTGCGCGAGCTTCTGTATCCAGGGAAGCAGATGACGCTTGTCGCGCTTGAGGTCCACCTTGTTGATCGCCAGCAGGCGCGGGGCAGACTGTTTGCACATGGCCTGATACACGGCCTCGTCCTCGTCGCGCCACTGCCCGGCCTCGACAATCTGCACCAGCACGTCGGCCTCGGCCAATGTGCTGTGCACGGTTCGATTGAGTCGCTGGTTGAGCGCCTTGCCCGAGTCCGAATGCAGTCCCGGCGTATCCAGGAACAGCAGCTGCCCGCCGGCGCGGGTGACAATGCCGAGGATACGATGGCGTGTGGTCTGCGGCTTGGGACTGACAATGCTCAGGTGCACACCCAGCATGGCGTTGAGCAAAGTCGACTTGCCGACATTGGGTCGCCCCAGCAATGCCACGGTGCCGCAATGCTGGGTCATCTGCTCGCTCATGATGCAGTCGATTGCAGGTCGTCCAGCGCGGCGCGCGCGGCACTCTGCTCGGCCTCTCGCATGCTGCTGCTGCTGGCTGAATATTGGCGTTCGGACGGTTGGCTGAGCACGCAGCGCACGTCGAACACCTTGGCGTGATCCTGACCGTGGCTGTCGACCAGCTGGTATTCGGGCAAGGCCATGCCGCGGCCCTGCAACCACTCCTGCAACTGCGTCTTGGCGTCCTTGCCGGCGCCGCGCACCTGCACTACCGCCTCGGCGAACAGGTGCTCGAGGCACTGCTGGCAAGCCTCGAATCCGGCATCGAGATAGATGGCACCGACGACGGCCTCGAAGGCATCAGCCAGAATGGAATCCCGGCGCGCTCCGCCACTTTTCAATTCACCAGCGCCCAGCGCCAGCCGCTCGCCCAAAGACTGCTTTCGCGCCATGTCGGCCAGCGCCTTGCCATTGACCAGGCGCGCCCGCCAGCGCGACAACTGGCCTTCGCTGGCACGATCATGCGCAGCGTAGAGCATGCCGGCCACAACCATGTTGACCAGCGAATCACCCAGAAACTCCAGGCGCTCGTTGTTGGGTTTGCCGACACTGCGATGGGCCAATGCCAGGCGCGCCAGATCCTCGTCCGCGAATTGGTGGCCGAGGACCTTCATGCCCGACTCCAGAACAACGTGCGTGACGCGCAACCGGCCTGGTCAGCCGACATTGCCACTCAGCGGCACGGTCTTGCTGAAGTGCAGCAGGAAGGAGATGTTGTAGACGAAGTGAATCTTCTTGTTGTAATCCACCACCAGGTTGGACTTGCCCTTGCTGCGGTCCACCCTGACCGCCTGGCCGTTGTTGAGCGTGGAGTCATCGACGTACTGGAAGCTGGCCTTGAAATTGAGTTCACGGCGAATCTCGCCGAGCGGCTTTTGCGCGACACCCGGCTCATCCGCCAGCGCCTTCATGGACTTCACCACGCCGAAGTACTCGATATAGGCCGGCACCAGGCGCATGGCCATCAATGCGAAGAAGCCGGCAATGATAAGGACGAAGATGAACCCGATCAGGGTCATGCCGCCTTGTCGATTTTTCATGATGATTCTCCCCGCCTCGATGGATTGTGTTGATGGTGCTCTATTTAACCACGGTTCCGATGCGACTGAACTCGATGACCCCGTGACCGAAACCGCGCCAGCTCAGCCAGATCAGAAACGCCTTGCCGACCAGGTTCTTCTCCGGCATGAAGCCCCAGTAGCGACTGTCCATGCTGTTGTCACGATTGTCGCCCATGACGAAATACTGGCCCTGGGGCACGCGCCAGGTACCCTGCGGGCTGCGATTCATGCCCGGAATGGTCAGCACCTGGTGCTTTACGCCGCGCAGGTCCTCCTCGCTGATCACGGTACCGACATTGGCCATTTCCGGCGACTCCTTGCTGCCATCGTCAGTATACGGTCGACGATCATATTTCGGCACCGGCTTGCCATTGATGGTGAGCGCATGGTCATGAAAGCTGATCACGTCTCCGGGCAGGCCGATGACGCGCTTGATCCAGTTCTGGGTCGGGTCACGCGGGTAGCGAAAAACGACCACATCACCGCGCTTGGGTTCACCCAGGTCCAGGAACTTGCTGTCCAGAACCGGCCAGCGCAATCCGTAGGAAAATTTGTTGACCAGGATGAAATCACCCACATCCAGTGTCGGCATCATCGAGCCGGACGGAATGCGAAAGGGTTCGGCAATGAAGGAGCGGAATATCAGAACGGCCAGAATCACCGGAAAGAAGGAGCGCGCATATTCCACCAGCACGGGCTGCCGAACCGGCTCGCCATCTGCTCCCTCGGCCTTCCGGCGTTTGGCAAAGAACAACGCATCAATCAGCCAGATGACGCCCGTCAGGGCCGCCAGGATCACCAGAACAAGCGCAAAACTCATTGCCATCATTTATTGTCCACCTTGAGTACTGCCAGAAAAGCTTCCTGGGGAATTTCCACGTTGCCGACCTGCTTCATGCGCTTCTTGCCTTCCTTCTGTTTCTGCAGCAACTTCTTTTTGCGTGAAACGTCGCCACCATAGCACTTGGCGAGCACGTTCTTGCGCAGTGCCTTGACCGTCGATCGTGCAATGACCTGCGCACCCAGTGCGGCCTGGATGGCCACGTCGAATTGCTGGCGCGGGATCAGTGCTTTCATGCGCTCGACCAGCTCCCGACCACGCTTGTCAGCCTGAGCGCGATGCACGATCAGGCTCAGTGCATCCACCCGGTCGCCATTGATCAGTATATCCAGACGCACGAAGGGTCCGGCCTGAAAGCGCAGGAAATGATAATCCATCGAGGCGTAGCCGCGACTGACCGATTTCAATCGATCAAAGAAATCGAGCACGGCTTCGGCCATCGGCAGTTCATAGGTGATCTGCACCTGGCTGGCCAGATACTGGATCGAGCGCTGCACGCCGCGCTTCTCCTCGCACAGGGTAATCACTGCGCCCACGTGTTCATCCGGGGTGAGGATACTGGCCAGAATCACCGGCTCGCGAATTTCCTCGATCTGGGTTACCGGGGGCAATTGCGAGGGATTGTCCAGCGTCACCACCTCGCCATCGTTGCGCAGTATCTCGTACACCACCGTAGGTGCTGTGGTGACCAGGTCCAGATCATACTCACGTTCCAGGCGCTCCTGCACAATCTCCATGTGCAGCATGCCCAGAAAACCGCAGCGAAAACCAAAACCCATGGCATCGGACGATTCGGGCTCGAAGAACAGCGCCGCATCATTCAGGCGCAGCCTGTCCAGCGCCTCCCGCAGTGACGGAAAGTCATCCGCCGACACCGGGAACAGGCCGGCAAACACGCGCGGCTTCATGGTTCGAAAGCCGGGCAGCGGCTTCTCTGCTGGATCGGCAGCGAGGGTCAGTGTGTCACCCACGGGCGCGCCGTGCACGTCCTTGATGGCGGCATTGATCCAGCCCACTTCACCGGCACCCAATTTCTTCAGCTTCTTGCGCTTGGGGGTGAACACGCCCAACTCGTCGACACCGTGGCTGCGGCCGGTCGACATGACCTTGATCTTGTCGCCCGGAGTGATCTCGCCCTGCATCACGCGCACCAGCATCACCACACCCAGGTAGCTGTCAAACCAGGAGTCGATGATCAGCGCCTGCAGCTTGTCGGTGTCGCCCACTTTGGGCGGCGGAATGCGCTCGACAATGGCCTCGAGCACCGCGCGCATGTTTTCGCCGGTCTTGGCGCTGACGGCTATGGCCTCCTCGGCATCCAGACCAATCACGGCCTCGATTTCCGCCTTGACCTTGTCGATATCGGCGGTCGGCAGGTCGATCTTGTTGAGTATCGGCACCACTTCCAGGTTCTGCTCCACGGCCGTGTAGCAGTTGGCTACCGACTGCGCCTCGACGCCCTGAGCGGCATCAACGACCAGCAGCGCGCCCTCGCAGGCCGCCAGCGAGCGACTGACTTCATAGCTGAAATCAACGTGGCCCGGGGTGTCGATGAAGTTGAGCTGATAGGTCTTGCCGTCCAGCGCGGTGTAGGGCAGCGATACCGATTGCGACTTGATGGTAATGCCGCGCTCACGCTCGATGGGGTTGTTGTCGAGCACCTGCTTTTCCATCTCGCGCTCGGTCAGGCCACCGCACATCTGGATGATGCGGTCGGCCAGGGTCGACTTGCCATGGTCGATATGGGCGATGATGGAGAAATTGCGGATCAGGTCCATGTCAATGGGTGCTTTGGACGGTTGTGTCGCCAACATGGTGACAGCAGCCGACCATTGTCGCATGAACCGGACTGAATGTTCAGGGACCTTCGAAGCCATCCGCGAAGATCGTGTCGCTGACCGCAGCGCTCGACACCAGCCAGGCGCGTCCCTGCCACGGGCCCAAGGTCGTGTCGCTGGTCGAGGCCTGACCCAGAGGCGAGCCGATCAGCAGGTCAACTGCACCGTCGCCATTGCTGTCCGGCCCCAGCGCCACGGACATGGACGGGAAAGCAAAAAGGGGCGCAGCATTGGCCGGTCCGACATCAGTAACGCCGTCCAGGCGCAATCCGGTGGGCAGAGAGTACAAGTCGAATATCGCCGGCCACGGCGTGCCGGCATCACGGCCCGGAATCACATAGACAGCACCGTTGCGTGTTTCGCCGCTACGCAGGTAGCCACCCGGGGCGGCGAGGACAATGTCATTGATGCCATCACCATCAAAGTCCTGCCCGCCAGCGACATCCGTGCCGATATTGGCATTGTGGGTACCGCCGTAATCGAGAACATTCACCGCCTCGCCCCGACCGTTCATGGCATTGAGCGTATCTGATGGCAGGCTGGGCGAGCCGAACACGATCCACGCGCCACCGACATAGCCTCCCCGCCCCGGCATGCCGGCGACGAAATCCGGGATACTGTCGCCGTTGATGTCGCCCAGGCCAGCGAGCGATGCGCCGACGAAATAACCAGGCCCCTCGCCATCGAGCTTCTGCACCGCAGGGGTGGCCGGCGCATCCAGGGCCAGTACATTCTCGGCAGGTACGGCCGAGACTGCCCGCCCATGCACTACATACACCCGCCCCGCATTGCTGTTGCTGGTGACCGCGGCAGGCGCACCAATGGCCACCTCATCCTTGCCATCACCATCCATGTCACCAATGCCTGCCACGGCGCTGGAAAAGTCCTGGCCGGCATTTGCATCCAGCTCGAAGCCCTGCGCGCCTGCTGCCAGGCTGCCCGGGGCCACAATGGCCGGAAAGGCCGTGCTGCGACCCAGAATGATCCAGGCGCTGTTGCTGGCGCCCGCGACGGCATTGAGGCTGCCTACAAGCAGATCAGGTCGACCATCGCCATTGAAGTCACCGGCCGACGCCACGGAATGGCCTAGCCGATCATCGTCCTGGGGGCCCTCGATGACGAAGCCATCGCTGCCGTTGAGGTTGTCCAGATCAAGCTGCGCCGGGAACGGATTGCTGCTCGCACGACCGAACACCACGAACACCTTGCCTGCATCGTGGCGAACCGCCGGGCTTGACCCGGCATCGGCAAATGGCGCGCCAATGGCAAAATCAGCGCGACCGTCGTTGTTGATGTCGCCCAGCGCGGCCACGCTGTAGCCCAGGCGGGACCCGGCTTGCGCCATGCTCAGGGCAAAGCCGTTACTGCCATTCAGTTGCGAGACATTGATGCTGGCCGGCAGGCCTCCGGCGGCGGTACCAAAAACGACATAGGTTTCGGAGCCGAGACTCGATCCATTATCCGATGACACGCCGACCAACATGTCGGGACGACCATCGCCGTTGATATCGCCAACAAAGCTTACCGATCGCCCCAATGCATCGCCATCGACATTGGCCTGTATCTGTGTGGCAGCCCGACTGGCGACGTCCGGGATGACCGTGCCTGCAGCCAGGCACACGCTGCTCATCAGCACCATCAACAACCCGGCACCTGCTCGGAAACCTCGAAACCTGATCGCAGCATTCATATCCCTGCCCATGGCCAACTCCAGGTTCGACTATCGCGCCAGCGACAGCCAAAAGCAACCGATGCCCGGGACAAAATTTCCAACTGTTCAGGATCCCGGCCCGGATCCACCCATGAACCGAGCGCATGCACGCTCATGGGCAATCCGGGCTCGGAGCCAGCCGGGTATCAGCCTTTCTTGCCCGGCACGGAAATGGTCACGAACGCGGTAGTGCCCTGGCGGTTGCGTACCAGGAGCATGATCGTGTCCCCGGCCTTGACGCTCTTGGTCGCCGCCTTGTACTGGGCCACGCTGCCGATTTTCGACTGCCCCACCATCAGGATGACGTCGCCAGGCGCCAGGCCGGCCTTGCGCGCCTGCATGCCGGTAATATTGCTGATCACCACGCCCTGACCTGGCTTCAAATCCAGTGCCTGGCGCTGATCGGCCGTGATTGAATCAACCGACAGGCCCAGTGCGCCACTGCCCGAGTCGACTCCAGCAGACGACGAAGTCAGAGCATTGTCATCGCGCGGCATCTCGCCCACCTTCACCTGCAGGGTCCTGGTCTTGCCGCCGCGGATCACCTTCAGCGTACCGTTGCTGCCTGGTCGTGTGGAAGCCACCATCGGACCGAGGTCGACCGAGGTCTCGACCGGCTCGCCATTGAAAGCCAGGATGACGTCACCAACCTCTACACCCGCCTTGTCAGCCGGGCTGCCCGGTTCCACCGCAGCGACCAGCGCACCAGCCGCGCTGTCCAGACCGAGGGCCCGGGCCTTGTCGGCGTCCACATTCTGGATTTGCACCCCGATCCGGCCGCGTGACACGTAGCCCTTGTCCTTGATCTGGTTGACCGCATCCATGGCGATATCGATGGGAATGGAGAACGACACGCCGGCGTAGTCCCCGGTATTGGAATAGATCTGCGAGTTGATACCCACGACCTCGCCGGCCAGATTGAACAAGGGGCCGCCCGAATTGCCGCGGTTGATCGGCACGTCGGTCTGGATGAAGGTCGTGTACGGCTGATCGTTTCGGTTGGCCAGACTGCGGCCCACGGCGCTGACAATGCCCTGGGTCACGGTATAGTCGAAGCCGAAAGGCGAACCGATGGCCAGCACCCACTGTCCGGGCTTGAGCGACTTCGAATCACCCAGCGATACGGCAGGCAGCCCGCTGGCCTTGATCTTCAGCAGGGCAATGTCATACGTCTTGTCGGTGCCCACCACCTTGGCGGTCAGGGTGCGCCTGTCCTGCAGCCTCACGATCACCTTGTCAGCGTGATCAACCACGTGATTGTTGGTGAGGATGTAACCATCACTGGAAAGAATGAAGCCCGAGCCAAGCGAGGTATGTGCCCGCTCGCCTGGCGACGGCATGCCTGGCGCACCGAAGAAGTGGCGGAAGATTTCCGGCATGCCCGGCGGTACCTGCTGCTGTGCCTGGGGCTGTTGCGATTGCTGCAATGACTGATTGCCGTCGTACTTGGCCTCGACATGCACCACCGCTGGCGCGTTGCGGGCCACGATGGAAGTGAAATCCGGAAGCTCGCCGGCGAAAGCCGTTGCAGGCACCACGGCGACAACAGCCACGGCCAGCAGCGCGAACAGGACGAATGAGGAACGCAATGAAGTCTTCATCGGGTTGGACCTTGTTGTTGATGAAACGTCAGGGATCCCGGCAGGCTTGCCGGGAAGCCACCACATGGAGTTTGTTCCGGGAGAATCGCTGCTCGAATCGTGAGCGTACACGCCCGATTCAATCAGGGACCTCTTCAATCAGGGACCTCTTATCGACCCCCCGCTTCCAGCGTCAGACAACACGCGGGCGGGTCAGATCACCGCTCAGTGCGGCAGAGTTTGTGCCTGCGACTGCTGGCGCGGCGGACCAACGCCCGGCGGGCTGTAAACAGACCTTTCTCGCAGGAAAAGTGTTTCCGGCTGATGCTGGTCCGCTCGTGCGGGAACCTGCATCCACACTGGAGCCATGCCGCCTGTACGCGACATCAGAACCGGCCCCTGGGCACGGATCGCCGCAGCCGGCTGTACATTCAGCATGGCTGACCCGGGCTGGCGCAGGAGCGAACTCAGATCGGGGCCTGGCGATGCCTCGACATCATGCGCGGCAGTGGCTGTGCTCGCATCGCTGCTGGCAAGGGTCGGTGCGCTGTTGACCGAAGTCTGTTCGGTGGCCACAGGGGTGGAGGACACCGGCTGGCGAGGCTGCATCCAGACCAGCGCCGCGACTGCGACACTGGCAGCAATGCTGCCACCGAGGCCATAACGCACCCAGCGCGAGCTGCGCTGCCTGGGTGTCGATGCCTGTTCCTGGTTGATCTGTCGCATGACCCGAACTGCCAGGTTGGCTGTCACCGGCATGCAGGCGCGATGACGCAAGCTGTCACCAATCAACTGGTAACGTGACCACAATTCGGCAAGCTCCGGCTCGGCCTGGATTCGGCGCAGCAGGAAACGTGCTTCGTCGGCTCCGAGCTCGCCATCGAGCAGTGCGGAAAGCTGTTGTTTGCTGACTTCACTCATGGGGGCGGTTCTCTTCGGACAACAGTGGCCTGAGGTTTTCGTCGATGGCCTCACGGGCCCTGAAAATGCGTGATCGTACGGTTCCGATGGGGCAATCCATGCGTTTGGCGATTTCCTCGTAGCTCAGACCCTCCGATTCCCGGAGGCTCACGGCCTCGCGCAGATCGTCTGGCAATTCTTGGACAGTATCGAACACCGTTTGTTCAATTTCCTGCCGCAACAATTCATGTTCCGGGCTGGCGTTGTCACTGAAATGCAGGAAGCGCTCGAAGTGCTCGGCATCCTCGACCGCAATGTCGGTGGCCGGCGGCCGTCTTCCACGCGATACCAGGTGGTTCTTGGCGGTATTGATGGCGATCTTGTACATCCACGTATAAAAGGCACTATCACCACGGAAGTTCTTCAAGGCCTTGTAGGCCCGGATGAACGCATCCTGGGAGACGTCTTCAGCCTCGCTCCAGTCCGATACATAGCGGGAAATGACCGCAATGATCTTGCGCTGATACTTTCGCACCAACAAATCGAACGCGGTGTTGTCACCTTGCTTGACGCGCTCGACCAGCACGCGATCCGGTTCTGTATCTGCCATGGTTTGCCTTTGGGATCCCTTTGACGAATCCGATAGGCGCTCGAATCACGCGCCTGATAATTGACCGCAACAAGGTAGCCCAAGTTCCCCTGCCACCTCCAGAGATTGCCCAGCCCTGGTGCGGGCGGGCAACGAGCAAGGGATGGGGGCAGGGCCGGGCAATTCCAAGTCGGAGGCGGCGCTCGGCATGATGGACCGCCACCCGGGAACCATCCCGGGCCCCGGCAACGTCAGGGCTAGCCCGCATTATTCATGAACCTCCTGCTGCGACCGCCGATACACTCGCTGTGGCACGCGCTACTCCCTCAGCTGCGCTCGACGTACTGTCGAAGTACGCCATCGCGCATCTTCAGTGCGCATCGCGCGCCACAGCGGCGTCTCGTCGGTCTCGCGACGGACGCTCATGAATAATCCGGGCTAGGAGCCTGGGCGGTAGAAACACAAGCGGCTGCGGCTCGTGGTTTTGGCCAGCTTTTCCGCTCATTTTCGTAAAATAGCTACGGCTATTCGCCTCAAATGATCGAAAAATCTGCCTCAAAACCACTTTGCCTCGCTCACTTGGTTCCTACGGCCCACGCTCCTAGCCCTGGCTGAGCACGGGCCTGGCGTGAGCAAAGCTGCGTTCACGTTCGGCCAGCAGGTTGCCGAAACTGACCGCCGACAGGGGGCGGCAGAACAAGTACCCCTGCAGCTCCTCGCAACCGTGGGCGCGCAGGAAATCGAGGTGCTGCTCTATCTCGACGCCCTCGGCCACCACGCTGTGATGCAGGTTGTGAGCCATGGTGATGGTGGCGCGCACAATGGCTTCGTCGTCCGGGTCGACGCCGATGTTGCGCACGAAAGACTGGTCAATCTTGACCCGGTCTGCGGGAAAATGACGGATGTAGTCGAGCGAGGACTGCCCGGTACCGAAGTCGTCAATGGCAATACTGCAACCCAACGCGCGCAAGCCACCGAGGGTGTCAAGCAAATTGGGAATGTCGCGCACATTGACGCTCTCGGTGACCTCCAGCTCCAGCAGCTTCGGCGGCAGCCCCGATTCCTCGAGAATATCGCTTACCTGCCTGACCAGGTTCACCTGCCGCAACTGCAATGCCGACAGATTCACCCCGACCCGCAACGACAGCTTGTACTTGCTCTGCCATTCACGCGCCTGTTTGCACGCGGTGCGCATGACCCATTCGCCGATCGAGTTGATGAGCCCGGTTTCTTCGGCAATCGGGATGAAGAAACCGGGGCTGATCATGCCAAGTTCCGGATGCTCCCAGCGCACCAGTGCCTCCATGCCGATAATGTCTTCAGTGCTGGAATCGACCTGTGGCTGGTAGTACACGAGCAGCTCGTCATTGCGTTCGGCCAGGCGCAGTTTTGCTTCCAGGGCAATGCGCTGCTTGTGGGACTCCTCGGGCACTGCCTCGTAGGCCTGGAAATTGTTGCGCCCCTGGCCCTTGGCGCTGTACATGGCCACGTCGGCATGTTTGAGCAGTTCATCGGCCGTATCGGCATCGTCGGGGTGAAAGCTGATGCCGACCGACGCGGTGATCTTCAATTCCGAGTCATCATCCAGCGTCAACGGGGCCTCCATGATGCGGATGATCTTGTCGGCGATGCGCATTACGTCTTCACGCTGGACGATATGGCGCAGGATCAGGGTGAACTCGTCACCGGCATAGCGCGCCACCGTGTCCGAGGCGCGCACGCTGCTGCACAGGCGCTTGGACACTGCACGCAGGACCTGGTCGCCGACATCATGCCCCAGCGAATCGTTGATGGTCTTGAAACGGTCAAGGTCGACGAACATCACGGCAAACATTTCGCCGGTCCGGTGCGAAGCGCGCAAGGCACTTTGCAGGCGGTCATTGAACAGCAATCGGTTGGGCAGGCCTGTCAGCGCATCCTGCAGTCCCTTGGCACGTCCCTGCTCCATCGACTCGTGCAGCTCGATTTCAAACCCGAAACGCGCGGCGGCCACGCGTATCGCATCAAGTGCCCCGACACGTTTGGACAGATCCTCCTTGCAGGCCAGCACAAAAGCGCCAAGGACGTTGCGCCGCGCATCCATCAGGGGCAATCCGACGAAGGCACTGTAGTCATGGTCGCGGACAAACTCGTCCACATTGGCGAGACGGTGAGCGTCGCCCAGATGAACGATCGGCTCGCCTTCCAGAACAAGTTTGACGATCGGTTGCTTGCTGATGTCCACGTCGTTGTCATCAGCGGATGCCCCCCAACTCAGGGCCAGTGTTTCGGCTCTGTAATTGTCTTCCTGATGCAGGCGCACCACGGCCACGAGGTCGAGATCCATGCGTTCGACCATGAGCTGCGCCGCATGCTGCATACCGTTGTTGCTGCCGACGCCAGCATGCATGGCACTGAGTGTGGAGAATGCCTGTTGTGCCTGCAGAACCGGGCTGATATCACGTATCACCCCGACCTGGACCATGCGCCCGTTGCGGCCCATCAGGCGCGCGTGCATTTCCACCGGGTAACTGCTGCCATCGGCGCGTTGCTTGTGAAAGCGGTAACGCACCTTGCCATCGGCCAGCAGGCGTTCGTTGAACATGCGACGCTGCTCGCGCGTATGACTGACGTCGATACTGCCAACAGGCTGCCCGACAATTTGCCCGGCATCGATACCCGACACCTGTTCGAAGCTCGGGCTCACCTCGATGATGCGGCCGTTGTGCGGGTCGGACACGACTATCTCGTCGATACTGGCATCAAAGGCAAAGCGATAAGCATCGCCCTCATGCCCGTGATCATCGCCCCTGCCCGCGAGGAGCTGGCGAATTCGATACAGGGCTTCGGACGCCATCACCGGGCTGCGAATCCACTCGCGCACTCCGGGGGGCGTGTTCAGATAGCCCCAGCGGCCGTAGCGGGAATCGGCTGCAAGTATCCCCAGGACTGGCGTATTCGCCATGTTCGCGTCCGCTTGCATGGCCGCGCAGAACGCCACTACCGTATCTGCCTTTTCCGCAAATTCGGCAATGATCAGGTCGAAATGGATGCCCTGCCCGAGAAAGCCGCGTGCCTGCTCGATATCCTTGGCTGTGTGGATGGCTGCCATGTTTTCAGCATCCAGGGCATCAAACAGGCAGCGCCGGTCCTCGCGGTTGCCGGTGACAATCAGCAAGGTGGCGCCTTGCTCGTGATCCTGGTCGGCAGCATTCATCGTACCCACCGCCCATCGCGCAGACGTGGCCTGCCCTTGTCGCCACCACTGACACTGAGACGCAGGCTCACCGCCTCCAGTCGGTCATCAATCTCCGGACTGTTGCCGAGAATGACCACCCGGCGCGATGGCCCGTCCTTGAGACGACCTATTTCAGCCAGCAGATTGATGCTCTGCGGCGACAAACTGGAGGTATCAACCTGCATGAGGTAGATGCCAAAATGCATGCTTCGGCGAATGAACCTCAAGGTGTCAGTGAGCCGGCGGCTGACCTGAATCTGCATGTCCCCCTCGCGCATGCTGCGCAGACCGGTCTCATCCTGCCACAAATAGATCGCCTGGCCACTGCGCCGCGTCAACAGCCGCAATTCCTCGATCAGTTCGTCAGCCTGATTGGTGTCCAGCACAATAAGGTTGCAGGGCGCGTCAACGATGCGCTCCAGCAGTGCAGTGGCGGCAGCGTGACTGCCATGGCCCGTATTCAATTCAGCAAGCCTCTCGTCCAATCATCGCCGATTTGCGGTAAACCAGTATCAGAGCGCAACCCGGGGCACCGGACCTGCCGGCTCCAGGGTTTGACCGCAAGCAGGTCGAAGCTTGATGATAACCCTCCCCGAACCATTGGTCACACCCATGTTTGAAGGACTGCAACTGAAGCACTGGCGCAGCGAGATTGACGCCGACGCCATCGTCACGCTGACCATCGACAGGGCCGACGCCTCGGTCAATGCCCTGTCGCGTGCGGTTCTGGACGAACTGGCGCAGATTGTGGAGCGCCTGGGCATCAACAAGCCCCGCGCGGTGGTCATCCACTCGGGCAAGTCCGGCAGCTTTGTCGTGGGGGCTGACCTGAACGAGTTCGAAGGCTATGCGCGCGACGGCGTCGTGCATGATGCCATCCGCCATGGCCAGCGGGTATTCCAGGACCTCGCCAGCCTGCCCTGCCCGACGGTCGCTGCCATCCATGGCAATTGCCTGGGTGGTGGCACGGAGATGGCACTGGCCTGCACGATGCGCGTGGCCACCCGCGACAACGCCACCCGTATTGGTCTTCCCGAGGTCCAGCTGGGCATTCACCCGGGCTGGGGTGGTACCGCGCGCCTGCCGCGATTGATCGGCACACCCGAGGCCATGAAGTTGATGCTGACAGGCGCCCCGGCGCGCGCGTCCAAGGCGCTGCGTCTGGGTCTGGTGGACAAGCTCGCCGATACCGACAAGCTGCTCGAAGTCGCCCGCAAGCTGGCATGTCGCCCGCGCCAGCGACCGCTGCGACAGCGGGCGCTGGCCTGGGCCACAAACACCTGGCTGGTGCGCCAGGCGCTGGCGCCCATGCTGGTCAAGCAGACCTCTGCGCGGGTAAAAAAGCGCCATTACCCGGCCCCTTTTGCCCTGATCGAGGTGTGGCGGCGCGGCGGCGGCAACATCGAGCAGCGACTGAAACTGGAAGCCCGCTCGGTCACCAGGCTGGCAGCGACCAGCACCGCGCAAAACCTGATCCGCGTGTATTTCCTCAGCGAACGACTCAAGGGCCTGGGCAAGAATGTCGACCACGGCATCACGCATGTTCATGTCGTGGGCGCCGGCGTCATGGGCGGCGACATCGCGGCGTGGTGCGCATGGAAGGGTTTTGAAGTCAGCCTGCAGGACCGGGAGATGAAATACATCACACCGGCGCTGGAACGCGCCGGCAAGTTGTTCGAACGCAAGGCCCATGGTGACGACCAGCGTATCAAGGATTGCAAGGCTCGCCTCAAGGCCGATGTCGACGGTGACGGCGTGGCCAGTGCCGGCCTGGCCATCGAGGCCATCTTCGAGAACAGCGAGGCCAAGCAGAAGCTTTACAAGGAGCTGGAAGCCAAGCTGGACACGAAGGCCATCCTGGCCAGTAATACATCCAGCATTCCGCTCGACGAGCTGCGCGAATCACTCAAGCGTCCACAGAACTTCCTCGGGCTGCATTTTTTCAACCCCGTTGCCAAGATGCCGCTGGTGGAAGTGGTACAGCACGATCAACTGGACGAGAATGTCAGCAAGCGCGCCTTGTCGATCGTGCAATCGCTGGGCAAGCTCCCGGTCCCGGTAAAGGGCACGCCCGGCTTTCTGGTCAACCGCATCCTGATGCCCTACCTGCTGGAATCGATTCGCGCGCTGTCCGAGGGCGTGCCGGGCGCGGTGCTGGACAAGGTGGCGCGCGGTTTCGGCATGCCAATGGGGCCCATCGAGCTGGCCGATACCGTGGGCCTGGATGTGGCTGCCTCGGTGGGCAAGGAGTTGGCACCCTTCCTGAACCTGGACCTGCCCGAAGGCGTGGAGGACAAGGTCGAGGCCGGTGACCGCGGCAAGAAGACCGGCAAGGGCTTCTATGTGTGGGAAGACGGCAAACCCACCAAACCGGACGTACCCGACGGCTACAAGCCCGCCGATGACCTGGAAGACCGCATGATTCTGCCGATGCTCAACGAATCGGTCGCCTGCCTGCACGACGGCGTGGTCGAAGATCCTGACCTGCTGGATGCCGGCGTCATCTTCGGCACCGGGTTTGCTCCGTTCCGCGGCGGCCCCATCGCCTACATCCGCGCCTGTGGCACCGAGGACCTCACGGCACGCCTTGATGCCCTGGCGAGCAAATACGGTGATCGCTTCAAGCCGCGCAATGGCTGGGACAACCCGGCGCTGAAGGCGTAGGAGCCTGAGCCTGGCGCGCGATCAGCGCGCCAGCATGGCCACAGCCAGCACGGCCAGCACCAGCCCGACGATGTTCCACCTGCCCAGGCGCTCGCGGAATGCCAGAACGCCCACCAGCGTGGCCAGCACGATGACACCGATATTCATCGCCGCGAATACCAGCGAAGGATTCTGCGGCAGTGCGCGGTGGGCATGAATGTAGAACACGATGTTGCCAAAGTTGAGCGCGCCCAGTACGAGCCCCGCCAGCAGGTGCCTCGGGTGCCAGTGCGCCAATCCGCGAAGGTACAGGCGCGCCACCGCCAGCAGTGACAGCAGGCCCGCCAGCATGAATGCGGCCAGCAGCACGCTGGCCGAGGAAGCCTGGCTGAGGCGGGACATCAGCTTGAACAGGATATCGACCGCACCCATGCCCGCAAATACCAGCAAAAGCAGGTACGACCAGGCTGGTGCCGCGCCGCTGGCCCGGTCGCGCTGCCGAATCACTACCAGTGCAATAGCGAGAAGGCCCACTGCAATACCGGCCGCCTTGACCCAGGACAGCGGCTCGCCAAACCAGGCAAAAGCTGCAACAAGGGGAAGCAGAAGCGACAGCCGCATCGCCGCATCGGTACGTACCACCCCGGCCCGACGCACGGCCAGCGCCAGCACCCAGAACATGGTCGGCAGTCCTGCACCCAGCAGCAGCAGCAAACCCAGACCGGGCCGGCCCGCCTGCTGCAAGGACCGAAGCTGGGGCTGCAGCAGCGCGGCGGTCAAGACGGCCGCAACCAGGTAATTGACGGCAATCGCCTGGCGAATGTCCAGATTGAACCGGGCTGCCAGCTTCAGCAGCACCGATACGCTTACGCTCAGGACGACACTCAGCAAAAGGAAATGCATGCACTATCGTCCCGGTGTCTGGCTTGGCAATCGAACATGCCTGATGCTGAAATCTGGCTGCAGCGGCTCTCGGCCCAAAGTGCCACGACGGCCGAGCCGGCGCGCTCTCCGTGAAGCGCCAGGACGGTTCACCACACCAGATCGTCCGGCACGCCATCATCGGCGTCACCTGCCTGCTCGGGATCAACCAGCAGGGCCAGGCACCCCGGCTCGATTTCTGCAGCCGCACGCGCCACGTCGGCTTCGACAAGCAGGAACCGGCCTCCCGCCTGCAGCACCGCCAGTTGCCCCGTATTGAGCTGGGCCAGCTGCGATCTGGTCACGTGCACCCGCCGTATCTTGCCGTGGAATTCGTAGTGCCTCACGCAATCTGCACTATCGGTATCCAGTACCTTGCCCTCCAGCAGTTCGCGCAGCTTGCGTCGACGCGCCTGCTTCTCGCGTTTCTTGCGCTCGGCCTCACGCCGCGCCTGCTCACGCTCTCTGGCCTCGCTGCGGGCACGCAGCGCGTAGGCCTTGGCAAGGTCAAGCTCCTGCCCGTCTCCGGGTTCACGCAGGGACTTGTTTTCCGCGAGCTTGCGGGATGGCATGCGCTTGCTTTTGGAACGCGACGGCCGGGGCTTGGCCAGACCGCTTTTCAGCAACTCGTCACGCAGGGAACCGGACATGATCTGGACTTCTTGCTCAGTAGTGGGGTGGCGGGGGTTCGGATTCGGGATCGTGATCGCTTGCGGCTCGCAAGGACACCAGTTCGGCACGCATGACGTCGAGCTTGCGCTCGATCATCGCCAGACGTCTCGACAACTCGGTATCGGCGCTGGTCAGGCCAGCCACGGCATCGTCCAGAAAGGTCAGGCGGACCTGCAGATCCTGCAGATGCTCGTCTTCTGTGTTGCCCATCAGTCCCTCGCTCCTGTCATGCGTACGCTGCGTCCGCGACCAATACCGTAGTAGGCAATGCCTGCGGCTTCGACAACCTCGGGATCGTAGAGATTGCGTCCGTCAAAGATCACCGGGTTTTTCAACAATGCAGCGATGCCGGAAAAGTCCCGGCTGCGAAACTGCTTCCACTCGGTAACCACCGCCAGCGCATCGGCACCTTCCAGGGCACTGGTCGGGTCCTGGCAAAGCACCAGGTCATCACGGTCGGGGTACAGGCGAGCAGCTTCCGCACGCGCTTCCGGATCATAGGCGCGCACTCTGGCACCAGCAGCCCAGAGCGACTCCATCAGGACGCGGCTGGGCGCCTCGCGCATGTCATCGGTATTGGGCTTGAACGCCAGCCCCCACAGGGCAATGGTGCGTCCGGCCAGATCGCCATCAAAATGCTGATGAATGAGCTCGAAAACGCGCATTTTCTGGCGCGCGTTGACGGCTTCCACAGCATCCAGCAGGCTCGCCTCATGACCGTGAATGCCGGCCATGTGGCGCAGGGCCTGCACGTCCTTGGGAAAACACGAGCCACCGTAGCCGGCGCCAGGGTAGATGAAGTGGTAGCCGATGCGCGGATCGGAGCCGATGCCATGACGCACCTGCTCGATATCGGCGCCCAGGCGTTCGGCGATATTCGCCATTTCGTTCATGAAGCTGATCTTGGTCGCCAGCATCGCATTGGCGGCATATTTGGTCAGCTCGGCAGAGCGCTCGTCCATCAGCACAATGCGCTCGTGGTTGCGATTGAATGGCGCGTAGAGTGTCTTCATCACGTCGATCGCATGCTCGCTCGAAGCGCCCACCACGATACGATCAGGCCGCATGCAGTCATTGACTGCATCGCCCTCCTTCAGAAACTCGGGGTTGGATACCACATCAAATTCGGTCGACATGCCTCGGACGTCGAGCGCTGCTCGAATGGTGTCCCGCACCCTGTCAGCGGTGCCGACCGGCACCGTGGACTTGTTCACCACCACGGCAGGCCCTTGCATCAGCGAGCCAATCTGTCGCGCCACCTCGAGTACATGGCGCAGGTCGGCGCTGCCATCCTCGTCGGGCGGTGTACCCACGGCAATGAAAATGATCTGCGCGTGAGCGACCCCGGCAGCGGCATCGGTACTGAATTGCAATCGTCCGGCCTGGTGGTTGCGCACGACCATCGGTTCCAGCCCGGGCTCGTATATGGGGACATGGCCGTTGCCAAGCGAATCGATCTTGCCCTGATCGACGTCCAGGCACATGACCTGGTTGCCCATTTCCGCCAGACACGTGCCGGTGACCAGCCCTACATAGCCCGTGCCGAAAATAGTGATTTTCATGCCTGCTCCAGACCCCCAGACCCCGTCCTGTTTCCAGTCAAGAACCCGATCACTGCTAGCCGATCGGCTTCATCCTTCATTTGCGTCATCCCGGGTATCACGCAGCGGTGCGTCCGGGTCAGCGTCCGACCTGAGGCTCACGCAACAGGGGCGATGCCTGGCTGCACGATACCTGCGGCCCCAAGGACCATGGGGACAAACAAATGCGGCGCACCGAAGCGCGCCGCATGATTTGACGCGTTGAATGCGTCTATCTTACTTCGAGTCGCCGTCGTCTTTCTTGGGCGGCTCGATCTTCAGCAGCTCGACTTCGAACTTGAGGGTCGAG
Organism: uncultured Gammaproteobacteria bacterium; assembly: GCA_963800395.1. GTDB lineage: Bacteria > Pseudomonadota > Gammaproteobacteria > Xanthomonadales > Rhodanobacteraceae > DASSBG01. Next base: position 34,970 of record CAWDBD010000020.1, read on the forward strand.
TTGGGACCGATCGGACCGGCACCACGTTCACCGTAGGCCAGCTTGGCCGGGATCCAGAACGTGTACTTGCTGCCCACCGGCATCAACTGCAGCGCTTCCGACCAACCCGGAATCACGCCACTCAAGGGGAAAGTAGCCGGCTTGCCGCGCTTGTAGGAACTGTCAAAGACGGTGCCATCCAGCAGGGAACCCTCGTAGTTGACCTGCACGGTATCGCTGGCCTTGGGCTTGGGACCGCTACCCGTCTTGTCGACCTTGTACTGCAGGCCCGAAGCAGTGACATGCACGCCCGAAGCCTTGCGGTTCTTGGCCAGGAACGCATCACCTTCGGCCTTGTTCGCGGCCGCTTCCTTTTTCTCGATGGCCTGCATCTTGGTCTTCATCTTGGCCGAGAAAGCCTTGCCGAGGGTCTTGGCTTCATCCGGTGTCAGCGCGGGCTTCTTGCCACTGAGGATGTCGCTGACCGCACTGGCAACGATGGCGGGATCAAGTTCTTCAGCAACCGGCTGGGGAATATTGCCGGCCATGCTCATGCCAACCATGTAGCTGTTCTTGTCCTTCTCGGTTTTCAACTGCGGGCTGGCGGCACTGGCCGCAAAGGCCATGCCAAGCGCCATGGAAACGGCGGCCGCAGTGAGCGTCATACGCACAACTGACTTCATATCTACTCCTGGGTTTGTATCGATGCCGGCGATGCCGGGTCTCTTGGGTCCCGCCAATCGCGGCAGGGCCCGCTATTTTGGGCGTGTCCTGCCTTGAAGGCAAACGGGCTGACAACTGCGACCATGGATATACAGCTTGGTTCCCTGATCCGCACCTCATTCATGCGGGCGCCGGAGCAGCAATGCAAGCCACCCGGCTATCAGCGGGTACAGGTCGCTTGTCAGGCCTTGCGCGTACAAACCTGTACTAAGCCCCCTTTGTCGATACCCGGGCAGACTGAGGCAAATCAAGCGTTTGCATGAGCCAGCAAGCCTTGCGGCGGCTCATGACCTGCTGTCTCCTGGCTACACCAGAGCAGCGGCGCAAGCCGGCTTCCGGGGAGGCTGCTGAAAAAATGAATGGATCATGAACGATTTCACGTTGCACTTGACGGGCTTTTATTTGGTGTTATAGTTCACCAGCACACCACTTCACTAATCACCGAGGAAGCCACCATGCGTCTGTCCACAATCACCGTCACGGCACTGCCCTTCCTGTTGCTGGTTGCCATGCTTGCCAGCATCGTGGTCTCGCCGCGAATTCATTCCGACACGATCGGCCGCACAAACCCCGCCACGATTCAGCACGTACAGCAGTTCCCCGCTGTCGTGGTCAATGCACCCACCCGTCACCCGGTGCCCAGCATGGCCGGACACCTGGTCAGCGACCTGAGCCAGTCATCAGCGGTCAGTTGCTCGTGGATGACCGATGGCTTGCGCATGCCATACTTTTCCTTTGCCAAGCCACTCGTGTCCACCGACGGAATCTGAGCCCATGACCGTAATCTGGAATGACAATGTGCCGATCTATCGCCAAGTACGCGAACGCGTCGTGGCGATGATCCTGGAGGGCACCCTGGACGAAGGCGAGGCACTGCCCTCGGTTCGCCAGGTCGCCGCTGACTATCAAATCAACCCACTGACTGTTTCCAAGGCCTATCAGGAACTGGTCGATGAACAATTGGTGGAAAAAAGGAGAGGACTGGGGATGTTTGTTACCGAAGGCGCCCAGAAGGCGCTGCTGAAATCTGAACGCGACCGCTTTCTCAACGAGGAATGGCCGGCACTGTTTGCACGCATAGAGCGCCTGGGCCTGGATCTCGAGACGCTATTCAAGAATGCGCGCCAGGATACGGAGAATGCATCATGAGTGCCGTGATCACCGCCAAGAATCTCAGCAAGCGCTACAAGGACACGCTGGCCCTGGACAAGGCCAGTTTCGAGGTCAGTTCGGGCCGCATAGTCGGCTTGATCGGTCCCAACGGTGCGGGCAAGACCACCGCGCTGAAGGCGATCCTGGGCCTCACCGATTTCGAAGGCGAGCTGTCTGTCCTGGGCATGGACCCACGCACGCAGCGCGATGTACTGATGGAGCAGGTGTGCTTCATCGCCGACGTGGCCGTGCTGCCGCGCTGGATCCGCATGGGCGAGCTGGTGGATTTTGTAGAGCACATCCACCCGCGCTTCTCGCGCGAGAAATGCGAGAAACTGCTGGCGCGCACCAAGATCAAGCCACAGCAGAAGGTCAAGCACATGTCCAAGGGCATGATCGTGCAACTGCATCTGGCAATCGTCATGGCGATCGACGCCCGCGTGCTGGTACTGGACGAGCCTACCCTGGGTCTGGACATCCTGTACCGCAAGCAGTTCTACCAGAACCTGCTGGAAGACTACTTCGACGAAAACAAGACGATCATCGTCACCACCCACCAGGTCGAGGAAGTCGAGCACATCCTCACCGACCTGATGTTCATACGCGACGGCAAGATCATTCTGGATGCCGACATGGATGCCGTTGGCGAGCGTTTTGCGGAGGTCATGGTCAACCCCGAACAAGCCGAAGCGGCCCGTGCGCTCAAGCCGCTGGACGAGCGCCAGGTGTTCGGCAAGTCCATCTTTCTTTTCGACGGCATCGAACGTGCCCGGCTCGAAGCTCTGGGAGAGCTGCGCCGACCCTCGGTCAGCGACCTGTTCGTCGCCACCATGAAGGATACCTACCAATGAACAATTTCTATTGGCTCGTCAAACGCGAATTCTGGGAACACCGTGGTGGCTTTCTCTGGGCACCGGTGATTGTTTCGGGCATCTTCGTGGCCATCAACCTGCTGGCCATCATTGCCGGCGAAGTGTTTTCAAGCCGCATGGGCATCAACATCAACGGCCAGAACATCAACATGATGATCCAGCAGTTGCAGCAAAAGGGCGTATCCGTAGGGCCGGTGCTGGATCTGTCCATGTATTCGGCCGCTTCCATTGCCGGCGTGGTGCTGATCTTCGTGGTGTTCTTCTACTGCCTGGGTGCGCTCTACGATGACCGCCGGGACCGCAGCATTCTGCTGTGGAAGTCGCTGCCCCTGACCGATCGCAACGTGGTTTTGTCCAAGCTGTTCAGTGCCGCCGTGGTGGCGCCGGTGATTGCCGTGATCGTCGGTATCATCACCGCGGTCGTGATGCTGCTGATGGCAGTCATCACCGCCAGCTTTCACGGCGCCAATGCCTGGCCGCTGCTGGTACAGGCAAATCCGTTCCGTGTCGCCGGCACGCTGCTGGCCTTGATACCGGTCAACTTTGTCTGGGCGCTGCCGACGCTGGGCTGGCTGCTGCTGTGCTCATCGTGGGCACGCAGCAAACCGTTCCTGTGGGCGGCAGCCACACCCGTACTGGCCGGCGTCCTGATCTCCTGGCTCGCGGTACTGGGAACCCCGGGACTGTCCGGCATGTGGTTCTGGGACAACGTGGTCAAACGCCTCCTGCTCGGCGTCGCACCCATGGGCTGGCTGGGCAATTCGGCAGACATTTTCCAGCATGTCAACAAGCCTCAGGACCTCATTGACACGCTGACCGTCGGCCATGCCTGGGCACAAATGGCCCATGCTGAATTCTGGGCCGGAGCCATTGCCGGCGTGGCGATGATCGCCGCCGCCATCTGGATGCGGCGCAAGCGCAGCGAAGTCTGACCATCCGGCCGCCTGCTCGCAGGCGGCCTTTTTTTTGCACCGGGGACAGGGCCATGCCAGCGACCAGAGCACACTTGGGGAAACACTTCTATCTGGCACTTTTTGCCATCGGCATCGCCAGCTTCGCGGTACACGAGTTTGCGCATTGGATCGTGGGCGTATCGCTGGGACACACCATGCAGGCAAGCCTGAATCATGTCTGGCCACTGGACGAGGTGAGCAGCGCACATCAAATGCTGATTTCCGCCGCAGGGCCGGCGATCACCATGATTCTGGGCATCGGCGGATTTGTGCTGGTCCAGACTCGCGCCTCGTTGGCGGGGTTTGCCGTGCTCTACATGGCCTTTTTCAGTCGCCTTCTGGCCGCAGCCGTGAGCATTCTCAATCCCAATGACGAAGCCCGCATCAGTGTTCAGCTGGGGCTGGGTTTGTGGACGGTCCCCGTCATCGTGGTGCTTGTACTTTTTGTGTTGACCTATCTGGCCAGCGTGCGCCTGAAGCTGTCTTTTCGCAATCAGCTGTACTGCTATGCCACGGCATCCGTGACGGTCACGGCGGTAGTCGTTGCGGACCGTTTGCTGCTCGCATCGTGACAGGCGCCCCGGCTGGGGGCACTGCCCGGGCCGGACCGGGGCGGTGGCGCGAGCGGGCCACGATTCATGCGGCCCGCCAACACCCAATGCGCCGGTCGGGATCGCTCAGCCCGGGATACCGCCTTCGGTGAGCTTCAACGGGTTCAGAAGCTTTTTCAGTTCAGCGTCCGAAAGGCCGCTTTCTTCCCGCGCCACATCCATGATTGGGCGTTTTTCCTTGTACGCTTTCTTGGCTATCGCCGCACCCTTCTCATAGCCGATGACCGGATTGAGCGCAGTCACCAGCACCGGGTTCTTGTCCAGTGCCTCGGCGATCTTGTCCTTGTTGACCTTGAAGGTGGCAATCGCCTTGTCGGCCATCAGGCGCGACACATTGGCCAGGATCTGAATCGACTCGAGCAGGTTGAGTGCAATCACCGGCAGCATCACGTTCAGCTGGAAATTGCCCGCCTGTCCGCCGACGGTGATGGTCGCATCATTGCCGATGACCTGGGCCGCCACCATCGCCGCCGCTTCCGGAATCACCGGATTGATCTTGCCTGGCATGATCGACGAGCCCGGCTGCAATGCCTCCAGCTCGATCTCGCCCAGCCCGGCCAGCGGTCCCGAGTTCATCCAGCGCAGGTCGTTGGCGATTTTCATCAGTGCCACGGCGTACGCCTTCAGCTGCCCCGACAGCTCCACGGCCGCATCCTGCGAGGCAATGCCCTCGTAATAGTTCTCGGCCGATGCAAATCGGACCTTGGTCATCTTTCGCAGCTCGGTGGCGACGCCGGTACCGAACTTCGGATCAGCATTGATGCCGGTCCCCACGGCACTGCCGCCCAGCGGCAGCTTGCGCATGCGTCCCAGACTGTCCTCGATGCGCTCAATCGCCGAGGCAACCTGGGCCGACCAGCCCGACAGCTCCTGACCGAAGGTCACCGGCATGGCGTCCATCAGGTGCGTGCGGCCGGTTTTGGCCACCCGGCGCAGATGGCGCGAGCGCTTGTCAATGGTTTTCTTCAGGTGCTTCAGCGCCGGCAGCAACTGCTCGCTGACGGCCAGCGAGGCACTGACATGGATCGCGGTGGGGATGACGTCGTTCGAGCTCTGGCCGTAGTTGACGTGATCATTGGGATGTACCTTGCTGCTGCCACTGCTGGCCAGGTGCGCGATCACCTCGTTGGCGTTCATGTTGCTGCTGGTGCCCGAACCGGTCTGGAACACGTCAATCGGGAACTGCGCATTGAACTCGCCGTCGGCCACGCGCAGCGCCGCCTTGCGGATCGCCCCCGCCCGGCGCTGGCTCAGGTGCCCCAGGCGCATGTTGGTCTCGGCTGCGGCGGCCTTGATCAGTCCCAGCGCACGTATGAACTCAGGCGGCATGGTGCGCCCGGAGACAGGGAAATTGTCCACCGCCCGCTGTGTCTGTGCACCCCACAGGGCGTCGGCAGGGACCTTCAGATCACCCATGCTGTCATGTTCGACTCGAAACTTGCTGCTCATAGCTGCTCCGCGATTGGCTGTTTGGTCAATCGCGTATTGTAGCGCGGTGGGTAGGGAGACTCGGGACTCGGCTCGCCACGCCGAGCGTGTAGCTCGCAGCTCGCCTCAGGAAGGCATGCCACGGAACAGGTGTCGCCTGACGCCTGGCGGCGGGATCCGCTTCGCTTCTCCCGCACTGCGCCTTTTTTGTTGAAAAGCTTTCGCGGCTTTTGCCGCGAGCTACTTTCTGAAAAAGGATTTCCTGCGGGAGAAGCGCAGCGGATCCCGCCATGCAGACCACAAGCCACCCCATCCAGCACCCGAAGCCAACAACCTGACAAAACATCACCCTGCAAGCAAACCCGCAACGCGGGACAATACCCCCATGTTCGATGTCCGCTTCCACGACAGCATGGATGCCTTCACGGCCGGCGAGTGGGACGCGCTGGCCGGCAGCGCCAATCCGTTTGTCAGCCACGCTTTCCTGGCCGGGCTCGAGCGGCATCGCTGCATCCGCGCGGAATGGGGCTGGCGGCCGCACCACGTAGCCATCCACGAGAACGGCCGGCTGCTGGCCGCGGCACCGCTGTACCTGAAGGGCAACTCGCGCGGCGAGTTCGTGTTCGACTGGAGCTGGGCGCATGCCTGGGAAGATGCCGGCGGCCGCTACTATCCGAAACTGCTCAACGCAGTGCCCTGGTCGCCGGTCAGCGGTCCGCGTCTGCTGGCAGCCGACGGAGAAAACCAGAACGAACTGCGGCAACAGCTGGTCGAGGCCATGCAGGCCGAGTGCACACGGATGGGCCTGTCCTCGGTGCACGCCAATTTTCTGGCTGCCGATGACCTGCCAGCCTTCGGGTCGGCGTGGCTGCAACGTTTCGACCTGCAGTACCACTGGCACAACCATGGATACGGCAATTTTGAGGAGTTTCTCGCTGCCCTGCGCCACAAGAAGCGCAAGAACATGCGTCACGAGCGCGCGCAGGCGGCAGAGTCCGGCTTGAGCATTGCCATGCACGACGGTGCTGAGCTGGATGACGACGAGTGGCAGGCGGTACATGCCCTGTATTGCCAGACTTTCGACGAGAAAGGCAATGTCGCCGTGCTCAGCGTGGCGTTTCTGCGCCACCTGGCCACGAGTGCCAACTGCAGCGTGCGGGTCGCGACAGCACGCCGCGGCAGACAAATCATCGCCATGGCCTTGTTCCTTGAAGGCGGTGACACGCTGTATGGCCGCTACTGGGGCAGCCGCGAGCACCTGCCCGGCTTGCACTTCGAGCTCTGCTACTACCAGGGCATCGACCATTGCATTCGCCATGGCCTGGCACACTTCGAACCGGGTGCCCAGGGCGAACACAAGATGGCGCGGGGGTTTGTACCCACGCCAACGTACTCCCGGCATTTCATCGCACATGGCGGCTTTCGTGCAGCAGTGGCCGCCGCACTGGCGCGCGAGACGCAAGCGATGGCCGAGTATCAGGCCGAGCTGGAGGCCCGGTCGCCCTACGCGCAGTCGGCCGAAGCGGTGCGCCGTCCTGCCGGAAGCAGCCCATGAGCCCTTTGCCGATCACTTTTCTGCGCCCCGGCCAGCCCCCCGACTTTCCGCATCCAGCGCAAGCCATGACAGCGCCCAACGGCCTGCTGGCAGCGGGAGGAGAGCTGTCGCCGGAGTGGTTGGTGCAGGCGTACAGCCATGGCATCTTTCCGTGGTTCAGCGAAGAAGAGCCCATTCTCTGGTGGTCGCCCGACCCGCGCTGTGTCTTTCACACCGACTGCATTCATGTCAGCCGCAGTCTGCAACGACAACTGCGCCGTTGCGGCTGGCATCTGCGGGCCGATGCCTGTTTCCGCCAGGTCATCGAGGCCTGTGCCGAGCCGCGCGGTGATGGTCACGGCAGCTGGCTGACCCCTTCAATGATCGACGCCTACTGCGATTTGCATGGCCTGGGCCACGCGCACAGCATCGAGGTGCATGACGGTGACCGCCTTGTGGGTGGCCTGTATGGCGTAGCCACGGGCCGCATGTTCTGTGGCGAATCGATGTTCAGTGCCGAAACCGGCGGATCCAAGGTTGCCCTGCTGGCCATCGCGCGCGTCCTCCACCACTGGGGCTGGCCGCTGCTGGATGCCCAGGTACCCAACCCGCACCTGTTGCGCATGGGCGCCCGGATGATGCCGCGCACGACCTATCTGTCCGAGCTCAGTGCCTTGCAGCAAGCGGCACAGGTACCGGGCTCCTGGCGCGAGATCTGGCCGTTCGCACGCGCCAGTGATCTGCTGGACAGCGTGCCGACGAAGGTATCCTCGGGGCAAGGCTCAGGGGAACAGCGCCGCAGCTGATGTGCATTCCTCGCGCCAGCGCCTCGCGGCATGGCCACGGGTACGCCGCAAATGCTTGCACTCCCACCCCGGCTCACGCTAGAATCCCCGTTTTAATTCAGCAGGAATGCCGCCATGAAGGTGCTTTCTTCTCTCAAGTCTGCCAAATCCCGTCACCGCGACTGCAAGATCGTGCGCCGTCGTGGCAAGGTGTTCGTGATCTGCAAGTCCAACCCCCGCTTCAAGGCGCGCCAGCGCTGAGCTGCGCCTGGACAAGCACTCGAACGAGGCCGCTGCAAGCGGCCTTTTTCATGTGTGCAATCCATGCCACAGCGCACAGTTCACGTGTATCGGCATGGATTAACGCCAGATATTCTGTTAAAAGTAGCTCGCAAACTCCTGACTCGCGGGGAATTATCATGATGATCAAACAGCTGCTCGCCACCACTGCCTTGAGCCTTGGCATCGCCATGGCGGCCCCGGCTCAGGCCGATACGCTGCTGATGCAGCAGGTACACAAGGAAAAGCAGATGGCCATGCCGACGCGCGGCATGACCATGGCGCAGGTAGAGCGTCGCTACGGTGCCCCGCTGAACAAGCTGCCCACGCGTGGTGGCGATGCCCCCCGGCATCCGCCCATCAACCGCTGGCAGTATGCGCATTACATTGTGTATTTCGAGCGCAACCGGGTGATCCACTCGGTCATCAATCCGCCAACGCAAGACAGCAACAGCTGATTGACCGAGGTTCCCATGCGATGGCCTGCCGAATGGGAGCCGCAGGCTGGCGTGCTGGTCGCATGGCCGCATGCCGGCACCGACTGGGCGGCCAATCTGGCTGAAGTCGAGCAGACCTACCTGGCACTGGCCGCGGCGGTGACCCGGTTTCAGCCGCTGCTCATCTGTGTCCCCGATACCGCGCTGCGTTCTCACGTCGAGCGACTGCTGGAACATGGCACGGGCCCATTTCCCGTTCGCCTGCTGGAGTCGCCCTATGACGACACATGGCTGCGCGACTCCGGGCCCATCACGCTGCGTGACGATGCGGGAAAACCCGAGCTTGCCGACTTTCGCTTCACCGGCTGGGGCGGCAAGTACGATGCCGCCGAAGACAACCTGCTGAGCTCGCGCCTGGCCAGCGCCGGAGCCTTTGCCGACACGCCACTGCGAACCGTCGACTGGGCACTGGAAGGTGGCGCGATCGAGTCCGATGGCCAGGGCAGCGTGCTCACCACATGGCATTGCATGCATGCACGGCACCCCGATCTGACCCGGGAGCAGATCGCCAGACACCTTGCCGCCTACCTGCACGCAGATCGTGTGCTGTGGCTCGACAGCGGCGCCCTGCAAGGTGACGATACCGATGCTCATATTGATACGCTGGCCCGCTTTGCCCCCGGCGACCGCATTGTCTACCAGGCCTGCGACGCGCCGGACGATCCCCACCATGACGACCTCGCGCGCATGGCCGAGGAACTGGCAGCCCTGCGTACCGGAACCGGCAAACCCTACACCCTGATCGCCCTGCCCTGGCCTCGAGCCATCGTCGAGGACGGGCGTCGCCTTGCCGCGTCCTACGCCAACTACCTGGTCATCAACGATGCGGTTCTGGTGCCAGCCTACGGTGATCCAGCCGATACGCAGGCGACCATGCTGATCGGGCAGGCTCATCCGGGGCGCGAGATCATTCCGATTCCCTGCCGTCCCCTGATCAGCCAGAACGGCAGCCTGCACTGCATCACCATGCAGCTGCCTGTCGGCGTGCTTGGCTGATCACCACACCCATGGCGTGGGGCTGCGCGGAGATCCTGCCGTGCACGCCCGCTTACCCACGCAGTCGTCCCTTCGCCGCAACGCCGGTTCAATGCGGACCGTCCACCGCCTTCCCGCTCACCGCCGCATTCTCGACACGATCGCTGTGCCGGGCAAAATCACGGCGGATGCCGCTGATTGCCAGTACCGTCAACAGCGCAGCGACGGCAACGCCGGCATACACGTGCACCGTGGCCGTCACCATCGCTTCGCGCAGGTGGTCCGCCACGGCATGCGGCGTCGCCGTGTCATGCAGCGCACGTATCACGGCATCAAGGTCGCTCGGCCAAGGGCTGCCGGCCTTGCCCGGCGCGTTGTCCAGCGCCTTGCGCATGGCGTGATTGAACAGTGCGCCCACCAGCACTGCGCCCAGGCTCATGCCCAGATAGCGCGAAAACATGTTCGCGCTGGTCACCACGCCGCGCTCGCTCCAGCCAACAGCTGATTGCAGCGCTACCAGCAGCGGCGTCGACATCAGTCCGAAGCCGGCACCCAGCAGGGCGTGCACGCCGATCAGCACCGGAACGGACTGGGGTTCGGGCAGCAGGGCGAATGCCAGCGTGGCCAGCAAGGCGAGCACTGCGCCGATCAGCGCCGTATTGCGGAAGCCGATGCTGAGGTAAAGCCGACCTGACCAGCTCGACGCCAGAGGCCAGCCGAGACTGATGGTGGCCAGCAGCAAGCCGGCTGCAATCGCATCCAGACCCAGCGCCGATTGCCCGAACGTCGGCAGATAGGTATTGGGTGCCATGAGCACGATGCCCAGACCCACCATGGCCAGGTTGCTCAGGGCCAGGTTCCGTCGTCGCCACAGCCACGCCGGCATGGTCGGCTCGGCCGCACGCCGCTCAACCCGCCATGCCGCAAACAGCAGAACAATCGCCGGCACGAAGCTGAGCAGGCTCTGCCACGAGCGCCAGGGCCAGGCCTGGCCGCCTTCCAGCAGACCGAAGAACAGGGCGCCGCTGCCGAGCAGTATCAGTGCGGCGCCAGTGAAGTCGATGCGGTGCTCGCGCCGTTCGACCTGCTCATGCAGGAAGCGGCTTACCAGGAACAGCGCCACGGCGCCCAGTGGCAGGTTGATGAGGAAGATCCAGCGCCAGGATGCGTACTCGACAAACGCGCCACCCAGGGTCGGGCCGACAATCGCTGCCACGCCCCACACGCTGGACAGCCAGCCCTGGATCGCCGCGCGCTCGCGCACGGTGAACAAATCGCCCACCAGTGTGGCCACCGTGGCCATGATGGCACCGGCACCGAGGCCCTGCAGGCCGCGAAAGACAATCAGGCTGGGCATGTTCCAGGCCAGTGCGCAGCAGGCCGAGCCGAGCAGGAAAACCGAGGTACCAAAGACCAGAATCGGCTTGCGACCGTGCAGATCGGCGAGCTTGCCGTAGATCGGTATGCACACCATCTGCAGCAGCAGGTAGATCGAGAACACCCAGCCGATCCACGCGAAACCTCCGAGGTCCGCCGCAATCTGTGGCACCGCCGTGGCGATGATGGTGCTGTCCATGGCCGCCAGGAACATGGTCAGCATCAGCGCGCCAAGAATCCAGCGCCGCTCAATGGGGTCGAGCTTCTGTTCGCTCATGCAACCTTCTCGCGGGCCGCGCGAAGTGAAACGATGTAATCCATCAGGCCAGTGTAGCGGCCTGCTGTACCGGCGTGCGCGCGCGCTGCCGTGGCGCTTGCGCGAGCAAAGATCCCCCATCCCCTGGCTCGGCCTGCGCCCATGCCACCCCGTGGAGATCACCGGTGGCTCCTGCACAGGTCGAACCCCACTGTTTTTTCAGCATTTGCGGTATCGTGGAGGCTTTCCAACGCCGGTTCGGGTCATGACAAGTCAAGTACTCAAGGTCGCGCTGCTGCAGGAGACCGATCACGGCAGCCGCGACGCCAACCTGGATGCCATCGAGGCCGGGCTGCGCGCGGCCGCAGCACGCGGCGCGCAACTGGTCCTGTTGCAGGAACTGCACAGTGGTGCGTATTTCTGCCAGCGCGAAAATGTTGCCGTTTTCGATCAGGCCGAACCCATTCCGGGTCCATCCAGCGAGCGCATCGGCGCCCTGGCCGCCGAGTTGCAACTGGTCGTGGTGGCCTCCCTGTTCGAGCGCCGTGCGGCGGGTTTGTATCACAACACGGCGCTGGTGTTTGATCGCTCGAGCGAAATCGCCGGTCGCTACCGCAAGATGCACATTCCCGATGATCCGGGCTTTTACGAGAAGTTCTACTTCACGCCGGGCGACCTCGGATTCGAACCGATCGATACCTCGGTGGGCAGGCTTGGCGTGCTGGTGTGCTGGGACCAGTGGTATCCGGAAGCGGCACGTCTGATGGCCCTGGCCGGCGCCGATCTGTTGCTCTACCCCACCGCGATTGGCTGGGACCCGCAGGACGACGATGCCGAAATGGCCCGCCAGCGCGACGCCTGGATCACCGTGCAACGCGGCCATGCCGTCGCCAATGGACTGCCGCTGCTGGCCTGCAACCGGACCGGTTTCGAGCCCGACCCGGAGGATGCGAAAAGCGGCATCCGCTTCTGGGGCTCCAGTTTTGTTGCCGGACCGCAAGGTGAAATTCTGGCCGAAGCGGGCAGCGACACGGCACAGCTGCTGCTGACGGACATCGACATGGCCCGCAGCGAGGACGTGCGACGCATCTGGCCTTTCCTGCGCGACCGGCGGATTGATGCCTACGCCGATCTGTCGAAGCGATTCAGGGACTGACCGACGGGGTCTGAAAGCCGCAGGCCGCGCGCTTGCGTCTGCGCTGCCCTGCACAAGGGCGGCGTTCTCCCGGTCAGCCGGACCGAAGCCGCCACAATACACAATTTGGCCCGCAACGCTTGTCGTCAATGCCTGCTGCCGCCATGATGGAGGTTTGCGACCGATGTCCCACCCATGACCGAGACCTCCCCTTCTTCCGAGTCACCTCCTGCCCCGTCCGACGTGCTCGCCGAACAGCCCATTGAACGGGTGACGCGCGATGGCGTGGAATACGTGTTGCTGGGTACCGCACACGTATCCCGCACCAGCGTGGCGGCGGTCGAGGCGATGCTGGAAAGCGAGCCCTTTGATGCCGTGGCCGTCGAGCTGTGCCCGAGCCGGGCACGCGCGATGCGCGACCCCGAAGCCTTCAAGCGCATGGACCTGTTCCAGGTGATCCGCAGGCGTCAGGTCGGCATGGTGGCTGCCAGCCTGGTGCTGTCGTCATTCCAGAAACGGCTGGCCGAGCAATTCGGCATCGAGCCTGGCGCCGAGATGAAAGCGGCCATGGAAGGTGCCGACAAACGTGGCAAGCCGGTCTGGCTGATCGACCGCGAGGTAGGCACCACCTTCAAGCGAAGCTGGCGCAGACTGGGGTTTCGCGAGCGCATGAGCCTTTTGCTGGGCCTGATTGCCAGCATCTTCGAGCGCGAGCACATCGACGAAGACGAGATCGAGAAACTCAAGCAGGGTGACCTGATGGAGGGTGCGTTTGCCGAGTTCGCCAAGGAGTCGGAAACACTGTACGACGGGCTGATCAGCGAACGCGACAGTTACATGGCGGCCAGCCTGAGCGACCAGGCCGCGCGCCTGCCGTCGGTGCAGAAGGTTCTGGTCGTCATCGGCGCCGGTCACCTGGCAGGCACGCGCGACAAGCTCTTGCACGAAACCCGCCCTGCACTGACCGTACGCCATGAACTGGAACTCGTACCGCCGGCCTCACGCTGGCCCAGGTACCTGACTGCGGGATTGCTGGTGGCGATCTTCGTGGCCATTGCCTGGGCCTTTCATCAGGACGCCGCCCTGGGCACCGATGCATTGAAATGGTGGATCCTGCTGACCGGGGGCGGCGCGGCGCTGGGCGCTCTGATCAGCGCAGCGCACCCCTTGAGCATTCTGGCAGCCTTCATCTCCGCCCCACTCAAGCCGTTTCGCCCGGGCATTCCCGCCGGCGCTGTCAGCGCCCTGGCCGAAGTATGGATTCGACGACCCAGAGTGGGTGATTTCGACACGCTGCGCGATGACCTGGCGCACGCCAGCGGCTGGTGGAAGAATCGCGTGGCCCGGACCCTGATGATCTTCATGCTGGTCAACCTGGGTACCATCGCCGGCGAATACACCGCCGGCATCCACATCTTCAAAAGCCTGCTGTAGCCCGGACCAAGCCGATGAACAAGTGGCTGAAAAGATCACCTGCGCAGTCCCGGAACCCGGCGGCCCGCCGCCAGGCCGTGGCCAGCGACCCCCTGGAATCGCTCGGCCAGACATTGCACGAGTTTGCACGCAGCGATAGCGATGCCAGCGTGCGCAAGGCGGCATTGCAGCGCGCAGCCGATCTGGACCTGGCGCAGTCGAGCCAGCAGGACGATGTCGACGAGCAGGTACGCGGGGCCGCCAGCCGACTTTACCGCGACCTGCTGGCCGGCACACACGATGATGCCCCGCCCCTTGCAGAGCGCCTGCGCCGCCTTGCTGATATCCATGACCGGGCCCTGCTGGAGCATCTGAGCCGACATGCAGCCGAGGCCGCCTTGCGTGAAGCCGCCTTGCGCAAACTGGATCGCTCCGGCCTGACCCTGGAGCGTCTGCTGGCGGATCCTGACCGCGAGCTGCGTCTGCGCCTGCTTGACGACATCCAGGACCCCGGTCAACTGCGCCAGATCATTGACAGGTCGCACCGACGCGACAAGCAACTGCACCGCCAGGCCACGGCCCGGCTGCATGCCATTGAGCTTGCCGCAGGTGATGCCACAGCCATCCGCAGCGAAGCCGAGCAGCTTTGCCGGCAACTTGAGGGCATGCCCGGAGGGCAGGCCAGCGAGGCGGCAATCGACAGCATCGATCAGCGCTGGCGCCTGATTGGCGAGGCCGTGGACCCGGTCCTCAAGACCCGTTACGACAATGCCCGTGCCCAGTCCCTGGCGGCAGCACAGGCCAAATCGCAGCCGGCAGCAGCAGCGAATGCAGCAGCACGCAAGATGCCGCGCATGGACGAACCGCAGCACCCCAGCGCCCGGGTCGATGCGAATGCCCCTGAAATCCAGAAACTGGCCGCCGAGAATCGCTTCCAGGCCAGCGTCGAGGCGGGCAAGGCATCACAAGCAGAAACCAGGACAAAAGACGCCCCCGCGAAAAAGAACGCTGCCGCATTGCTGCCGCTACTGGAAGCACTGGAAACAGCACTGGATGCCGGAAACCTGGGCGAAGCCGACAAGGCCCTGCGGCAACTGCAGCCACGCCAGCAGCAGCTGCCAGGCAAGCTTGCCGGTCGTTGGCATGCGGCCCGGCAACGCCTGGCCGAACTGAAACGCTGGCAGCAATGGTCCAGCCGTCGCCAGCGCCGCCAGTTATGCGTGGAGGCACGTGCCATGCGTGGCAGCACACAACACCCCGAGGCCATCGCCAATCGCATCCGCGACCTGCGCCAGACCTGGAGTGGTCTGGATGCGCTGGAGCCGTCATCAGGGAGAACTTCGGCAGCCGATGCAGCACTCAAACGACGCTTCAACAGCCTGTGCCAGGCCGCGCTCGAGCCTACCCGCGAATGGTTCGAGCGACGCAACACGCTGCGCGCCGAGCTCGGCCAGCGTATCGAGGCACTGCTGCAGGCCGACAGCCCGGACGACGAGGACTGGACGGCCCTTGCAGCATGGCGCAGGCAACTGGCTGCGGCCCGTCGCGACCTGGACAAGGTCGAGCCGCGCCGGCGCAAGGCGCTGGCACGGCGCCTGAGCCGGGCGATCAGCAAGCTCGACATGCCACTGGATAGCCACTACCAGCACGTCAGCACGACGCATGAACGTCTCATTGCCCAGGCACAGGCCCTGATGGAGATGGAGCCAGGCAAGAGACCCGCCGCTGCCCGTGCACTCCAGGCCCAATGGAAAGCGGCAGGGCCCGGTCGTCGCGATCTGGACAACAAGCAATGGCGCGCATTCCGCGCCGCCATGGACGCTGTGTTTGCAGAACGCGAGCGCGCTCACAAGCAGCATGCCGAAGAGCAGCAACAGCAACTGCAACGGGCGCGACAACTTGTCGATGAACTGCAGACAAGAGTGCATGCCAACACCGAAGTGAACGCACTGCGCACGGCCCTGCGCGAGGCCAGCGACGCCTGGCGCCAGTTGCATGTTCGCGACAAGACCCTGACGCAACGGTTCGAGGCATTGCGCCGCGGCATCGACCAGCGCGCGCAAGAACTGGATGCCGAAAAGCTGCGGCAGCGCTACCGTGACTGGCTGACTTCAGCCGAAAACGGCCAGTCCACCGCGGACATGCCAGCGGCCTTGCGCAGCGCAGCCGATAGCCGCAAGGACACCCCGGCCGATAACGCAAGCGTGCGTGAGCTGCTGGTACAGATGGAAGCTCTGGCAGGCATCGACAGCCCCGATGAGGATCACGATATGCGCATGCAGATCAACCTGAAACGCCTGCAGGCCAGCCTCGGCGAAGGACGGCGCGAGCATCCGCGCGAGCAACTGGAATCCCAGTTGGCACGATGGGCTGCGCTTGGGCCCGTGGCACCATCGGAAACCGCATTGCAGCAGCGGTTTGCCAGCGCGCTGGAAGCGGTTCTGAAGCGGATTCAATGACTTCAGGGCACTGCAGCGAGCGGATCCGCAGCGCATTTCGCAAGCCGGCTGCGGGCTGCCATTGTCAGGCCACCCGCCTCACAGGCTATAATCGACGCTTTGAACCGAATGAATCTGCGTAGGGGCACCCGTACGATGAAACGATTTTTGCTGACCGCCGCATGCTTGGCCGCCACCCTCATGGCATCGGGCAACGCTCTGGCCAAGGGTGACAAGGCGCACGGCCGCACAATGGTCTATACCTGCCATGGCTGCCACGGTGTGCCGGGATACGAGAATGCCTATCCCAATTACCGGGTGCCGCGAATCGCCGGCCAGAACTACCAGTATCTGAAAACCGCACTCAACGAATACCGTAATGGCAACCGCTCGCATCCGACCATGCAGGCCCAGGCACAAAGCCTGAGCGAACAGGATATCGATGACATCGCCACCTACCTGTCCGGACTGAAGCCAGCCAAATGAACTCCGAGGAAGCAAGCATGAAGCGCATTGCCATACCGACCCTGATTGCCCTCGCCCTGCTGGTTTCCGGCTCGGCCCTGGCTTCCGGCGACATCGCCGCCGGCAAGGACAAGGCCACCACGTGCACCGCCTGCCACGGCGCCGATGGCAACGCCACCGATCCGCAGTACCCTCGCCTTGCCGGCCAGTGGGACAACTATCTGCTGCAGGCGCTCAAGGAATACAAGAGCGGCCAACGCAAGAATCCGATCATGATGGGCTTTGCGTCCAATCTGTCGGAGCAGGACATGGAAGATCTCGCCAGCTACTATTCCAGTCTGCCCGGCAAACTGGATGACCTCAGCCAGCACGTGCAGGGCTCGGATTAGCCTGGGCGGCCACGTTCGCGGGCCTGACGCGCGCGGCGATCATCGCATCGCCGACGCACCCTGCTTGTCGTCGTAGTACGGGTTTTCGCCCTTGGCGTGTTCGGTTGCGTCGCGGACCCCGGCAATCGCCGGCAAGTGCTTGCGCAAGGTGGTTTCCACACCCTGCTTGAGAGTCACGTCAGCCATGCCGCAGCCATGGCAGCCACCGCCGAACTCCAGCACGGCCACATCATCGTCGTCGATCCGCAGCAATTTCACCTGGCCACCGTGGGCGGCAAGTTGCGGATTGATTTCCGACTCGATCACGTAGCGCGCCCGGGTAGCCAGATCCGAATCGTCGGCGGGCGCATGGCCACGGATGCCCGGCGCTGAAATACGCAGTTGCCCGCCTGCGCGCTGCTCCTCGAAATCGATACGCGCCTCACCCAGCCACTCGGCGCTGCCGGAAGCCACGTGCAGGGTAAAGCCCTGACAGGCTACCGACGCCTCGTCCCCCGACAGGTCGTCCAGCTCGCAGAAACTCAGGTCCACCCGCGCCGCCGGCGTACCGGCCGACTCGACTGCAATCAGGATGCCGAAATCCTCGTTGCCCTGCTGTTCCATGAGCTGGCGAAAATGCTGTTGTGCGCGCGCAGAAACCTCGATCATCGTGCTCTCTGTATAAAGAAGACCGTATTGGTTCTGATTATAACGCGTCCCCGGTTCGACGGGTGAGCGATCATGCCGCGGCTCCAGCAGCAATGCGTCAGAACAGGCTCGCGGCACGTTTTCCGGCGTTCGCCGCGTGGCGCCAGGTGACCATGGCTTGCCTCGCACGGCAGCATCATGCGCACTCAGGCTCTGGCGGCGACTCGCCTACTTCCTGGGCAGAAAACCGAGGGGGTCAATCGGCTGGCCATGCTTGCGGATCTCGAAATGCAGCTCGGTGCGGCTGGTGCCGCTGGAGCCCATCGTGGCAATCTGCTGGCCTGCCTTGACCCGCTCACCTTCCTTGACCAGCCGTTCGCGGTTGTGGCCATAGGCTGACAGGTAGGTGTCGGAATGCTTGACGATCACCAGCTCACCGTAGCCCACCAGGCCGTTGCCGCTGTATACCACTACGCCATCAGCCGCGGCCCGCACGGGCAGGCCGCGGCGACCGCCGATATCAATGCCTTGCCGTGTCGGGTCGCTGGCGACATAGGTACTCAGCAACGGGCCATCGGCTGGCCAGTGCCAGGTCAGGCCCGCCACCGTTCGAGAAGGCGAGGACGGCGGCGTTTTCCCGGGATTGCTGGTCGGGGAAGCCGCGACCTGCACGGGTGGTGGGGTCGCCGCGGCCGTTTTGCTCGGGGTGCTTGCAGGCGCGCTGGCTGCCCCGGCGGGTGGGGTGCTGGCAATCGGCTTGCTGCTCACTGGACTGGCGGACGCGGACTGCTGCCCGGTGCCATAAGTCGTCACGGTGCGCCCGGCCTGGCTGGCCGGTGGTCGGGTCAGGCGCAGATCTTCTCCGGGCACGATGGTATACGGCGCGCCAATGCCATTCCATTGCGCCAGCTCCTGCCAGTCAAGCTGGTTGTGGAAAGCGATGGAATACAAGGTATCGCCCTTTTCCACCTGGTAATGTCCGGGCGGGGCCTTGTGCTGGGCGGGCGGGTTCTCATGGCCTGCGGCTGCGACTTCGGCAGCGGACGGAATCGTCCGGGTCATGTCGACCACCGGCGCCGGCGGGTTCTGCGCACAGGACGCCAGCAGCACCATCAGGCCGGAGATGACAACAAGTCTGGACAGGCATGCCTTCATGGCAAGCAAGGATACCCAATTGCACAGTTCAAGTCTGAATGCCTGCTTCATCTTGCCCACCACCACACGAGCAGCAGCACGATCAGCACCGCTATCGCCCAGCCAATCCACTCGATGTACTTGTGGATCGCCACTTCGGCGCGCCGACCGCCAAGACGGATGGCTCCGGTCAGCAGGTACACGCGCTTGCCGCGTCCCAGCGCCATGCAGGCAAGAAAAGGCAGGATCGGTACGCCCACGATTCCCGATGCCCAGGTCACGAACTTCATCGGAATCACCGGTTGCAGTGCTGCCAGCAACAAGGCTCCCAGCAGGGCCAGCCAGTGCGCATGCATGTCGTCGCGCAAGGTTGCCACCCACTGGCCGATCACGGCCTGCATGTGGACACTCAACAGGGGTTCGATGAGCTGATAGGCATAGTGGCCCAGAAAATAGCCGACCAGCGAGCCCAGCAGTGAAAAACACAGGCTGAGCGTCGCCAGCCGCACCCACTGCTTCGGTTTGGCCAGGGTCATCGGTGCCAGCATCACCTCCGGCATGACCGGAAAGATGAATGCCTCGACAAAGCTCAGCAAGGCCAGGTAGATGTTGGCGTGCGGATGGCTCGCCCAGACCATGGCGCGTTCATACAGGGGACGAAACAGGCGCATCAGGTCACGCCGCCCAGCAAGGGCACAAAGCTGACTGCACCGAGATTCTCCTCGGTGATCTTGCCGTCCTGCTTGTGCAGGCGCAGCAACTGCTGGTTGCCGGGGGGTCCTGCCGGTGCCACCAGAACACCATTGTCGGCAAGCTGCTCCACCAGCCCGGGCGGAATGCCCTCACCGGCAGCCGTGAGAATGATGCCGTCGAACGGTGCCTCTTCGGGCCAGCCCAGATTGCCGTCGTCGTATTTGGATCGCACGTTGTCGATGCCCAGCTTGCGAAAACGTCGCCGCGCCTGGCGCAACAGCTCCTCGATACGTTCGACCGTGAATACAGTGCCCACCAGACTGGCCAGCACGGCCGCCTGATACCCGGATCCCGTGCCAATCTCGAGCACTTTCTCGGGTCGTCCAAACTCGATCAGGGCCGCGCTCATGCGCGCCACCACCCAGGGCTGCGAAATGGTCTGTCCGTGACCGATGGGCAAGGCCATGTCCTCGTAGGCACGTGATGCCATGGCCTCGGCAATGAACAGGTGCCTGGGCAGGGTGCGGATCACATCCAGCACCTCGCGATTGTCGATACCCGTCTCGCGCAGACGTGCGACCAGCCGATCACGCGCACGCTGTGAGGTCATGCCGCGACCGGAAAGCTCCGCATCGTCCAGGCGTGGGCGAATCATGCGCTCCCCCTGCCCGTGCTGTCTTGTGCAGGTGATTCCTGGAGCCCGTCAATCCAGCTGCTGACCTTCTCCAGAGCCTGGTAGCGGGTCAGGTCGACATTAATCGGCGTTACCGACACAAAACCCCTGGCCACGGCGTCAAAGTCGGTACCCGGCCCATCATCGTCCACCTTGCCTGCCGGACCGATCCACCAAATCGGACGACCGCGCGGGTCGGTCTGCTGCACACACGGTGCCGAACGGTGGCGCTTGCCCAGCCGGGTGACTTCGAAACCCCTGATATCGTCCCAGGCACGGTCCGGCACATTGACGTTGAGGATGGTGTCGGCCGGCAGGGGATCAACCAGCAGCTGACGCATCAGCATCAATACCGCCCGGGCCGCACTCGGATAGTGAAACTCGGAGCTGTCACCGGTCACAAGGGATACCGCAATCGCCGGCAAGCCCAGAAAGCGCCCTTCCATCGCCGCCGACACGGTGCCCGAGTAGATCACGTCATCACCCAGGTTGGCCGCATTGTTGATTCCGGACACCACGATGTCCGGCTCCTTGTCCAGCAGGCCCGACAGCGCCAGATGCACGCAATCGGTGGGCGTGCCGGATACACGATAGATGTTCTCGCCGTGCGGATGCACCCGGATCGGCAGTCCCAGGGTCAAGGAATTGCTGGCACCGGAATGATCCCGATCCGGCGCCACCACGACCACGTCACCGACGCTCGCCAGCGAGTCGGCCAACACGCGGATACCCGCCGAATCAACACCGTCATCATTACTTACCAGAACCCGCATGCCTTTGCCGTCGCACCATCGTGAACTTGAAGGGATCAATTCTAGCCGGGATTTTTCGTGAATGCCCGCGATGATCACGCATGTCACCGGATTTGCCCGGTATCTCGTGATCGACGCGCTCACTGCAGCAACGTCGTGTGCACGCGAGGACTGCGGTACGATGATCAACATGGGCAACAAGCGCAAACCCCGGGCCAGTCAGGACATCAGCGAGGCAGACCGCCAGCTGTTTCGTGACGCCGTGGGGCCGTTGCGGCGCACCCCCGCACTCAAGCCTGCGCCACGCAATGCACCACCACCGCCCCGCGCCCGCATGCTGGAGAACGACGAATCCCTGGTCATCCATGACCTGCTGGCGACGCTCGATCCGGCAGTGATGGAAACCGGCGCTGAACTGGCCTGGCTGCGCGATGGCCACTCACCGCAGATACTGAAGAAGCTCAAGCGCGGCCACTACAGCATCGGCGACGAACTGGATCTGCACCACATGACCGCCGATGCGGCACGCGCATCCATCCGCCATTTTCTCGATGATGCAGTCGACAGTGGGCGGGGCTGCGTGCGCATCATCCACGGCAAGGGCCGCCGCTCGGGCCCCGGTGGCCCGGTACTCAAGGGCCTCACGGACCACCTCCTGCGCCGCAACAAGCGGGTGCTGGCCTTTGCCTCGGCACCACCGGCCGAAGGCGGCACCGGCGCCGTGCTGGTCCTGCTCCGCACTCGCTAGCCCGGGAGCGCGGCTGGCTGGGCACCCGCGGCGTGCGCCCGCATGTACAATGCCCGCCGGACAACCGCAGCACGGGCGGCACACGCGGCCCGTTACAATGTGCGATTCGGCCCCGTAGTTCAGCTGGATAGAACAGCCGCCTCCTAAGCGGCAGGTCGCAGGTTCGAATCCTGCCGGGGTCGCCAACCATCGAGTTTGGGCCCTGCGCTCCCATGCGGGCAGCGCAGGTGTCAACGCCCCGCCTTTCGCCGAAAGGAGCCGTGGCAGACAAGGCAACCTTGCTTTGGCTCCCTCCGGCTGTCTGCTAAACTGTCCGTTTTGCGCGGCGAATTTGCGCCGTTCCGCATTGCAGGAGTCCCCATGTCACACGAAATTCTCAAGGCCCTTGGCCTTTCCGACGTCAATTCCGGAACCTATCTGGGCAACGGCGAATGGTCCGATGACACCAGCGCCGGCACCATCGAGGTGACCAACCCGGCGACCAACGAGGTCATTGCCAAGGTGCATGGCACCAGCAAGGCGGACTACGAGACCATCGTCAAGCGCGCTCGCGAGGCCTTCGAGACCTGGCGCATGACCCCCGCGCCGCAGCGCGGCGAAGCGGTGCGTCTGTGTGGCGAGGCACTGCGCAAGCACAAGGATGCCCTGGGCAGCCTGGTCAGCCTGGAAAACGGCAAGATCAAGCCCGAGGGCGACGGCGAAGTGCAGGAGATGATCGACATCGCCGACTTCGCGGTCGGCCAGAGCCGCATGATGTACGGCCTGACCATGCATTCGGAGCGTCCCGGCCACCGCATGTACGAGCAGTGGCACCCGCTGGGCCTGGTCGGCATCATCTCTGCCTTCAACTT
The DNA here is from genome assembly GCA_963800395.1 of uncultured Gammaproteobacteria bacterium. Lineage (GTDB taxonomy): Bacteria > Pseudomonadota > Gammaproteobacteria > Xanthomonadales > Rhodanobacteraceae > DASSBG01. Next base: position 57,709 of record CAWDBD010000020.1, read on the forward strand.
CCCGGTCGCGGTATGGGCGTGGAACGCGATGCTGGCCGCCGCCTGTGGCGACATCTGCATCTGGAAGCCGTCACCCAAGACCCCGCTGACCGCCATCGCCACGATGAAGGTCTGCAACGAGGCGCTGAAGGCTGGTGGCTTCCCCGAGATCTTCTACATGTTCAATGACGCCGACAACAAGCTGGCGGCCGAGTTCGTCGACGACAAGCGCATCGATCTGATCAGCTTCACCGGTTCGTGCGCGGTCGGACGCAAGGTCGGCGTGCGTGTGGCCGAGCGCATGGGCCGCTCGCTGCTGGAACTGGGCGGCAACAACGCCATGATCGTGGACGAAACCGCTGACCTGAAGCTGGCCATTCCGGCCATCGCCTTCGGCGCCGTCGGCACCGCCGGCCAGCGCTGCACGTCGACCCGCCGCCTGATCGTGCACGAGTCGATCGCCGACGAGGTCACCGAGAAGCTGGTCAAGGCCTACCAGCAGATCGAGAAAAAGATCGGCGATCCCACCGACCCAAGCACCCTGATGGGTCCGATGATCGACCCGGATGCCGTGGAGCGCTTCAGCAAGGCACTGGAAGCAGCCCAGGCCGCGGGCGGCACCGTTGCCACGGGTGGCAAGAAGCTCGACGGCAAAGGCAACTTTGTCACGCCCGCCATCGTCACCGGGCTCAAGGGTGATGCCGAGATCGTGCGCACCGAAACCTTTGCTCCGATCCTGTACGTGGTGCCCTACAAGGACCTGGACGATGCCATTGCGCTGCAGAACAGCGTGCCGCAGGGCCTGTCCAGCGCCTTCTTCACGCTCAACATGCGCAACGCCGAGCGCTTCCTGTCAGCCACGGGCTCGGACTGCGGCATTGCCAACGTCAACATCGGCACCTCGGGCGCCGAAATCGGTGGCGCATTCGGCGGCGAAAAGGAAACCGGCGGTGGCCGCGAGTCCGGCTCCGATGCCTGGCGTGCCTACATGCGCCGTCAGACCAATACCATCAACTGGTCTTCCGAGTTGCCGCTGGCGCAGGGCATCAAGTTCGACATCTGACCCATCCCGCCTTGGCGGGCAAGCGCCGAGCGGAACCCTGACAGGGTTCCGCTCGGCGTTTTCGTATTCACCTGGGCGAATACGCCAGCTAGGCCCGGTGCAGATCAGGCCTCTTTTACGGTCTGCTCGATGCTGCCGAAGATGCTCTGGCCGTCCTTGTTGGTGATCTCGATACACACCGTGTCACCAAACTTCAGAAACGGCGTGCTCGGCTCGCCATCGCGCAGCTTTTCCACCGTACGCTGTTCTGCCAGACACGAGGCACCCTTGCTGGTGTCCTCGTTGGCAATGGTCCCCGAACCGACAATGGCACCGGCGCTCAGCGGCCGTGTCCTGGCAGCGTGCGCCACCAGCTGGGCAAAGTTGAACTGCATGTCGACGCCGCATTCGGCCTCGCCAAACCACTTGCCGTTGAGCTGGGTCCGCATCGGCAGATTCAACTTGCTGTCCTGCCAGGCATCGCCCAGCTCGTCGGGCGTCACGAATACCGGCGACAGCGCCGAGCGTGGCTTGGATTGCAGGAAGCCGAAGCCTTTTGCCAGTTCCGGAGGAATCAGTCCGCGCAGGGAGACATCATTGACCAGGCCGATGAGCTGGATGTGATCGGCGGCCTGCTCCGGTGTGACCGCCATCGGCACGTCGTCGGTAATCACGACCACCTCGGCCTCCAGGTCGATGCCGTAATCCTCGCTGGTCACCTGTATATCATCGCGTGGGCCCATGAAACCCGCGCTGGTCGCCTGGTACATGAGCGGGTCGGTGTAGAAGGTTTCCGGCACTTCGGCACCGCGTGCCTTGCGTACCCGCGCCACGTGCGGCAGATACGCGCTGCCATCCAGAAATTCATAGGCGCGCGGCAACGGCGCGGCAAGTGCGGTCATGTCCAGATCAAACGCACCGGCTGCCTTGCCTGCATTCAGTTCGTCGTAGAGTGCGTTCAGTCGCGGCGCCGTGCCGGACCAGTCTTCCAGAGCAGCCTGCAGCGTGGAGGCAATACCGGCAGCCTTGACGGCGCTTTTGAGGTCGCGGCTGACGACGATCAAGGTACCATCGCGTCCGCCTTCTTTGAGTGATCCAAGTTTCATGGTGCGTCCTTTGGTTCGTTTGGAATGAGTTCGGCGACATCGTGATATCAACACATCACGATTCGGAAAAATGCTTCTCCAGCCCCTGCCAGCACTTGTAATAGTCTTTCTGCAGCCAGTCGGCATCCAGCGCCTGGCGGGTGGGCACGATAACGGCACGAGTCTCGAACATGAAAGCCATGGTGTCAGTGACATGCTGCGGCTGGCTGGTATCCATGGCAGAAGCCTTCTTGAAACTGGCCGCATCCGGGCCATGACCGCTCATGCAATTGTGCAGCGAGGAACTGCCCGGCACGAAGCCCTGATTGTCCTCGCCGGCCTCCTTGGCATCGTATTTACCGTGAACCAAGCCCATGAATTCGCTGGCGATATTGCGGTGGAACCAGGGCGGACGGAAGGTGTTCTCGGCTACCAGCCAGCGCGGCGGGAAGATGGCAAAGTCGATGTTGGCCGTGCCCGCGGTATCGCTGGGCGATGTCAGTACAGTGAAAATGCTCGGGTCCGGGTGATCAAAACTGATCGAGCCGATCGTGTTGAAATGGCGCAGATCGTATTTGTAGGGCGCGCAGTTGCCGTGCCATGCCACCACATCCAGCGGACTGTGACCGATGTCGGCTATCCACAGACGGCCGTGGAACTTGGCGATCAGTTCGAATTCGCCTTCGATGTCCTCGAACGCCGCTACCGGCGTCAGGAAATCACGTGCGTTGGCCAGGCCGTTGGAGCCGATCGGGCCCAGCTCCGGCAAACGCAGCATCGCGCCAAAGTTCTCGCACAGGTAGCCGCTGGCCGTGCCATCGGGCAGATCCACCCGGAAGCGCACGCCGCGCGGGATGACCGCAATCTCCTGCGGCTCGACCACCAGCACGCCCATTTCGGTGGCAATGCGCAACCGACCCGCCTGCGGAACCAGCAGCATCTCGGCATCGGCGTTGTAGAAATAGCGCGCATCCATGTCGCGCGACGCGCTGTACAGATGAATGCCGATACCCTGCTGGCTGGCGGCGCTGCCATTGCCGGCGATGGTCCACAGGCCCTCGATGAAGCTGGTTTTCCTGCCGGCTTCGGGCATCGGTGACCAGCGCAACTGGTTGGGCGTGGCCGTGCCCTCATCGAAACGGTTGTGAAAGGTCGAGTGCGACAACTCCTCGAACGGCTGGTGCACGGCGGCGGGCCGGATGCGATACAGCCAGCTGCGGCGATTGTCTGCACGTGGTGCAGTGAATGCCGTACCCGACAGCTGTTCGGCATACAAGCCGTGCGCCACGTGCTGTGGTGAGTTGCGATGTGCCGGCAGGGTTCCCGGCCTGGCTTCGGTGGCAAATTCGTTGCCGAAGCCGCTTTGATATCCGTGCTGAGTGCTACCCATGTCTGACTCCTGCTTGCGCGACTCGCGCGATTTGACGAAACATGCCGGAACAGCGTTTGTTTGCCATGCGGCGTGGGACTATGATCAATGCCGTCTCAGCCGTCGGGGGACAACCATCATTTTCCTTGAATTGAGGGTTGAACATGACTGAAGAACGCAGTGCCATTGTGCGCGAACTGAGCGCACCGCTGGCAGCAGGCAAGGGCTGGATGAAGTTGCTGGGGGTGGTGTTCATCATCCAGGGCGCCCTCGCTGCCATCACCATAGTCGGTATCATCGTTGCCTGGCTGCCCATCTGGATCGGTGTCCTGCTGATGCAATCGGCCGGCGCAATTGAACAGGCCCAGGCTACCGGTGACGAAGTGCAATTCCGCCGATCCATGGACAAGCTGCGCACCTACTTCCTGATACTCGGCATACTGCTCCTGATCAGCATCGTGATGATGGTGCTTGCCATTTTCTCGGGCGCCATGCTGGGAACCTTGCTGCACAGCACCGGCAACTTCTGATCGGATCGCGCTCCGCGCAAACCATGACAGAGCAGCCGGTTCTGCTACCCGCCCGGGCTTCAGGGCGCGAACAGAGCCGGCTGGCTTTGCCGCTTTCCCGACGAATCAGAGCACGCCGCGCTTGATCTGGTCGCGCTCGATGGATTCGAACAGGGCCTGGAAATTGCCCTCGCCAAACCCCTCGTTGCCCTTGCGCTGGATGATCTCGAAGAAGATCGGGCCGATCACGTTCTCGGTGAAGATCTGCAGCAGCAGCTTGCTCTTGGTCTCCGTATCGGCGTCAATGAGAATCTTGTTTTTCGCCAGTCGCGCCACGTCTTCGCCGTGGTTGGGCACGCGCTCGTCGATGACCTCGAAATAGGTATCGGGGGTGTCCAGGAACCGCACGCCGGCCTCGCGCATCTGCTCGACCGTCTCGTAGATGTTGTTGGTGAAGCAGGCGATGTGCTGGATGCCCTCGCCATGGTAGGCATCCAGATATTCGTTGATCTGCGACTTGGGGTTGTCCGACTCGTTGAGCGGAATCCGGACGATGCCATCGGGTGCAGTCATGGCCTTGGAAACCAGCCCGGTCTTGGATCCCTTGATGTCGAAATACCTGATCTCGCGGAAGTTGAACAGTTTTTCGTAATACTCCGACCATTTGGCCATATTGCCGAAATGCAGGTTGTGGGTCAGGTGATCGATGAAGGTCAGGCCGAATCCGGCCGGATCCTGATCGGCACCCTCGATGGGGTCATAGTCGCCATCGAAGGTGCTGCCCTTGTCGCCGTAGCGATCCACCAGATAGAGCATGCAATCGCCGATGCCCTTGATGACCGGCGCGGCAACGGCCTTGCTCTCGGGCTTGTGCTCGATCTGTTCACCGCCGTTGCCAAGCACCGCATCCAGAACCTCGTCGGCCGGCTTGCTGAAGCGGATGGCGAAGCCGCAGGCACACGGACCATGCTGCTCGGCAAAGTCGGCGGCAAACGAATCCGGATCCTCGTTGACCAGGAAGTTGACTCGATTCTGGCGGTATACGGTGATGGGACGGCTCTTGTGCTTGAGCACGGCCGTGAAGCCCATGCGCGTGAACAATGCGCGCAATTGCGCGGCCTGCTCGCCGGGCGCGGCGAACTCGACGAATTCGAAACCGTCGATACCCATGGGGTTCTCGAAAGTAGTGACCTGCATGCCAAGATCGGGTTGGGCGCTCATGACGAATCTCCGCGTATTGAGTGGATCGGGTTGGATTGAAGATGTGTCACCGGGATTCCGCAGCGGCCCTGCCGTTGGACGAACGCGGCTGGCACATCTATAGTTACATTTGAAACCAATTACCCAGAATAGCACATGAACCCGGATCATTCGCCCCTCGAACTGGAACGATTTCTGCCCTATCGGCTGTCGATCCTGTCGAACCAGATCAGCCAGGCCATTGCCAGCGAATACCAGGACCGCTTCGACCTGTCCATGACCGAATGGCGCGTGATGGCCGTGCTGGCCCGCTTCGCCGCCCTGTCCGCGCGCGAAGTCGCCGAGCACACCGCGATGGACAAGGTAGCCGTCAGCCGCGCCCTGGCCAAACTGGTGGCCGCCGGTCGCGTCGACCGCCAGCGCCACAATGAAGATCGCCGCCGCTCGGTGCTGCACCTGAGCGAGGAAGGCTGGCGTATTCATGACACCGTGGCGCCACTGGCGAGGCAACATGAAACACGCATGCTGGCCGAACTGAGCGATGGCGAGATCGATACCCTGGCACGCATTCTGGACAAGCTTGCGCCGGTTTGAGAGCAGGAAGTAGGGAGTGGAAAGTAGGGAGTAGATAGTAGAGACCCGAGCTGTGATGCGAGGGCGAAATTGACGGTGGTCCGGAACCATGCAGGAACTTCTCGCCCCTCTTGGCCATACCAACCCCACTCCCCACTCCCCACTCCCCACTTCCCACTTCCCACTCCCCACTTCCCACTCCCTACTTCCCACTCCCCACTTGCGTTCCAGAAATTGACTCCCCGCTGAATCCCTGTTAACTGTGGTCGCCGTTTTTACCCCACACAAACCAACGGCCTGCCCATGAGTACACCCAGCGTTCCCGAGATCCCGCCCTCCGAAGCCCTCAAGGCGAAGCATCCACGCGGCCTCTACACCTTGTTTTTTACCGAGATGTGGGAACGCCTCAGCTACTACGGCATGCGCGGCATTCTGGTGCTGGCCATGGTCGACGCCATCGCCAATGATGGCCTCGGGCTCGATGACCAGAACGCCACCGCGATCTACGGGCTCTACACCGCCGGGGTCTATCTGCTGGCCCTGGCCGGCGGATGGATCGCCGACCATCTGATGGGCGCACGCAGGACGGTCTGGTGGGGCGGCTGCATCATCGCCCTGGGCCACTTCACCATGGCCATTCCGGGCTCCATCTTCACCTTCTATCTGGGCATGCTGTTCATCGTGCTGGGTACCGGTCTGCTCAAGCCCAATATCAGCTCAATGGTTGGCGAGCTGTATCCCGAAGGAGGCGCGCGCCGTGACGCCGGCTTCTCCATCTATTACATGGGTATCAACCTGGGCGCCTTCATCGCACCGTTCATCTGCGGCACGCTGGGCGAGAAAGTCGGCTGGCACTGGGGCTTTGGCGCCGCAGGCGTGGGCATGGTCATCGGTTTGATCCAGTACCGCATCACCCAGCACCATCTGGGCGATATCGGCCTGATGAAGCCCGCCAGCCAGCGCAGCCAGAAACAGGCAGCCAGAATTCGCGTCAACTGGTCAATTCTTACCGTGGCCCTGGTGGTTCTGGCATTGGCAGTCGCAGGCATCGCCATGGGCCTGATCCCGTTCAATCCGGTGCTTGTCGCCAAAGCCAGTTCGGCCATCATCATTGGCCTGGCGGTCCTGTTCTTCGCCAGCGTCTACGCCTTTGGCAAACTGGACAAGCAGGAAAAGCTGCACGTGGGCGGCATCATCATGTTCTTCCTGGCCGCGGCAATCTTCTGGGCCGGCTTCGAGCAGGCCGGCTCGACCTTTAACCTGTTCGCCGACCGCTATACCGATCGCACCTTCTTCGGCTGGGAAATGCCGGCAAGCTGGTTCCAGAGCGTCAACTCGATCTTCATCATTCTGCTGGCACCGGCTCTTGGTGCCATGTGGGTCCGCCTGGCCGCGAAGAACCTCAATCCGTCTCTGCCCATGAAAATGGCATTGGGTCTGATCCAGCTTGGCCTCGGCTTCCTGGTGATGTACTTCGCCGCCAAGCTGGTGCTGGCCGGCAACCAGGTGCTGCCCACATGGCTGGTACTCACCTATCTGCTGCATACCACCGGCGAGCTGTGCCTGAGCCCGATCGGCATGTCCGCCGTCACCAAGCTGTCACCCAAGCGCTTCAGCGGCCAGATGATGGGTACCTGGTTCATGGGTGCCGCACTGGGCAACCTCATCGCCGGCCTTGTGGCTGGCGAATTCACCGGCCAGAACGTGGCCGAAATGCCCCAGCACTTCATGACGGCCGTGATTCTGGCGGTCGGCGCCGGCGTGCTCATGATCATCTTCCTCAAGCCATTGAAGAAGCTGATGGGCAAGGTGGAGTAGGATTCGGGACGCGTGATGGGTCCACAGGCGGAAAAGCCGCGCAGCAGCGGCGGAGCACGCCTCAAGCAGGATGTCCCGATGGCTGGCCGAATTGCGTATGACTAGAAAGAACCCGCAAACCGGAACATGAATCATGAATCGTCTCGTCAGCCTGCTGCTTTGTACCCTGTCACTTACTTGCCTTGCCCTGCCCGCCCGAGCCGACACTATCTGGGTCGGCAATACATCCAGCGACACGGCTTGCGACGCCAGTAACCTGGCCAATGCCATGCTCATCGCCGCATTCAACGGCACACCCAGCGACACCATCCGGATCAGCAACGAAGGCGGCGGAACATCCGGCAGCTACCTCGACACCAACGCGGTGCTGGAAGGCAACGACATTCTGGTCCAGGGCGGCTACGCCGATTGTTCAGGCACCCCCGGCTCCAACGCGGTACTGGATGGCACCGGCAGTCCGGCGGCGCCGGTGGTCAAGATCACCTGCTCCTCGAGCGGCTGCGCGACCCGGCACACCTTCACCTTGCGCAAGCTGGTGCTGAAGAACGGCGAGGCCGGTGGCGTGGACGTCAGCGGCAACGTGCATGTCAACATGGATGGCGTGACCCTGATTCAGAACAGCAACACCAATGGCGGTGCACTGCACGTGGATGCCACCCAGAATGCAGTGGTCAACCTGTATGGTCTGAGTACCCTGCGCAATTCCAGCGCAAGCGCCAGCGGCGGCGGTATCTATTGCAGCGGCTTTCCCTCTGGCGGTTCGGCCTTCCAGGTGTTCATGACCGATGCCCTGATCTACCAGAACGATGCGGTGGACGGTGGCGGCGTGTATCTGACCAACGGCTGCCGCATGCGCGATCAGGCCACGTCCACGCTTGACGGTCTCAATGTCAACACGGCCAGCGGCAACGGCGGCGGGGTGGCGGTCATGGGTGGCGCACACTTCGAGCTGACGGGCAGCGGCGCGGCACCGGCCGTGATCCTGAGCAATCAGGCGGCACAGGGCGGTGGCGTGTATGTCGAGGGCAGCGGCAGCGTGTTCGCAGCGATCGAAAGCCACGTGGACAGCAATACCTCCAGCGGCAGCGGCGGCGGACTGTTCGTCACCGATCAGGGTCTGGCCACCGTGATCCGCGGTGCCGCACTGGGCACGTGCAAGCGAACGGCGTGCGTGAGCATCTCGAACAACACCGCAGTCGGTGGCAACGGCGGTGGCGCCGGCTATGTGCGCAGCCTCGGCACAATCCGGATACGCGGTGCCTACATCCGCTTCAACCAGGCCCGCTACGGCAGCGCTTTCGATGTCAGCAGCTATGGCGGTGGCGCCAATTACGGCAACCTGGAGTTGTCCAGCGCCGTGGTCGCCAACAACTACGGCTCGCTGGGCACCATCGATGCCTACCAGTCTCCAGTCAGCATCGATGGCACCACCTTCTACGCCAATTCCGGACCCACCAGCGGACCCAGCGCCGGCGTTTACAGCGGCACGCTACGTGTCAACGGCTATGGCAGTGTGTCCGCCAGCGTCCGCGTCAGCCGCAGCATATTCGACGACAGCGCTGGCCCCTGGGCTTCGGCTGGCACCGGCAGCACCGTCGATGCCCAGTGCATCGTTGCGCTCAATGCAAGCGGATCGGTGACCCTGCCCAGCGACAGCCTGCTGCAGGATCCGCTGCTGCGCAACCCGGCCAGCAGCGACTTCATGCCTGCCGATCGATCACCGGCGCTGGACCTTTGCAACAGCAATTCCGTGCTGTCGAACAGCGACGATATCAATCGCTACCCGCGCGGCAACGACGTGCAACGCATCGTCAACATGCAAGGTCCATATGACGCAGGCGCGATCGAGTCCGACCTGATCTTTTTCGACGACTACGAGAACTGATCGTTCGATTCGGGTCGGCGGAGACGCAGCCTGGTCAGCCCTGCAGCTCGGTGCGAACATCCAGCAGCTCGGGGAAAAAAGTCAGCTCCAGCGCTTTTTGCAGGAAACCGACCCCGGATGAACCACCGGTGCCCTTGCGGTGGCCGATGATGCGCTCGACCGCCTTCATGTGACGGAAGCGCCATAGCTGGAAGTTTTCTTCCATGTCCACCAGGGTTTCGCACAGGTGGTACTCGGGCCAGAAGTCCTGCGGGCTCGAGTAGATGCGCTCGAACACCGGCAGCAGTTCGGGTTGCCGTTGCCAGCCTTGGCGAACATCGCGCCCAAGTATGGTTTCGGGGATCGCGTGGCCACGGCGCGCCAGCCAGGCCAGCACTTCGTCGTACAGGCCTGGCGCTTCCAGCGTTTCACGTAGCGCCGCCTGCGCCTCTGGGTCTTGGGCGAACACGTCCAGCATGTCGTCGTTCTTGTTGCCGAGCAGAAACTCGATGGTTCGGTACTGCACCGACTGAAAGCCCGAGGCCGGCCCGAGCTGGTCGCGGAATTTCAGGTACTCGGCAGGCGTCATGGTCTCCAGCACACCCCATTGCTCGAACAACTGCTGCTGAATGCGCTTGACCCGCGCAAGAACCTTGAGGCACGGGTCGATGCTGTCGGCACGCAGGAAGCGCATGGCCCCGCGCAACTCGTGGATCACCAGCTTCATCCACAGCTCGGCCACCTGATGTTGCACGATGAACAACATTTCATCGTGATAGGGTGGATCGGACCTGAGCTGCTGCGCCGACAGCAACTGGTCAAGCTGCAAGTAGCCGGAATAGCTCAAACGCTTGTCCACATTGCGCTGAATGTCGTCTTCCAGGTCGCGCTGATTGCTGTCCGACATGCGTCCGGCTCCGAATGGCTCATGATCAAGGAACGAATCGTATCAGGAACCCCGGCCGTGCTGATTGATCGAGGCGGGTGTCGGATTGGCGAAGCCATGCGATAATACCTCGCTCGCTGCCGTTCATCGGCGCGCAGGCGCCGTCCAAGTAATGGCGTCATCGCTGGGCTTGCGGCCCAGGGAAACCTCAAATCATTCAACCGGGAGGATCGCGTGTCCATCGCCGCCAAGTTTGAAATCGAATACCTGCAATACATGGATGCCGAAGGCAAGCTGGTCCGCAAGGATCTGCCCGAGTTCGCCAAGGACCTCGACCACATGGTCGAGCTGTACAAGCTGATGGTCTCTACCCGGGTGTTCGACACCAAGTCGATTGCCCTGCAACGTACCGGCAAGCTGGGCACCTACGCCTCGTGCCTGGGCCACGAAGCGGCACACGTGGGTATCGGCAGCGCCATGAAGCCCGAGGACGTCTTGTCCGTGAGCTACCGTGAATACGGTGCCCAGCTGTATCGTGGCGTTAAGCCCCGCGACGTCTACACCTACTGGGGTGGCAACGAACAGGGCAACAACTACCAGGACGAGCCGGCCCGCCACGATTTCGCCTGGTCGGTCCCCATTGCCACCCAATGCCTGCACTCTGCCGGCAGCGCGCTGGCCTTCAAGATCCGTGGCGACAAGAAAGTGGCCGTGTTCACGGTCGGCGACGGTGGCTCATCCAAGGCCGACTTCTGGGGCGCCATCAACATCGCCGGCGCACGCGATCTGCCCATGGTGGGCGTGATCATCAACAACCAGTGGGCCATTTCGGTGCCACGGCACCTGCAATCGGGCGCCAAGACCCTGGCCCAGAAAGGCATTGCCGCCGGGCTGCCCTCGATTCAGGTGGACGGCAACGACATCATCGCCGTGCGCAAGGCCATGGAAGACGCTCTGGACCGGGCCCGAAAGGGCGAGGGCGCCAGCCTGATCGAAATGGTCACCTACCGCCTCGGCGACCACACCACGGCCGATGATGCCCGCCGCTACCGCGACAACGAGCAGGTCGAGGAAGCCCGCACCAAGGACCCGGTCAAGCGTCTGCGCGCCTGGCTGCAATCGAAGAAGGCCTGGAACGACAAGAAGGAAAAGGCCTGGCTGGAGGAATGCGACGAATGGATGGACGAGGAGGTCAATGCCTATCTCGAAACCAAGCCGCAGCCGGTCAGCGCCATGTTCGACTACACCTGGGCCGAATTGCCCGAAGACCTCGAGCGCCAGCGCGCCGAGGCGATTGCTGCGGAGGAGCACTGAGCCATGGCACAGATTACCTTGATCGAAGCCGTCACCCAGGCATTGGCGTGGGAAATGAAACATGACGACTCCGTTGTCGTGCTGGGCGAGGACGTCGGCGTCAATGGCGGCGTGTTCCGCGCCACGCAGGGCCTGCAGGAGCAGTTCGGCGAATGGCGCGTGTTCGACACCCCCCTGTGCGAGACCACCATTGCCGGCGTCACCGTGGGCATGGCCGCGCAGGGCATGAAGCCGGTGGCCGAAGCGCAGTTCGAAGGCTTCATCTACCCGATGATGGAGCAGATCAACTGCCATGCCGCGCGCATGCGCAACCGTACCCGTGGCCGCCTCACCTGCCCGGCCGTGTTCCGCGCGCCGTGGGGTGGCGGCATCCGTGCGCCGGAGCATCACTCCGAAGCCAACGAGCACCTTTTCACCAATGTGCCGGGTCTGCGCGTGGTGATGCCCTCCTCGCCTGCGCGTGCCTACGGCCTGCTGCTGGCTGCGATTCGCGACCCGGACCCGGTGATCTTCTTCGAGCCCAAGCGCATCTACCGCCAGTACAAGGAAGAGGTGCCTGATGACGGCGAAGCGCTGCCACTGGATGTCTGCTACGTGCTGCGCGACGGTGAAGACGTGACCCTGGTGACCTGGGGCTCCCAGGTGAAGGAAACGCTGGAAGCCGCCGATGAACTGGCCGAGGAAGGCATCAGCGCCGAAGTCATCGATGTGGCCACGCTGACGCCGCTCGACTTCGACACCATCGCCGAATCGGTCAACAAGACCGGCCGCTGCGTCATCGTGCACGAAGCGCCAAAGACTGCAGGCTTCGGTGGCGAAATCGCCGCGCGTGTAGCCGAAGAGTGCCTGTATTCGCTGCTGGCCCCGGTCGAGCGCGTCACCGGCTACGATACCCATATCCCGCTGTTCCAGTTGGAAATGAAGTATCTGCCCAGCGTGGATCGCATTACCGCTGCGGTACACAGAACACTGGCCGCAAGCTGATCGAAAAGCCGGTGCTGGAGATCAGGGTCCGGGGACCAGAAGAGCGGCAAGCTCGGAACCCGGACCCGGCTCCCCGGCACCTCGACCCCAATCCCAAATTCCGGAACTTCCATGGCTGACATCAAGACTTTCAAGCTCCCCGACCTCGGCGAAGGCCTGCCCGATGCCACCATCGTTGAATGGCACGTCAAGGAAGGCGATACCATCAAGCTCGATGAGCCCCTGGCCTCGATGGAAACCGCCAAGGCGGTGGTCGATGTGCCCTCCCCGTACACCGGCAAGGTGGTCAAGCTGTATGGCGCCGAAGGTGACGTGATCGAAACCGGTGCGGAACTGGCCGACTTCGAGCCCGATCCCAATGCACGCCAGCGCGCCGAATCGCAGGATACCGGCCACAGCCACGGCCCGAAGAAAAAGAAGAAGGCGGCAGAACCCGAGCCCGCCGCTGCCGAAAGCAGCGAACGCGAAGACGAAGGCACCGTCGTCGGCGCCATGACCAGCGGCAACGAAGTGCTTACCGAGCAGGTATCCAGCGCCGGCGGCGTCAAGGCCGTGCCGGCAGTGCGTGCGATGGCACGCAAGCTCAAGGTCGACCTCAGCCGCGTGCGTGCCACCGGCGAAGGTGGCGTGATCACGCTGAAGGATGTGAAACAGGCTGCTGCTGACGGCAGTGCCAGGGCCGGTTCCGCCGCCCCGGCGCCAGCACCCGCTGCAGCGCCGGCGCCCAGTGGTACCGGCCAGCGCACCACGGTCTCGCAGGCAGGCAAGCCCATGCGCACCTCGCCGCCCAGCGTGACAGCAAGCGGCCAACCCGAGCAGCTCAAGGGCGTGCGCCGCAACATGGCGCGAGTCATGGCTGACGCGCATGCACAGGTCGTGCCCACATCCATCGTCGACGATGCCGACCTCCACGCCTGGCTCGGCAAGCAGGACATCACCGCGCGACTCATTCGCGCCATTGTCGCCGCCTGCAAGCAGGTGCCGGCGCTCAATGCATGGTTTGACGGCGACAACCTGACCCGCACCATGCACCCGCATGTGGATATCGGCATTGCCGTGGACACCGATGACGGCCTGTTCGTGCCGGCACTGCGCAACGCCGACATGCTGGACGCCCAGGGCGTGCGTGCCGGCATCAATCGCCTGCGCAGCCAGGTCATGGACCGCTCCATCCCCTCCTCCGAGTTGAGCGGCTACACCATCAGCCTGTCCAACTTCGGCATGTTTGCCGGGCGCTACGCCTCGCCGGTTGTAGTACCGCCGTGCGTGGCCATCATCGGCGCCGGCAAGCTGTGTCACGATCCGGTGGCGGTGATGGGTGGCATCGAGGTGCACCGGCGCATGCCCATCAGCCTCACCTTCGATCATCGCGCCGCCACCGGTGGCGAAGCCGCGCGCTTCCTCAAGGCGCTGCTCGACGATCTGGGATTGCCGCAATAACCCTGCTATGCAGGGTTATTCCCAAAGCTTTTTCTGACGCAAAGTTTTGGGCCCCGGCATGCGTATTGCGATAGCCATGCTGCGCATGGCTATCCCCAAAGACTTTGCTGTGCAAAGTTTTGGGCCCCGGCATGCGTCTCCCACACCCCCATCCGCGCCTTTGGCGCGGATCGCCCCCTGACTCAGGGGGCTGAATGATGAACGGATTGAGTAAGACGCCGGCTTCGTATGACCTCCGGGATTTCGTTTCGCTGGGGTGATTGCCCGCGGAATGCCATGAATCGTGCTCGTGGATGACAGACTTGGGTGCGAGCCTGCAGTTGTCCCACTGGAGAGGCTGTCATGAGACGACGCGAATTTCTGACCACGGTTCTCGGAATACCTGCCCTTGCGCTGCCGGCGCTGCTGCTGCCGAAGGACGCCTGTGCCACGGCGGCCGCCCGGCTGTCACAGATGGAGCAGCGGCATCACATGCTGATCGGGCTGGCCATCGTCGATACAGCGAGCGGACGGCGCTTCAACCATCGTGCCGATGTGCGCTTCCCGCTCTGCAGCACTTTCAAGTTGCTGCTTACGGCAGCCGTGCTGCATCTCGTGGATCACGGCAGGGACCACCTTGACCGGCGTATCGTCGTGTCCCGCGAGGACCTGCTCGACTACGCACCGGTCACGCGCCAACACCTGGGCGCATCCGGCATGCAGCTGGGCGATCTTTGTCAGGCAGCCATGACACTGAGCGACAACACGGCTGCCAACCTGCTGCTGGACATCGTGGGTGGTCCGTCTGGACTGACCGGTTTCGCCAGACAGCTCGGTGACCGCATTACCCGGCTGGACCGTAACGAACCGGATCTGAACACGGTCGCAGCGGGAGAACTGCACGACACCACCACGCCCGCCGCCATGCTGGCCGACCTGGACGCGCTGCTGCTCGGCGGCGTGCTCTCGGCGGCATCAAGGCGCCAGCTGGTGGCCTGGCTGCGCGCCTGCAGCACGGGTCGGGACCAGATTCGGGCCAGCCTGCCGAACGGCTGGGCTGCCGGCGACAAGACCGGTGCCAGCGGGGTCGCCAACAATGACGTGGCCGTGATCTGGCCCTACCAGCGTCCGCCGGTGCTGGTGGCCGCCTACACCCTCGGCGAACCCGGCGACGATGCGCTGCGCAAGGCCGCACTGCGCGAGGCCGGCCACATTGCGGTGGAGATGGCGCGCGAGTAAGCACAGCTTGCCCGCAGGCTGACTCAAGACATGCAATCCGCAAAGATCGCCAAAGACGCAAAGAAAGCGCGAAAGTTCTCGAACTGCAAGACCATGCTGGTTGTCTGCATGTATTCCTTCGCGCCGTTTGCGTCCTTCGCGGACAAAGTGCTTGTCGCAGGGCGGGTAACGGCGTTCATGCCGCGCCGGCGCCGTTGCTTCGCTGCTTGAGCCGGCCTGCGGTTTTCCTCGTCCCTCGCCCCTGCCCTACAACTCGAACCGGTAGTTGAGCTTGACCAGCAGCTGCTCGTCGTTACGCAAGGAGAAGCTGCGCCCGAACAGGCTGCCCACGTCGCGCGCCTGTTCGGTGAGGTCGTAACCGCCGCGGCCATACACGATGTAAAGCCAGGACAGCGGCGCCAGCTCGTAGCGGTAGCGGATCTGCAGACCCAGATTGCGCACGCTGAAATCGCTCACCGGATCGTTGACGGCATCGGCGCCACCATCGGCACGCACCCGGTAGGCCTGATTGAGGGGCGCATTGAGGCTCAGTGCCTGCAGCTTGAAACGCAGCTCCTGGCGCTGGCCGATACTCCAGTCGAAACCGCTGTCGAGCTGCAGCGCGCGCTCGTTGAAGCTGCCAATCAGGTTGTCGTGCTGCCACACCAGCCAGCCTGGCGTACGCTCGGCGTACACCCCGGCATACAGGCTGAAGGCATCGCTGACGTAGAAGGTCGGCTTGAGCTGCGCGTTGTAGCCGATCTTGCGGTTACCGGCCAGGCCGCCGCTGAAGGCTTCGACCTGCCAGGCGAACGCCCAGCGGCCGTGACGCGGGGTACTGTGGTCGAAGTGCGCGTTGAAGTTCGGCGGCGTGCGCAGATTGCCATGGCCACGCGTCAGCAGATCATCGTAGCCGGCGCTGTTGATGTTGATCTGTGCATACTGCTTGCCGCCGTTGCGCAACTGGCTGTCGCGGCTGATGCGCAGCTGGCGGCGCAGCGTCACGCCGTGGTCGTTGTCGACGCCGTCGACACGGAAACGCCACACATGCGAACTGTAGCGCGATGACTTGTCCATGCCGGTGTAGCGCTTCTGCACCTCGTAATGGGCGTAATTCATGCTGTTGCGCGGCAGATAACCGAAGTCGTTGATCTGCAGATGGTTGCCGAAGTGCATCGCCAGCCACTGCTGGCGCCAGCCGTGCGCCATCTCCCGCGTGGCCAGGAAGGTCGCTCCGGAACCGCGCTGGATACCGCCGTCGGTGCGGATGTCGCTGCCGACCACGTTGCTCCAGACCGTCCATTCCGCATTCGGCTGCCAGTGGTGATCGACGCCAAGCACGGTGGCCTGGCGATCCAGAAACGGGCGATTGACACGTGTGAGCAGCATGCCCAGGGTCTGGGTGCCAAAGTCGTGGGTCACGCGCAGGGCACCGAAATCGCGTCCGGCATCGCCGCGCTCGTCGGCTGTCAGCACCCCATAGCTGGTGTCGCCCACGCTGCCATTGAGCTTGATCGCGCCGGTGATGTCACCGGGGCCATTGCCGTTGTCGGATGGTCCGCCGACACGGCGCGTATACACCAGCGCGCTGTTGTCATCCAGCAGACTGAAATCGAAGATGCCCTGATTTTCGGTAAAGAAAGGCCGCTTGTCGCTGAAGTAGGTCTCGGTGGCACCGAAATTGACCACCAGGTCGTCGCTCTCGACCTGGCCGAAATCGGGATTGAGCGTGGCGGTGAGCTGGAACTGGCCATTCGGCTTCCAGAAAACGTCCACGCCCTTCTTCAAATTGCTGTCACCCCGGACGTTGTCGTATACGCCCGAGACGTAGGGCGTTACTGCCAGCAGCGACTGGCTGTAGCTGGCCACCTCGACCGGCTTGAAATCAGACAGAAAGCGCGAGCGCTCGTAGCTGGCGGTCGGCCAGGCCATGCGCTCACCCGTGCTGCCGACGACGCGATCCAGATACAGGCCGATGGTGCGTGTGTCGCCATCCACCGAATGCATCGGCGCGGTATACCAGGGAATCAGCACCTCGGCACTCCAGCCCTGCTTGTCCTCGCCTACGGCATGCTTCCAGCGTCCGTCCCAGTCCTTGCTGAAATGGTTTTCGCTGGTGATGACCGCGTCGAAGATGCCGTCGGTGGAACTGACGGTGAAATCGAAACCGGTGGCGCCATCGCCGTCGAAATCGACCATCACGTTGATGCGGTCGACCTGATCGTCAAAGTCACGCTGCTCGCGCCGATGGGTGCGGCGCACACCGGGCGGCTGTGTGCAGCGGAATGCGACTGCCAGGCCATTCGGCGTCGCCTTGATCCAGGCCTCGGTCGGCAACGTTCCGGGCTTGCGTGTCAGTGGCTGTACCTGGCGAAAATCGGTGACGTGGCGAGCCCCCTGCCATTCATGCGGGTCGATGTGGCCATCAATGACGATGCCGTCGGCATGGGCAGGCGTGGCAGACGTGGCCAGCGCCGCGAACGCGAGCGGAAGTGAAAGCATGCAGGTTGGACCTTTGCGTGAACACTCAAGATGAGATGCACATTGTCCGTGCCCGGTTTGCATCAAATCGACGGCCACAAGTCATGTGTGACCTATGGCACAAGCGGACTGTTTCGCTTTACCCGGCCACGGCTTCGGCCGATGAATTGAATACCACGCATGACAGGCGGCGCTGCTCTGCTCAGCCGTGAAGAGATGGTGATACTGTTTTCGCTCCGGCTCAGCCGGAATGCTTGCGCCACAACGCCGCACGCACGATCAATCCTGCCAGCAGGCATGCCGAGAAGGCGGCGTAGGCACACAGGGCAGCAAGCACCTGCGGCCAGATATCGCCCGATCGGTGACCCAGCGCGTCGGTGGGTGCAGGCGGTTGCCCGTGTTGTGCCAGCAAGGCGCCACCGATGGCGGCCAGCAACGCGATCAAGATAATAGCCGCATCAAACACGCGACGCCCGCGGGTGCGCGGCAGGTTGCGCGGAAACACCCAGTACAGGAAGCACAGAATCAGCAACCAGGGTGCAAGCAGAGCTACGGCAAGCACGGCTCAGTCACCCCCGCCTTCGGCAAGCGCCCGTCGCAGGCGACGAGCGGCCGCATCGCGGGCTTCATCCGAGTCAAATTCCGGGCTGGTGGCAATATGTTCTCCATCGAGTGACAGTGCCAGCGCCCTGTCCTTCACATCAACCACCATGCCGGAGCCGGATTGCAGCAAGTTGGCAGAACACCGGCCCGCCGCCTTGGGGTCATCAAAGCGACGCGACAACGCCAGCTCGTCACCATTGGCCGCCAGCAGGCGAAACCTGAAGCTGCCATCCTCATCGCGAAAACTGACCATGCGCAACGACGCCGATGTCTTTTTCCGACGCCTGGCGCGCTTGCCCGCATTGGCCGCACCCTGGCCAAGGCCCACCGCATCGCGCAAACGTGCCAGCAGTGGTGTCGCCAGCTTGCGTGCTTTGTCTGCGCCGGCCCGGAGTATGTCCTCGATATCATCAGGCCGCGCCATCAGGTACTCGTAGCGATCACGCATGGGGGCGAGCTCGGCCTCGATCATTTCGACCAGCTGCTTCTTGGCCTCGCCCCAGGCCAGACCGGACTCCAGCTCGGCGCGGAACCTGTCTGCCAGCGCGGCGTCGGCAAAGGCGCGATAAATGGTGAACAGCGCCGAGCTGTCGGCATCCTTGGGCTCGCCCGGCTCGCGCGAATCGGTGACGATACGCATCACCGCGGCGCGGGTTGCCTTGGCGCCACCTTCGAAGAGCGGAATGGTGTTGTCATAACTCTTCGACATCTTGCGGCCGTCGAGCCCGGGCAAGGTGGCAACCTGCTCTTCGATGGCGGCCTCGGGCAGCACGAAGAATTCATCGCCGTAGATATGGTTGAAGCGCTGCGCGATATCACGCGCCATCTCGATATGCTGGATCTGATCGCGTCCCACCGGCACCGTGTTGGCATTGAACGCCAGAATGTCGGCCGCCATCAGTACCGGATACATGTACAGCCCTGCCGTGACGCCTGAATCCGGGTCCTCGCCGGCATCGGTGTTGGCATCGACCGCGGCCTTGTAGGCGTGTGCGCGGTTGAGCATTCCCTTGGCGGTGACGCAGGTAAGCAGCCAGGTCAACTCGGGAATCTCGGGGATGTCGGACTGGCGATAGAATGTGGCGCGCTCCGGGTCCAGGCCCGCCGCCAGCCAGGTGGCGGCAATCTCCAGTCGCGAGCGCTGCACACGTGCCGGGTCCGTGGACTTGATCAGCGCGTGATAGTCGGCCATGAAATAAAAGGCATCAACCGCATCGCGCCTGCTGGCAGCAACCGCCGGGCGGATGGCGCCAACGTAATTGCCCAGATGCGGGGTGCCGGTGGTGGTGATGCCGGTCAGGACTCGTGTGCGCATGTCTCGGGTGTGTTCAGGTCAGCCGCCAAGTGTACGCCACCTGACGCCCTGTATTCCATGCTTACAGCCAGACCGGGAAATGCAGTAGGATCACAGGGGATTTATCCAACAGCGAACTCCAAGGAGCGCATCATGGCAGGCAAGTTCGAATGCACGGTGAGCAGGGCCGGCAAACACCGTTTCAACCTCAAGGCCGGTAACGGGCAAGTCATCCTCACCAGCCAGGGCTACAGTGATCGCGCCGGATGCAAGAACGGCATCGCCTCGGTGCGCAAGCACAGCGCCGCCGATGCCAACTTCGAAAAGAAGACCTCGACCGACGGCAAGGCATACTTTGTGCTCAAGGCCTCAAACGGTCAGGTCATCGGCACCAGCCAGCGCTATGCCAGCCAGTCCAGCTGCAACAACGGCATCGAGTCGGTCAAGCGCCACGCCAGGGACGCCAGGGAAGTCGAGGCGTGAGTGGCGGTTAGCGGTTAGCGGTTAGCGGTTAGCGGTTAGCGGTTAGCGGTTAGCGGAGGAGTATCGGCGCTCGGCACGGCCGGGTGCAAGCAGGCGACACCAGCGCTTAGCGCTTACTGCTTACTGCTTACTGCTTACCGCTCACCGCTCACCGCCAGTCGCCCGCATCAGGCGCGGATCAGGGTCGACTTGCCAAACAGGCTTTCCACCAGATCCACGACCAGCTCGGCAGTGCGATTGCGTTCGTCCAGAGCCGGATTGAGTTCCACGATATCCAGCGAGCTCAGGCGACCGGTGTCGGCAATCATTTCCATGCACAGCTGTGCTTCGCGATAGTCGGGGCCACCGGGAACCGTGGTTCCCACCGCAGGCGCAATGCCGGGGTCAAGAAAATCCACGTCAAAACTGACGTGCAGATGGGTATCGTCATCAACCCCCGCCAACGCATCCCGCATGGTGGCCTGCATGCCGTTCTCATCGATATAACGCATGTCGTACACATCCAGCC
>CAWDBD010000021.1:0-19501 GCA_963800395.1 uncultured Gammaproteobacteria bacterium
GCTTCCCTGCTGCACAATGCAACCGCACTGGCCGATTCGGACAATGTCCAGTTGCGGGTAGTGCATGTCTGTGAGGCGCGCACGGCGACACCGTATTATGCAACCGAAGTGACTGACGAGCAGCGCAAGAAAGCCGAAGGCGAGATGGAGAAGCTGCTCGAGGCCGCCTCATTGCCCGGCAAGGTCGAGTCGCAGGTGCTGGCGGGTCTTTCCGAGGAACAGATCGTCGCCACCGCCAAGGACTTCGATGCTGACCTGATCGTCATGGGCAGCGCCAGCATGTCACGCATGCGCCGACTGCTTCTGGGCAGCACGACCGACCGGGTATTGCGGCAGGCGCCTTGTGCGGTCCTGGCCTGGCGCAACAAGAGCTCAGGCGAAGGCTGAGGCCGGGGCGCCCGTCACCGGGATCGCGCACAAGCAGATGATTGTTGCAGCATACGAACCGGGCCGGGTGCCGGGGCGAGCTGTGCAGCGTCAGCCGTGCTGCGGGCCCTGGATGGCAGCCAGATCCCGCACGCGCTTGGCGAGGAAGTCGAAGTAGAGCTCGATGTAGCTGATGCCGTTCTCGCGATCGATCAGGAACGGGTTCATCAGGGTGTGACGCAGAATCATCAAGCGGTCATCGCCGTCCGCAACAGAATCCACGGAATCGGGATCCAGCCCCAGCGATTGAAGTATCCGGTTCATGTTGTCGCTGCCCAGCGCATCAGCTTGCAGGGTCGTTGCCGAGCCAAAGAACTCCTTGAATTGCAGAGGGTGTGTGGAGTCCACGCGCAGATCCTGGTAAAGCCTGCGCACGAAGGCATTGGCGCCGGCCAC
Source organism: uncultured Gammaproteobacteria bacterium (assembly GCA_963800395.1). Classification (GTDB taxonomy): domain Bacteria; phylum Pseudomonadota; class Gammaproteobacteria; order Xanthomonadales; family Rhodanobacteraceae; genus DASSBG01. The sequence goes on from CAWDBD010000021.1 coordinate 823, forward strand.
CGTACGGTTGCCAAGAGGGTTGATAGCCAGGCATACCAGGTTGCTGTCGGGTGCGAATGGCACCCGTACCGTGGCCACCTCCCGGATCTCGCGCGCGAAGACCTGGGCCTGATCCTGGAATGCCTCGGCAGCCAGCAGGGTCTGGCGCGGCAAACAGCCAAAGTGCTCGTGATCCAGCGGTAGTACCTTGTGCGTGACATAGACGGCTGCCGCCATGGCACCGGACTTGGAACCCTCCGGGATGTATTGACCAAGAGCCCGATAGCGGCTCATGTAGTCATCCTGACTGGTGTCGTGAAACACATAGTCGGCGTGCTCGGCGAGCAGCGCCATGGCGCGATGGTCGCGGCACACGAAAGCGCCTGCGCCGTAGGCGAGGTAGCCCAGCTTGTGCGGATCCACGGTCACCGAATCGGTCTCGCCCAGGGCCGCGAAGGCCGCATGCACGGCGGGCGACGGAAAGCGGGCATACGATCGGGCAACTTCCTCGCGCGGACGCAGGCTGCCGTCGGCTCGTCGGAACAGGGTGGCCAGATAGCCGCCCCAGGCTCCATCCGCATGCACCGAAAAGCCCAGGCCGCGACTTGCCGCACGTTGCCGCGCCGCAAGGACACCGTCGACTGCATCAATGGTGCCGTATTCGGTGGAGCCGAGCACGGCCACGGCCATCAGTACCGGCTGCTTCTGGCGCCGACAGCGTTCGAGTACCGTGTCCAGTGCATCAATATCGAGGTGCATGGATTTTTCCGGCAGCAGTTGCAGCTGCGCCCGTCCCAGCCCGAGCATCTTCATGCCCTTGCTCCAGGAGTAGTGGGCCGTGATGGGCGCCAGCACCACGGGCACCTTGAGCTGGGGATGCGCGGCCATGAAATCGGCCAGGCCGAGTTGCTCCAGGCGCTGAACCTCCACGCGCCGCTGCCACAGCTTGCGCTGAGCCGGCGTTTGCGCGAGCAGCCAGTGCTGCCAGGCCTGGAGCAACTCAATGCCCTGTTCGGGCGACAAATTGAACGCCTGCCAATCATCCTCCGGCAGACTCAGGTCCGGGATCTCGGCAGCTCGCAGGGCCACCGGGAAGGCCTTCAGCGCCAGAGCGAGACGCAAGGCCTGGAAATTGGCCACGGTACCACCGGATGTCAGGTGCCCGAAGGCACACGCCGGTTGCGTCGGGTCATGCGGATAGCCAATCATGCGTGCCAGTTGCAGGCCCACCTTGACCTCGAGGTCGACCGTGACCGGCGCCGCTTCCTCGCTGACGTTGTTGGGGTTGTACGGCAAGGCCAGCATTTGCGCGGCCAGCCCGGGTATCAACAGGTCCGAAACCATGTGCCCGAGGTAACGCGGGCTGTGGAAAGGGACCGATCCCTTCAGCGCCGCGGAAAGCTGGTGCAGCTCCCGACGCAGACGCGATTCGAATTCGAGGTATTCCGGCTGTCGCGCCGCAGCGGTCGAGATGGCCGGCGGGTCTTCGGGGTGAAAATTGCGTCGCCAGTACACGTGGTCGCGGAGGAATTCGACCATCAACTTTTCCAGCAGGCCGTCATTCTCGCCGTACGGTCCAAGAAAGCAGGCGGCCAGGGTTTTGTGGTCGCGATCGATCACAGCGCTCTGCTCCCGGTCGGGCAGCTTGTCGGTGGTCACTGCAATCTCCTGATCAAGGGAACCTCGAATAGGCCGTTACCCAACTGACGAACGGCGCGCAGCCGCAGGACGGGCGCGGCAGGCTGGCCTTCCAGTTCCGGTCCAGCATGATGGCACTTGCGCAGGCGCCATGTCCTGACCTGGGTCAATCTGGCCAGCTGGCCGAAAATCCTGCTCGGTCCGGCAAAAAAAAACAGGAAAACTGGCGGTTTCTTGACCAGGGTCAAGGCGGCCCAGGCCATGCGCTAGCACACTGGCCTTCATGACCGGCATTGCACCCATCCCGCAGTTCGACGCAGACCTGATCGCGCGCTATGACGTGACCGGGCCGCGTTACACCAGTTATCCGTCGGCAACCCGCTTTCACAACGGCTTCGATGCAGCGCAGTTGCGCGCCATTGCGCGGGCTACCAACGAGGAGCCGATCCCGCAGCCGCTGTCGCTGTACGTGCACGTGCCATTTTGTACCAGTCCCTGCTTCTATTGCGGTTGCAATCGCGTCATCACGCGTGAGGCGGCCCGCAGTGAGCGCTATCTGGGCAATCTGTACCGCGAGATCGAGATGATGGCACCGCTTTTCGACCGTGATCGCGAGGTGGTGCAGCTGCATTTTGGAGGGGGCACGCCGAACTTCCTCGACCCCGAGCAGATGCGCGAGCTGCTGACTTCGCTGGACCGCCATTTCACCATGTCGCGCTCGCCAAACCGGGAATTCGGCATCGAGATCGATCCGCGTTTTGCCGGTCGCGACTACATGATGGCGATGGGTGAAATCGGCTTCAATCGCCTGTCCCTGGGCATCCAGGACTTCGATCCCGATGTGCAGAAGGCGGTCAATCGCATCCAGAGCCTGGAACAGACCGGCGAGGTCATCGATGCGGCGCGCGAAGCCGGCTTTCGCTCGGTAAGTGTTGATCTCATCTACGGATTGCCGCTACAGACACTGGATGGCTTTGCGCGCACTCTCAAGCAGGTGATCGGCCTCAACCCCGACCGCATCGCCGTGTATGGCTATGCGCATTTGCCGGAGATGTTCAAGGCGCAGCGTCAGCTAAAGGCCGAGCAGTTGCCCGATCCCGCTACGCGGCTGGCCTTGCTCGGGCTTTCGCTGGAGATGCTGCAGGCTGCCGGCTATGTCTACATCGGCATGGATCATTTCGCCCGCCGCAGTGATGAACTGGCACAGGCGCAACGTGATGGCAGTCTGCAACGCAACTTCCAGGGCTATTCGACCCATGGCCATTGCGACATCATCGGGCTCGGCAACAGCGCCATAAGCCGCATTGGTGACAGCTATAGTCAGAATGCCCGCGATCTGCCCGGCTACTACATGGCTCTGGACAATGGCGTATTGCCGATAGCGCGCGGCCTGCTGCTGAGCGCGGATGACCTGATCCGGCGCGAACTGATCAACGAGCTGATGTGCCATGGCCGGCTGGATATTGCCGCCTTCGAAGCCAGGCAGAACATCGATTTCCGTCTCTACTTCGCCAGCTCACTGCGCCAGCTGCGTGTGCTGCAGGACGACGATCTGGTCGAGATCGATGCACGCCGCATTACCGTAACCGCTCGCGGCCGGCTGCTGTTGCGCAACATCGCCATGTGCTTTGACGCCTATATCAACCAGCAGGTGCCAACGCGTCACTCAAGCACCATCTAGGTGCGGTCTGCTGGTGTTGCTCAGCCTGTCGTCTGCCTTGTGCTGTGCACGCATTCGCCATCGGCTGTCAGCACGCTGACATCAACGTCGATGCCCTGGCGCACGCTTTGCGTGACCACGCAGAAGTTCTCGAACTGTTCCAGAATGCGCGGCAGTTTTTCCAGTGCATCCGCATTGTCGGCAAGCTGAAGCTTCACCTGCATGCTGGCGATGCGCCAGCGCTTGTCCTCGTTGCGCTCCATGTTCGCGCTGGCCGTGGCCTTGAGCTGACCGGGCTCGTTCTTGAACTTGCGCAGTGCGAACAGCAGGCTGGCGGCCAGGCAATTGGCGACCGCACTCAGCAGCAAGCGGGTCGGGTTGGGGCCGGCGTCATTTCCCAGCGGCGCCGGCTCGTCGGTCTCGAGTGCCGCCAGTTCGGTCCCGTCAAAGCGGATGCGGAACTCGAAGTCCTCGACCTGCTCCAGGCTCAATGCGATGGTCTGTGTTTCGCTCATGAATCCGGTTCCTCTCCGGGCAGGCGTTCATCGTGCCGTGCCAGCCATGCGTAGTAAAGCAGCGGAATCACCAGCAGGGTCAGCACGGTCGATACCAGGATGCCGAAGATCAGTGACACGGCCAGGCCCTGGAAAATGGGATCGGAAAGGATGAAGAAGCCACCCAGCATGGCCGCCACGGCAGTCAGCACGATCGGCTTGGCGCGCACGGCAGCGGCATCGATCACTGCTTCGCGCAGCGGTCGTCCGGCGGCTATCGCGTGGTTGATGAAGTCGATGAGCAGGATCGAGTTGCGCACGATGATGCCGGCCAGCGCGATCATGCCGATCATCGAGGTGGCGGTGAACTGGGCGCCCAGCAGGGCGTGGCCGGGCATCACGCCGATCATGGTCAGGGGAATCGGCGCCATGATGATCAGCGGCACGATGTAGCTCCTGAACTGGCCAACCACCAGCAGGTAGATCAGGATCAGGCCGGCAGAATAGGCCAGGCCCATGTCGCGGAAGGTCTCATAGGTGATCTGCCATTCGCCATCCCACTTCACCGCATAGGCACTGTCGGTGGGGGGCTGGTCGATGAAGTATTGCGCCAGCTTGTGGCCTGCCAGCGACTTGTCGCCGAGCTTGCCGACCATGGAGAACATGCCGTACAGCGGGCTGTCGGTGCTGCCGGCATCGTCGCCGGTGGCAAAGGTGTAGGGCAGCAGATCCTTGTGCCGTATGGTCTTCTCCCAGTCGGCCTTGCGCACCGTGACCACCTCGGAAAGAGGCACCAGCTTGCCGTTGCGCGCACGTACTTTGAGCGCCAGCAATTGTCCGAGCGACGCCTGGTCCGAAGCCGCCAGACGCAGGCGCACCGGGACCGCGTAGCGGGACCGGCCGTCCATGAGATAGGTGGCGTCCTCGCCCTGCAGCGCCGTGCTCAGGACATGGGCAATGCTCGCCTGATCCAGGCCCAGGCGCGCGGCGCGCTCGCGGTCGACCACCACGACTTCGCGCGGTGAATCGGCTTCCACGCTGGTGTCGATGTCGACGATATCGCTGTCGCCGCGGAAATCATCGGCAAGGCCCGTGGCAAGCTTGCGCAAGGTCGGATAATCGGGCCCGTAGATCTCGGCCACGATGGGCGCCAGCACCGGCGGTCCCGGCGGTACTTCAACCACTTTCAGCGAGGCCCCGTATTGGCGCGCGATTTTTTGCAGGGCCGGTCGTACCGCCCGGGCAATCTCATGGCTCTGCCGGTCGCGCTGGTGCTTGTCGACCAGTTCGACCTGGAGGTCGCCGACATTCGCACCGCTGCGCAGGTAGTACTGGCGCACCAGGCCGTTGAAGGTGATGGGCGAGGCCGTGCCGGCGTAGCCCTGGAAGTTCCTCACTTCCGGCACTTTGGCAACGACATGTGACAGCTTTTTCAGCAGCGCGTTGGTGGTTTCGAGCGTGGTGCCTTCGGGCATGTCGACCACCACCTGAAATTCGGACTTGTTGTCGAACGGCAGCATTTTCATGACGACGGCCTTGACCACGACCAGGCCGGCCGCCGCCAGCACCAGCACGCCCATGGCCGCGAACAACCAGCGTCGATGCCTGACTGCACGCGGACCATCAATGAACGGTCGCATGGTGCGCTGGAACAGCTTCAGCAAACGGCTGCCCGCGGGCGCGGCTACATGTGAATCCTGCGGCCCGGATGCGTCCGACACCTTCTCGTGATGCCCCTTGTGATGACGGATCAGGCGCAGCGCCAGCCACGGCGTGACTACCAGCGCCACCACCAGCGACAACAGCATGCCCGCCGAGGCATTGATCGGGATGGGGCGCATGTACGGGCCCATCAGGCCGGACACGAAGGCCATCGGCAGCAGCGCCGCAATGACCGTGAACGTCGCCAGGATGGTGGGCCCGCCAACCTCGGCAACTGCTTCGGGGATGGCCTCGCGCATGTTGCGCCCGCCCAGTGCCATGTGCCGGTGGATGTTCTCGACCACCACGATGGCGTCATCGACCAGGATGCCGATCGAGAAGATCAGCGCAAAAAGAGAAACGCGGTTGATGGTGAAGCCCATGGCCCAGGATGCGAACAGGGTCAGCAGCAGGGTGATGATGACAGCGCTGCCAACCACGATGGCCTCGCGCCAGCCCAACGCCAGCAGGACCAGCAACACCACCGAAAACGTGGCAAAGGCCAGCTTCTCGATCAACTTGTTGGCTTTGTCTGTAGCGGTCTGGCCGTAGTCACGGGATACCACGGTATGCACGTCAGCAGGAATCACCGCGCCGCGCAATGACTTCAGGCGCTGCCTGATTTCGGTGGTGATGTCGGCCGCGTTGGTGCCTGATTTCTTGGCAATGGCCAGGGTCACTGCCGGCGCTTCGCCGGTGGCCGGCCCGCCCTTGGACGGTGGCGTGCCGAACCAGGCGTACTGATCCGGAAGGTCGGCGCCACGATGGATTTGCGCCACATCGGAAAGGAATACCGGCTGGCCATGGTTGAGGCCGATGACCAGGCTGCGAATCTGTGCGGCATCGGCCAGGAAAGTGCCGGCAGTCAGGGGAATGTTGCGGTCGTCCGTGACCCGTTCGCCGGCCTGGGTGACCACGTTGGCAGCTTTCAGCGAGTTGACCAGGTCATCGATGGCAAGGCCGTAGGCGGCCAGTCGAGCCGGCTGCAGCTGCACCACCACGGCGCGCTGGGGTGCACCGATGGTGTACACGTCGCGGGTGCCCGGCACGCGCTTGAGCGCGGTTTCCAGCGAATGGGCGACTTCGGCCAATTGGGCCGGGCTGCGCGCCGGATCATCGCTCCACAGCGTGACGCCCATCACCGGCACGTCGTCGATGCCCATGGCGCGGATCAGCGGCTGTCCGACGCCCAGTCCGGGTGGCACGAAGTTGCGGTTCTGCATCACCTGGTTGTACAGCCGCACGATGGCGGTCTGGCGCGGTACGCCAACCTTGAACTCCACCGTGATCATGGCCATGCCGGGCTTGCTGACCGAGTAGATGTGCTTGACGCCGCTCAGTTCGTCGAGCTTTTTCTCCAGCGGATAGGTCACAAGATTTTCGACGTCGTGCACGTCGGCACCGGGGAACGGCACCATGACGTTGGCCATGGTGACGTCGATCTGCGGCTCTTCCTCGCGCGGGGTGATAAACGCTGCAGTCAGCCCCAGCAGGATCGCTGCCAGGGCCAGAACCGGCGTCAGCGGCGAATCCTGAAAGGCGCGCGCAATGCGCCCCGAGAACCCCAGGTGCTTGCTCATGCCCCGTCATTCCCGTGCTGGTTGGCCAGGTACTGCCGCGCCGCTGCCGGATCGCGGGCGATGGTCTCGCCCGTGGCAAGGCCGGACAGGATCTCCGTCTGGTCGCCGAAACGCTCGCCCGTGCGCACCTGGCGCAGACTCACCGTGGCACCGTCGATCAGGTACACGCCGGTCACCTCTCCCTGGTTCCATAGCGCCGATGAGGGCACCAGCAGGCGCTCGGCCTTGCCGGTGGCGAAGGCGACCTTGGCTGTCATGCCGGGATACAGGCCTGCTGGCGCGTCTTCCAGTTCCAGACGCACGGTGAAACTGTGCGTGGCCGGATCGGCGTACGGGTAAATGGTCATGCGTGCCACATCAAGCCGCTGGCCACCGCCCAGCACGATTTGCGCGTGATTGCCCTCGCGGATCTGGTCGATCGCGCTCTGCGGCACCTGAACCTGCACCCGAAGTCGCTGCAGTGATTCCAGTGCAATCAGTTTCTGCGGGCTCGGCGGCCCGGCCTGTACTGCCTCGCCGACCTCGACAAAGCGCTGCGTGACAATGCCCGCATAAGGGGCTCGCACGACGGTGTAGTCGACCTGCTGCCCGACCTGACGCGATTGTGCACGGGCCGCATTGAGCGCCGCCTGCGCTGCATCGCGCGCCGCTTTCGCCTGATCCAGTTGCGAGGTCGCTACCAGGCCGCGTGCGTGGATCTCGCGGATGCGCTTGTAGTCGGCTTCTGCATTGACCGCGCTGGCACGCGCCGCGGCAATCTGTGCCTGCGCCGATCGCTGCGCCGACTGCTGCTCGACGTCGCTGAATCGCACCAGCACATCGCCTTTGGCCACGACATCCCCGACATCATGCGGCAATGCCTTGACCCGCGCGTTGGTCTGCGCCGTGAGGGTAGCCTGCTGTACCGCCTCGACAACCCCGTCCCAGCGCTGTTCGGCGGGTTGATTGCGGGTCGTCAGGGTGATGCCGGCCAGGTCCGGCGTCTTGCCGGTCGAAGTACTCGGTGGCGGTTCACTGCTGCAGGCAGCCAGAACAAGGCTGGCCAGCACCGCGGCCAGCGCCGGAAGGATGCGACGCGCACTCATATCGAACCACTCGCCTCGTCGATCATCGTGATCGTGGCCTGCTCGACTTCGCTGGCGATGTCGGCAAGCGCGGGATCCTTGTTGAGCTGTTGCAGCATCCATGCCGGGCGGATCATGCCGATCCGGGTCTGGCCTTGCTTGTGCCATACCGAAATCCGGCACGGCAGGGCCATGTTCATGTCCATGTCGATCGCCATGACCTTGGCCGCCTGGCCGGGGTTGCACACTTCGAACACCTTGCAATCGCCTTCAAAGTCGATGCCCTTGCCACGCAAGGTGGCACCCAGATCGTGTACGTGCAGCACACCAAACTGGTGTTTCTTTACCGCCGCATCCAGATCGTTGGCGGCCTGCTCGAAAGACTTGTCGGTGCTCACGGTGTAGTACATCTCGACTCTCCAGATTTGCTGCGGTTTACTTGTCGGTGGGAAATGCGCAACCCGGCGCGACGCCGAGTCGACGCAGGATCATCGCCAGCGGGCAGAAGCCGGTGAACGAGGACTGCAACAGGTTGGCACCGACGAACAGCGTCAGCAGCAGCCACCAGGGCGACAGGAAGTATCCCAGTGCCACGCTGAGGATGATCATGCTTCCGGCGAAGGTCAGCACCATGCGATCAATGTTCATGTCAGGTTTCTCCAGTTCACGGTGTAGGTTTGCCGGTCCGCCAAGGCAGGATTCGGCGCAAAGTGTTGTCCCGCAGAATGTAGTGGTGAAGCAGGGCCGCAGCGGCATGCAATCCGACCAGGTAGTAGCCGATCGTGCCGATGGTCTCGTGTATTTCCTGCAGCGAGTGCCCCAGTGACTTGTCGGGACCAAGCAGCGCCGGCAGTTCCATACCGAAGAACGGAATGGTCTTGCCTTCGGCGCTGAGGATGAGCCAGCCCAGCAGTGGCATCACCAGCAGGAACAGGTACAACGCGAGATGCATCAGCATGGCCAGTCGCTGTGTCCACACGCCGGGTGCTGGCGTGACGGGCGGGGCAGACCCCGCCAGCAGGCGCAGCAGGAGGCGCAAGCCCAGCAGCACAAATACCGACAGACCGAGCATGAAGTGCCAATGCTTCAATGCCTCGCGTGGATCGCTGCCTTTGGGATAGAACTCCCGCAGCTCAATGCACGCGTATACGGCGATCAGAAGCAGCAGCATCAACCAGTGCATTGCGATTGACAGAGAACTGTAACGATCCTGGGTATTTTTCAGTGGCATGATTGGTACCTCCCTGACAGATTGGCAACTGGGTCAACTACGCTCACTCAGTGTCCTGCGGCGGCTTCAATCGGTCGATACCAAAGGCCTTCATGATGATCTTTTCGTATATCGGGTCGGCCTGGCCCTTGCGCATCTTGCGCATGAAGTATTTTTCGTAACCCACCTTGGCCAGGTGCACCCATTTGCCGCTCATCGACTTGGTCACGTTGCGCGGCGGAATCTGCGGCAAGGCGATGAACGCAAAGCCGCTATCGCCCATGTCGGCCAGACACATCGCATTCCAGGTGGCGCGTGCCTTGATCGGCTTGCCGGCCAGGTCATCCCGGATATTGTTTGCGATGGCGGTGACCATCGATTCGATCATCAGCCCGGTCTTGGGCGCGCCGGTGGGTACCGGTGTGGCCTCGACCGGCGGAATGGCGACGCATACGCCAGCTGAGAAAATATTCGGGTACCTGGGGTTGCGTTGGTGCTCGTCGATCAGGATGAAACCACCCGGATTAACCAGCCCCTCAATGCCCTGCACGGCGTCAACGCCGGCAAACGGCGGGATCAGCATGGAATAGGAGAATGGCAGTTCATGCGTCTTGGCCACCTCGCCCTGCTCATCGACCTGCTCGACATGCATCTTGTCCTGTTCCACCGAGGTGATGCGTGAATTGTCGAGCCACTTGATATGTCGTTGCCGCAACTCCGATTCCAGCAGACCCTTGGAGTCGCCGATACCGCCCAGGCCCATGTGCCCGATGTACGGTTCGGAGGTGACGAAGGTCATCGGTACACGGTCGCGCAGCTTGCGCCGGCGCAGATCGGTGTCGATGATCATCGCAAATTCGTAGGCTGGTCCGAAGCAGCTCGCGCCCTGCACCGCACCCACGACCACCGGGCCGGGGTTCTTCAGGAATTCCTGGTAGGCCTGCCAGGCCTTCTCGGCATGCGGGCCGGTGCACACTGATTGACTGAAACCCTCGGGACCGCTGCCCGGCACCCGCTCGAAAGCCAGGCGCGGGCCGGTGGTGATCACCAGATAGTCGTATTCGAGGCTGCTGCCGTCCGTCAGTTCGATACGGTTGGCCTCCGGTACAAGCTTGGCGGCTGGTGTCGGCACGAAGCTCATGTTGCGCGACTCGACTGGCTGGGTGACATTCAGACGGATATCATCGGCTTTGCGCCAGCCGACCGCCAGCCACGGGTTGGACGGTGTGAAATTGAACATCGGCCCGTCACCGACCACGGTGATGGTGTGCTCCTTGCCGACAGCTTCGCGAATTTCGTAGGCAGCGGACATGCCACCGAGACCTGCGCCGAGAATGATGATATTTGCCATGATGCGGACACTCCATATCGGGGATGTGTGGTGAAGCGGTACTGCAGCAAGAACTTGACAGCCGGTGCCTGCTGCTTGAGTATCACATATATCTAAATTAGAGTAAACTAAAGTACATGAACCCAGACAACTCAGATAAAGGGAGCATTCAGCCAGCGCAAGGCATGGACCAGGCCGTCAACCCCGTGCCAGCGTTGCCGGACATGACCCTGATTCAGGAACGCGCGGAAGAGGCGTCACAACTGCTGAAATCGCTCGGCAATGCGCATCGGCTGCGGATCCTGTGCCTGCTGGTTGATGGCGAAATGACCGTGGGACAAATCAATGGGTGTCTGCCGGATCTCAGCCAGTCCGCGTTGTCCCAGCATCTGGGCCGTCTGCGTGATCGGGATCTGGTCAGCACGCGTCGCGAGGCGCAAACCATCTGGTACGCATTGCGGCCCGGCCCATCACAGCGCGTCATGTTGGCTTTGCACAATATCTATTGCGAGACCAGGATCAAGACGGTCAGCGAGGCCTGCACAAGCTGAACCGATTTCCAGAGGCGCCCACGCGAGCCGTGGTTCATGCCTGAATGGAACGCCAATGCGGGAACGCGTCATGACCCGGGTCAGACGCACAACACCCATGATACGGATACACTCGGGGGACCCTCCGCTCTCACGACAGGCTCCCAGGTTCAGGGCAATGTCCGGCGGCACGAGCTGGTCATCTTGAAACCCCGTCCTTGAGACTGCCATCAGTACCCAGCGGTTCTCCGAGCGGCATTCCACATCAGCGTAAAGGAGCATGTCTCATGAACCGATTGCAGAACAAGAGCTGTATCGTCACCGGTGCCTCCCTGGGGCTCGGTCGCGCCTGCGCGCTCAGGATGGCGGAGGAGGGTGCGCGTCTGGCCCTGTTCGATGTGCTCGACAAGGAAGGGCAGCTGTTGCAGGACGAGCTTCGAGCCAAGGGGCATGACGCGGCCTACTGGCACGTCGATATCACCGACGAGACTGCCGTCAAGACGGCCATCGACGAGGTGGCAGAGCGCTTTGATGGCCTGCACGTGCTGGTCAACAATGCGGGTATCGCCGGGGTCAACAAGCCCACGCACGAAATCAGCGAGGCGGAATGGGATCATGTTCAGGCGGTCAACGTGAAGGGCGTTTTCTTTGGCACCAAGCACGCCATACCGCATATGCAACGTGCGGGTCAGGGAAGCATCATCAACCTGTCCTCCATCTATGGACTGGTCGGCGCGCCGGACGTGCCGGCCTATCATGCCTCCAAGGGCGCGGTCAGACTGATGAGCAAAACCGACGCGATGACCTATGCGGCCGAAGGCATCCGTGTCAATTCCGTGCATCCCGGTTTCATCTGGACACCCATGGTCAACCACTTCTTGCGGGACAGTGGCGCTACCGACCTTGATGCCGCACGCGGCGAGGTCGACAAGCTGCACCCCCTGGGGCATATGGGTGAACCGGACGACATTGCCTGGGGTGTGGTCTATCTGGCATCGGACGAATCGAAATTTGTCACCGGCAGCGAGCTGGTGATCGATGGCGGCTACACAGCACGTTAGCGACTGACGGTATCGGCAAGGGGCACGCCTGCGGCGTGTTCACGCGCACGGGACGAGCGCCAGGTGTGTCGACATGATTCAGGCACCCGGTGTCGAGCTCTTTTTCATGACGGGAGGTTTGGACATGAGCGGCAAGTTGATCCTGAGCCTGATTCTGATTGCGACTGCCATTGTGTTCGTGGCACAGAACACGGATATCGCGAGTCTTCATTTTCTTTTCTGGACCTTGTCCATGTCGGGTGCACTGCTGTATGTGCTGCTGCTGGTCGCTGGTGCACTCATAGGCTGGCTGTTGCACAGCTATGCACTGCATCGAAGGAAGGCAGCGAAGCGCCTTTGAGGTTCGCGCCCGGCGCAATGGGCGAAAGTGCGACCTGGCAGTTCGGTCAGATCATGCCGATTCGACCACGTCGATCTCCTGGTGCAAGCTTGTCTCGGCTTTGAGGGAATTGGTGATCAGGCAGGCCTGCTTGGCTTTCTCAAGGCACAGCCTGGCCTTGTCCCGATCATCCGGATGCCTGATCTCAAGTCGGGCACGCAGATCGAAGTGGCTGAATAGCGTGAGGCCACCCGAGCGTTCCAGCTTTCCGTCTACATCGCAGTGCAGCGAGTGCCATTCCAGCCTGGATGCCCGCGCCACGGCGCGAAAGCTGAGAATGAGACAATCAGCCACCGCGGCCACCAGCAACGTCTCGGGTGACCAGTAGCCCGGATCACCGCCGAACTCGGGTGGCGCCATGGTTTCCAGGGACGGCAGTTGCGGCGAGGACACGTCAACGATGCCTGCAACGCCACTCTCCGCGGAAACACGATAAAGGTGCGGGAAACTCTGCATCGGGTCTGCCTCCTTTCTGAATGCCAGTGGTAAGTGTGCATCGTAGACCTGGTTTTCGCCGGGGCTATTGATCTCAATCAAGTGCGGGCCATGGCTGACTGCAGCCCGGATGCGCATGCCTGCTCTGACGCAACGCACAAGGCCGTGAACGCCGCACACCGCAGGGCTGGTATCGGAATGCCCGGCTCGGCGGGCGTGCGCAGCACTAGTCGGCCGCGTCCCCGCAGCCGGTCTCGATACAGGCGCGAAGCGATTGCTGCCATGGTTCGTGCGATACGCCGTGTTGCTCGAGCCAGTCATCGTCGAACAGGGTTTCGTCGTATCGCTCGCCACGGTCACAAAGCAGGCTGACGATGCTCCCCTGTTCGCCTCGCTTTTGCATGCCGCTGGCCAGTTGCAGGCAGGCGGCGAGGTTGGTGCCCGATGATCCACCGTAGCGATGGCCGAGCAGCTCCTCGAGCAGCCGCGCCGCGGCGACCGATGCGCCGTCAGCGACTTCGATGACCTGGTCGACGACATCGAATATGAAGCCCGGTTCCACGGTCTGGCGTCCGATACCTTCGATCAGGGTGATCTGATTCGCAATCGCGGCACGCTCGCGGCTCTGCCAGCCTTGTGCGAATGCGCAGCCTGCCGGTTCGGCCACGCACAGGCGTGTATCGAGCCGCCGGTAACGCAGGTTGCGTCCGAGTGTCGCCGAGGTGCCGCCGGTGCCGGCACCGCAAACGATCCAGGCCGGTACCGGGTGGGTTTCACCGGACATCTGCTGCATGATCGAGTCGGCGATGTTGTTGTTGCCGCGCCAGTCGGTGGCGCGCTCGGCCAGACCGAACTGATCAAGATGGCAGGCGCCCTCGTTTGCGTGCTCGGCCGCGCGCGCCTGTACCTGCGAGGGATCATCGACAAGATCGCAGCGACCGCCCAGTGCCTGCACATCACGAATCTTTCGCGGCGCCGTGGCCGTCGGCATCACGGCGGTGAACTCGAGGCCCAGCAGACGTGCGAACCAGGCTTCGGAGATGGCGGTGCTGCCGGAGGAGGCATCGACCACGGCCTGACCCTGGCGCAAGCGCCCATTGCACAGCGCGTACAGATACAGCGATCGCGCCAGACGATGCTTCAGGCTGCCGCTGGGATGCGATGCCTCGTCCTTGAAATAGAAGTCGATATCGGGAAAGCCGGGCAGCTTCAGCTTCAGCAGGTGGGTATCAGCCGAGCGCGCCGATTCCTGCATGAGGCACTGCACGGCACCGTTTTCCCAGTGTCTGGATATGCGATGCATGGGTGTTTTGGCAGGGGATTCTGGATTCATCTCAGGTTCCGCTTGGGCGCTTCAGCCGCATTCAGGACAGCCAGATGTACAGCCAGCCGAGCGGCTGGTGGGCGATGGCAACGCCGACCATGAGCACGAAGGTAGCCAGCGCGGCGACGTAGCAGACGCGGCGAACGCGGCGGGTGCGCCCGCGCTTGAGCGCAAAGGTCCCCAGCAGCACATACACCACCAGCAGCGCCAGCTTGATCGCCAGCCAGCCATTGGAAAACATGGCCCAGGGCAGGATGGCAACCAGCAGCAGGGCCGAGGCCAGCAGCACCGTGTCGATGCCGTAGCTGAGATATCGCACCGCGGCGGACTGCGCCAGGCGACAGTGGCCGCTCTGGATCAACAGGCCGCGCAAGGCAAACAGCGTGCCGCTGATGGCGACGCTGGCCACATGCAGCATGCGAAGCTGAATGTAGTGCTCAGCCAGCACCCTTGCCGCCTGCCGATGATGTGCTGGCCAGGGGTAGCCCCGAATCATGTTGCGGCCCGGGTATCAGGCCCAGGCCCATCTGCATGCCGCGGGCAATGCGCCGGGCATAAGCCTGCATGTGCCTGGCGAGCGTTTCACCCAGCACATCGTGCGTGGTGGTGTGCCACAGCGCCAGCCATTGCCGGAAATGCCCTGCATTGATCGGCAAGGCCTGGTGCATGGCCAGGGGATTGCCCCGATAGCTGCGGGCACCGAGGGCCACCGAACACCAGAAAGCGGTCAGTCGCTGCCGGTGCGCGTCCCAGTCGGAAACCACCTCGTTGAACACCGGACCAAGGTCCGGGTGCACCTGAATCCGGTCGTAGAAGGTGTCAACCAGCAGCCTGATCCTGGCGGCGGTCAGGCCCAGTTCGATGGATTGCATGCTGCTCATGGTGGCAAGCATAGCTGCGCAGGTGCGGCACTTGCTTGATCTGGATCATTCCTTTGCTTCATCTGACGCATCGTCCTGGGTCGCGGCGTCAGTCTCTGCGGGATCGTCCTCGTCGAGCAGAGGCAAAATCTCCGGGGTGTCGAGATCATCAAACTGGTGGTGGCGCACAGCCCAGAAGAAAATGGCTGCGGCCGCGGCCACCAGCAGCAGGCTGACAGGAATCAGGAGCAGCAGGGCGTTCATGCCGGCCGCGGCTGTGCGGGTGGGTGTGGCGTGGCGACTTCAGCTGAAGCCTCGCGTATGCGCAGGGCATTGAGCACCACGCACAGGGAGCTGAGGCACATGCCGAGTACCGCCATCCACGGCGTTATCAGGCCGAACGCAGCAAAGGGGACTGCACACAGGTTGTACATCAGCGCGCCGCGCCGGTTCTGCGCCAGAATCCTTTCTGCGCGCTGAGCCGTGCGCCGCGCAAGCAGCAAGCCGGTAAGGCCATCGCCAAGCAGCAGGTCGGCATGTGCCTGGGCCAGCCCGGTGCCGCCGATGACCGATGCAGACACATCAGCAGCAGCCAGAAGCGGGGCATCATTGCTGCCGTCACCTACCGCCAGCACGGTGGCTCCTGTTGCCTGAAGACGCTCAAGGTGCTGCAGTTTCTGTTCCGGGGACTGTCGGGCAAGCCACCGTTCGACGCCCAGCGCCTTGGCGGCTGTCGCCACGCGCGCATTGCTGTCCCCGCTGACGATCTCCACCAGCATGCCATCATTGCGCAAGGCCATCAGGCTGTCGGCTGCCTCGGAGCGAATCTGTTCCCCGAGCGGAAAAATGGCCAGCGGCCCCTGCGCGTCAGCCAGCATCAGGGCGTCCGCATGCACGCCTCCGGCAGATGAGTCGCATGCGAAATCCCCGCGCCCGAGGCGCAAGCTGCGCTGCGCTACCCGACCGCGGACTCCGGCGCCATCGAGCACCTCGACATCCGTCGCTCTCGGGATGTCAGCTCGGGTCGCTGCGGCGGCGATTGCGCGCGACACGGGGTGCCGGCTTTCACGGGCCAGCGATGCGGCCAGATGCAGCATCTGCGCGCCGTCGTCACCCCGCAGGGGCCGGATATCCGAGCACTCGAGTTGCGGCGCGGTTAGTGTGCCGGTCTTGTCGAACAGTGCATGGTCGGTCTGCGCGAGTGCGTGCAAGGCCGCGGGCCGGTTCACCCACACGCCGTGGCGGCTGAGCAGCGACAGCACGCGACTGGTGACCACCGGCGCGGCCAGCGCGAACGCGCACGGACAGGCCACCACCAGCACGGCGACCGCTGTATCGAAGGCGCGTGCCGGGTTGATCAGAAGCCAGGTGACGGCGGTGAGCACGGTCAGCAGCAGGACCCGCGCGGCGAAGCGCGCTGCGGCGGGGTCGTGACGGGCCTGCATGCTCCTCCGGCTGTTGCGTCGGGCGAGCTCGCCGAGCGTTGCCAGCGTACTGAGTTCGCCGAGTTGGTCGACTTGCATGTCCAGCGGGCCGCTCAGGACCACGCTGCCCGCAATGACGGCGTCACCCCCTTGACGAGTCAAGGGCCGTGATTCGCCGGACAGGAGTGATTCGTCCACCCGCACCCGTGGGCTGGTCAAGGTGCCGTCTGCAGGCAGCACGCCGCCTTCAGTCACATGGACATGGTCGCCAATCTGAAGCTCCGAGGCAGCTACCAGGTCCAGTTCGCCGTCGGCTCGCCGCCGCTCGGCAAGCATCGGCATGGCGTCGGCAGCAGCCTCGCTCAAGGCTGCGCTGCGATGCCGTGCGCGCATGTCCAGGTAGCGACCCAGCAGCAGCACGAATACCAGCATGCTGATCGAATCGAAGTAGATGTCGCCCTGGCCGCGCAAGGCGGCCACGATACTCGCCAGATAGATCCCGACCACGGCCAGCGCGAGCGGGGTATCGACGCTCAGCGTGCGTTGCCGCAGATCGGCGATGACACCCCGGTAGAACGGCAAGGCTGCCCAGGTCACCACCGGCGTGGCGGCGAGCAGACCCAACCAGCGAAACAGATCACGGGTAATCGTGTCCACTGCGTCAAAGTGGCCAATGTACAGAACGCTGGCGAACATCATCGCCTGCATCGCGAACAATCCGGCGACCAGCAAGCGCTTGAGTGCAGCGTGGGCCTCGCGTCGCCGTGGATTGTCGAGCACGTCCGCGCAAAGCGGCTGCGCGGGGCATCCGGCCGCAGAGCAGGCGTCAAGAAGCCGGGGCAGGTCGACCTGCCGGGGGTCCCAGTTGGCACGCACGCGCCGGGCAGCAAGGTCTACCGTCAGCCCCTGCATCCCGGTCAATGCATGCAGCATGGACTCCAGGCGCAGGACCTGCCGAGCGCTGTCGAGGCCGCTGATTCGCAAGGCCGCTTCGTGGCGTCCGTCATGGCGTGTGCGAACCACCTGTGCATGCAGCGCCGGACGAGACCAGGCCGCATGGTCTGCCGCAAGGCTGTTCATGGGGACGCGCTGTGACTGGCTGCCGGTGCATGGGTGGGAACGCCGAGCACGCTGTGTTCCGGCGTGTGGGTGACCGTGTCCGGATTCTGCAGGGCCAGCATGATCATCCATGCGCAGCCCGCCAGCGATGCCGTGAAAATGGCTGCACCCAGCCACAGAATCGGTTGCCGATACCAGGCGTCGTCGCGCCCGGAGGGCGCCAGCTCATTGTTTGCCTGCGTTTTCACGATGTGACAGATGATAGACGTATGCTGCCAGTACACGCATGCGCTGTTCGCTGAGACGGCTCGACCAGGCTGGCATCTGACCATTGCGGCCCTCGCGGATGCTCTGTTCGATCTTTGCCTGGGTGCCGCCATACAACCAGATGTCATCGGTGAGTTTGGGTGCTCCCAGGGTCTGGTTGCCGGTGCCATCGGCGCCGTGGCAGGCGGCACAGGTCGCAAACATCGGCTTGGCGGCTGCCGCTGCAGCTGCATCGTGCTTGCGACCGGAAAGGCTCAGCACATACTGAGCCAGGTTTTTCACGTTCTGCTCGCCAAGGCTGGCCCACGCCGGCATCACCCCGCCGCGGCCCGCAGTAATACTGGTGAGGATGGTCTTGCCATCGCCGCCGTACAACCAGTCGTTATCTGCGAGGTTTGGCGCGCCGAGGAGTGGATTGCCTTTGGCGCCAAGGCCATGGCAGGCAGCGCAATTGTCCTGGAACAGCCGTCGGCCTACCTGCACGGCGGTTGGATCTGTCGACATCGCCTCCACCGTGTACAGATCGAAGCGTTGCATGGTCTGTCCCAGCGTGGCCTGGTTGGCGGCCACGTCGCGTGCCAGTTCCTCATGTGATGTCCAGCCCAGCAGACCCTTGTTGGCTCCGAAACCCGGATACAGAACCAGATAGGTGATACCGGCGATGAACATGGATGCCGACAACAG
>CAWDBD010000022.1:0-23086 GCA_963800395.1 uncultured Gammaproteobacteria bacterium
CATGCGCTACTCTGGCTTTTTGGTCACAGGCAAAGTGCAGCATGAGCACATCCAGCGGGTTCCTGGGTTTTCTGAGGATAGTGGGTCGCGGTATCAACATCACCCGCATAGTCATCCTCAACCTGATCTTCTTCGGCTTGCTGGCGCTGCTTTTCGGTGGCATGGCGGCGCGCGAGACCGCACGCGTGGCAGCGGGCAGCGTGCTGGTGCTCGAACCGAGCGGCCAGCTGGTGGAGCAGTACAGCATTGATCCGCTGCAGCGTGCACTGGCCGGTCTCGGCAATCAGAAGTCCGGCCAGGTGCAGCTGCGCGACCTGCTGCGCGGCATTGACCGGGCCGCAAGCGACTCGCACATACGCAGCATGCTGCTGCTGCCAGATCAGCTACAGGTGGGCGGCTATGCAGCGCTGCGCGAAGTGGGCAAGGCACTGGACCGATTCAAGGCCGCGGGCAAGAAGGTCTATGTCTGGTCGGCCGGGATGCAGCAGGCACAGTACTATCTGGCCGCACACGCCAACCGCATCGTGCTGGATCCGCAGGGTAGCGTCATGCTGACCGGCATCGGCGGTTACCGCGCCTACTACAAGGACCTGCTCGACAAGCTGGGCGTCACCGTGCACCTGTTCCGGGTCGGGCAATACAAGTCAGCAGCCGAACCGTATGTGCTCAATCATGCATCCGATGCAGCGAAGAAAGCCGATGCCTACTGGATGAACGGGCTGTGGGATACCCTGCTCGATGAAGTGGCTGCCAATCGCAAGATCACGCCCGGACAGATCAGGGCCGATATTGCCGCGATGCCCTCGGAAGTCGAGGCCGCGAAGGGCTCGCTGGCCGATCTGGCCATGCAGCAGCATCTGGTGGATGCGCTGATGAGCAAGCCGGACATGCGCGCCTGGCTGCGCGCGCACGGGCAGCCGGCGGGTAGCGATGGATTCCGCCAGATTGATCTGGACCACTATCTGGCAGCAACACGAACCGACGGCCTTGGCCTGGGCAGGAAAGTTGCCGTGGTGGTCGCCGAGGGCGAGATTTCAGGTGGCAATCAGCCACCGGGCAGTATCGGCGGTGATTCGACCGCCGAGCAGATTCGTCACGTGCGCAACGATGGCAGCGTGGCAGCCATGGTGTTGCGCGTCGACTCGCCTGGCGGCGCCGTCTATCCGGCCGAGCAGATCCGCCGCGAAGTCGAATTGACGCGCAAGGCGGGCAAGCCGGTGATCGTGTCGATGGGTGATGTGGCCGCCAGCGGCGGCTACTGGATCGGCATGAACGCCAACCGCATCCTGGCCGAACCCAATACCATCACCGGCTCGATCGGCATCTTCGGCCTGTACGCCGAGATACCGGATACGCTGGCCCGGGTCGGCGTGCATACCGACGGTGTCGGTACCACGCCATGGACCGGTGCGTTCGACTTCCGCCGTCCGCTGGACCCGCGCGTCGGACGCATCATCCAGAGTGTCATCAACAAGGGCTATCGTGATTTTGTCGGCCATGTGGCGGCGGCTCGCGGCAAGAGTTTCGAGGATATCGATGCCATTGCCCAGGGCCGGGTCTGGAGCGGCAGGCAAGCCCAGGCTCGCGGCCTTGTCGACCAGCTTGGCGGCCTCGAGGACGCCACCAGGCTGGCGGCCAAGATGGCCGGGCTGGGCAAGGATTACCGTGTGGAATACCCGCAGCGGAACATGGGCAACCTGGAGCGCCTGCTGCTGAGCCTCGGCCAAGGTCAGGGTGGCGCGCTGCTGCAAGCCGTCGGCCTGAAGGTGCCTGCGGCATGGCTGCGCATGGTTGAACTGCCCCCGGCACTGAAGATGCTGAGCAACCTGAAACCGGGCCAGCCGCAGAAGATGGCCTATTGTTTTTGCGAGGTGCGCTAGCCCGGATTATTCATGAGCGTCCGTCGCGAGACCGACGAGACGCCGCTGTGGCGCGCGATGCGCACTGAAGATGCGCGATGGCGTACTCGACAGTACGTCGAGCGCAGCTGAGGGAGTAGCGCGTGCCACAGCGAGTGTATCGGCGGTCGCAGCAGGAGGTTCATGAATAATGCGGGCTAGGAGCCTGGAGTTTTGCGCAGCAAAGTTTTGGGGTGGGCATGCGCAGCATGGCCACGCCCTCTCAGCCGCCCATGTCATCCAGTTCCTTGCGACGCTTGTCATCGGCGGCCTTGATCGTCTTTTCGACGCCGCGAGCCTTGTCCTCGGTCTTCAGCATGGTGTCGAGCGGCGTCGGCCGGTGCGCCGTGGATGACCTGGCCGGCGGCGCCGCCGGGCTTGTATCGGCCTCGGATTGGGGGGACTTGGAGCAGGCGGCGAGCAGCAACGCGGCCACGGCAAACAGCACGATTCGCATGATGAGTCTCCGGTTCGGTGAGCAAAGTGTCCCGCGCCCGGCCGCGCAATGCAATCCGTCACGCCGCAATCATGTAAGCTCGCCAGCATGAGTGACCACGACCTTCGCTGGCGGCTGGATGGTCAGACCGCCCTGGTAACCGGTGCCAGCCGCGGCATCGGCCTGGCCTGCGCGCGCGAACTGGCCATGCGCGGGGCCAATGTACTGATGGTCGCGCGTGATGAGGCAGCGCTCGACAATGCCCTGGACGAACTGGCCGAAGAGTGTCCCGATGCCGGCCTGTGGACCTTTGCCGCCGACCTGGCGGACGCCGAGGAGCGGCTGGCGGTATTCGACTGGATCCGGGATCTGGACGAGCCGCTGTCCTTGCTGGTCAACAATGTCGGCGGCAACCGCATTCGCGCCATGCTCGATTACAGCGAGGATGAGCTGCGCAAACTGCTGGAGCTGAATCTTGTGAGTGCCTTTGCCATGTGTCGCCTGGCACACACGCACCTGAGCCAGCACGCCAGTACGGCCATCGTCAATATCGGCTCGGTGGCCGCGCGAACCCATGTTGGTACCGGCGCGCCCTACGCCATGAGCAAGGCCGGTCTGGAACAGCTGACCCGAAACCTGGCCTGCGAGTGGGCCGAGGATGGCATCCGGGTCAATGCGGTATCGCCGTGGTACATCCGCACCCAGCGCTCGGAGGCCGCCCTGGCCGATCCCGACTATCTGGACGACGTGCTCGACCGCACCCCCATGGACCGCATCGGCGAACCCGAAGAAGTCGCGGCCGCCGTCACCTTCCTGTGCCTGCCGGCCGCCAGCTACATCACCGGCGAGTGTCTGGCCGTGGATGGCGGCTTCCTGAAACTGGGGTTCTGACGTGACCCGGAGGTCGCCTGGCTCCGGGTCGGGTGCTGCTGAGCGAAGCGAAGCGCACCGTTGAGACCTTCGCCATGGTGCGCTTCGCTTCGCTCAGCAGCACCCTACAGACAAGCCAACGCCAATGAACCTTGACCGCTCCCAATCCACTCGCATCGCCAGCTACCTGATCGCCGCTTTCGGCTTGCTGCTGGTATTTCATCTGAACCTGCTCGCCGCCCTGCTGGCGGGACTGCTGGTCTACGAGGTCGTCAACACGCTGACGCCGCAACTGCAACGCATGCTTGCGGGGGAGCGCGCACGCTGGCTGGCCGTGGCGCTGCTGGCCGCTGTCGTCATCGGCCTGCTTGTGCTGCTGATTGTCGGTATCGTGCTGTTCTTTCGCAGTGACGCCGGCAACCCGACCGAACTGTACAAGCGCATGATGACCATCATCGACCAGGCCCGGGCGCAACTGCCGAGCTGGATCGACCGGCAACTGCCGGCCTCAAGCGAAGAGGTGCGCCGTGTGCTGACGGACTGGATGAGCAGTCATACCGCCGCCTTGCAACTGGCCGGCAAGGAGACCGTGCGCGTTCTGGCGCACCTGCTGATCGGCATGGCAATGGGGGCGCTGGTGGCCCTGCACGCGGCACGCGGCGAGTCGAACCAGGCTCCGCTTGCGCAGGCGCTGTCCGCACGCTGCGAAAATCTGTCCAGCGCCTTCCACGACATCGTCTTTGCCCAGGTGCGCATTTCGCTGCTCAACACGCTGTTCACCGCACTGTTTTTGCTGGTGGCGCTGCCCCTGTTCGGCATCAACCTGCCACTGGCCAAGGTCCTGGTACTCATCACCTTCGTGGCGGGCCTGCTGCCCGTGGTCGGCAACCTGATCTCGAATACCCTGGTTGTCGTGGTGGCCTTGTCCATTTCGATGTGGGCTGCCCTGGCGGCACTGGTATTCCTGATTGCCATCCACAAACTGGAATATTTTCTCAATGCGCGCATCGTCGGCAACCAGATCCGCGCCAGCGCCTGGGAGCTGTTGCTGGCAATGCTGATCATGGAGGCCGCCTTCGGCCTGGCCGGCCTGGTCGCCGCGCCAATCTACTACGCCTACCTCAAGCGCGAGCTTGTCGCTGCCAGGATGATCTGACTTGCTCCGGATACCGAACGATTCGGCAACGCATCGACCGACCCTCGCGCCGCGCGACTCGTCCAGGCAGCCCGCCTGAACGGCGCCACCCAGCACTAACGGCGGCCCTTTCGGGCGTCATGCCACCTGTTCCGGCTTGATCAGAAAACCCCTAGCCCGGATTATTCATGAGCGTCCGTCGCGAGACCGACGAGACGCCGCTGTGGCGCGCGATGCGCACTGAAGATGCGCGATGGCGTACTCGACAGTACGTCGAGCGCAGCTGAGGGAGTAGCGCGTGCCACAGCGAGTGTATCGGCGGTCGCAGCAGGAGGTTCATGAATAATGCGGGCTAGGAGCCTGGGCGGTAGGAACCAAGTGAGCGAGGCAAAGTGGTTTTGAGGCAGGTTTTTCGATCATTCGAGGCGAATAGCCGTAGCTATTTAACGAAAACGAGCGGAAAAGCTGGCCAAAACCACGAGCCGCAGCCGCTTGTGTTTCTACTGCCCAGGCTCCTAGTCCGAGGTTCCCAGCAGCGCACGCATCCGGGCGAAGGCGGCTTCGGCGGTCTCGCGCACAACTTCGGCATCGGCGTCGGGATCACGACCCTGCCAGTGGATGTCGGCTTCCGGCAGTTCCTCGAGAAAGCGGCTGGGTTTGTTGGCCTGGACCTCGCCGAACCGCCGGCTGCGTGATGCCCAGCTCAGTGTCAGCAATTCGCGGGCGCGGGTGATGCCGACATAGAGCAATCGCCGCTCTTCGTCCAGACGGCCTTCCTCGATCGCGCCTTCGTGCGGCAGCAGACCATCGATGCAGCCGGCGATGAACACGAAACGAAACTCCAGACCCTTGGCCGCATGCAAGGTCATCAGGCGCAGCGTGTTGCCGGGATCATCGCGGTCGGCGTGGCTCAGCAGGGCCAACTGCCTCGACAACTCGCCCGCGCCGCTGCCGGGCTTGTGCATGGCACGGAACCATTGCAGCAGCTCGTCAAGATTGCCGCTGCGCCGCTGGCGAACTCCGGCATCGCCGGTCTCCTGGGCGATATGCGCGGCATAGCCCGTGCGCTCGATGATCTCGGCAGCCAGGTCCGCCGGGCTGAGCTGATGGCTGCGCTTGCGCAGCGACTCGATCAGGTCAGCAAAGCCGGCCAGCGCGGCGGCAGGACGTGATGGCAGTTGCTTGAGCGCCGCGGGGTCCCGTGCACAGTCGAGCATGGAGGCGTGCCGGGATTGCGCCAGGTGACCCAGCTGTTCCAGCGTTCCGGCACCGATGCCCCGGCGCGGCGTATTGACGATGCGAACAAAGGCCGCATCATCGCGCGGGTTGTCGATCAGGCGCAGGTAGGCCAGCAGATCCTTCACCTCGGCGCGATCGAGAAAGCTCAATGCGCCCGACAGGTGGTAGGGAATGCGCGCCATGCGCATGGCCTTTTCCAGCGCCCTGGCCTGGTGGTTGCCGCGATAGAGCACCGCAAAATCATGCCAGCGCGCCTCGTGCCTTTCGGCCAGGTGGCTGGCAATGGCGGCAATGCGCTCGGCTTCGTGATTGCTGTCGTCGCATTCCAGCACGCGTATGGGCGCGCCTTCGGGCAGATCGCTCCACAGGCTCTTCTGATGCGCGTGCGGGTTGTTGCCGATCAGGGCATTGGCGCTGCGCAGGATTCGCTTGCCACAACGGTAATTCTGCTCGAGCTTGATGATCTTCAGCGTCGGCCAGTCGCGCGCCAGTTGATCCAGGTTCTCCGGCCGCGCGCCACGCCAGGCATAGATCGACTGATCGTCGTCACCGACGCAGGTAAACGCGCCACGATCACCCGCCAGCAAGCTGAGCAGCCGATACTGCGCCTCGTTGGTGTCCTGGTATTCATCCACCAGCAGATAGCGCAGGCGTTCGCGCCACTCGGTGCGCGCCTGTTCGCTGGCCTCCAGAACCTGCAGCGGCAAACGGATGAGATCGTCAAAGTCGACCGCATTCCACGCCGCCAGCCGCTTCTGGTAGGCCGCATAGATCTCCGCGGCCTGCACTTCACGCGGGCTGCCTGCAGTCGCCGCAGCCTGCTCGGGATCCAGTCCCGCGCCCTTGGCCTGACTGATCAGATTGCGTATCTGCCACAGGGCATCGGGCTTGATCCCGGCCGGCGCCAGTTCCTTGATGACCTTGCCGCTGTCGTCGGCATCAAGCACGGTGAAGTTGCGCCGCAATCCGGCATGCTCATGGTCGACATGCAGGAATTTCAGACCCAGGGCGTGAAAGGTGCACACGTTGAGCTGATCGGCCTTCTCCGAACCGATACGCTTGCCCACGCGCTCGCGCATCTCGCGAGCGGCCTTGTTGGTAAAGGTGATGGCAGCAATGCGCGTGGGGGAAAGATGCTGCCGCTGCAGCAACCAGGCGATCTTCTCGGTGATCACACGGGTCTTGCCGGAGCCGGCACCCGCCAGGACCAGCAGCGGTCCATCCAGGTATTCGACAGCGGCGCGTTGGGGTGGGTTGAGCATGGAGGAAAAGCCGGGGATCGGGAATCAGAATGAGGCGTCGCATGATACGGGAGTCACGCGGAAATCAGGTTCTTGCACCTTGTCGATTCAGCGTGGTGTCAAAACGGATGTCTGTGCTTCGGCGCGAAACTGTTTTACCAGTGCGGCCGTCGCCCTGGGTTCGTCCACATGCGCAATATGAAACAGCGCATCGCCCTCGTTTACGGGCGGCAAGTGGGTTCGACCGATCACCACACCATCTTCGGTCGAGACCACCGGCACCTCTGCGGATACGAAAGGATCACTGACCCAGGCCAGCTCCTGTCCCGGCCTGACCCGTTCTCCCAGGCGTACCTGGGTGCGCAGGATGCCGCTGGCGGGAGCCCGGATCCAGCTGCTGCTGTGCGCCACCACGACCTCGGCAGGTGTACGCGCCTTGGTCCTGGCCGGAAGCATGCCCAACTCGCGCATCACCGCCATCACGCCACGCACCCCGGTGCGGATCGCCAGTTCGTCAAAGCGCAGTGCCTCACCCGATTCGTACAACAATGCGGGTATCTGGTGCTCGCTGGTGTATTCGCGCAGGCTGCCCGGCCGGGGACTGGAGTTCAGGATCAGCGGCACACCGAATGCGCGCGCCATGCGCAGCACATCCGGGTGCTCCAGATCACCGCGTATCTGCGGCAGGTTGGGGCGGTGCAGCCCACCGGTATGCAGATCGATACCGAAATCGGAGCGCTCCACCACTTCATGCAGGAATACATGCGCCAGGCGGGATGCCAGCGAGCCTTTCTCGCTGCCGGGAAAACTGCGGTTCAGGTCGCGACGATCGGGCAGGTAGCGTGACTGCATCAGAAAGCCCTGCACGTTGACGATGGGCACCGCCAGCAGACAGCCGCGCAACTCCTTCAGCGCCTTCATGCGCAGCAGACGACGAATGATTTCCACACCGTTGAGCTCGTCACCATGCAGCGCGGCACTGACGAACAATACCGGCCCGGAGCGTCGGCCGCGCACGACCTGAACAGGCATGCTCAGCGGCGCGTGGTACAGGCTGACCACAGGTACATCGACACAGCAGCGCGTGCCAGCGGTGATGGCTTCGTCACCGACCGTGAGCACCTGGTCACGCGCCAGCATCAGCCGCTGCCGCGTGTACGGTTGTGGTTGGGCCGCGCGTTTTTCTCCAGGAAGTCCAGAACGGCACCGGCCACGTCCTTGCCGGTAGCGGTCTCGATACCTTCCAGTCCTGGCGACGAGTTGACCTCCATCACCACCGGCCCGTGATTGGAGCGCAGAATGTCGACGCCAGCCAGATTCAGACCCATGATGCGTGCCGCACGTACCGCTGTGGAACGCTCCTCTGGCGTGATGCGCACCGTGCTGGCGCTGCCGCCGCGGTGGATATTGGAACGAAACTCGCCGTCCTTGGCCTGCCGGCGCATGCTGGCCACGACCTTGCCGCCAACCACAAAGCAGCGGATATCCGAGCCACCCGCTTCCTTGATGTACTCCTGCACCAGCACGCTGGCCTTGAGGCCCATGAAGGCCTCGATCACGCTCTCGGCGGCCTTGCGCGTCTCGGCCAGCACGACGCCAATGCCCTGGGTGCCTTCCAGCAGCTTGATGACCACTGGCGGACCACCCACCATCTTCAGCAGGTCATCAATATCATCGGGCGAATGGGCAAACCCGGTGACGGGCAGGCCAATGCCCTTGCGTGAGAGCAATTGCAGCGAACGCAGCTTGTCGCGGGCGCGGGTGATGGCCACCGACTCGTTGATGCAGTAGACACCCATCATCTCGAACTGTCGCAATACGGCGGTGCCGTAGAAGGTGACCGAAGCGCCAATACGCGGAATCACGGCGTCAAACGGTTGCATCTGCTCACCCCGATAATGAATGCGTGGCTGGTGGCTGGTGATATTCATGTAGCAGCGCAGGGCATCCACTACCTCCACCTCGTGGCCGCGTTCGCGCGCGACATCCATGAGGCGACGGGTTGAATACAGTTTCCTGTTGCGCGACAGAATCGCAATTTTCATGTACCGCTCTCCGATTTTTTGCTGGCTTGCCTGCGCCCGAGAACATAGGACCGAGCCGGGTCGATCTGCAAGCGTCCGTTCATGGCAGTCCGTCCCAGCAGCATGTGAAAGCGCATCGTCTCGCGTTTCGTGAGGGTCACCTCGATGGGCCAGCGCTCGCCGCCAACCGCAACCAGGGTCCGGATGACCGGCCGCAGCTCGCGGTGCCCGCCCGAATCGGTGACCCAGCGCTCATCAACAAGTGGCGCCCGGCAGTCGATCAGCTCCTCGCTTCCATGCACGGGATGGACGCTGAAGCGCACGCTGGAATCACCGTTTTGGCGGTCAATGTCCAGCGTGTGGGTGTGCAGCGCCGAGGTGCGCGCACCCGTATCGAGCTTGGCCTTGATGCCGGCAATGCCCAGTTCCGGCAATGCCAGCCATTCGCGCCAGCCTACCGTATGCAGCGTTGTCTTGTCGTTCATGGTCAGCGCGAGTATCCGAGAAATGCCCGGGCATGATAGCAGTCTCCCTGGCGGCCAGATTGCCGCAGCCAGAGTGCACTTTTGCAAGGTGCGGCAAGCCACCCTGCGACCAGGCCGCGACGCCTCTGCCCGCGTGCAACACGGCGCAGGCAACGCAGCTCGCATGACAGATGCCCCGCGTCTGTGCCGGACTTGTCGGCAGGCGCCATGGACGGCCCGCGCAATTCTGCGTAGGCTCATGCCTCCAGTCCAAGGGAAATCAAATGAACGCGCAGCCCGCAGGGCAACAAGCGGACGAAGCATGCGATGTGCTGATCGTGGGGGGAGGCCCGGCAGGCAGCACGGCCGCCAGTTTCCTGCGGCGCAAGGGCTGGTCGGTACTCCTGCTGGAGAAGGCGCAGCATCCGCGCTTTCACATTGGCGAGTCGCTGTTGCCCATGAACCTGCCCATATTCGACCGTCTCGGCGTGATGGACAAGGTCGAGGCGATGGGCGTGCCCAAGCTGGCCGCCGATTTCGAATGCAACTCGGAAACCGGCTACCACCGGTTTGCATTCGATCGCGCCCTGGGGAAAAGCCCGGGATACGCGTTCCAGGTTTGCCGGGCCGATTTCGATGCGATGCTTTTTCGGCATGCGCGCGAGCAGGGGGCGGACGCGCGCCAAGGCCACAAGGTCGTCTCCGTCGAACACCGTGACGCGCGCGAATCGGTGGCCACGGTCGAGAGCGAGACAGGCCGCAGCTACCCGGTACGTGCGCGATACGTGCTCGACGCCAGTGGCCGCGATGCCCTGCTGTCACAGCACAAGAAGTTGATGCGACGGAACACACGCCACCAGAGCGCCGCGGTATTCGGCCACTTTCGCGGAGCCCGGTTTCGCGAGGGGCAGGACCGGGGCAACATCAGCATCTACCGCTTTGAGCACGGCTGGATGTGGATGATCCCGCAGCCCGATGGCAGCATGAGTGTCGGTGCCGTGTGCAGGCCGGCCTACTTGCGCCAGCGCCGGGGCGACATGCGCGAGTTCCTGATGCAGACCATCCGGCTCAATCCGGCGCTGCAGGCGCGCATGGAAAATGCGCAATTGATCGACGACACGGTGCGGGTTGCCGGCAACTATACCTACGACTCCAGGCAGATGGCCGGCCCCGGCTGGATGCTGATCGGAGATGCCTTCGCCTTCCTCGACCCGGTATTTTCCTCCGGCGTCTTCCTGGCCATGAGCGGTGCCGAGCAGGCTGCGGAAATCGTCGACGCAGCACTGAGGGACCCGGCCTGCGAAGCGGCATTGCAGGAGCGCATGGAAAAGAAGGTGCGCACCGGCATGCGTCGCTTCGCGTGGTTCATCTATCGCTTCAACTCGCCGGGCATGCGGCGTTTGTTCGATCAACCAAGCAATGTGCTGGATATCGAGCGTGGCGTCATTTCCATGCTGGCCGGGGATGTGTTCGGCAACCGCCGCGTACTGCGCAAGCTGCGTCTGTTTCACCTGCTGTATGCATTGGTCAGCCTGCTGGAGCCGCTGAAGTCATGGCGGGAAAGCCGCATCGCCCGGGCCCAGGCCGGTATCAACACCGACTAGATTCGCCGCGGCGCTCGGCGCAGCCGCTATGTCGCGATGCAGACACGGTACACTGGGGCCTTGACTGGCCTGCTGCTTCGCAAGCCCTGACCCTTGATACGAATCCCGGCGCTGCAATGGCCAAACTGTATTTCTATTATTCGGCGATGAACGCCGGCAAGACCACCACGCTGCTGCAGAGTGCGCACAACTATCACGAGCGCGGCATGCGTACGCTGATCATGACGCCGGCACTGGACAACCGCTATGGCGCAGGTGTTGTCGCCTCACGTATCGGCCTGAAGGCCAATGCCCTGCGCTTCGGCAAGGACGACGACCTGCTGCAACTGGTCAAACGGGATATTGCCGAAAACGGACGACTGCATTGCGTGCTGGTCGACGAGGCGCAGTTTCTCGGACGCGATCAGGTCTGGCAGTTGAGCGATGTGGTTGATGACTTGCATATTCCGGTACTGGCCTATGGCCTGCGCACCGACTTTCGCGGCGAGCTTTTCGATGGCAGTCGCTACCTGCTGGCCTGGGCTGACGAGCTTGAGGAAATCAAGACGATCTGCCACTCGGGCAGCAAGGCCACCATGGTCGTGCGGGTGGACGAGCAGGGGCGCGCCGTCACCGACGGGCCGCAGGTGGAGATTGGCGGCAACGAGCGCTACGTGTCGGTCAGTCGCGCCGAGTTCAAGAAAATCAGTGCGGGCGAAGGGCGTATCGAACTGCAGCAGACGGTATTGCCTCTGGGCACCCGGACTGATGACAAGGACCAACCGGCATGAATGACGCGATCCGCTGGCCCAGGCCCCATTGGCAGGCACACCCGGGCGAGGATGCACTCCTGCTGTATTTCGTGTTCGGCGACTTCCCACGCGAATTGAAAATACCGCTCAGCCGCTACCAGAGTCGCGGGTTGCCCGGCGGTGTCGAGCTTTTCCGGCATCCTCACGAGGCGCTGAAGTCATGGGCGGGATATCCGCTGGGCGGGGCGCTGGGCGACATTCTGCGCCAGGACAGCCCGGCCGGTGTCGCACGCGCCGAAAACGCCGCCGAGGTACTCAGCGTACGCGGCACGGTGGCCGATCCGGCCAGCCTGGACTACCTGCGCGATACCACCGGCGTGCTGGCCGGTCTGCTCGATCTGGGCGGCGCGAGCGTGGTTGATCCGCAGATGCTGAGCCTGTTCGTGGCCGACGACTGGCGCCGCCGCTACCTGATCCCCGACGGTGCGCCCCCGCGCCATCATGTGCTGATTCTGGTCAACCCCGATGAAGACGGCGGTCAGTGGGTTCGCACTCGCGGCATGCGCAAGTTTGCCCGGCCCGACCTCAGCGTTCGCCAGGTGCCGGAAGCCGACATCGAGCGCGCCGGTGCGCTATGCCAGAAACTGGTGGACATGCAGGCCCTCGGCGCCTGGATCGAGGAAGGCCAGCCGCTCGAGGTCGACGGCATACCCGGCAGTTTCGTCGCCCGCCACGCCGGCGACATCAACGACCCCCGCTTCAACAACAGCCACATCGAGCTGCTCTGGCCCACCGACTGAGACGCACCAGCAGCGTTCCACCCAGTATTCAGCGGCGGCGTTGAACACGAACACGGCGATGGCAACAGACCTCAAGAGTCTGAACGGAAGGAGTCGGTTCGCCCGGAGATTGCGCTGAACCATGCGATGATCCGTCACGTGATCGGATCGACTACTGCCACCAAGCCTGTGCGCCGCCGCGAGGGAAGCGTCGGTCCGTGAATGAGTGGCTGATCGACACCCTGGCGATCGTGGTGATCCTGCCGGTGCTGGGCGTGCTGCTGTGGGAGCGCGTGCGCCATCACGATGCCTGGCGCTCGATGGTCACACCATTGGCCTCGATCATCGGCTCGGGGTTCCTGGTGGTGGGGCCGATCCTGGCCGGGGTGGCCGGGCACTGGGCAGTGCCGGCGATGATCGGCCTGTGCGCGCTGGCCTGGCTGTTTGGCAGCGCGGTGCGCTTCAACATCGCCCACGCCGAGCCGCTGCATGAGAATGAAGAGCGCAAAGCGTTGCGCCGCCTCGACCGCGTCGCCGAGGCCTGCCTGGCGCTGGCCTACTTCATCTCGGTCGCCTACTACCTCAACCTGCTTGGCGCATTCATGCTCAAGGGCATCGGCATCGTCAACCCGTTGTGGGCACGCTGGCTGACCACGGCCATCATCGGCGGGCTCGGCGTGCTCGGCTGGCTGCGCGGCTTCAAGGGCATCGAGAAAGCCGAGATCTACGCGGTGACTTTCAAGCTGGCGGTGATTGCCGGAGTCATCGTGGCGCTGGGTGCGGTCGCGATCAGCGAGTTCGGCCATCTGTCCATGCCCGAGGCCAACAGCAGCAACAGCCTGTGGCACGACATCCGCGTGTTGCTGGGCAGCGTGATCCTGGTGCAGGGCTTCGAGACCGCACGTTTCCTCGGCCGCCACTATGATGCCGCGCAGCGGGTCAGGAGCATGCGCCGGGCGCAGTTGCTGGCGCTGGTGATCTACGTGGCCTTCGTCGCCTTGCTGCTGCCGCACGTGTCGACCGAGCACACCGGCATGGCCAAGGAAACCCAGGTCATCGACATCGTGCAGAATGTGGCCTGGCTGCTGGGACCGGCGCTGGTGCTGGCAGCGGTGGCCTCGCAGCTTTCTGCGGCGATCGCCGACATGGGCGGTGCCGGCGGTCTGCTGGACGCGATGTTCGAGCGGCTCAGCACCCGCATGGCCTACGCCGGCATCACCGCGGCCGCGATCGCGATGACCTGGGTCACCGACATCTTCGGCATCATTGCGCTGGCCAGCCGCGCGTTCGCGGTCTATTACGGCCTGCAATGCCTGCTGGCGGCGATCCTGGCCGAGGGCAGGCCGCTGCGCCGCGCCTACTACGTTGTGGGCATGCTGCTGGCGCTGGTCGTGGTGGTGTTCGGGGCGGCTGCCGAGTGACAGCGGCATCGCCGGGCGCCAGCATAAGAGCGCGCGGCGCTGTTCGGCCGCTCCCGCGGTGCCGGCTTCGCGCCGGGATGCTATTCGAGCTCGGCAACTGGCGCGCTTGCCGAACATGCTCATGGTCACTCCGGGTAGTGGTTGAAAGCGCGCCTTGCCATTGTTCAGTGCTGACAGCGCGGACACCAGAAGGTATTGCGCTGACCGATCGCGGCACTGCGAATGGGCGCAGTACATTGCCGGCACGGTTCCCCGGCCCGGCCGTAGACATTCAGTTCCTGCTCGAAATAGCCGGGCACGCCGTCCGGGCTTATGAAGTCGCGCAAGGTGGTGCCACCGCGCCTGATCGCGTGCTCAAGGATGCCCTGGATGGCCTCTGTCAGCGCCGCGTAGCGCTGCTGCGAGATGCGACCGGCAGGCCGGCGGGGATGGATACCGGCAGCAAACAGCGCCTCGCTGGCGTAGATGTTGCCGACACCGACCACGATGCGACCATCCATGATGAAGCTCTTGACCGCCGCACGGCGGCCACGCGACAAGTGCCACAGATAGTCGCCGCTGAATGCATCGCTCAACGGCTCGGGGCCCAGATGCGCCAGCAATGGATGTGTTTCCCCCGGTTCCTGCCATAGCAGGGAACCGAATCGGCGCGGATCGGTGAAGCGCAGCATGCTGCCCGAATCAAGCACGATGTCGAAATGATCGTGCCGGCCCGCAGGCACGCCTTGTTGCAGAACGCGCAGGCTGCCCGACATGCCCAGATGCATCAGCGCACTGCCGGCCCGGGTATCGAGCAGCAGGTACTTGGCGCGGCGCGCGATGCCCTCGATACGCTGCCCGGGCAACCGGGCGCTGATCTCGGCCGGGATCGGCCAGCGCAGATCGCCGCGACGCAGTACGACGCACTTGATCAGGCGGTCTTGCAGGTGCGGTGCGATTCCGCGGCGCGTGGTTTCGACTTCGGGGAGTTCAGGCATGCGCGCCGAGCATAGGGTCTGCGGCGGCGATTGTCATGCACTGCGCGCTGGCGGGGACAGGTGGGGCGGCTGCGCAAGCCGATTTCGAAGTCGGACGCCGACAGCAGGGGCCTGTCAGAGCTTCGGCAAGGTGGATCCGGCATGCGCGAGTTCGCTGTCTGCCGTGGCGGCAATGTCGGCGCCGTAGCGCGCCGGAATCATCGCAATGTGGCCATGGACAAGCACGTAGCGCTGGGGTGCCAGGGCCGAGAGCGTGCCGAATTTCAGCTCATGGCCGTCGATGGTGACCACCGCCCAGGGCGGCGCAAGGCCAATCTTTTTCAGATCAAACTCGCGTGCTGGTCGCCAGTCCAGAATTCGTGCATTGGCGATGGCGCTCAGGCGCTGCATGTGACCGGCGTCGGCCCGGCCCTTTTGTGGTGCCAGCATGTACCAGTGGCCGTCACGCTTCTCGAATCGACGCCGCTCGCCCTTGCGGGTCTTGATGTCAATGCGCGATACCGTGTCGGCAGCGAAGGGCAGCAGCGTTTCCGGCCTGGCATCGGCTGACCGGCGCTGCACGGTCCACAGCACCAGACAGGCCAGGAGTGCGACCGTGACCAGCATCCACAGGAGCTGTCGATTGGCGCGACGCACGCTGCTACCGCCGCCGACGACGCCAGGCCATAACCGCGGTGAACAGCAGCAACAGCAGGGGCAATGCCAGCAGCAAGCCGAAGGCCAGCACGGTCAAGCCGGTCTGACTCAGATCCAGGTGGCGGTCGGGGGCCGGGCGTGGCGGCAGCGTGACCAGTTTGTCATCGCCAAGCAACCAGTTGAAGATGCGCCGGCCCAGTGCGGCATTGCCCGCATTGCCCAGGAAACTGTTGGACAGGAAATCACCGTCGCCGATAACCACCACCCGCTGCTCGCGCTTGTCCGGACTGGGTGACAGTCGGGTCAATGCAAAACCGAAATCCAGTGGCCCCTTCAGCTCGCCGGCGTCGGCATCGTACTGGATGGTCGACTGGTTCTGCTTGTCGATCGGCTGCAGCTCGTTCCAGCTTTGCGGTCCGGAACTGAGAATCGGGCGGATATCCCAGCCCTGCGCAGCCACCTTGGCCAGCGGCGCGACCTGCGGAAAAACGGTGGTCAGGGCAAAGCCATCGGTAATCGCGTGCTGAGGATACGTGCCGACCGCCACCACGCGCGGGTCCTTGAGCCCCAGCGCCGCGCCACCACCATCGACCAGCATGCCAGGCAGCACCTGGATATCCAGCGCCCTGGCCAGCGGCTTGAGGCCCAGGTCACGGGGATCTGGCTCGGTCAGCCATAACAGATTGCCACCACGCGCCAGATAGTCGAGCAGGGCGTGTACCGCACCGGTGCCCACGGTGGCCAGCGGGCTGGCCAGCACCACCAGATCGGTATTCTGCGGGACCTGCCCGACCTGGGCGAAATTGAGCGGCAACGCACGCAGCCCGCGCTGTTCCAGCGCCGCCATGAACTGTCCGACATCCGCATTGGCCTTGCCTGCCGCATTGCGCTCGCCATCGCCGGTGACAAAGGCCACCATGCGCTCGCTACCCCTGGCCAGGCGTGCCAGGGTGTTGGCGAACTGGCTGTCGGACAGTTCGGTCAGGTGCAGCGTATGGTCATGCCAGGTAATTGTCAGCTCGCCGTTGACCTGGATGCCTGCCTCGCGTGTCGCCGCCGGATCGGCATCCGGATCGACAAAGGCCAGGGTCATGTCCGGCTTGAAACGCTGATAACGGGCAATGAACGCTGCCACGGTGGGACGCAAGCCGCTATCGGGCTTGGCGTAGGATGTCACCTTGATCTCACCGGGCAGCTGCGCCAGCAGGTCGCGACTGGCCGGGGCCAGCGAAGCGCGTGCACCGGCACTCCAATCGGTCACGAAACCCCAGCGCGTGGAGAGCCATGCCACGCAGGCCACGGCCACCAGCAGCAGCACGATATTGGCCCACAGGCCCAGTCGCGCGCGCATCAGCGTGCCATCCTTTCGCGGCCCAGACGCAAAGTCGCCAAGGCCAGCGCGAGCACGATCAGAAGCACGAAATAGATCACGTCCTCGCTCGCCACCAGGCCCCGCAGCATCGGCTGCACATGGCTGGACAGGGACAGCCAGTCGAGCAATCCGCCACGTTCACCGCTGGCGCGCACGGCCACATTGATCATCCACAAACCCAGGCTCAGCAGCCAGGCCGCGCCCGCGGCCAGAGCGGCATGGCGGGTGAAAGCCGAACAGGCCAGGCCAATGGCTGACAAGGCCCCCATCAGCAGTGCCACGCCGAGAGCAGCCGCCGCCAACTTGCCCCAGTCAAGCTGCGTGCTGAAAGCCAGCAGTACCGGCATCATCACGGTCAGCACCAGCAGCAGCAGCAACCACAACCAGGCCACCACATATTTGCCCAGCACGATGCGCACCGGCGACAGACCCGCAGCAAAAAGACCCGGCAGGGTGCCGTGCCGGCGTTCACCGGCCAGTGCCGACATCACCACAAGCGGGGCCAGCAGCAGGCTCAGTTGTGCCAATTGTGACAGCAGGGGTACCGCGACCAGATCGGTGAACCCGGGCGCTGACGGCATGGCCGCCAGTTTGGTCTGCGCCTGCAGAAATCCGTTCAGTGACTGCAGGAAAGCCCAGGCCAGCAGCGCAAGCGCCAGTGCCAGCAGCACCCATGGCAGGGTGCTCACCCGCAGACGCTGCCATTCGAGTCGGGCCATGCTCATGCGGCCGCCCCTGGATGCCCGGTGGCAATGGTCATGAAGCGCTGTTGCAGTTCACGCGTGTTGTCTTCCACCGGGCCGGCATGGCGGAGCTGACCCTCGTGCAGGATGGCGATGCGGTTGCAGGTCGCGGTGACCTCGTCCAGCGCGTGCGTGGAAATCACCACGGCATGATCGTCGGCCAGGGTCCTGACCAGCTCGCGCCAGTGCTCGATCTGCACAGGGTCCAGGCCATTGGCGGGTTCGTCCAGTACCAGCAGCGGCGGATCGTGCAGCAGCGCGCATGCCAGACCGACACGTTGGCGCTGACCCTGCGACAACTGCCGCAGCAAGCGCTTGGCCATGGGTTCGAGCTGCAGCAATGCAAGCATCTTTTCCCGGCGTTCCCGCAATGCCGTGCCGCGCAAGCCGTGCAGGCGACCGATGGCATCCAGGTGCTCGGTAACCGTCAACTCCACGTACAGTGGTGCGTGTTCGGACAGCCAGCCAGCCTGACGGCGCACGATCTGCGGATGCTCGACCAGGTCCTGGCCATCAATACGCACCGCGCCCCGGTCGGGTGCCAGGGCACCGACCATCATCGCCAGAGTGGTTGATTTGCCAGCGCCATTGACGCCCAGCAGGCCCAGCACGTCTCCGCGCTCAAGGCTCAGGCTCAGGTCTGCCACAGCCGGGCGTCCGCCCCGCTGGCGACTTACCTGATCAAGCTCCAGAAGTGGCGTCGACGGTGGCGTCTCGGTCGTCATCGGGTTGATTGTCGCTGGCGGGGTCATGAATCCGCAAGTCCAGTGAGCCCCTGAATCATGAACAGCCGCCCGGCAATGGCGTTGCAAACGGAGTAGAATTTGCCCTCCGACGCCCCAACATATTCAAGCATGTCTGAAATTCTCCTCGATTTTGCCGCCAACGGCCTGACCGGATTCGGTCTTGGCACCATGGCGCTGTTCCTTCTGGTGGTCACCCAGCTGACCATCTTCACTGTCACCCTGTACCTGCATCGCAGCCAAACCCATCGCGGGGTGGATTTCCACCCGGTGCTGGCACACTTTTTCCGCTTCTGGAGCTGGCTGACTACCGGCATGGTGACGCGTGAATGGGTTGCCATTCACCGCAAGCACCATGCGCATTGCGAGACGGCCGAAGATCCGCACAGTCCGCACGTAGTGGGAATCAACAAGGTGTTCTGGCAGGGCGTTGAGCTGTACCGCACCGCATCGTACGACCAGCCGATGCTGGAGAAATACGGGCGCGGTTGCCCGAATGACTGGCTTGAGCGTCATGTTTATGGCGCGCACCCCTATTCGGGACCGGTCCTGATGATGCTCATCAACCTGGCACTGTTCGGTGTGGCGGGCCTGGCCATCTGGGGCATTCAGATGCTGTGGATTCCGTTCTGGGCAGCCGGCGTCGTCAATGGTCTGGGGCACTGGTGGGGTTATCGCAACTTCGAAACCAGCGACCAGGCGCGCAACCTGACACCGTGGGGCATCTGGATCGGTGGCGAAGAATTGCACAACAACCATCACGCCTTTCCGAGTTCGGCCAAGTTTGCCTTGCGCAAGTTCGAATTCGACATTGGCTGGGTGGTGATCCGAGCGTGCGAAAAACTGCGCCTGGCCAGGGTCCTGCGTGTGGCACCAAACCTTGATGTGCGAGCCAATGTAACGCTGCCGGACAATGAGACGCTGAAGGCGGTGCTGACCCATCGTTTCAAGGTGATGAAGGATTTCTCGCAAGGTGTCATCAAGCCCATCTTGCACCAGGAAGCCGCCAGCACCGACGGCGGTCTGAAAGACATGCCGCGGCGCATGCGCCGCGCACTGGCCAGCGGTGGCCGCTGGCTGGATACCGAAGGTCGCGAGCGCCTGTCCAGGCTGGTGGCCCGGCGACCCCAGTTGCAGACGGTATGCGAATACCGCGCCCGCCTCGCCGCCCTGATGGAACAGCGCGGTCCCGACGCAGCGCTCAAGGGCTTGCAGCAGTGGATCCACGAGGCCGAGCAGAGCGGCATCCGCGTCCTGCAGGATTTCGCCCGGCGCCTGAAAGGCTATACCGTGACTTCACGCTGACAAGACGCCTCCAGGTCACGAAGAAACCCGCCGCCCGGCGGGTTTCTTTTTTCTGCTGCTACCCTGCATTCGGGTAACACAATGGCTGCATGGGTTTGAGACAGCAATTGCTTGGCGACTGGCGCCACCGGCCAACGCAGCGCAAGGTGTGGGCGCTGGCCCTGCCGATGATCGCCTCGAACATCACGGTACCGCTGGTCACGCTGACCGACAGCACGGTGGCCGGGCACCTGCCGCACGCGGCGCAGCTGGCGGCGGTGGCGGTGGGCGGCATCATCTACCAGGTGCCGGTGTGGGTCTTCGGTTTTTTGCGCATGGGGACGGTGGGTTTTGCCTCCCAGGCGACCGGCCGGGACGATGGCGATGCGTTGCGCGGCATCCTGCTGCAGGCATTGATGCTGGCATTGGCTCTGGCACTGGCCAGCATGCTGACGCTGTTCCTTTTCATGCAACCGGTACTGGCGCTGATGCGACCATCAGCCGAGCTTCAGGCCGTTGCCACCGGGTACCTGCATGTCCGCCTGTTCGGGCTGCCGGCCGCATTGGGCAACTACGCGCTGATGGGCTGGTTTCTGGGTGGCCAGGATGCGCGCGTACCGATGCGCATCCTGGTGGTGACCAATGCAAGCAACATCGTGCTGAACCTGGTTTTCGTGCTGGTTTTCGGCTGGGGTGTACCCGGCATTGCATTGGCATCGGTACTGGGCGAGTGGGCCGGTCTGGCCAGTGGCCTGCTGATGCTGCCTGCGATGCTGGCGCGCTGGCCGGGCAGCCTGCATCTGCAGCGCTTGCGTCGATGGGCCACGTGGGCGGCGTTGCTGGGCGTCAACCGCGACATCATGATCCGCAGCATTGCCTTGCAGGGCGTG
Source organism: uncultured Gammaproteobacteria bacterium (assembly GCA_963800395.1). Classification (GTDB taxonomy): domain Bacteria; phylum Pseudomonadota; class Gammaproteobacteria; order Xanthomonadales; family Rhodanobacteraceae; genus DASSBG01. The sequence continues at coordinate 20,488 of CAWDBD010000022.1, forward strand.
TTCTTTGCCATCACCACCCTGGGTTCGCGCCTCGGTGACAACGTTGTGGCCGCCAATGCCCTGCTGCTCAATGGTCTGTTGCTGACCTCGTTTGCACTGGACGGGCTGGCCAATGCCATTGAGGCGCTGGCCGGGCACGCCATCGGCGCTGGCGACTCGACTGCCCTGCGGCGCGCGGTGGTGGTTGCCGGCGGCTGGTCGCTGATCGGCGGGCTCGCCTTCGCACTGCTGTTTGCCCTGGGCGGCAGGCTCTTTGTCGATCTGCAAAGCAGCATTGAAGTCGTGCGGCAGACGGCCTATCCCTTCCTGCCCTATCTGGCCGCGCTGCCCTTGCTCGCGCTTTGGGGCTACCTGTTCGATGGCCTGTTCGTGGGCGCGACGCGCGCCCGCGAAATGCGCAACGCCATGCTGCTGTCGGCAGCCGGCTTTGCCCTGCTGGCCTGGCTGCTGCGGCCTCTCGGCAACCACGGCCTGTGGCTGGCTTTCCTGGGTTTCACCGCCATGCGTGGCGCCCTGATGGCGTGGATCGCCATCGTGCTTGCGCACCGAGATGCCTGGTTGCACAAGTAGGAAGCAGACCCATTGCAATTGTGGCGGGAAGAACGCGAGGTGGATCACGAAATCGCGATTCCGGGTCAGTTAGGGTTCAGTCGTGGGTGCAGTTCGCAGTATCCACCAATGGATGGGTTTTCATGGGAGGAAGATGATGTCGAACAAACAGGCAACAGGCAACAGGCAACAGCATAGTAAAAGCGGCGTTGGCGATTCTGCTTTTTGGGTGCGGGATCAGCCAGGTGCAGGCAGAGGACCCTACTGAATTAGAGACGATCACGGTCCAAGGTACGCCTTTCTTCATACCCGCTGGCAGCTTCGGGAACTTCTATTCGCCACCGCCCCCGTGGGCGCCTGACGCTGATTCCTTTTCTGATACTGACGGCGGTGGGCTGACAAAAGCCCAAGCCTGCGGAATCCTTGCCAGCCTCAAACCAACTGACAACGACCCCGACACTCCTGTCTGCAGCCTTGACAGTTTTGCCGCCGCGCCCGGCTTTCCTTCGCATGTGGGTGCCACCTGGCATGGCAATGGTTGCGGTTCTGGCGGCATGAGTAATGTCCTTGCATGGGTAGGGCTTTCGGGTAGGCACCCCAGCGCGTACTCGAATGATATGGACTTCCCTCTGGCGCAGTACCCGAGCGTTTCGTTCATTCCTGCTTGCAATGGGCATGATGCGTGCTATACGACTCTCGGGGTCGGAACCGGATACAAAGGGAGCTGTGATTCGGCGTTCTACAGTGACCTTCAGGGACTGTGCAATGGATTGACCGATACCGCCGCAACCGCAACTTGCAACATGTTTGCCTCCGACTACTACTTCGCGGTTGACGAATACGGCGACGATGCATTCAAAGTTGACCAGGCTGTGGCACAGTGCGCGGCTTGGGGAAACGCGATGAACAAGAATGGGTGCGATGAATGAACGCTCGCAGGCGCTGGACGGCTATTTGCGTGCTGATTTTTCTTGCAGTTGCCGGATATTGGTTGCACGTGTCAGATCAGCACAGTTCATCCACAGTCAATGCGGACAACATGACGGCGCTGGGCAAGGAGGGCGAGCCTGTTTCATCCTCAAGTCGGCCGGTGCCCGGAAACCGAGTACCGAACATTCACTCGACATCAATCTGGCGGCGACCTGCTCATGTGATTGCCGATGACGGCAGCGCCGAGATCCCGCAGCGGTACCAATTCGGTGGGGTAACACGTGTACAGACCGGGCGTGACTTCGAGGACTGGATGTCGCGATTCTCCGCTTCAGACCAAGTGGTGTTGCGTGGATTCGACAAACAATTCTTTGGTGTTTACCGGAATCGTGATCCAAATCAGATCGCCTGGATGGCCGGCAACGGTTATCCGATGCCGGAAGATGTGTTGGCGGCGCAATCGATGAGCACCGTGCGGTTGAGGGAAGCAGCGGCCCAGGGGAACATCAAGGCAGCGTTTCTGTTGCAGAGCCGTGAGCTCGACCAAATTGCGCAGCGCATGGGCGCGACCAGTCAGACCTACGGGGAAGTCCTTCAAAGTGACCGACAACTGGCCGATGACTTATACAATATTCGGCGTCAGGTCATGAACTCGCCCAGTCCATATCGAGGTTTTCTGCTAGCGCGCCAGGAGTCCGTACAAGCTGAAGATCAGGTAGGTGTCGACGTGCTTGCGGCTCTGTACCTTGCCAGAATGCTGGGTGATGACGGTGCTGAAGAGCGAATTGCCTGGTACATCAAAACGTCGCCCAACAGCTATGTTCGGGAACATCGGCAAACCGCGAACGCGGCTCTCGCTGCCTTGTACGTTCGCCTTGCGTTACTCAATGCCAAAGGTGGGCCGACAGGCGGCCCCACGGTGGAATTGGGTATTCCCGGTGACTTGTACCCCCGCGCGCACTGATCGAATCGGTTTGCCGTGGTATTTGCAAAGCAGCATTGAGACGGTGCGGCAAACGGCCTATCCCTTCCTGCCTTATCTGGCCGCGCTGCCCTTGCTCGCGCTTTGGGGCTACCTGTTCGATGGCCTGTTCGTGGGCGCGACGCGCGCCCGCGAAAT
>CAWDBD010000023.1:0-20714 GCA_963800395.1 uncultured Gammaproteobacteria bacterium
CGATGCCCATGGCCCGCCGCAAGCTGCTTGGGGAGATGACTGTGCTATGCATGCGGGGAGTTTAGCCCAAAGCACGCAGGCATTGGGCAGGCAGGCGCGGTACCGTCAGTGCGCCGTGGCAACCGGGGCTCTGGTCGAAAGCGGTGATTTAGGCGTCGGCGTCCCTGGCGAAGCCCTCGCGGGTGCCACGGTGAATCAGCTTGTCGCTGTCGAGTACGTCGCGGGCGGGGACGTCGGGCTGCCCTGCCAGGCGCTCGTAGATCGGCGTGAAGTCGGGTCGGGTGGCATCCATCAACTGCTTGAAGTCGTCGATGACGAAGTAGGTCTGCTGGAAGGTATCGATGCGGTACTGGGCCCGCATGATGCGCTCCAGATCGAAACCGATGCGATTGGGGGCGTCACTTTCCAGACTGTAGATCGATTCGCCTTTGGAGCTGACGATGCCACTGCCGTAAATGCGCAGTTCGCCGTTCTGGCGGATCAGGCCGAACTCGACCGTGTACCAGTACAGGCGGGTGAGGTTCAGCAGAGCCGCCTCGCCCAGCTCATGCGCCTTCATGCCGCCGCGACCGTAGGCCTCCATGTAGTCGGCGAAGATCGGGTTGACCAGCAGGGGCACGTGTCCGAACAGATCATGGAACAGGTCCGGTTCGGAGATGTAGTCGATCTGCTCGGGCTTGCGAATCCACCAGGTCACCGGGAAGCGGCGATTGGCCAGATGGTCGAAGAATACGGTTTCGGGCAGCAGCCCCTCGACACCGATCAGCTGCCAGCCGGTCTTCTTGCCCAGCACCTGGTTCAGCTCGTCAAAGCGCGGGATGGTATCGGCACTCATGTGCAGGGCATCCTGGGCCTCGAGAAATTCGTCGCAGGCGCGCCCGGGCAAGACCTCGCGCTGGCGCTCGAACAACTGCCGCCAGACATCATGGTCGGTGGCGCTGTACTGGTCCCAGGGTTGCTTGACCACGCCGGTGGCGTAAACCGGAATGGTGCCGCGGTCAGTCTCCTGATGTTCGACGCGTCGTGGTGTGTCCATGCGGGGCCTGCACAAGTTCGGAACGTCCCTACAGGATACGCGTTGGAGCGGACAACATGATTGCTCTATTGCGTGCATTGGGCTGGCTTCTGCAATAAAATACTGCAAATCTTCGACTTTATAGAATAAATGACCGATTCCAGGCTCGATCGCACCGACCTGCGCATGCTGGCCCTGCTGCAGCGCGAGGGTCGCATGACCAATGCCGAGCTGGCAGCACAGGTCAAGCTGTCGCCTTCGGCCTGTCTGCGCCGCCTGCAGCGCCTGGAGAGCGATGGCGTCATTGCCGGTTACGCCGCACAGGTCGATCCGACGGCCGTGGGCCTGGGGCTGTCGGCCTTTGTGCGCGTGCAGCTGGAGCGACACGACAGCGCCAGCGTCGAGCGCTTCGTGCAGGCCGTCAATGCCTGGAACGAAGTGGTGGCCTGTCATGCCCTGAGTGGTGACATGGACTATCTGCTGCATGTCTTTGTCGCCGATCTCGACCATTTCTCCGCCTTCTTGCTGGACAAGCTGCTCAATGCCAGTGGCGTGGCCGACGTCAACTCCAGCGTTGTGCTGCGCACGGTCAAGCGCAGCCGCAGCCTGCCGCTGCCGGCCTGATCGTGATGCAAGGCTGGAGTCAGGTCAGCGTTGCGGGCTTGAGTCGTGCCGGTGCCAGCGGCTACAGTTCGCGCCTGCATGTCTGATCTTTCCCTTCTCTCCGGAAGTGCCTGATGCGCCTTGTCCGCTACCTGTGGCGTGTGCCGCTGCTATTGCTGCACTTGCTGCTGGCTGTGCCGGTGGCATGGATGGTGCAAAGCGACTGGGCCGGTCAGCGCAAGCGCGGCGAAGAGCCTCTGAACCAGTACCTGGTGCGCTGGTGGACGCGCAGCATGCTGCGCATCATCGGCATCCGGCCGCAACGGGTGGGTGAACCCCTGCCGAGTCCGGTGATGTTCGTTGCCAACCACGTCTCCTGGCTGGATATCGAATTGCTGCACAGTCAGCGCGCGGTGTGCTTCGTGGCCAAGGCCGAGATTGACCGCTGGCCGGTGATCGGCTGGCTCGCGCGGCGTGCCGGAACCATCTTTCATCGCCGCGGCAGCAACGACTCCATGGCGCGTGTGGTGGAGAGCATGGCCTCGCGTTTGCGCCAGGGACGCACGGTGGCCGCCTTTCCCGAGGGCAGCACCGGGCCGGCCGACAGCGTACGTACCTTCCATGCCCGCATCCTGCAGGCGGCGGTGCTGGCTGACGCCCCGATCCAGCCGGTCGCGCTGCGCTATTGCCGCCACGGTGAGCTGTGTTCTGCGGTGTGCTTTGGCCCGGGTGAGAGTTTCTTCGCCAACGTGTTGCGGGTGATCGGCGAGGCGCCGATGGATGCCGAAGTCCATTTCCTGCCAGTGCTGGACAATCGTGACCAGGGCCGCAAGGCCATGGCCGGCGTGGCGCGCGAGCGCGTGGCGCGCGCCCTGGATCTGCGGTGATGCGCATTGACGGTTTTTCGCCACCGCCAGGATTGCGCAACCGGCATGTGCAGACGATGCTGTCCTCGGGACCGCTGCGGCGTGCCCTGGTGCGCAAATGGTCGCGTGAGCTTCGCCGGCGTGCAACCAGCGGGGTGCTGGATGTCGGTGGCGGGGTACGCCTGGCGGTCAGTCACACGGCCCAGAATGCCGAGCCGCGGGCGCGCGGACTACTGGTGGTGCTGCATGGTTGGGAGGGCAGCAGCGACAGCAATTACGTTCTCGAGTCGGGTGCGCGTGCGCTGGCCGAGGGCTGGGACGTGGTGCGTCTGAATCTGCGCGACCATGGCGGCAGTCACGCACTCAACCCCGGCATTTTCCATTCCTGTCGCATTGACGAAGCGGTGGGAGGTCTGGCCGCGATCAGCGCGCGCTGGTCAGCGCGGCCGCTGTTGCTGGCGGGATTTTCGCTTGGTGGCAATTTTGCGCTGCGCATGGCGCATCGTGCTCCGCAGGCGGGCATTGATCTGGCCGGGTTGCTGGCGGTCTGCCCCGTGGTTGATCCGACACACAGCCTGCATGCCATCGAAGCGTTCAGCACTGTCTACGAGCGCTATTTCATGCACAAGTGGCGCGGTTCATTGAAACTCAAGCAGCAGGCTTTCCCGGATGCTGCGTTGTTCAATGCAGGTGACTTGAATCTGGGCTTGCGCGAGCTGACCCGGGAACTGGTTATCCGGCATACCGATTTTGGCAGTCTGGACAACTATCTTGACGGCTACTCGATAGCCGGGGATCGGCTGGCCGGACTCGAGGTACCGGCCCGCATCCTGACCAGCCGGGATGATCCGGTCATTCCCGTGGCCGACTTCGAGCCGCTGCGCGACATCGCGGCCATTGATCTGGACATCACCGACCATGGGGGGCACTGCGGTTTTATTGGCGGCTACCACATGCGCAGCTTCTGTCCGCAATACCTCGCCGACTGGCTCGCGACTCACCAGGATGCCGCAACGCACGCTGGCGATTGACGCCGCCCTTCGCGCTCACCAGCCGCTTGCGCTCTGTCATAATGAGCGCTTTTCAACCGAGCAGCGATCATGGCCGAATCCCGTTTGCCACCGACAACCCCAGAACAGGCCGCCGAGCGCGAGGCCGCCATGCGCCAGCAATTGGAGCAGCACCCCGAGGATGCGACCATCCTGGCTGATCTGGGCGTGCTGTGCGCCGATGACGGTCGTTTCGGCGAGGGTCGCGATTTGCTCGAAAGGGCGATTGAACTGGACCAGAGCAACGCCCTGCTGCATGTGAGCGCGGCCGGCATGGCGGCCAACGACGGTGACCTGGATGCTGCGGAGAGCGCCTATCGCAAGGCGCTTTCGCTGCAGGCGGATATGCCGCTGGCCCATGTCGGGCTGGGCCAGCTCGCCGAAGCGCGGGAACAGTTTTCCACTGCCGAGGAACATTTCGAGGAGGCAGTCAGGGTCGACCCCGAAAACGCCGATGCATTGCTCGGCCTGGCGCGCCTGCGCATGGAGCAAGGCCATATCGAGCAGGCCGTGCAGATGTTTGTCCGGGTTACCCAGCTCTACCCGCAGCACGTCCGCGCGCTGGCCGGGTACGGCCAGGCGCTGATGTTGCGCGGCACCCCGGAGCAGGCGGCGCGACCGCTCAAGCGCGCGCTGGAACTGGACGAATCACTGCATGGCGCACGGCTCATGCTGGCGCACGTGGAACTGTCCCGCGGCAATATCACGGCTGCGGAGAAAGCCTACCGCCAGGTATTGCGCGCGCAACCGGGCAACGGCGACGGACTGGCCGGGCTGGCCGATGCCCTGCGTGCCCAGGGTCGCATGGAAGAGGCCTTCATGGCCTACGACGCTGCACGCAAGATGTATCCGGATGCGGAGGAACTGACCACCTTGCGTGCAACCTGCCAAGGTGCCATGGGCCACGAAGCTGAAGCGGTCGAGGATCTGCGCCAGTTCATGGCCGACCACCCCCGATGCAAGGCGCCGCGCCTGCTGCTGGCCGATATCTATCGCGGTCGGGGCCAGCTCGGAGAGGCTGCAGCCATGTGGCAGGAGGCTGTCGACAAGGATGACGGCGATGCGCTGGCGCATGCCGAACTGGCGATCTTGCATGAACGGCGCGGTGACTTCGAAGCGGCCGACAACGCTGCAAGCGGCAGCACTGAAGACAATCGGCCCAGCGTACGGCTGCTGCGCGCGCGCGCGGCGTTGCGCAAGGATGACACGGCCGCCGCACAACGCGAGCTGCTGGCGCTCAAGGGCGCGCCGCTTGTGCCGCCCTTGCGCCGTGATCGCCTGCGGCTGCTCGGTCTGGTGCACGATCGGGCAAGCCGTTGGGCAGAGGCCGTGCTGGCGTTTCGTGAGGCGCAGCGTATCGAGGCAGGGCCTTTGCCCATGCTGGTGGATGCCGAGCATTTGCGTCCGGCCCTCAAGTCCCTGCTTGCCGAACCCGAGCTGAGCCAGCCGCGGGTGGCGCCGCCAGTTCTGTTGATGGGCCTGCCCGGTTCCGGCATCGAGCGTGTTGCTGCACTGCTGGCCGATCAGCCCGGAGTGTTTGTGCGCGAGGACCGCTTTGGCGATCAACCCGATTTCTTTGCAGATGCCAATGACATGGGCATGCTCACCACCATGTCGCAGGGCCAGCTGGGCGTGCAGGCACGCCGCTATGCGCGAGTCCAGGAGCGGCACGTAAAGGGAAACCCCGCCTGCATCATCGACTGGCTGCCGGTATTCGATGCGCGCATGTTGCCGGTAATCAAGCTGGCGCTGCCCGGTGTACGCGCCATCATCGTCGATGCCGAGCCCAGGGCGGCCTATCTGCGCTGGCTGGCGTTTGGTTGGCAAAGACGCTTGCGCATGCAGGACAGCACCGAGGCAGCCCGATGGTGGAACCTGGGAAAACAGCAGCTGGATATGGCGGCCGAGCACCTGCCCGTGGTGCGGGTTGATGGTGATGCGCTGTTGCAGGCACCTGACAAGGCCGGTGCGGAACTGGCGCAATTTCTGGATCTGAAGGAACTGAGCCCCGGACCTCTGAGCGCCCAGCGCGAGCAATCCTCGGCGGGCCTGCCGATCCGTTTTGCAGCAGGACACGAGGACAAGTACCGCGAAGTGCTGGCCGAGGCATTCGCCGCACTGGAGGGGTGATCTGTCGGGCGCACCGGGTATGCGACTGCACGCCCGTTCCGCCTTCCGCGTAACGGAAGCGCAATGCAGAATGCGTTACTCTGACATGGTCCGGCCTCGAGCTTCAGCCACGGCACCATGGGCTGCCTGACCACGGACCGCGGGGTCGACGCCGAATGATCTGCTGGCGCAAGCCCTCGTCCCGCATTCGCGGGTACAGATGACGCTCAAGGCATGCCCCGGGCCTGATACGGGGAAAGGAGCAGGCCTGCCGCGATGGAGCACTAATCAGAAATTGAAATGATCCTATGGCGGAGAAGCTCATGCGCAAACTGATTTTCGTACTCGCGAGCCTGCTGGCGCTGCCGGTGCTGGCAACCTCAGCGCAGGTGGGTCTGCTGAAATTGCCCACCGGCTTCAGTGTCTCGATCTACTCCGATGCCGTGCCCTCGGCAAGAGAAATGGCGCTCGGTGACCAGGGCACCGTGTTTGTCGGTTCGATGCGCGCCGGCAAGGTCTACGCGCTCACCGACAGCAACCATGATGGCCGTGCGGACCGGGTGCGCGTCATTGCCGACGACCTGGAAATGCCGGTCGGCGTCGCATTCCACAAGGGCGACCTGTACATTTCTGCCGTGAGCCGCATCCTGGTTCTGCGCAATATCGAGGCGCATCTGGACAAGCCACCCGAGCCCGAGCTGGTTACCGACAAGCTGCCCACGGAAACCCACCATGGCTGGAAATTCCTGGCTTTTGGTCCCGATGGCCGGCTGTACGTGCCGATTGGCGCGCCGTGCAATGTCTGTGATCGCAAGGGCTATGCCCGCCTTTTGAGCATGAAAGCCGATGGCAGCGACTGGCGGACGGAGGCACGCGGCATCCGCAATACCGTGGGTTTTGACTGGCAGCCCGGTTCGCAAAAACTCTGGTTTACCGACAATGGGCGAGACATGCTCGGGGACGATGTCCCGGGTGACGAGTTGAATCGCGTGGATCAGCGCGGCCAGCATTTCGGCTTTCCCTATTGTCACCAGGGCGACGTCGCCGATCCGCGCTTCGGCCGTGGCCACCCGTGCAAGAACTATGTGCCCCCGGCCAGGGTTCTGGGTGCACACGTTGCATCACTCGGCATGCGCTTCTACCGCGGCGACATGTTTCCCGCCGCCTGGCGGGGCAACATTTTCATCGCCGAGCATGGCTCCTGGAATCGCAGCAAGAAATCCGGATACCGGGTCATGCGCGTTCAAGTGGATGGCGACAGGGTGATCGCCGTGAAGCCTTTCCTGACCGGTTTTCTGCAAGGCCAGGATGCCTGGGGCCGACCGGTCGACGTGCAGCCCATGGCCGATGGCAGCCTGCTCGTCTCCGACGATCGCGCGGGCGCAATCTACCGCGTGGTGCATGAGACCCGGGTGGGTGATCGGCGCCCCTGACTGACGCTCGTGGCCAAACACGGGTGGCGCGTGCGCCAGCATCGCCAGAACCATCCAATTCCCGCTTTCAAGCAACTGACAAGGAGTCCAGCAATGGAACTACGCAGCAACGATTTCGACCATGGCACCACCATTCCCGACGAATGTGCGTTCGGCAAGCCGGGTGATCCGGTGGAGCACTCGGACAATCTCAGCCCGCATCTGGCCTGGAAGGATGTCCCGGCCGGAACACGATCATTCGTGCTGACCTGCATTGACGATGACGCACCCAGCAAGGGCGATGACGTCAACCAGAAGGGGCGCGAGGTACCCTCGGGTCTGCCGCGGGTCGAGTTCGTGCACTGGCTGATGGCCGACATTCCGGCAGAATGCGGTGAGCTGGCCCAGGGCAGCTGCAGCGAGGGTGTCACGCCGCACGGAAAGCGTGAGCCGGTGGGTCCGCCGGGCAGCGTGCAGGGGCGCAACGACTACAGCAGCTGGTTTGCCGGTGACGACGACATGGCAGGCGACTACCGCGGTTACGACGGCCCTTGTCCGCCATGGAACGACTCGCTGCTGCACCACTACCAGTTTGATCTCTATGCCGTTGATGTGCCCAGCCTGGGTCTTGAGCCCGGATTCACCCTGGCGCAGCTGCGCGCCGCGCTGGATGGCCATGTCCTGGCCGAGGCGACCCGGACCGGGACCTACAGCCTCAATCCCCGGCTGCGCGATTCAGGCTGAATCTGAACACGAAAAAACAGCCTGCGGCAACGTTCAGGTCGCAGACACCCCGAGCGTGTCTAGACTGTTGGTCTCGAGCGGCCATGCCGCCCGAAGCCGCAATGGGCGGCATAACCGGAGGGACCTCATCATGCTGTCATGGGCCATCGGCTTTTTCATCGTTGCCATCATCGCCGCTGTTCTGGGCTTTGGCGTCATCGCCGGAACAGCAGCGACCATCGCCAAAATTCTGTTCATCGTCTTTCTGATCCTGTTTGTGGTAGCGCTCTTTCGCGGGCGCAAGGTCTGAAAGCACACAACACTTACAAGGAGTTGAATCATGTCTAACGAAAAGAAAGCAAGAACAGCCGCCGAACATGCCGATTTTTCCGAACGCGTTGACCGCCAGGCCGAGCGTCTCAAGAAACGCGAGTCCGACATGCTGAATTCGGCACGTGATGCGGTGCAGAGCGGAAGCGAACGCGCCGAAAGCGCATTGCACCATGCCACCGATGCCACCGCGTCGGCAGCCAAGAGCGCCAACAGGCATGCTGCCGATCTGGGCGAACGTGGTCAGGCACAGTGGGCCAGAGGCCGGGATCGCGCCGAGGATTCCCTTGATCAGGTTCTGGACTATGTGCGCACCAACCCGGGCAAGTCCGTGGCCATGGCGGTAGCAGGCGGCTGGCTGCTGGGCGCCATTCTGCGTCGCCGTCGCTGATTGTCGCGATGCCTGGTGACAAGCCTGCCATGGCAGGTGGCGAAGCTGCGGCCGCAACACAGAAGCCCGAAGACAGTACGGCCGAGCATTCTCAAGCCGCCGAAAATCCGGCAGCAGACGAGACCCTGACGGCCGAAGCGCTGGCCATCTGGGACGCCATCCGCGTTCTGGCAAGGGCCGTGCACGGTTTCGCATTGGCTCTTGCGGGCCTGGCCCGCAGCGAGTGGAGGCTGGCCAGGGCCAGCTGGCCGCTGGTGGTGGCGCTCGCGATTGTCCTGGTCGGTATCGGCCTGTCGTTGTGGGCCAGCCTGGTCGCCCTGATCGGATGGGGGTTTTTTGTTGCCACCGCTTCGGTGGGCTGGGCACTGACAGCGCTGGTTGGCGTGCATCTCGTCTTGCTGCTGGTGGTGCGCCTGGCGCTAAGGCGCAGCAGTCGCAACCTGACCATGCCCGAAACGCGCCGCGAGTTGCACGGCCTGGTGGCGCGAGCGCGCGGCAAGCGGCCGGAGCCTGAAGCATGAGCGCAATCGGCCGGGCACACGCAGAACGCCGCGCCAGTCTCGAGCGGCTGCAGTATCACCGCAAGCTCGCGCAGGCATCGTGCGCGCGCCTGACCAGGTCGTATCAGCGCCACTGGCTTGCGAGCCTGGGATTGGCAGCAGGCACCGGCTTTGCCTTGTCGGCGACGCAGCGCTGGCGACCGCCCAAGCGCATGCTGCGAAACGCGTTTCACTGGAGCATGATTCTGGTTCGCGCGTTGCTTTAAGCGGCCTACCAGGGGAATCCGACCATCATGCAGACTGACTCGCCGGGCTCGACGCCCGACAACGAAGCCGAGACCCAACAACCGCTTGCGGCAGCGCCGACGCCTCACTTTCGACCCATCCCCGTCATGCTGGCGCTCGGGCTGATCCTGGCCGTGCTGTACAGTCTGGCGCTTGCCAAGTCCCTGGTTGTGCCGCTGGTACTGGCAAGCTTCATGGGACTGGGCCTGAACCCGCTGGTGGTGCTGGCAAGCCGAATTCGCATTCCCAGGGCGCTGTCTGCGCTGCTGGTCATGCTGGCACTGGGCGCGGGTGTGGCCGGTTCGGTGATTGCGCTGACCCCACCGGCCATCGAATGGCTGCAACAGGCTCCCAGGGCGATCCGCCACGACCTGGCCCCCAAGCTTGCACCCTTGACGCGCAAGCTCGAGGAAGCCAACCGGGCCACCCAGTCGCTGACCGGCGACAAGCGCCCCGCCCCGACGCCTGATTCGGCCAAGCCGACCCTGGACATCTGGGATGTCGTGTCCATCACGCCACCGATTCTGGCCTTCGCGCTCACGGTGGGTCTGCTGGTATTCTTTTTTCTGATCTACGGCGACCGCATGCTGTTGAAACTGGTGGAGGTTTCACCCTCGTTTCGCAGCAAGCGTGATGTGGTGAGCATCGTCCGCGGTATCCAGTCTGAAGTGTCGCGCTACATTTTCACGCGAACCGCGATCAACCTGATTCTCGGTGTGATCACGGCAGCGTTGCTGTGGTGGCTGGGGGTGTCCGATCCATGGCTTTGGGGCACCCTGGCAGCGTTGGCCAATTTCGTGCCCTACGTGGGTGCCATCGGCATGACCGGACTGCTGGCGGTGGTGGGCATCATGCAGTTTCATCCCCTTCCACAGGCGCTTGCACCGGCTGCCTTTTTTGCCGTGCTGACCGCAGTCGAGGGTAATCTGATCACGCCACTGATCATGGGACGGCGGTTGCGTCTGTCCCCGGTCGCGATACTGATCTGGCTGCTGATCTGGGCCTGGCTCTGGGGCGTCGCCGGTGCTCTTCTGGCTGTGCCCATGCTGACCAGCTTCAAGCTGATCGCTGAACGCATCGATGGCTGGGAATGGCTGGCACATCTGGTAGGGCGCTGAAACCAGCGCGCCTGCGATCGAAGATCGGACGCGGACGTTATCCGGACGGCACCGTGCTGCCTGACCGTGCCACTGTTGCTCCCCGGCTAGCGTTACAGGGGCAAGGCCACCAGCAGCACGATGCCCAGGGCAATCCGGTACAGCGCGAATGGCGTGAAGCGGTGCTGGCGGATGTAGCCCAGCAACCACTTCACGGCAATGAAGGCCACCAGCAGCGACACAGTGAAACCGACGCCCAGGGCCGCCCAGTCCTCGTGCACAGCCTCCCCTGAACGCAGCACCTTCAGCAGCTCGTAGCCGGTGGCCGCGTACATGGTGGGAATGCCGACCAGGAAGGCGAACTCGGTCGCCGCCGAGCGGTTGTTGGTGCCGAACAGCATGGCCGCGAAGATGGTAGCCGCCGAACGCGAGGTGCCCGGGAAGATACCCGCGATCATTTGCGTTATGCCAACCAGGATCGCCACCGTCCAGGTAATGCGTGTGTGCTCGGGGCGGCGTGCGGCGATCTGTTCGGCGCCGAGCATCCACACGCCGCCAAGAATAAGGGCCCAGGCCACCGGGGTGATTGATTCGGGCAGCTTGAATCCCAGCGACACGGCAATCAGTCCCAGTACGGCAGTGATCAGGAAGGCCACAATCAGCTTCAGCAGATAGTCGCGGTTTTCGGCGTCGCGCCATTGCGTGAGGAGTTGCCAGATGCGCCGCCAGTAGATCAGGGTCACGGCCAGGATGGCGCCGGCCTGGATGCCGATATTGAACAGATCCGAGCGCGCGCCCAGCCAGCGTTCGGCGATCAGCAGGTGGCCGGTGGATGAAATGGGGAGGAATTCGGTTATGCCCTCGATGATGCCGAGTACGATGACATTCAGAAGGTCTGGCATAGCGGGGCCCATGGCGGTCGAGGGACCGGAAGTGTAGCCGTTCCGGGCAGGCCGGGCACAGTATCGGAGCAACTATTGACTCGCAACGCGGGCCTGCACGTGTAATCATTACGCGCAGAAATTCCACCCAAACCAATCGAGGCCACTTCCATGTCCCCCGAACAAGTCCTGAAACTGATCAAGGACGAAAAAATCGAGTTTGTCGACCTGCGTTTCGCCGACATGCTGGGCAAACTGCACCACATCAGCTATCCCGCACACAGCTTCGACGAGTCCGTGTTCGAGGATGGCAAGATGTTTGACGGTTCTTCGATTGTCGGATGGAAGGGTATCAACGAATCGGACATGATTCTCAAGCCGGATCTGGAAACGGCTGTGGTGGACCCGTTCAGCGCCAATCCCCAGCTCAATCTTTTCTGCGACGTGCTGGAGCCAAGCACCATGCAGGCCTATGGCCGCGATCCGCGCTCAATCGCGCGCCGCGCCGAGGCACATCTCAAGGCCAGCGGCATCGCTGATGAGGCCGCGTTTGGCCCCGAGCCGGAGTTCTTCGTGTTCGATTCGGTCCGCTGGCAGAACGACATGGGTCGCGTGTTCTACGAGATCGAGTCCGAAGAAGCGGCATGGAGTTCGCGCTACGACTACGAAGGCGGCAACCACGGTCATCGCCCCGGCATCAAGGGCGGGTACTTCCCGGTCAGCCCGGTCGACTCGCTGGCGGACCTGCGCGCCGAAATGTGCAAGGTGCTGGAAAAAATCGGCCAGACCGTCGAGGTGCATCATCACGAAGTCGGCAATGCCGGCCAGTGCGAAATCGGCACCCGGTTCAACACCCTGGTGCACAAGGCCGACGAGCTGCTCAACATGAAGTACGTTGTCCGCAACGTCGCCCACCAGAATGGCAAGACCGCCACGTTCATGCCCAAGCCGATCGTGGGTGACAACGGCAGTGGCATGCATGTGCACCAGTCCCTGTCCAAGGACGGCAAGAACCTGTTTGCCGGTGACCTTTATGGTGGCCTGTCGCAGACGGCACTGCACTACATTGGCGGCATCTTCAAGCATGCGCGTGCCATCAACGCGTTTGCCAATGCCACCACCAACAGCTACAAGCGCCTGGTCCCCGGTTTCGAGGCGCCGGTAATGCTGGCCTACTCGGCGCGCAATCGCTCGGCGAGCTGTCGCATTCCCTTCGTCGCCAGCCCCAAGGGCCGGCGCATCGAAGTGCGCTTCCCTGATCCGATGCAGTCTGGCTATCTGACCTTCACTGCCCTGCTGATGGCCGGCCTCGATGGCATCGTCAACAAGATCGATCCGGGTGCACCCGCCGACAAGGACCTTTATGACCTGCCTCCGGAGGAAGAGCGCAACATCCCGCAGGTGTGCTCCAGCCTCGACATGGCGCTGGAGGCACTCGATGCCGACCGTGATTTCCTCAAGGCCGGCGACGTGTTCAGCGATGACTTCATCGATGCCTACATCGCCCTGAAGATGCAGGAGGTCACCCAGTACCGCGCTTCCACGCATCCGCTCGAGTTTGCCATGTACTACGCCGTCTGATGGGTGACGAGCCGAGTGAGCAGCAGCCGGTCACGGTGCGTCCGGCTGCTGCCGGTGACCGTGATCGACTGGTCGAGTGGAATGCGGCCATGGCGCTGGAAACCGAGCATCGCACCCTGTCCCGCCAGGTGCTGGAACAGGGAGTCGACGCCGTGCTCGCCGACAGCAACAAGGGCTTCTACCTGATCGCCGAGTGCGACGGCCAGCCCGTGGGCGGCCTGCTGGTCACCTACGAGTGGAGTGATTGGCGCAATACCCGGATGTGGTGGCTGCAGAGCGTTTACGTCGAGCCCGATGCGCGGGGAAAAGGCGTTTTTCGGGCACTGTTCGACACCGTTCGCGACCAGGCCAAGGCCGATAACGCGGGATCCCTGCGCCTGTATGTCGAGCGCGAAAACCACCTGGCCCAGAAGGTATACGAAGCACGCCGCATGCGGCCCAGCGAGTACCTGATGTATGAGCTTGCCCTGTCGTGACCGCCTGCCGGCCGTAGCCACGTGAAGGCTGCATCTCGCTGGCAGCGCATGCTCAGCGATGCGCTGTTGCTGTATCTGCTGCCCTTGCTGGTGGGCCTGCTGCCCTGGCGAATAGGCTTCGGCCTGCTCAAGCGCGTGGCGCGCAGCCCGTCGGTGTTTCAGCTCATTGTGCAGGCCGCGTGGCAGCAGGCCAGCCAGCGCCTGCCTGCACTGGACAAGGTCACGTTCTGTCGCCGCTATCGTCTGCTGCTGCTGGTCGATCGCTGCGATACGCTGTTGTGCCTGATGCGCAGTGCGCGCTGGTGGCGCAGCCAGGTTGAGGTGCAGGGTGATGCGTTCGAGCAACTGCCTCCGGGCCTGCTGCTGAACAGCCACTGGGGCAGTGGCAACTGGATCTGGCGCCTTCTTGACGCGCGCGGTTTGCCGGCGCACTTTGTCGCGCGGCGGGCGCGCGCCACGGATGTGGGGCGCAGCTGGCTCGGCCGCGGCTATCTGGCCTGGCGCAGCTGGGCCGTGCATCGCTCCGGGTGTCGCGGAGTAATCTACACCGGCGGCAGTTCAGCCCGGGTGCTCGAGGTTCTGCACCATGGCGGAAGTGTCCTGGGCATGCTTGATCTGCCCACGCGTCACGATCAGGCCGGGGCTGACGTCAGCCTGCTTGGTCGCGGCTTGCGCTTCCCGGTGGGTCTGGCGGTGCTGGCACGGCAGGCCGGCGTCAGCACCAGCATCGTCAGCTGCGGACTGGACATGGACAGTGGTCGTCGGCACTTGCACCTGGAATTCCTGCCACCGGGGCTGGAAGTCGATGAAATTCTGCGCCGCTACGCCGCCCACCTGGAACGTCGCATCGAAACCGAACCGGCCCAGTGGCAGGCGTGGCCGCAGGCTCCGGCCTATTTTCACCACCATGACATGGGCGCAGAAGATGCCCCCTGAGCAGATCAGGGGGCACTGGGGGCATGATCAGTGCGGCAAGCACACATCCCCCGCGCCGCGGATGTGTTTCAGACGTGGTAGCCCTTGTACAACGTGTTGTGCGGGTCGCGCTGTTCGATACTCGGGCGACTGGTAGTGTAGTAGTAGAGCGCCAGCGACTGGCGCCAGATGCCGTCGGGCGCAGCCCAGGCCTGCGGATGCCCGTGGAAGGTGTCGGAACGGGTGGAAAACAGCACGGCGCGATTGAAGCGTGGCTCCACGACGCGCTCGCAGTGGTCGGCATCAGTGCTCCACAGTTCCAGGGCCCCGCCCCAGTCGCTTTGCCAGGCTTCGGGGGTCAGATAGATCAACAGGTTCAGGCGGCGATGAGCCTGCAGGCGTTCGTGCCAGTTGAAGTCGGCGTGAATGCCCAGATGGTCGCCGGGGCCACTGAGGTGCAGGCCGCCACCGACCAGGTGCGGGTCGGGCAGCAGGTGCTCGATTCCGGTCAGTTTTTCCAGCCAGGAAACGAACGGGCCGCTGTTGAGATCATGCAGTGCCTCGCGCAGTGGTGACGGAAAGCTTGCTTCGTCCGAGCTGCCGCGCTTGACCTCGTAGCCCCTGGCGCCAAACCGGTCCCATACCACGGCGTCGTCGGCGTGCGGGAATGCGGCCGCCAGACGCTGTGCGTCGTCGGTTCGCAGAAAGTCGTCAAACACTACGTGCGGGTATGGCTGCGCACCGCTGAAGTCGGTCGGCATGCCCGCCAGGCGGCGGTGAAGATTTTCAAGATCGAACACGTAGGCCATAAGACCCCTTTGATTGACCCGGGCGTTCATGCGCGTCACAGGCCATATAGTTTACCCTTGTCGATATCCCCACGTATTCAATCGGACCCATTCTCATGGCCAAACAAGCACCCATCGGCATCATCGGCGGCCTGCGCATACCTTTTTGCCGCGTCAACACCGGCTATGCCGAGGTCGGCAACCTGGGCATGTCGATCAAGGTGCTCGGGGCCATGGTTGAACGCTACCGCCTGCAGGGTGTTGAGCTGGGTGACGTGGTATTCGGCTCCGTGATGAAGCACGCGCGCGACTGGAATCTTGCTCGCGAGGCCGCCCTGGCCTCGGGACTGGCGCAGACGACGCCCGGCTATACCGTGGCTCGGGCCTGTGGCACCTCGCTGGATGCCGCCATCACGGCGCGCGATCGCATCGCCGCGGGTGAGTACCAGGCCGCCTTTGCCGGTGGTTCGGATTCGACCAGCGACATACCCTTGTCACTGAGCCCGGCACTGCAGAAGCGCGTGTTGCGCATGAATCGCGCACGCACGCCGATGGGCAAACTCAAGGCCGCCGTGTCCGGTTTCTCGTTTGCCGAGCTGAAACCGGCCTTTCCCGGTGTCGCCGAGCCGCGTACCGGCAAGTCCATGGGTGAACATTGCGAACTGATGGCTCGCGAGTGGGACATCAGCCGTGAAGCTCAGGATGCGTTCGCGCTCGCCAGTCATCAGAAGGCCGCAGCCGCTTATGAGCGCGGCTTCTATGATGATCTGCTGGTGCCGTTCCGCGGCGTCGAGCGCGACAACGTGCTGCGCGCCGATACCAGCCTGGAGAAGCTGGCGAGCCTGAAGCCGGCATTCGACCGTCATTCCGGCCATGGCACCCTGACTGCCGGCAACTCCAGTGCCCTGTCCGATGGTGCGGCCGCCGTGCTGGTCGCCAGCGAATCCTGGGCCGAGGAGCGCAAGCTGGAAGTCGAAGCCCGGCTCACGCATGCCCGGGTGGCGGCTGTGGATTTCGTGCACGGTGAAGGGCTGCTGATGGCGCCGACCGTGGCCGTGTCACGCATGCTCGACGAAGCCGGCCTGAGCCTGCAGGACTTCGATTTCTACGAGATCCACGAAGCCTTTGCCGCGCAGGTGCTGTGCACGCTCAAGGCCTGGGAGTCCGACAAGTACTGCAAGGAGCGGCTGGGTCGCAAGAAGGCCATGGGCTCGATTGACCCGGAGAAGCTCAACGTCAATGGTTCGTCGCTGGCGATCGGTCACCCGTTCGCTGCCACCGGGGCGCGCATCCTGGCTCAGGCGACCAAGACGCTCAAGGACAACGGCGGCGGTCGCGCGCTCATTTCCATCTGCACGGCCGGCGGCATGGGTGTGACTGCCATCCTCGAGCGCTGAGTCGGCGGCTGTCCGATCGGGCGGCGCACGGTGTGTGGAGAGTCCGATGGTGCGCTTCGCTGCGCTCAGCGGCACCCTACGCGGGAATTCGGGCGGCTGTTCGATCGGGCCTCAAGCTGCTGTAGGGTGCGGCTGAACGAAGTGAAGCGCACCGCATGCGGATGATTTCGTGGTGCGCATCGCTGCGCTCAGCGGCACCCTACGCGGGATCGGGCGGCTGTTCGATCGGGCCTCAAGCTGCTGGTAGGGTGCGCTGAACGAAGTGAAGCGCACCGCATGCGGATGATTTCGTGGTGCGCATCGCTGACGCTCAGCGGCACCCTACGCAGGGAGCTTCAGGCGGCTGTTCGATCGGGCCTCAGGCGCGGATGGTGCTGTGGAAGAGCAGGCGGGGCGAACTTTGCGCAGCAAGTTTTGGGGATAGCCCTGCAAAGCAGGGCTATGGCGTCAGCGGGGCTTGAACAGCACCGGGGCCCAGGCGCCACTGGTGTAGGACTTGCTGCGACGCTGGCGCATGAGCTCGATGGCATGGGCGCGGCGGTCTTCGGCCCAGTCGACGCGCTTGAGTTTCAGTTCGGCCGGGTCGACGCCCCGGTGTTCGGCTTCACCGCGTCGCCATGCGTCGAATTCTTCGTAGGCTGACAGCTCGTGTACCAGTTCGCGCTGGCACAGCTCGATCATGATGGCATCGTCGAGAAAGCCCAGTACCGGCACGCTGTCGGGAATGATGTCGCTCGGATCGGCAAAATAGGTCAGCGCCGCCAGTACACGAGCTCGGTCTTCCTCGGGCAATCCGAAGCCTTCGTCCTCGGCCATGTCGATCATGGTGTTGAGGCGGCTCAGACGGCTGGCGATGAAGTCGGGCAACTCGATTTCATTGCCCTGAACCAGCAATTTGCGAGCCGATGCCGTGATCTCGGTCGCGCTCAGGTCTGCGGCCTCTTTTTGTGCATCCTGCATGCCGGAGATGAAGTGCTCGAGATCTTCATCGCTCAATTGAATGTTGATGTCCAGGGCCATGCACAAATCCTCGAATGTTGGCAATTGAGGAAGCGTAGCCGTGTCCGATGGTGCCGTCAATTGGCGCATGCGCGTGCGCAGACTCAGAGCATGTCGCTCATGCCGGCGCCAAAGCCGGTGATGATGCGTGTGTAGATGGTCTTGAGGGGAAGGGCCACCTCGGGAAACTCGCCGACCGGCTCGTAGCAGGCATAGAAGCGCGGATCCTCGCGCCGCATCACCGGGCAGCCCGGCTTCAGCTGGTAGCTGGTGGCGTAGCCGAACGGCCACAGATCGAAAATAGGCAGGGCTGCAGACAGTTTTGCCAGAGCCCGGTTGATACGTCCCACCATGCCATTGACCTGGCGCTTGGCTACCACCCAGGAGTTGCCGGGGCGGATAGTGGCCAGGATGGAAGCGCGCACCACACGAGCGAAGTCACGGTCATGGATGATGATTCCGCATTCGGTGTTGTAGTCATCCGAGCGCGGATCGAAGTTGTGCGAACCGATCATCACGTACTGCTTGTCGACCACCATGGACTTTGCATGCAGGCTGACGCGTACACCGCTGGTGGTCAGCGGTACTGCGCTGTAGCGTCCACGATTGCCGACTCTGGCACCTGACCCGGACAACTCGTTGTAGTGGGCGATCATGCGCGGCGCATCGACCGGGTGCGGTTTCTGCTCGTAGATGTTGAAGTTGAACACAGCCAGATAGCGACGCACGTACTTGTGCGCCACGGCATAGACCGCAAATGCGTCGGTCGAGGCCAGTGAATTGGTCGAGATCAGTATGCGAACCCTGGAGCGCTCCTTCTGCAGCTTGCGGAAGATGCGCTGGCCGCGGTCGCTTATCACCAGATACGGTGTCTGCAGAATGATTTCCTGGCTCGCCGTGGACACCAGATTCATCAGGTGCGCTGTCAGTTCGCGCTCCCGCTTGCTGGGGTTGTCTGTCTTGCCCGGACGGTCGGCAAAGTACTCGACATCCTTCAGCGACTTCGCTCGGAGCAGAAAATGGCTCTTGATGTATGCCGGGTCCGCTGCTTCTTCCAGGACCCGTTGAACGCGGTCGGCGCGTTCATACCGGGGCGGTTGCCAGCCGGGGGCATCGGGGCCATCGCGGATCAGCTGTGCGCTGACATCACGCAACAAAGTCAGCTTCACGGCGCGCGGATGGTTCCAGAACAGAAAAAAACTGGCGCGCATGTCCTGTGCCACGGGGCCGGCCACCAGGATGTCGCGATCCAGAAAGTTGAAGTCGCTGTCCCAATCGAAGTATCGATTTTCATAATTGCGGCCACCGGTGATGCCGATATGGCCGTCGACCAGGAACAGCTTGTTGTGCATGCGCTGGTTGAGGTTGGAAAAACAGCACAGGCCGCCAACGAAATATCCGAAAGCGCCTGTTTCGGCCGATTGCAGGGTCGGGTTGTAAAGTCGCAATTCGAAATTGACGTGGGTGCGTGCAAGAGTTGCGAGTTGTTCCAGGTCGTTGAACGAAGCCAGCTGATCGGCCAGTATGCGTACATGCACCCCGCGCCGCGCCGCGGCGACCAGTGCGTCCAGCATCAGCTTTCCGGCATCGTCGTTGGCCCAGATATAGGTCTGGATGCTGATCGACTGGCGCGCGGCACGTATCAGGTTGAGGCGGGCGATCAGAGCGTCCTCGCCCAGATCCAGAATCACCGCCTGGTTGCGATTGCCCTTGCCCTGCGCAGCCAGGGCGTACAGCCCCGAGTCTGCCGCACAATGGTCCCTGCGCTGGCAACTGACGCCATGTTCGATATTGGAAGAGACCATATGCCGTGCGCGCAGCACCTGGCGCTGGCTGGGCATGCAGGCGGTGAGCATCGGCAACAGCAGGAGCAGCAGCCATGTGCGCGGCAGCAACCTCATCACGGCGCGACAAGCCGGATAACCAGGCGCAACTGCACATGATCGGACAGCGTGAACCGATACGCGGTCATGCCGAAATTGGAACGCTGGATCAGGCCCCGGACGTCAATCCGGCAGTCACTCAGGCGATTTGGTTCGCATGCTTCGGGCGAAAGCTCGAAGGTAACTGCCTGGGTGACACCACGCATGGTCAGATGGCCATCGATGTTGCCCCCGTCGAACAGCAAATGCGTGTCAAAGTCTCTGGAGCGAAAGCTGATGGTGGGGTAGTTTTCAGTGTCGAAAAACTCCTTCGAGCGCAGCATGGCCTTGTAGTGCGGGTTGTCCATGCGAACCTGGTCGACATCGATCTGCACTTCCACCCGGGAGCGCTGCGAATCATCCATGGCGACGGTGCCGCGCAAGCCAGCCACGCGACCTTCAATATTCTTGAACCACAAGGTGCGGACCGCAAAAGTGGCATTCGAATGTGCGCTGTCGATGCGGATGGTTTCGTTGGCCGGGGCCGCTGAGCAACACAACAACAAGATCAGGCTGGCGAGCAGTCTCACGGTGTCCAGAATGCTTGCAGGATGCCCGCACCGGGTTCGATGCGCTGGTCAAAGGAAATGCATGCCAGCGATGCCGGTGGCATGCCGCGATGGCTGCCCGAGCGGCCATTGGTCAGCAGACCCAGAAGACGCTCCATACCGGGGTTGTGGCCGACCAGCATGACCGATTCGGTCGGCGGCTGCTCGTCCAGCATGGCCAGCAATTCCCCGGGGCTCGCATCATAGATGCTCTCCAATTTTCGAAGGTCGGATTCAGGCATGCTCTCGTGCACCGCATCGGCGGTTTGCCTGGCCCTCAGGGCGGGGGAGCACAGTATCAGGCCGGGCCTGTGATGGTGCTGTACCAGCCAGCGGCCGGCGTGCCGCGCCTGGGCAATGCCTTCCTCGCTCAGCGCGCGGTTGCGATCCATGCCGTCGGCCGCGGCCGACCGGGCCTGGGCGTGGCGCAGCAGAATGAGTTCATGCATGCCGGCAGCTCCGATCAGGCGCGGGTGTGATGATGCAACCAGTGTTGCAGGCGATTCCAGTCGTGCTGATGGCCACGTACTACCTCGGAGTTGTAGTCGAACATGCTTTTGCCCAGCCCCGCCAGCAGGACGTAGGCCTGGCTGTCGCGCAGTTGCGCCACCACTGGAAACGGGAAATCATCACCCATTTCGGCAAGGGCATCCTGGCTGGCGTGTGTCCACAGACGCAGCCGGTTGCCAACCACGCCAACCGGCAAATCACCGCGGCGAATGCGCGGAAGCGCGGCCAGTTCCGTGAGATAGGGAAGCGTGGCATCGAGGTCGATGCCCGAGGGCAGCACCGGCACGATAACGGCATCCACATCGTCCATCCATTTT
>CAWDBD010000024.1:0-20544 GCA_963800395.1 uncultured Gammaproteobacteria bacterium
GACACCTGTCACGTTGTGACGCGACTCACCGATTGGTGCAGATGGTCACTCTGCCGCGCCTGTGTTGCGCGAGCGTGACAGGTAGGCCCAGATGGCGTCCTGTTCCACGGGCTTCATGGCGGCGACGGCCCGCCAGGGCATGATGTCGGCCAGATTTCTGCCATCGGGACGAATGCCCGTACGCATGGCATGCAGGAAGTCGTCCCGGGTCCAGCCTGCCAGTCCGCCGCGAGCCATGTTGATGTTGGCCGACTTCGGCTCGCCGGGACCCAGATCGACGCCGCCGGCAAGTTGCGGTCCGTGGCAACTGCGACACATGGCAACCAGGTACTCGCCGTATTCGGAATTGGCGGCGATGGCGACTTCGGGCCGCAAACGCGGGCTGTGATCGATGACCGTTGCCGGCAGCAGACCACCGGCCTTGCCGGTGAACCACAGAATGCGCCCGAGTGGGCCCAGGCGGCTTGCCGGATGCGACACGGCGACCGACGGCAATTGCAGCACATAGGCGGTCAGATCGGCGGTATCGCGATCGCTCAGTTCGGACCAGTCCATGGAGGGCATGAAGATCAGGCTTGTGCCATCGGCACGCACGCCATGGCGAATTGCCGCGGCCAGGCGTGACGCATCGTAGCGACCGCGCAGGCCGGCCGGCGTGATGTTGGCTGCATGCACCTGAGCCACTGGCCCGGCATCCATCACCAGGGTTCCGCGACCGTCAGCGCCGTGGCAGTCGGCACAGCCGCGTGTTTCGAACAGGTACTCGCCACGTGCAACATCGGCTGCAGCCATGGGCAGCGGCGCATCGGAAATACTGTAGGCGTGGGCCATGGCCGCATTGCTGCGCCACCAGGCTACCCCGACAAACACCGCCACCGCCGCGACCAGCACCAGCAGCAACGCGCCGACACGCCTCAACCAGACAATCATGACACTTCCCCAAGTGGTCACCCGGTGCAAAGCCTAGGCCAGACCGGGTTAAAACACTGTTGGCCCGGCTGTGCCGGAGTACTGCGCGCAGCCCGGCAAACTCCACACATGCGCGGCGGACAAAATGGAGTATGGTTTGGCCTGCGCCGACCCGACCGTCGGTTCGGCTTTTCTTTCACGGGAGACCTGCAATGAGCATGATGAGCGAGTTCAAGGAATTTGCTGTCAAGGGCAATGTCATCGACATGGCGGTAGGCATTGTGATCGGCGCTGCCTTCGGTACCATCGTCAAATCGCTGGTCAGCGACGTGATCATGCCGCCCATCGGTCTGGTACTTGGCGGCATCGATTTCTCGAAGTTGAAATGGGTCCTCCAGGCTGCGGGTGCCGACGGCAAGGGCGGCGTAAGCATCAACTACGGCAGCTTCATCAACACCATCATCACGTTCATCATCATCGCGTTTTCCATCTTCATGGTCATCAAGGCGATGAACAGCATGAAGCGCAAGGAAGAGGAAAAGCCAGCCGAACAGGCGACTGTGCCAGCCGACGTCGCCCTGCTGACCGAGATCCGCGACGAATTGAAGAAGCAGCGTGCGTAGTTGTTGGGGACCCCGTCATCCCGGCGCAGGCCCACTGCTGTCCGGGGAAAGTTCGCATAGATATCAAGCGAATAGCTCCGGCTGGATTCGTTTGAGGTCTAGCCGCGCCCGTTTTCGCCTTCGATGTGCTCGCCGTTCCGTGTCGGGGCGCTGGAACAACGTCACGCGCAACTCGCCCAAGATGGCCCACAAGCTGGCCGTCAGGCCATGCGTCTTGCGGTACAAAGCCAATAGCAGATAGGCGATCAGCGCACACAGGATCTGGATCTTGACCGCGTTTTCACTGCAGCCGAAGGCCTGCTTGATCTTCAAGTGCTGCTTGATCCACTTGAAGAACAGTTCCACGCCCCACCGATCCTTGTAGTGTTGGCGAATGCGGGTCGCCGGCGAATCCATGTCATTGGTCGCCAGAATCAAGGGCGTCGCCTTGTCTGGACGTGCGACAGTGATGCGACGCAAGGGCTTGGTATAGCGGTTCTTGCGCTTTGCACCGGGGTGCTTGTGGGCAAAGCGCACGACCTCATCGGACAGGATGTGCGCTGTGTCTTCAGCGGGAACAGGGCGTGTTCGGACAACGCGTACCGCTGCATCACGCTTGAAGCGGGTGACGAAATGGGCGCCTTTGGCATCGATGTCCGCCCACCAGTTGTAGTCGCAATAGCCTTTGTCAAAGACATACATGGCGCCGGCTTCGATGGCGAGTTTCTGGCCCTCGTTCACGTCATTGACGTTGGCGGCGGTAATGCTGTGATGGACAGGCGATTGCGTGTCCTTGTTGTAGAGCATGTGCAGCTTCACGCCCTGGGTGTTGCGTGTGCGGTTATTTGCCGTCCAGGCATCGAAATGACGGCCCTTGAGTGTGATTGAGGTGGAATCAAGCAAGTACAGAAGCTGCGTGCCTTCGCACCGCAACTTGCGATGCACTTGGCCCATCAACGCCTGAGCTACCGCAACGAAGGGTGCCGGAGAACGCTTGCTATTGGCATCAGCCAAGGTCGAGCGCCGGATGGGACCGGTTCCAAGATGGTAATGATGTTGCCCCTGGCTGTTATAGGAGTGCTCAATCATGCGTAGGCTGGCCGCGCCGCTGAGATGGCCGTAGACCATGGCCACCAACTGGGACCAGCTATCGAAACCCTTGGAATAGCGGTCCGAGCCACAGCGCTGAACCTGATCGGCAAACACGGTGCGCGGAACCCCGTTCAACAACGATCGAAAACGGCTTATGCTGTACATGTTGCGGTATCTCCTGAAAACGAGTCGACGCTCAGGGTTCTAACCCGTTCAGCGAGGTACCGCAACACTTTGCGCGCAATCAGTAAAAGTTTCTCCGGACAGCAGTGGGCGCAGGCCGGGATGACGCGTGCTGCGGCGTCGCGTCCTCGCGCCGCACTCACCAGGCGCGGTCATGGTTCCGCTCAGCCTCGATACTGGATGATCCGCAGCACGCCTGTGCAAGGCACGCCAGCCCCGCCCCGCCCCGTCCCAACGGACGTGCCACGCCCCTCCGCTCACCGCTTACCGCTTACCGCGGCCCCACACCGTTGACATATACCTGACGCGTCCATAATATACGCATCCATGATAGACGCACACAACATCCGTGGGCTGGGGCGGCAGTTGATGCATGTAACGCGCCTTTTGCGCAAGCATTTCGATCGTCGCGCCACCCGCTTTGAATTGACCCGCTCGCAGTGGCGTGCCCTGAAAGTCATCAGTCATCAGGAAGGCCTGAGTCAGACCGAGCTGGCCGAACTGCTGGAACTGGAGCCCATCCCCGTGGGCCGCGTGATCGATCGGCTGCAGCAGGCCGGCTTTGTCGAGCGTCGCCCCGATCCGGGTGACCGGAGGCGCTGGTGCCTGCACCTGTCCGACAAGGCTCGCGGGGTGGTCGAGGACATGGAGCAGATTGCCGACGGTCTCAGGCAGGAGGCTGTCGAGGGCGTCAGCAAAGGCGATTACGAGGTATTCGAGAGAGTGCTCAAGCACATCAAGCACAACCTGGTCGCGCTCGACCAGGCCGAGATGAAACAGGATTCCCGATCATGACTGACAAGCAATACGGCGCTCCCAAGGTGGAGAAACAGGCGCCAAAAAAGCCCAAGCGCAAATGGCTGCAGCGTAGCCTCTGGATCGCCGGGCCACTGGTCGTGGCCGTGCTCGGTGGCTGGTTCTGGGTCACGTCGGGCCGCTATGTATCCACCGACAACGCCTACGTCGGCGCCGACCAGGCCAACATCGCCCCGCAGGTACCCGGCCGCGTGGTCGAGGTGGACGTGCAACAGAACCAGCCGGTGCACAAGGGCGATGTGCTGTTCCGCATCGACCCGAAGCCCTATGAGCTGGCCGTGCAGCAGTTGCAGGCGCAGATGCACGCGGTCGGCGACTATCTGGCCTCCTCGCGCGACAGCTATGCCGCGGCACAGGCTGACCTGCGCTCACAGCAATCGAGCATGCAAAACGACCTGGTGCAGCTGAAGCGGATTCGCGATCTTCACAAAAAGGGGCTGGTCTCGCAGAAGGAACTGGACGATGCCGCCAATGCGGTGGCCAGTGCGCGTGGCGACCGTGACAGCGCCGCCGCCAATGCCGCCAAGGCCAAGACCATGCTGGGCGGCAACGTCGACGCGCCGGTCGACCAGCTCTCCGGCTTCAAGGCGTACAAGGCGCAGATGGAAAAGGCGCAGCTCGATCTGGAGCACACTACGGTGCGCGCGCCGTTCGACGGCGTGATCGGCCAGATGAGCCTGCAGGAAGGTGATTTTCTGCAGGCTGGTGAAAAGGCCATGCCGCTGATTGCCATGCAATCCTGGGTGGATGCCAACTTCAAGGAGACCGATCTGACCCACGTCGCCGTCGGCCAGAAAGCGACGATCACGCTGGACACCTATCCGGACTACACCTGGCATGCAAAGGTGAAGTCGATCAGCCCGGCATCCGGCGCGACGTTTTCGGTCCTGCCTGCGCAGAACGCCACGGGCAACTGGGTCAAGGTGGTGCAGCGCATTCCGGTGCGCCTGGAATTCACCGACAACACCAATGCGCCGGTGGCGCGCGTCGGCATGAGCGCCCAGGTCGATATCGACACCGGCGCCGGCAATTCCTTGTGGAATCGCTGGTTCGGCGCTGACGGCGCGCAGGAGTCCGGCCAACTGACTCAGCGCTGAGCCGATTCGTCCGCGCATGCCAGCTCACACCACCCATCGCGAAGTCGACAACCTGCCGCTGCTGGTCGTCTCGATCATGCTGGCGACACTGATGCAGGTGGTCGACACGACCATTGCCAATGTCGCCCTGCCGCACATGCAGGGGTCACTTTCGGCAACCCAGGACCAGGTGGCCTGGGTGCTGACTTCCTATATTGTCGCTGCCGCCATCGCCACGCCGGCCACCGGCTGGCTGGCCGGCCACTTCGGTCGCAAGAACCTGCTGCTGGTCTCGATCGCCGGCTTCACCCTCGCCTCGGTGCTGTGTGCCATGGCCACCGGCATCGGCGAGATGGTGGTATTCCGCGTGCTGCAGGGCCTGTTCGGCGCCGCGCTGGTACCGATCTCGCAATCCTCGCTGCTCGATTCCTTCCCTCCCGAGAAGCACGGCTCGGCCATGGCCATGTGGGGTATGGGCATCATGGTCGGGCCGATCCTGGGCCCACCGCTGGGTGGCTGGCTGACCGAGACCTATTCCTGGCACTGGGTGTTCCTGATCAACGTGCCGCTGGGCATCCTGGCCCTGTTCGGCGTGATGGCCAGCGTGCCGGCCGACGAGCACAAACCATCACGCTTTGACTTGCGCGGATTCATGCTGGTTGCCGTGGGTATTGCCGCCTTGCAGCTGTTCCTGGACCGCGGCAACCAGGAGGACTGGCTGTCCTCGACCGAGATCCTGATCGAGATGGCGCTGGCCTTTCTGGGCTTGTATCTGTATTTCGTGCACTGGCGCGAGGTCAAGCGTCCCTTTGTCGACCTGGGCCTGCTCGGCGACCGCAATTTCGGCGCCGCCAACCTGTTCATCTTCATCATCGGCGTGGTGCTGTTTGCGACCATGGCCCTGCTGCCGCCGTACCTGCAGAACCTGATGAACTATCCGGTAATAACCACCGGCATGCTGCTGGCGCCGCGCGGCATCGGCACCCTGGTGGCGATGGTGCTGGTGGGGCGCATCCTGGCGCGCGGCATCGACCCGCGCATCCCCGCCGCGATCGGCATCAGCCTGACCGCGCTGTCGATGTGGATGATCACCGGCTGGAATGCCGACGTGCCGGTATGGCCGATAATCAATGCCGGCGTGGTCCAGGGCCTGGGACTGGGACTGGTGTTCGTGCCGGTCTCGACCATGGCCTACGCCACCCTGCCGATGGGTACGCGCACCGAAGCCGCCGGCATCTACAGCCTGGTGCGCAACATCGGTTCCAGCGTCGGCATCTCGATCGTGTTTACGCTGGCGGCGCGCTACACCCAGATCAACCATGCCGAGATCGCCAGCCGCGTATCGGCCTACAGCGCCAATCCGCTACCCGACAGCATGCACACCACTCAGGGCCTGGCCATGCTCAACGGCGAGATCACCCGCCAGGCCGCCGCCATCGGCTACATCAACGATTTCTACCTCATGACCTGGCTGACCCTGGCCACCCTGCCCCTGCTGCTGCTGTTCCGGGTGCCCGGCAAGTCCCAACAACGCAAGCGAAAACTGGCCGAGGACCCGACCGAAGCGGAACCGGAGATGCTGCCGGATCATTAGGCGAAAGCCAAACCGTCTACTCCTCGCCCTTGTCGTCCTTGAACGCGCCCGGTGCGGAGCCGAAATCGCCGTCGGCCTGGGCAGCCATCCAGGCAAAGGCCGCGTACACCGCGACGTTCTGCGCCAGTTCGTCGGGCTTGATTTTGTCCAGGGTGTCGTTGGAGGTATGGTGCCAGTCGAAATAGTGGGTCCCGTCCTGGCTGAGTGACAGGCCGGCCATGCCGATCGCGTGCATCTGCGACAGATCCGAACCCCCGCTGCCGCCTCGTTCGGCGTCGTAGGCCACACCGAGCGGTTTCAGCACCGCCGCAATCTGTTCCATGGCATGCCGCGCGCCCGGTTTGACACTGGCGCTCAGACGCCAGACCTTGCCGGCACCGAAGTCCGATTCGGCGCCCAGCACATGGCTGGCCACTTCGCCTGCATGAGCCTTGGCATAGGCGCGCGCACCCCAAAGACCCATCTCCTCGTTGGCGAAGGCAATCACCCGGATCGAGCGTGCCGGACGTTGCGGCATGCTGCCGATCAGGTGCGCTGCCGCCGCAGAAATGGCGACCCCGGCACCATCGTCGATGGCACCGGTACCCGGATCCCAGGAATCAAGATGACCGCCAATGGCCACGACCTGCTCGGGATGCGTCGCGCCGTTGATCTGCCCGATCACGTTGGCCCCGGTGTATTGGCCCTCCAGACCCACATCAAGATCCAGATGCACCTTGACCGGCTTGCCGTAGCCCAGAATGCGTTCAAGCTGGTCGGCATCGGGATTGGACAATGCCGCCGCCGGTATGGCCCTGGACGGATCGCGGAAACCGGTCACCCCGGTATGCGCAATACGCTGATGGGCATCGGTACCGGCCGAGCGCAGCAGATAGGCCGCCGCGCCCTTGCTCGCCGCCAGGGGCGGCCCGGCCACGCGGATCGACGAACCGATACGGTAATCGCGACCATCCCTGAAACGATGCATGCGTTGGCCGATATAGACGATGCGGCCTTTGACCTCGGCCGGATCGGCCTGCTTGAGCGCATCCAGGTTCTTGAAACGGATCACCTGCGCCGTCAGCCCGCCTGCGGGCGTGCCCGACGAATAGCCCAGTGCGCTCAGCACCAGCTTCTGCGGAAACGGCGACACGATCGAGCCTGATTCGTGGCGACGCACCCACTTCGGGAAACTCACCGGCTCGGTCCAGACCTTGTCGAATCCCAGCTTCCTGAAGCGCGCCACGACCCAGTCGCGGGCACGCTTGTCATTGGCACCAGCGGCCAGACGCGGCCCGACCTCGGTACTCAGATCGCGCACGAAATTCCATGCGGTGGGATCGTCAAGCGCCCGATCACGCAGTTGCGCGGCCGAGCTGACCGCTGTCTGCGGGATGCTGGTCTTGCCGGCGGCATGAGCTGTCATCAGCGGGGCACAAAGACCCACGCTCAACACGAACGGAATGATTGACTGACGCATGCGTTTTCCCCCGATTTAAAGGTCCATTATGCCCGCCGCAGCGTGCTGATGTTGGTGCCGAAAGTCACGCCATCAGCCCCTGTGATGGTCTGCCATGACACCCTTGCCGGACCCGACAGGGAAACCTTGGCTACAATCGCCCTTCATGTCTGCCGAAACCTCTCCCAAGCTGCCGCGCCGATTGCTGCTGCCGCAACACTGGCCTTCCTGGATGGGCATCGCCGTGATCTGGCTGCTGGCGCGCCTGCCGCGCGCCGCGCTCATGACCCTGGGCAGCGGGCTCGGGCGCATCCTGGGTCGACTGCCTGTGGCGCGCAAGCGCATTGCCGAACGCAATATCCAGCTGTGCTTTCCGCAAATGGATGCGCGCGCGCGACAGCGCCTGCTGCAGGCCAACATGCGTGACCTGGGCCTGATGCTGGCCGAATTCAGCCTGGGCTGGATGGGCAGCGACCGGGCCATGGCTCGCATTCCGCTGAAAATCGAGGGTGTGGAACATCTCGAGAAACTGCATGCCGAAGGTCGCGGCGGCCTGCTGGTGGGCGCGCATTTCTCGCATCTGGAGCTATGCGCACGCCTGGTCTCACGGCATGTGCGCATTGCCGGCATGTATCGCGAGATGGACAGCCCGGTATTCGAGTGGGCCGTACTGCGCGCGCGCCTGGGCTACGCCAGTGCCATGTTCACCAAGAGCGATACGCTGGGCAGTGTGCGCTACCTGAAGCGAGGCGGGGTGCTCTGGTATGCACCCGATCAGGACATGCGCGGCAAGGGGCACGTGTTTGCCCCCTTCTTCGGCATTGAAGCGGCCACCATCACGGCCACCCACCATCTGGCACGCCTGTCCGGCGCAGCGGTACTGCCGTTCTTTCATCGGCGCACGGCTGACGGCGGCTACGCGATACGCATTGCCGAACCCCTGGTCGACTTCCCGGGGCCGGACGCAGTGCAGGACACGGCCCGCATCAACGCCGAGATCGAAACCATGGTCCGGGCCGCACCCGCGCAATACCTGTGGGCGCACAAGCGTTTCAAGACCCGTCCGGAGGGTGAACCCGGGGTGTATTGAATTGGAACGGGACTCGGGACTCGGGACTCGGGAGTCGGGAGTCGGGAGTCGGGATGCAGCGTCCGCAAAGGCCGCAAGAAGCGTAATGCCCCCGTCGGGCCCGGAACCTTGCGCAGAAAATTCTTGGCGATAGCCATGCCCCGCATGAACACAGCCCCCTGCGTCAGGGGGCGATTCGTGCGCATCACGAATGGGGGTGTCGAAGAGCATGCCGGGGCCCGGAACCTTGCGCAGCAAAATCCTGGCGATAGCCATGCCCCGCATGAACACAAGCCCCCTGAGTCAGGGGGCGATTCGTGCGCAGCACGAATGGGGTGTGGAAGAGCATGCCGGGGCCCGGAACTTTGCGCAGCAAAGTTTTGGGGATAGACATGCGCAGCAGGGCTATCGGCAAGCATGCCGGGGCCCGGAACCTTGCGCAGCAAAGTTTTGTGGATAGACATGCGCAGCAGGGCTATCGCTCCCCCTGGCGCTCCTGCGAGCCGCGATCCCGATCGCGCCGGTTTTGGCGTGCCTCGTGCAGCTTGGCGTACTTCAGGAACACGTAGAACGCACCGGTGACGCTGGCGATGAAGCCGGCCCAGCCGTTCAGGCAGTAGCGCTTGAGCAGGAACTGGCGCAGGAAGAAAACCGGCGGATACAGCACCATGCGCAGGCCGGTGAAACGCTGGCCACGGCGCAGCTTGTTGGCAACCAGGCCACTGGAGTAGCGGTTGATCTTTTCCACCCGGGTGGCGATGTCGGCATCGCCGTCATTGACGAAGTCGGCCTTGCGCAACGTTGCTACCGGACCGTCAACCTGCACCGCAGCATGCACTTCGACATCATTCATGCCGCCACGGCGACGGTCAAACAGGCGCAGATGCGCATTGCGCCGGCTCAAGGGGTGTTGCACGGTCCAGAACATGCGCTCGCGACGCGGCAGGCGGAAACCGGCCACCGCGGGCTGCACCAGAGCCGCTTCAATGACCTCGCGGGTTCCGGGCGACAGGATTTCGTCGGCGTCCAGGTTCAGGATCCAATCATGGCTTGCCATGTCGATGGCGCGCTGTTTCTGCGGACCGAAATCGTCGAACGGATGCACAGCCACGCGCGCACCGTGGCGCTCGGCAATCGCCACCGTGTCGTCATCGGAGCCCGAATCCAGCACCAGCACCTCGTCCGCCCAGTCGACCTGGTGCAGGCAACGGTCCAAGGTATCGGCATTGTTGAAGGTGATGATCACCACCGACAGGGCTTCACGTGCGGCCACGGTGCACCTCCGTCGCCGGCGAATCGGCGGCCACGACAGCACACCACAACGCCAGCAGCCACCAGAACACGAGCCCCCACCAGGCCGAGTAGAAGGCCAGATGCGTATTGACCGGGAACAGACACACGCCCAGTGCCAGGCTGACCGGCCAGGCACGCTGGCGTGCCTCAGGCTCGGCTCGCCACCACGCCCGCAGGGCCATGCCGATGCCGGCAAACCACAGGATCAGCCCGGCAAGCCCGCTGCCCGTGGCCACCTCCAGCAGCCATTGGTGCGGATGGCAGGCCCCCTGACCCGGGGCACAGGCTTCGCCGCCGGTAAACTGATCCCCGGGGCGGGCGAAGTCGGGATAGGCGTAGCGAAAATCACGCACACCGACACCGTTGACCGGATGCGCCTCGATCATGCGAACGGCCGTGGCCCAGATCGCCAGCCGACCGCTCAAGGCCCAGTCAGCGCTGGTCTCCTGACCCTGAAAGATATGTGCGCTGCGCTGCATGCGCTGGGCGAAGCCCGGCGACTGATACCAGGCCAGCGCCATGACTGCCAACGCCACTGCCGCCCCGGCACCCAGCCAGCCGGCGCGTTTGGCCGGCGTGGCGCCGAGTTGCCAGGCAAATGCCAGCCCGACCAGAGCAAACTCCAGCCACGCCTGCCGTGAGCCGGCCATGACGACGGGCACCAGAAGCAGGATGAATCCGGCCGCCACACCGCGCCACGCCCAGCGTTGCCGCAGCGGCCACAGAGCAAAGGGCGACAGCGTCGCCAGGATCGGCCCCAGCTTCAGATTGTCGGCGCCGAACACCCCGCTGACGCGCAAGGGGCCGGCGGGACCGCCAAGGCTCCATCCCGTCAGGATCTGCAGCCAGGCATCCAGCGCCCACAGCGCCACCAATGCGGCCACCAGCAGATACAGCAGCTTGATCTGTCGCCGCTGGTACAGGACCCAGCACACATACGCCCCGAACGGGGCATAACGCCAGATGGCCGCAAACGTGCCCCAGCTCTTGCCCGGGTTGACGGCGTCGGGCAGCGAAATCAGCGCCGCGCCGGCATAGCAGGCAAACAACAGCGCGAATAATCGCAGCGAGCGCAGCCGTGCCAGCGCCGGCCAATGGCGCCAGGCGATCCACAAGCCGCCCAGCATTCCGAGCAGGGTACCCAGTTCGGATGCACGACCGACCGGCAGCAGCAGCGGCACCAGCACGATCGGCAGCAACGGCCAGGACAGGGCTTCCGACCCGCGCAACGACTTCATCATTGCTCGACCAGTTGCCGGTACACCTCGAGCACGGATGACTGCATCGCTTCCAGGGTGTAGTCCTTGAGCGGATGGATCGGGGGCGCCAGACGCAGCAACTCGGCCGCCCGCTCGACCAGGCGCTCGGGATTGCCCGGCTGCACGCGTCCGGCCGGATACAGTTCGGCCAGCAGGGACCCGACCCCACCGTGTGCGTAGCCCAGCACCGGTCGGCACAGGGCCAGTGCCTCGACCACCGTGCGACCGAAGGACTCCGGGTAATTGGACAACTGCAGAATCAGGGCCGAGTGCGCCAGCACCTCGCGCACATCACGGCGCTGCGGCGAGAAAACCACCGTATTGCTCACGCCGCGGCTTGCCGCCAGCTTGCGCATTTCCTCGACGTAGGCCTCGCGCCCGCTCTCGACAATACCCAGCAGCAGCAAGCGCGTCTGCACGCCACGATCCTTGAGATCGGCATGCAGCACGATGGCATCAGCGTGTCCCTTGAGCCGGGTGCCACGACCCGGCAGGGTCAGTAGCGGCGCACCACGCAACTGCGGATAGTCGCTTTCGAACTGCGCCACCCACTCCGGCTCCGGCGCGTAGCCAAAGGGAAATTCCTCGGGATCAACGCCACGCGGAATCACCACCAGGCGGGATTGATCCACCCACGGATAGTGGCTGAGCACGAAATCGCGTACTGCGTGCGATACCAGAATCACCCGTTCACCGCGCACCATGACCGCGCTGTATCGACCCGGCGAATTGAGTCCGTGCATGGTCGTGACCAGGTGCGCGCGCAGACCACGCAGGGCGGCCCGTGCCAACCATGCCGGCAAACGCGAGCGGGCATGCACGATATCGGCCTTGCGGTCCACGATGATGCGCCGCAGCGGCACAATTTTCGCGAGCGTCGCCAGTGACTTGCGCCCGATATCAAGGCACACGTGCTCGCTGCCCTCGGCCTCGAGCTGCTCCACCATGCGCCCCCCCGCCGACACCACAACGGAGCGATGCCCGGCAGCAACCAGGGCACGGGCAATCTCCAGGGTCGAACGCTCGGCGCCGCCGCTCTCCAGCGCCGGCACCAGTTGCACCACGCTCAGGCTGCGCCCCTGTTCAGGCGCGCTGTCGGGTGACTCGTCACTGCGCGTCATGGCGGGGCCGGATCAGGTTCATGCCTGCTTTTCGGTCGGTTCGGCTACCAGCTCGAAGTGCGCGCCACAGTAGGGGCACTGCGCCTTGCCGCCATTTTCGACGATGGGCAAGTAGATGCGCGGGTGCGAATTCCACAATGTCATATCGGGCATCGGGCAGGACAATGGCAGGTCGTCGGCGGTGACCTGGTAATGCCGCTCGGCATTGGCCAGAACCGGTTGCTCCGCAGGTGCGCCGCCGCGACTTTCTTTGGACACCATTTTTACAACTCCGCGTGAATAAACTCCTAATATATCAGTACACGCAAACCAACTGCGTGGTCTGGAGCCTGTCGGGTTTGAGTGGTCGAGTCGAAATTTCAACCGCGTGAGAACGTACCCCCGGTGCTGTGCCGGCCCCGCAAGGTTTGCCGGGCCGCAGGTGGACGGGGCAATGGGCCGCGCGGAAGGACTGGCAGACCGGTCATGCCGAACCCGACAGACGCTGCAGGCGGGGTAAAACAGGCAGGATTCTGACAACCTTTTGTGTTCGGGGAGTAATGACCATGGATTTCAGCAAATTGATGGCCCGGGTGATGGCCATCCTCAGCAAACCCAAGACCGAGTGGGCCGTGATCGCTGGTGAGAGCACCAGTACCGGCGCGCTGTACAGCAAGTACATCGTATGGCTGGCCGCCATTCCACCCGTGTTCGGCTTTATCAGGGGCAGCCTGATGGGCTACGCCGGCATCGGCTCGGGCATCGGCCGCATGATCCTGACCTATGCCATGGTCCTGATACTGGTCTACGTGGTGGCCCTCATCGTCAATGCGCTGGCAGGCAGTTTTGACGCCCAGAAAAGCCAGATCCAGGCGCTGAAGACGGTTGCCTACGCCTATACCGCGGCCTGGATCGCCGGCGCCGCCGTGATCATTCCCGGCCTGGGCGTGCTCATTGCCCTTGCTGGCAGCATCTACAGCATCTACCTGCTGTACCTGGGCCTGCCGCACACCATGAAGTGCCCCAGGGAGAAGGCCGGCGGCTATACCGCGGTCACGGTCATCATCACGCTGCTGCTGGGGATGGTTCTCGGATGGCTCATCATCGGCAGCATGTTCGCCAGCGGCGCGCACATGGGCGGTGGCATGTTCGGAGCCACAGGCTCCGATAGCGCCCATTTCGACAAGGACAGCCGCCTTGGAAAACTTCAGGCGCTGTCCGAGCGCATGCAGGAAGCCAGCAAGAAGATGGAAGCCGCGCAGAAGTCCGGCGACGGCAAGGCCGGCAACGAAGCCCTGGGCACGATGATGGCGGCCATGTCCGGCAGCAAGAAGCCGGTCGAGGCGCTGTCAACCGATCAGATCAAGTCGTTCCTGCCCGAGTCCGTGAACGGTCTTGATCGCACCAGCATTTCGGCCGAGCGCAACATGGCCATGGGCATGCAGATTGCCCAGGCCAGGGCGGAGTACACCAGCAAGGCCGATGATGACGGCAGCCGCGGGCGTCAGCGCCTGCGTCTGGAAGTGATGGACAGCGGCGGCGCCAAGGCCATTCTGGGCATGGCCGGCATGTTTGGCCACGAGTCGGAAAAGCAGACCGAAAACGGCTTCGAACGCAGCTACAGCAAGGACGGCCAGATGTTCGAGGAAAAATGGGACGGCAAGTACAAGCGCGGCAAGTACGCCGTGGTCATCGGCGGCCGTTTCAAGGTTGAAGCCAACGGTGATGCCGACAGCTTCGAGGACCTCAAGCGCGCCGTGGCCAGCGTTGATCTGCAGCGCCTGGCCAGCCTCAAGGACTCAGGCGTCACCCAGTAGCCAGCAACGCATGTCATGCCCGGCCGGACGGCTCTGAGCATGACCGCCATTGCGGGCCATCCCGGCGCCTGCCGGGATGGCCTCGCGGTGAATAGCAGTGACGGCTAGTCCGACGAGCTCTCGACGGCCTCGGTGGTCATGCTCAGGTCGATGCGATCACTGACCATCGGCACATACATCTTGACGCCGAAGTCCGAGCGATTCAGGTGTGCCGTGGCGTTGAACGCGGCGGCCCGGGCCTTGGCCATCGGCTGCACCCCCACCTTGTTGACATGTACGTCCAGCGTTATCGGGCGGGTCACTCCGTGTACCGTGAGGTCGCCGGTGACCTTGAGCGCGTCTGGCGCCGCGCCCGCTTCCACATGGGTGCTCTTGAAGTGGATGTTGGGCCATTTGGCGACATCGAAGAAATCACTGCTCTGCAGATGCTCGTCCAGTTTGTCCGACGAGGTGTGCACGCTCGAGACCGGAATGCTGACTTCGACCGATGACGCCCCGGGTTTGTCCGGGTCATAGGTCAGGGTGCCGGTCACATGATCGAACATGGCGCTGGGACGGGAGAATCCGAAATGATCCCAGGTTGCCACGATATCGGTGTGGTTCGGATCAAGGGTGTAGGTGACCGGGGCCGCGCGCGCTGCCGGGCCTGCAGAAAGAAGGATCGCGGCGGCCATGCCGATTGCGAAAATGGGAGTGCGCATGGGTACTCCTTGAAGTCGGTGACAGGAAATGCTTGACGACTGCCGTCAATATGCGAGCATCCAGCTTAGTCAAGGCAATCCCAATGTGAAGTGAATACGTGAGCGACGCACTGATCGTCACCGATGGTCGATTCGGCAACCTGCGCCAGGCGCGTGCCCTGGTGCGGGCCTCCGGCATGTCGGCGGGCGAAGTAGTGACCGATCTGCGCGCGCCCTGGTCGCAGTTGGCACCCAGACTGCCACGCCTGGCCGGGCTGGCGCAGCGGGGCAACGCTCCGCTGCCCAACAAGCCGCCATGGCCGCGATTGGTCGTCGGTTGCGGACGCCAGGCAGCCTGGGTCACCCGATGGCTGCATCTGCAGGCCGGCCAGGCCAGCTTCTGCGTGCAGATTCTCAATCCGCGCATCCACAGCAGACACTGGGACCTGCTGATTGCCCCGCAGCATGATGGCGTGCGCGGCGACAATGTCATCAATCCGATCGGATCACTCAACCCGGTTGATTCGGCATGGCTGGCCAAGGCACGTTCGGATTTCTCCTCGCTGGCCGATTTGCCACAGCCGCGGGTGGCGTTGCTGCTGGGTGGCCCTCGCCGGGGCGTGCGCTTTGATGCGCAACTGCACCAGGCACTGATGCACGCAGTGACCAGCCATCTGGATGGTAGCGGCAGCATTCTCCTGTGCGCGTCGCCGCGAACGCCGCCAGCCTTCGCCGAAGCACTGCGCCAGGCACTGGCGGCACATGTCGGCCAGGCATGGCTGGGGGCCGCAGACGGCGACAATCCCTATCCGGGACATCTGGCCTGGGCCGACCGCATCGTGGTCACGCCCGACTCGGTCAACATGCTGTCGGAGGCCGCGGCCAGCGGCGCACCGGTACACAGCCTTTCCGCACCGGGCCTGCCGGCAAGACTGGCACAGTTTCACCAGGCCCTGCGTGATGGCGGCTGGCTGCATGACCTCAATGCCCCTGCCGCAACCGCACAACAGCCTCTGCGTGAAACGCGCGAGATCGCCGGCCTGATGCTGCAGCGGATGCGGGCCCACTTTGCCTGATTGCCGCAGCGACCCGGACTGACTCCGGCGCCCGCATGCTGCGGCGCCTCCGGGATCGGCCGCTGCAGGACGCTACGGATCCGATGGCGGGTTCGGGTCCAGCCCGTGCTCATAGGCTAGCCGGGCGATGAGATCAAGGTGCCGCTGCAGCTCAGGCTCGCGCCGGGCCACGCGCGGTCGCTTGTCCATGGCACAGCGCAATGCACAGGCCAGCAGCGCACCATGGGCCTGGTCCAGCAGCTGTGACTGCTCCGGACTGAGCAGGCCCGCATCGGCTGCCGCCTTGATCAGGTGGCCCGTGTTGCCACTGACCAGCAAACCCGGATGGCTGTGCGCATGGGACAGGACCAGGATCTGCAACAGAAACTCCAGGTCCAGCAAGGCACCATGGCCCTGCTTCAGGTCGATCCGGTCCGCATCCGAGCGATCTCTCTCGCGCCGCCAGCGCTGGCGCATGCGACTGACCTCCAGACTGACCTGGGCCGGATCGCGCTGCCGCGCCAGCACCACATCACGCCATTGGCCAAAACGCTGCATCAGCATGGCATCACCGGCCACCGGGCGCGCGCGGACCAGCGCCTGATGCTCCCAGATCCAGG
Source organism: uncultured Gammaproteobacteria bacterium (assembly GCA_963800395.1). Classification (GTDB taxonomy): domain Bacteria; phylum Pseudomonadota; class Gammaproteobacteria; order Xanthomonadales; family Rhodanobacteraceae; genus DASSBG01. The sequence goes on from CAWDBD010000024.1 coordinate 16,604, forward strand.
CGCGGTTCTGCTGGTAGTCGACAAAACCGTCCAGGCTGGAAACCAGCATGCCCTTGGAGCCATCGGGCCGCAGCCGTGTGTCGACCTCGTAAAGGCGTCCGCCACGCTGGGGGCTGGTAAGCCAGTGCACCACACGTTGCGCCAGTCGCTGATACCAGCGCACCGCTTCCAGCGGCCGCTCACCATCGCTGCTCTGGCCCATGCGCGACTCGTCATACAGAAAAACCAGATCAAGATCTGACGCAAACCCCAGTTCGCTGCCGCCAAGCGAACCATAGGCAATGACCGCAAAGCCATCACCCGTCTCGCTCGCCGGCAGGGACCCGTGGCGTGCGATCAGCTCGCGCCGGGCCAGATCCAGCACCTCGTCCACGACCGCTTCGGCCAGCGCGGCCAGCCGCCTGGCGATGGCGGGCGCCGAAGCCTGGCCATCACGGAAGGCCAGACCCAGACGGAACGCCAGACTGGCGCGCGTCTCGTTGAGCCGCTCCAGATCGGCTTCGGAATGGCGCTCGTCCAGGCTATCAAGCGCATGGCTTATCTCATCGGCAATGGCGTGTCTCTTGAGGGGCAGTTGATCCATGCGCGGATCGAGCACGTCATCGAGCAGAATGGGCTGCTCGATGACCCGCTCGGCCAGGAAGGCGCTGTCCGCGAACAGTTCGGCCAGATGCTGACGCGCTGCCGGCTGTTCTTCCAGCAGGGTCAGGTAGGACGAGCGTCTGGCCACCGCCTGCACCAGGCTTGCCAGGCGCTCAAGGCAGGCTGCCGGAAACGGGGTCTTGCGTGCCGCACCGATCAGGTGCGGCATCAATCGGTCCAGCCTCTCGGCCGAGCGCGCCGACATCATCCGTACCGGGGCCGATCGAGCGACCGACAGCAGCGCGCGCCGACCCTGCTCACCCGGCTGAAAGCCGAGATCTGCGACGCGATCAGCCTCCAGCGCGTTCTGCCTGGCAGCCTGCCACAATCCGACATCACGATCGTCCCCCTGCGGCTCATCGCCCTCGGCATGGGGCAGCAGCAGGTCGGCAAAGGTGGTCTGCACGAATTCGCGTTGCGCCTGCAACTCGTCTGCCATGGCCGGCCAGTCCTCGAAGCCAAGCGACAGGGCGACCCGACGGCGCGCACGCGCATCGTCGGGGATGTCGTGTGTCTGCTGGTCGGCCAGCATCTGAACCGCATTCTCGGCAGCGCGCAGGAACAGATAGGCCTGGCGCAGGCGGCGTGCCGAATCGGCATCCATGAAGCCACGGTCGGCGCATGCCGCCAGAGCCGGCAACAGGCCGCGCACCCGCAGCGCCGGCTCGCGCCCACCGCGGATCATCTGTATCAGCTGCACACAGAACTCGACCTCGCGAATGCCGCCCGGGCCATGCTTGAGGTTATCCGACAGGTCCTTGCGAGCGACCTGATCGGCAATCAGCGCCTTCAGCTTGCGCAAGCCGGCGAAGGCACCGTAGTCAAGATATTTGCGATAGACAAACGGTCGCAACAGATCCAGCAGTTGCTCGCCAGCAGCGGTATCACCAGCCACCGGCGCTGCCTTGATCCACGCGTAGCGTTCCCAATCACGCCCTTCGCGCTGGTAGTAATGCTCCATGGCCGCAAACGGCAGGGCCAGACGCCCGGCCTGACCGAAGGGCCGCAGGCGCAAGTCGACCCGAGCCACGATGCCGTCGGGCCCGGGGTGCGCAAGCAGATGCACCAGTTTGCGACCCAGGCGGACGAAGTAGTCCTCGTTGTCCAGCGGCCGGCCACCATCGCTCTGGCCTGGTTCGGCATAGGCCAGTATCAGGTCGATGTCGGAGGAAAAATTGAGTTCTCCGCCACCCAGCTTGCCCATGCCGACAACCACCAGTTGCTGCGCTTCACCGTCGCCTGATCGCGCCACGCCATGGCGTTCACGCAGGGTCTTGCCGGCAAAGTCGAGCGCCGAGCGCAGCAAGGCGACATACAGATCAGTGGTCGCATGCAGGGTTGCGGCAACATCGTCGATCGCGTTGACACTGCGCAGGATCAGTCGCAAGGCCTCACGCTGGCGCACGCGTCGCAACGCCGCCATGAAGACCGCTTCATCGTCGATGCCATGTACCGCTTCATTGATGCGCTGCGCCAGAGCGGCATCATCGTCCCGGAACGTCTGCCATGCCGATGCCGCCAACAGCTCGGGTTGGCGACGCAACACGTCAAAACCGAAGTCGCTGGCCAGCAGAACCTTGCGCCAGCAGGCGAGGGCCTGCGCATCGTCCACGACGCTCACGCCTTGGGCCGCTGCACGCTGGCACAGTGTGTCCCAGCGTTCGTCCAGCCAGGCGTCCAGTTCCAGTTGAGCGTTTGCAGTCATCGCGCGTGCCGGTTGGAAACCCGCACAGCATAACCGCAAGGCATCGCCGCCTCGATATCCGGGGGCCAGAACAAAAACGGCCCGCCTGATGTTCCAGACGGGCCGACCTCCCCGGCGCCCACAGGCGCTGAAACATTGTTTTAACGCATTTTTCAGCTTTTGCCACGTTGCAGTGCACCATTGCCCTGCTGTCACCTGTTCAGCAAATTGAGTGCATGACTGCGGTACATTGCGAGTTTGCTCTGGGACCGCTGACTTGACGCACTCTGATCACCGCATAGAAGCACCCCGGCGTCGCCAGCGCTGGGTTCCCTGGCTGCTGGGCCCGGGTCTGGCCATCGCGCTGGTCGCAAGCGTGGCCCTGCTTGATCCCTCGCCGGCGGTCACGCCACTGGCCTTGTGGTCGGCGCCGCTGAAGCCCCTGCTCAATGCCTTGCCGTTCCTTCTGCTGGCGGTGCTGCTGGCTGCATGGACCCGACGGATGGTGTTGTCGTGCTGGCTGGCGTGGCTGTTGGCGGCATTGGTGTACGGCGCCAATGCACTCAAGATGATGAATCTGGCCACGCCGCTGATGCCGGCCGATTTCCGCATGCTCGGCCAACTCGAAGGCGGCGGCGGCCACCTGCTGGAAGGTTACCTGCCGCATACGCCGTGGCTGTGGCTGGCGCTGGTGGCCGCGGTGGCGTTCACCGCGCTGCTGATCTGGCGTGAACCCCCGCTGCTGCCGCGTCACTTGTGGATTCGCACGGCCAGCGGTGGTGCGTCACTGCTCCTGCTGGTCACCCTCATGCTGGCCGTGCCGGCCTGGAGCACGGTGTATCGCCCCAGTCTGGCCTGCAGCCGTGGTCGGCCGGCAACACGGCACGCAGCGCCGGCATGATATCGATGCTCAACCTGTTCAATCTGCGCTACAGCAGCGCGCAGCCGAAGCCGGATGTCGCCAGCGCCAGGCAGCTCATTGAGCGGGTGAGCCCGCAGTTGCAGTCGGATCTTGCCGAGGCTTCCAGTCAGGCACTGCCCGACATCGTGATCGTGCAGAGTGAATCATTCATCGATCCGGGCATTCTGAAAGGCTACGATGCCAACGCCTTCATACCCGAGCTGGCTCGTCTGCGGCAGACCGGCGAGCACGGCCGGCTGCATGTACCGACCTTCGGCGGCGGCACCATACGCACCGAGTTCGAGGTGCTCACCGGGATCAGCCTGCGCTATTACCCGGCCATACAATTTCCCTACCTGCAGTTCACGCAAGGCAAGATCCCGAGCCTGGTGCGCACGCTGGAACGGCACGGTTACACCACGACCGCCGTACATGCCAATCGGCCCGAGTTCTGGAACCGCACGGCCGCATTCAAGGCACTGGGTTTCCAGCGCTTCATCTCCATGCGCGACTTCCCCGCCGATGTGCACAAAGATGGCCGCTATGTGTCCGACAAGGACATGACCGACGAGATCCTGCGCCAGCTCAAGGACGGTGGGCCACCGCAGTTCATCTTTGCCATCAGTATCGAGGCCCATGGCCCCTACGACTACAGCCCGGACATCAACATCGCCGAGCGTGACGCGATCCCGGTGCCAGACGATATCCAGGGCC
>CAWDBD010000025.1:0-21640 GCA_963800395.1 uncultured Gammaproteobacteria bacterium
TCTACCCGCCGCTCGGCCAGATACAACCAGTGCGGTCGTTCCTTGCGCCCGGCCTGTGCCAGATTTTGCAGGGTATCCCGGGCGCGGGCGCGCTCGGCCTGTGCGTACTGACCCAGGATCGGGTCAGCAGCCAGATGATCGAGGCTGGCGGTAAGGCGCTGATAATCGAGATCCGGCTCGGCGGCCACCGCAGTGGTTCCTGATGCGCCGGCTGCCAGCAGCACAATGCCCAGCCAAAGCGCGCAGGCATGGTTCGACAATGTCCTCATGCGCCACCTCCAGACGCCTTGCCGGCGCCCTGCTCGTTGTCGTCAAGCTTGCTGCGCATGCGCGCATTTTCGGCACCCTGCTTGTCGATCTTGTCGCGCAACCGGGCCAATTGGGACTTGACCCGGGCCAGATTGCTGTTGGCCTGTGATTCCTGCGCCAGCCGAGTCGCCTGTTCGTAGTCCTCCTGGCCCATGGCCGACTGCGCAAGATCCAGCTTCTTGAGCGCAAAACCAAGCTCGAGCGGCGCATGATCGCGCGCGCCTGCGGCACGCGCTGCATCGACATCTGCAGTGGCCTGACTCATCAGGCTGGTCGGTGGCGGCACCGACGCACAGCCAGCCAGAAGCAGGCATGTGGCGCCAGACAGGGCGAGAGACGTGCCAAATCGCCCAGAAATCGGTCGTTTACGTGTCATATGTCGCGTTCTCGGCCTGCAAAAAAGAGTATTGTGATACCTGCTGACATCGTGCATGCTCAGCGCTTATCGTGCAAGACTGAATCACCAAGGGGCAGCAACATCATGGATATCGGCTATTTCCTCAAGCTGATGGTGGACAAGGGCGCATCAGACATGTTCCTGTCCACCGGCGCGCCGGTCAACATCAAGGTTGAAGGCAAATTGTACCCGCTGGGCAACACCGGCCTGCCGAGCGGCATGGTCAAGAAGATTGCCTACTCGTTGATGGACGAGGGCCAGGTGCCGCAGTTCGAACGCGACCTGGAACTGAACATCGCCATCGCCGTGAAGGATGCCGGCCGGTTCCGCATCAATGTATTCAAGCAGCGCGGTGAAGTGGGCATGGTGATCCGTGCCATCAAAAGCGTCATCCCGTCGATCGAGCAACTGCGCCTGCCATCGATCTTCCAGGACCTGATCATGGAGCCTCGCGGCCTGATCCTGCTGGTAGGCGCAACCGGCTCGGGCAAGTCCACCACGCTGGCAGCGATGATCGACCATCGCAACAAGAACAAGTCCGGCCACATCCTCACCATCGAGGACCCGATCGAATACCTGCACCGGCACAAGAAGTCCATCGTCAACCAGCGCGAGGTGGGGATGGACACGCACAGCTATCGCGATGCGCTGAAGAATGGCATGCGCGAGGCGCCGGACGTGATCCTGATCGGCGAAATTCGTGATACGGACACCATGGAAGCGGCCATCGGCTTCTCGGAGACGGGACATCTGGTGCTGGCCACCCTGCACTCCAACAACGCCGACCAGACCCTGGAGCGCATCCTCAACTTCTTCCCCGAGTCGGCGCACAAGAACATTCTCATGAACATGGCGCTCAACATGCGCGCCGTCATAAGCCAGCGCCTGGTGATCGGCAAGGACGGCCACCGCCTGCCGGCAACCGAACTGCTGCTCAACACCCCACTGATCCGCGACATGATCCGTCGCGGCGACATCCACGAAGTCAAGCAGGCCATGGACCGGAGCCTGTCCGAAGGCATGCACACGTTCGACCAGTCCCTGTACGCGCTGTACAAGGAAGGCAAGATCGATCTGGAAGAGGCACTCAACAAGGCCGACTCCCACGATGGTCTGGCACTGAAAATCCGCCTTGCCGAAGGCGGCGGCAAGGAAAATGCCACGCTCAACCAGGACGACCCCTACGATACCGAGGCCTACTGAGCACAGGACCGGTACCGGCACACGGGCCGCGATGGGCTGGAGGCACCAGGTCTCGTCATCCCGGCGCAGGCCGGGAACCGGTCAAATGGCTACGTCTCGCCATCCCGGCGCAGGCCGGAACTGGCCGAAAGGCTACTTCTAGTCATCCCGGCGCAGGCCGGGAATCGTCCGGAACGCCACTTCTCGTCATCCCGGCGCAGGCCGGGAATCGTCCGGAACCCCACTTCTCGTCATCCCGGCGCAGGCCGGAATTGACCGGAACGCCACTTCTCGTCATCCCGGCGCAGGCCGGAAGCGCTGTACAACCGCCGAACGGCGGGTCATCCAGTCTGGTCTGGTGCGAAGCACACAAGGCAATTGCTGCGTGCTTCGCACAGTTTTCTATACTGGATCCCGGCCTGCGCCGGGATGACGACTGCGACATTGCGCCGGGATGACCAAAGGGACACTGCGCCGGGGTGACGAGAGCAACATCGCGCCGCAATGACGACGATGAAACGGCATCGGACTGGCGCGTACGAGAGCAGCATGAGGGGGCAGGAAAATACAGTGGGCCGATAACAGGCATTGCTGCGCTTGCACCTGATCTGCAACGGTCTCATCCTGTGCGCAACGCAAGGCAGAATGGAAATCGTCGCCCATGCATGGCGAATACAAGGTCTCCGGTGGCAAGCTGGTGGTGGTGGATCTGGACATCGAGGATGGCCGCCTGCACAAGGTGCAATTGAGCGGCGATTTTTTCCTGGAGCCGGATACGGCACTGGCGCAAATCAATGCGGCGCTGGAAGGTCTCCCCGCCACCGCATCCGCAGATGACATTGCCCAGGCTGTCGATGCGGCCCTGGATGCCGATGTCGCCATGTACGGATTCTCGCCCGAAGCAGTGGCCGCGACGGTGCTGCGCGCCCTTGGCCGGGGCCCGAAGGCATGAGCCGCACGGCCTGGAACGACCACGACTGGCAGCTGATCCATGAACCGCCGCAGTCGCCAGCCATGCACATGGCGCTGGACGAGGTCATCACCGATCAGGTGTCGGCGGGACAACGCGCCCCCACCTTGCGCGTCTGGGAGTGGTCCTCCTCCTGCGTGGTCATCGGCCGCTTCCAGTCTCTGGCCAACGAGGTTGATGCCGACGGCGCGCATCGCCACGGTATCGAGGTGGTGCGCCGGATCAGCGGTGGCGGCGCCATGTTCATCGAACCGGGCAACACGATCACCTATTCCATCAGTGCCCCGCTGTCGATGGTCCATGGACTGTCGTTCCAGGAATCCTACGCCATGATGGATGCCTGGGTCATTGATGCGCTGGGCTCCCTGGGCATCAAGGCCTGGTACCAGCCGCTCAACGACATTGCCTCCGAAGCCGGCAAGATTGCCGGTGCGGCCCAGGCACGACGCGGCAAGGCGGTTCTGCACCACGTCACCATGGCCTACGACATCGACGCCGCCAAGATGATGGATGTGCTCCGCATTGGTCGCGAAAAGCTGTCCGACAAGGGCACCACCAGTGCTGCCAAGCGTGTCGATCCGCTGCGCAGCCAGACCGGCATGGCACGCGAGGCAGTGATCGCCAGCATGATCGACACCTTCCGCACACGGCACGGTCTGTCCGACGACGCCCTGCGCGCGGAAGACATCAATCGGGCCAAGGCGCTCATCCAGGACAAGTTCGGCCATGCACGATGGGCCGGGATCGTTCCCTAGCTGTGATCTCCCAGCAGGTTGTTCATCCAGGACGTGGCGCGGGAGCTGCGGATCGGCATTTTCGTCATCCTGGGGCCGCCGCAGGCGACGCGGCGAGCGGCCATGGATGACCGCGTTTTGAGGAGCGAGGAAACCCGGGATCCATTTGTTCACTCCACTTCACGGTGCCACTCATCAAAATCAAAATGGACCCCGGATCGCCGCTGCGCGGCGTCCAGGATGACGAGCTGACGACGGATATCCGTGCGCACATCAGCCGCATTCCACTGCACAACGTGGTGGGTTTACACACCTGGCCCGCATTATTCACCAAGCTTCTGCTGCGCCGGCCCAATGACACGCCCGGTTTCCAGCACTATGTCTCAGACTCGGTGTCCGCCCGACAATCGGCCCGGAGACACACTCTGGGGAACCGAATCAGGGACCCGGCCACCCATTTATTGTTACCATGCGGATTCGACGGAGCCGCTGTGCCCGGGCTCTGCACTATCACCTGAACCGGACCATCGATGAACCGCCCCACTTCGCTTGATAAAGAGCAGATTCTCGCCTGTGCGCGCGGCGAGATGTTCGGCCCCGGCAATGCCCGCCTGCCGAAGCCGCCCATGCTGATGTTCGACCGCATTACGCTGATCAACGATCATGGCGGTGCGCATGGCAAGGGCGAGCTGCATGCCGAGCTGGATATCCGGCCTGACCTGTGGTTTTTCGACTGTCATTTCGAGGGCGATCCGGTCATGCCGGGCTGCCTGGGACTGGACGCCATGTGGCAGTTGACCGGGTTTTTCCTGCCCTGGCTGGGCGAGCCGGGCCGCGGCCGCGCACTGGGTGTCGGCCAGGTCAAATTCACCGGACAGGTGCTGCCCAAGGCCAAGCGGGTCCGCTACGAGATCGACATTCACCGCGTGGTGCGCAGTCGCCTGAAACTGGTGGTTGCCGACGGTCGCACCTATGTCGACGACCACCTCATCTATAACGCCAGCAATCTGCGCGTGGGACTGTTCCAGTCACCGGAGGACTTCTGACATGCGCCGAGTAGTCGTTACCGGCATGGGTATCGTCTCATGCCTGGGTCATGCCGCAGACACGGTCAGCGAGGCCTTGCGCGAGCTCAAGAGTGGCATCCGCACCGACCCCGGGGCTGTCGAGAATGGCCTGCGCAGCCAGGTTGCCGGCATCCCGGAAATCGACCTGGAAGAGCGCATCGACCGCAAGCTGAAGCGCTTCATGGGTGATGCGGCCGCCTATGCTCATGTAGCGATGCGCTCGGCCATCGACAACGCCGGGCTGAGCCTGGATGCCATCTGCCACCCGCGTATCGGCCTCATCGCCGGCTCGGGCGGCGGCTCGCCGCAGTGGCAGATCGAGACCGGCCGTCTGCTGAAGGAAAAAGGCGTGCGTCGTATCGGCCCCTACATGGTGCCAAGAACCATGTGCTCGACGGTGTCAGCCAATCTGGCCACGGCCTTCGGCATTCTGGGCATCAGCTATTCGATTGCAGCCGCCTGTGCCACCTCCGCGCACTGCATCGGCGCAGGCGCCGACCTGATCCGCCACGGCGCACAGGACATCGTGTTCGCCGGCGGCGGCGAGGAAATTCACTGGGGCATGACCTCGCAGTTTGACGCCATGGGCGCCTTGTCCAAGAACTTCAATGACACGCCCGAAAGCGCCTCGCGTCCGTATGATGCCAACCGCGACGGCTTCGTCATCGGTGGCGGCGGCGGCATGCTGGTACTGGAAGACTACGACCACGCGCGCACCCGGGGCGCGCCGATTCTGGCCGAACTGGTCGGCTACGGCGTGACGTCCGACGGCGCCGACATGGTGGCACCCTCCGGTGAAGGTGCGGTGCGCTGCATGCAGGCAGCGACCGCGGGTCTTGATCGCCCGATTGACTATCTCAACACCCATGCCACGGCCACTCCACTGGGTGATGTGGTGGAGCTGGAGGCCGTGCGCAAGGTGTTCGACAATGACATCCCGCCGATTTCCTCGACCAAGGCCCTGACCGGACATGCGCTGGGCGCGGCAAGCGTGCACGAAGCCATCTTCAGCTTGCTGATGATGCAGGACGGATTCATGGCCGGATCGGCCAACATCGATGTGCTGGACCCCAAGGCAGCCGGATACCCGATACTTCGGCACACGCGCGAGGCGCAGTTGAACACGGTGATGTCCAACAGCTTCGGCTTTGGCGGCACCAACGCCAGCCTGGTGTTTGCGCGCGTGTAGGCTCTGCGCCACGGGTCCGTGACGGCACCGCCACTACCGGGCACCATCATCCCTGCGCGCAGCGCGGTCCTCTTGCGTCATCCTGCGCCAGGCACGCCCCCCTCGCGTCATCCCGTGCAAGGCGCGCCTACCTTCCGTCATCCTGCGCGGAGCGAAGCGGAGTCGCAGGATCCACACGGCCCTTGCCACGTGGCGAGTTACGCTATCGACGAGTGGATTCTGCGACTCCGGTCGCCCTGCTCCCTGCGCGCAGAATGACGCTGGAGGAGCAAAGTCGGCCACTGTGACTGGGTGCGCTCGATCCGGGACCGGCTGCGGTCAACCTGGCGTTGTATGATGGTGTATTTCATTCATCAAGCTTTGCAGGAGATAGCCATGTCCCAAGTCACTTTTCATGACAAACCGGTAAAGGTCGATGGCCAGTTCCCCGCCAATGGCGCCACCGCGACCGACTTCACGCTGGTGGACAAGGATCTGGGTGATCGCTCACTGGCCGATTTTGCCGGCAAGCGCAAGGTCCTCAACATCTTTCCCAGTATCGACACCGGGGTTTGTGCCGCGTCGGTGCGTCGCTTCAACAACCTGGCGGGGCAGATGAACAATACCCGGGTGTTGTGCATCTCCGCCGACCTGCCGTTTGCCCAGGCACGCTTTTGCGGTGCCGAGGGCATCGACAACGTCACCATGCTGTCGACCATGCGCGGGCGCGAATTCCTGCACGATTACGGCGTTGCCTTGAGCGACGGCCCGCTGGCCGGCCTGGCCGCACGCGCGGTGGTAGTGCTGGATGCCGACAACAAGGTGATCCACTCGCAGCTGGTTGGCGAGATCGCCGAGGAGCCGGATTACGATGCGGCGCTGAAGGCGCTGGGCTGACAAGGTTCCAGCGCAAGGGAATTGCCCGACAGCGCCAGGGCTTGCGAATCCCTGATCCCATCGGTATCCCGCAGCACCTCAGGACCCGGTCCCGGGGTGCTGCGACGCGTCGCCTTACATCCGTTCCAGCAAGGCGCGCACAGCAGGCGCGAGTTCCGGATCACGCAGAGCCAGATGCACCGTCGCCTCGACCATGCCCAGCTTGTTGCCGCAATCAAAGCGCTGGCCATCAAAACGCCAAGCCAGCACGCGACCATCCCGAATCAGGCTGTCAATGGCGTCGGTAAGCTGGATCTCGCCACCCTTGCCTGGCCTGGTGTTGGCCAGCAGATCGAAGATGCGCGCTGGCAGCACATAGCGACCCACCACGCCCAGCGTCGACGGGGCATCATCGGGTGATGGCTTTTCCACCATATGGCGCACCAGGCTGCTGCGCTCGTCAATGCGTTCGGCGTCGACGATGCCATAGCTGCCGGTCTTTTCGCGCGGGACATCTTGCACCGCCAGTACCGCAGCTTGCTCGCGTTCGGCAACATCAGCCATCTGCCGCAGCGCACCCGGACGCGCGCCCAGAATCAGGTCGTCAGGCAGGATCACGCCAAATGGCTCGTCGCCGATGACGGGCCTGGCGCACAGCACGGCATGGCCCAGGCCCAATGCCTGCGGCTGGGTAACAAAGACCGCACGCATGCCTTTGGGCAAGGTGCTCTGCACCGTGTCGAGCAGTTCCTGCTTGCCGTCGGCGCGCAGCTTGGCCTCCAGCTCGAAGGCGCAGTCGAAGTAGTTGGCAATGTCGTGCTTGTTGCGATTGGTGACGAATACCAGCGTGTCGGCGCCGGCATCGGCGGCCTCGTCCACCGCGTACTGGATCAGCGGCTGGTCCAGCACCGGCAGCAACTCCTTGGCAACCGATTTCGTGGCGGGCAGGAAACGCGTGCCGAATCCGGCGACGGGAAATACCACTTTGCGCATGCGTGAACTCATTGGGCTCCCGTCTTGTCCTGGTTGTCAGTCAGATTGACAACATTGTCGTGCGTATGGGCATTGCGCGTGCCGAACTCCGGCAAGAGCCTGCCCATGATGGTCATCAAGGCCTCGTCATCGGCTTCGGAGATCGCTTTCTCGGCCCGCGCCAGCTGTACCGACAGACGGTCCCAGCCCACGCTGCGCGAACGTGCCAGATAGATCTTCGGGTGCCGCGTGTGCCCGTATTTTTCCAGCGGGTGAAACAGTTCCTCGAACAACTTCTCCCCCGGTCGCAGGCCGGTGTAGACAATTTGCACGTCACGCCCGGGCTGCTTGCCGCCCAGCCGGATCATCTGTTCGGCCAGATAACGGATATTGACGGGTTCGCCCATGTCCAGCGCAAAGATTTCGCCACCGTCGCCCAGCACCGCAGCCTGCAGAATCAGCTGGCAGGCCTCGGGAATGGTCATGAAGTAGCGTGCTACCTGGGGATGGGTGACGGTGACCGGCCCTCCGGCCTCGATCTGTTCCCGGAACAGCGGCACCACCGAGCCGGCCGAATCGAGTACGTTGCCAAAGCGTACCGTGATGAAGCGGGTTCCGGAGCGCTCGGCAACATTCTGGCACCACATCTCGGCGATGCGCTTGCAGGCACCCATGACGCTGTTCGGGTTGACCGCCTTGTCGGTCGAGATCATGACAAAACTCTCCACCCCGTGGCGATCGGCGACGCGCGCCACATTGCGGGTATTGAGCACATTGTTGCGGAAGGCTTCGCTGGGCTGGTCCTCCAACAATGGCACATGCTTGTAGGCGGCGGCATGAAACACGACCTGCGGCCGTGAGACGGCAAAGGCGTGTTCGCAACTGACCTCGTTGCCGCAGTCTCCCAGAAGCGGCCGCAGCAGCAGTTCGGGCCAGGCGGCGCGCAACTCGCGCTCGATCTGGTACAGGTTGAACTCGCTGGTTTCCAGGATGGTCAGCGACGCGGCGCCGAGGCGCGCGACCTGCCGGCACAGCTCCGATCCGATCGAACCGCCACCGCCGGTGACCAGCACATGCTTGCCGGTCAGGTTCTCGCGTATGGCGGTCCAGTCGAGCTCTACCTGCTCGCGCCCGAGCAGGTCCTCGATGGCCACCTTCTTCAACTGGTTGAACTGGGCACGCCCGGATACCACGTCCTCGAGGCGGGGCACGGTACGAAATGGCAGTTGCGTGGCTTCGCACAGATCCACGATTTTGCGCATCTGCTGGCTGCTTGCCGATGGCAATGCCAGCAGCAGCATTTCGGCGGCCACCGAGCGTGCAATTTCCTCCAGTTGGCCGATACGGCCAAGCACCGGCACCCCGTGCACATTGGCACCGCGCAGCGAACGATCATCATCGAGAAAGCCGACAACCCGATACTGGCTGTCACGCTTCAGGTCACGCACCAGTGCCTCGCCCGCAGGACTGGCACCAAGAATCAGCACGCGCTTGCTGGGCCTGGCCTGGAACAGATCCAGCCGGCTGTCCTTCCAGTAGCGCCAGGCCAGGCGCGGCAGGCCGAGCAGTGCGCTGAGGATCAAGGGGTAGATCAGCAATACCGAGCGCGGCACGGTGGCCAGGCGGTTGTATAGGAACAGCGCCAGCGCCGCCACCAGTGCGCCTGCGATGGCGGCGCGCAGGATGTTCCACAGGTCCGGCAGACTGGCAAAACGCCACAGGCCCTTGTACAGGCCGGTCCAGCCGAGAATGGCTGTCTGTACCGCAAGCACGATCCAGGTTTCCACCGACAGCCAGCCAATCGGCGATGACCCGGACAACATCGCGTAGCGCAGGCCATTGGCCGCCATCCAGGCCAGCCAGACCATGCCCAGGTCATGCACAACCACGGCAATCCGTGGGTGAATGATGCCGATGATTTTACGCAGCACCGCGTCGTCTCCTGTCACGCGTCGTGTGGCAATAATATCGAATGGCCGCATGTACCAGCACGCCGATTGCGCAGATCAGCGCGAGCAGGCCCGGAGCCAGCCGTGGCCAGATCAGTGCCGCCAGGGCCAGGGGCAAGGCCAGCAGCACATTCCACGCAACATAGAACAGTGTCACCTGGGCATGACTGAAACCACTGCGCACCAGCCACTGGTAAGCGTGCTCCCGATGGGCAGTGTACCAGCGCCGCCCAAGCCACATGCGCCGCAGCAGGGTCAGACTGGCATCGATGATGAATGCGGAGCTGAGAATCAGGGCCGCCCATACGCTGTCCGGCGCCTGTCGCCACAGAAGTGCCGCCAGGGCGGCCACCAGCCAGCCCAGCGCCACGCTGCCGACATCACCCATGAAGATGCGCGCAGGCGGCCGGTTGTAATACAGGAAACCGAGGCATGCGGCGGCCAGCCCTGCACAAGCCAATGCCACCCCGGCAGCCTGCAACAGCCAGGCCACGGCGCCCAGAGCGGTGAAATAGAACAGCATCTGCATGCCGAGCAGGCCGTCGATGCCATCCATGAAATTGTGCGCGTTTATCGACCAGCCGGTGGCGAGTACCAGCCCCAACCCGGCCAGCAGGCGCAGCACGGGCGACCAGCCCTGCAGATCATGCAGGACAACCACAGCCAGCAGTGCCGAGGCCAGCAAATACAGCACGAAGCGCGGCAGCAGTGGCAGATTGTGATGGTCATCCAGCCAACCCACCAGCATCAGGAGGAGCAGGGCCGCAAGCATGGCAAGCGCCTCGGCCGGAGCAAGCCACGATGCGGGGCCCAACCATGCCCAGCACAGCACCGGAAGCACGGCCAGCAGCAGGCCAAGCCCCCCACCTCGCGGCGTGGCCACGGTGTGCGAACGCCGTCGCCCGGGCGCATCCAGCAAACCCCGCCTGAGCGCATAACGCAAAGTGACACCAACCAGAAGGCAGGACAAGACGAGGCTGAGAAAGAAAGCAAGGACCAGATCGCTGACAGGCATGGTCGAACTCACTCGTTGGCCACGCCACGTATCGGGCGGACGCTACCCCAGCTCTTGCAACTGGGGCATTGCCAGTGGTGGGCCTTGGCGCCGAACCCGCAGCGGCTGCAACGGTACATCGCCTGGCCTTCCATCAGCTTGTGCGTCAGGTCACGCAGAATCAGAAAGTTGTTGCGCTCGGCAGCACCGGCGCGACTGGCAGTGGCTTCGATAAGCGTGGTCAGGCCACGCACCGACGGTCTTTGCCGCAGCTGCGCGGTCAGAAACGCCACCGCTGCATCTTCACCATCGCGACGCTTGATCAGGCGATGCAGGGCCAGCACCGGCGAAATACCCTGATAGCGGTCCAGAAGCTCGCGCAGAAACGCTTCGGCACGCTCATCCTGACCCAGCCCGGCATAGGTCTCGAGCAAGTATGGCAGTATCTCGGGCACAAACTCGACATCGCAATTGCAGGCGCGCTCATAGGCCAGCGCGGCTTCGGCCAGCCGGTCCTCGGCAACCAGCAAATGGCCATCCAGAAGGTGTGCGCGCACGCTGTCAGGGTGACTGGCGAAAGCATGCTTCATGTAGTCGCGCGTTTCGTTTATCGCGCCGTGCTGGCGCGACTGCTCGGCCAGCTCGCAGTAGTAGTGGGCAATGGTCTCGGCCTCGGGCTCACCACTCATGCTCTCCAGCTTGCGCGCGTGCTCGATCGCCTTGTGCCAGTCACGCTCGTGCTGATAGATGGCAATCAGGTGGCGCAATGCCGATGGTGCATGCGCACCCATGGCCACCAGGTCACTGAACAGGGTTTCGGCGCGATCAAGCAAGCCGGCTCGCATGTAGTCCTCGCCCAGCTCCAGCAGCGCGATGGTCTTCATCGGGTCATTCAGATTGGGTCGGGCAACAAGGTGCTGGTGGACACGGATCGCGCGCTCGACTTCACCGCGCCGGCGGAAAAGGTTGCCCAGTGCCAGATGGGTCTCGACGGTGTCGCGGTTGAGCTCGGCCAGCTCGAGGAATACCTCGATGGCCTTGTCGGGTTGCTCGTTGAGCAGATAGTTGAGGCCGCGGAAGTAGCTTGAAGAAAGCTCGTTGACGCGATCACCATCCGACAGTCGCCCGCGTCGGGCCAGGTACCAGCCGCTCCAGGCCGCCAGTGGCAGCAAGGGAATCAGCAGATACAGGGGGCTCATGCCGAGGCCGTCTGCGGATCGTCCTCGTTGGCAGATTCAATCGCCGGAATCTGACGGCGGGTGCGCGCCAGCTTGCGCTTGAGCGGCTGCACGGCAAACAGCCATACAAGCAGACCGCCCAGAATCCAGCCGGCCAGGAGCATCCCCAGCAAGGCAGCACCCTTGGGCATGGCGAAGCGGGTGAAAACCAGGTCATAGCTGACCAGGTCCGCGTTCAGGGCACCGAATACCACGCCAGCGGCGGCAAAAAGCACAACAATGATGATCAGGAGCAGACGCATAACGGCAATGTATCCGAAAAACGCGTGCCAGGTCGAGTGTCGATTCCCCGAGACCGCTGATACTCCCCGGCCCGAATGCACGCGCGACGTCGTTGTGAACTGTGCCGGTCCAGGCCTGTGACCGCAATCACGGGCGGCATGCCACCCGCGAATGATTCACTCGGATGCTTCCGTGTTGTTGACCTTGTCGCGCAGTGCCTTGCCGGGCTTGAAATGCGGCACGTACTTGCCCGGCAGCGCCACCGCGTCGCCGGTCTTGGGATTGCGTCCCATGCGCGGTGGACGATAGTGCAGGGAGAAACTGCCGAAGCCACGAATCTCGATACGGTCACCATCGGCCAGCGACTGGCTCATCTGGTCAAGCAGGCCCTTGACGGCCATTTCCACATCACTGAACGCCAGATGTGTCTGACGCCGGGCAAGTGCCTCGATCAGCTCGGATTTGGTCATCCATCCGCCCCTGTTGAACCCATACACACTGCAAGCGCGGGAAGGCCCTCGCCTTCCCGCACCGCAAACTTCGATCAATCAGCCTTGTCGAGCTGTTCCTTGAGCAGCGAACCCAGCTTGGTGGTGGCATTGCCGGCGCTCTTGTAGTCGTCCATGACGCCACGGATATCGTCTTCATCCTTGGCCCGGATGGAGATCGCCAATTTGCGGGTCTTGCGATCCATGCCGGTGAACTTGGCTTCGACCGAATCCCCCACCTTCAAGTGCTGGGTGGCGTCCTCGACACGCTCCTTGGCAATATCGTTGGCGCGCAGCCAGGCATCCACACCGTCGGCAAGCTCCACCGTGGCGCCCTTGGCGTCCACTTCGGTGACCGTGCCGTTGACAATGCTGCCGCGTGGATGGGAGACCATGAACTGACCGAACGGATCCTGTTCCATCTGCTTGATGCCGAGGCTGATGCGCTCGCGCTCCGGATCGACAGCCAGCACCACGGCCTCGAGCTCCTCACCCTTCTTGAATTCGCGGATCAGGTCCTCGCCGGCATCCTGCCAGGAAATGTCGGACAGATGCACCAGTCCGTCGATGCCGCCTTCCAGGCCGACAAACACGCCGAAATCGGTGATCGACTTGATCTGGCCGGAAACCTTGTCGCCCTTGTTGTGCATGGCGGCAAAGGCTTCCCACGGGTTGGACTGGGTCTGCTTCATGCCCAGCGAGATGCGGCGACGCTCCTCGTCGACATCCAGCACCATGACTTCGACCTCGTCACCCACCTGGGCGACCTTGGCCGGATTGACGTTCTTGTTGGTCCAGTCCATTTCGGACACGTGCACCAGGCCTTCGACGCCCGGCTCGATCTCCACAAAGCAACCATAATCGGTGACGTTGCTGACCTTGCCGAACACGCGCGAGGAAACCGGGTAGCGACGCGAAATGTTGACCCAGGGATCTTCGCCCAGCTGCTTCAGGCCCAGGCTGACACGGTTGCGCTCGCGGTCGAACTTCAGCACGCGCACTTCCAGCTCGTCACCCACATTGACCACCTCGGACGGATGACGCACGCGGCGCCATGCCATGTCGGTGATGTGCAGCAGGCCGTCGATGCCGCCAAGGTCCACGAATGCACCGTAATCGGTGAGGTTCTTGACCACACCCGGAACCACGGCACCCTCGACCAGGCGCTCCAGCAGCTTCTCGCGCTCTTCGGAGAACTCTTCCTCGACCACGGCACGGCGCGACACCACCACGTTGTTGCGGCGGCGGTCCAGCTTGATGATCTTGAATTCGAGATCCTTGCCTTCCAGGTAGCTGGGATCGCGCACCGGGCGCACATCCACCAGCGAACCAGGCAGGAATGCCCGCACGTCGTTGATATCGACCGTGAAACCACCCTTGACCTTGCCGGAGAACTTGCCGGTAACGACCACTTCGTCCTCGAACGCCTTTTCCAGCTCGTCCCAGACCATGGAGCGCTTGGCCTTCTCACGCGACAGGCGGGTTTCGCCGAAACCGTCCTCGATGGCTTCCAGGGCAACCTTGATCTCGTCGCCAACCTCGATTTCCAGCTCGCCATTGTCGCTCCTGAACTGGTCGATGGGCACGATGCCCTCGCTCTTCAGTCCGGCATTGATGACAACGACGTCGGGACGAATTTCCTCGATGATTCCAGAAACGATGGCACCCGGCTTCAGGTTGGTCAGGATCTGGCTTTCTTCAAACAGCTCGGCAAAACTTTCAGTCATGTGGATTCCAGGATGGGAAAGGACCGCTTGCGTATTGGAGTGACGCTGCGATCCACCGGTCGGGACACCTTCGCCCTCATGGGTTGCGGTGTCGTGAAAATAGTGTGTCCAGAGGACACGGCTCAATTGTCATGGTACGTCCGTAAACCTTGTCGAACGCCGGAAACGGCATCCCCCACGCCTCTCCGAAGCGCGTTTGTACTGTTCTGTCAGGCCTCCGGCGATTCGATCAGGGCCAGCACCTTGTCCACCACGACCTCGATAGGCATGCCCGTGGTATCAATCACCACGGCATCCTCGGCCGGGCGCAACGGCGCCACCTTGCGCTGGGCATCACGTGCGTCGCGCGCCTCGATCTCCCGCAGAAGGGATGCAAGTGTAACCGCAAGCCCCTTGTCCTTCAACTGTTTATAGCGCCTTTTGGCGCGCTCGTTGGCACTAGCGGTCAAAAACACCTTGTGCCCGGCATCCGGGAAGATCACCGTGCCCATGTCGCGGCCGTCGGCTACCAGCCCCGGCTTGTGGCGAAAGCTGCGCTGCTTGTCCAGCAAGGCTTCGCGCACTGACGGGAACACCGCCACGGCCGAGGCCGCCGCACCACAGGTTTCGGTGCGCAGCTCGTCGGTTGCGTCATGGCCATTGACGAAGACCCGCGTGTCGCCGCCATCCTCGGCGGCCTGAAAGCGAATCCGCGTGTTCCGCGCGCTACGAGCCACGGCGTCACCATCGCTCAGATCCACACCGGCCATGCTGGCCGAGTAGCCGATAGCACGATACAGGGCGCCCGAATCGAGCATGCGCCAGCCCAGCATGTCCGCCACAAGGCGGCTGATGGTGCCCTTGCCCGAACCGGACGGGCCGTCGATGGTCAGGACAGGTGCGGGGGACTTGGCGCTGGACATCCGGCCATTGTAGCGCGGAGCGCCCCTGAGCAGGAAGCGGGAAGCGGTTGACGGGCGTGGGTCAAAGCTGCGCAGCAGGCTTCCGGGCTCCCCGCTCACCCCTTACCCCAGCCGCTCACCGAGCCAGCGGCATCCACTCGCTCCAGTGCTGCCGATAGTGCTTCAGCTCGGCAATCGAATCGTGCACATCACTCAGTGCCGTGTGCGCCGACTCCTTGTTGAACCCTGCGGCCACGTCCGGAGCCCAGCGCCTGGCCAGCTCCTTGAGGGTCGACACATCCAGGTTGCGATAGTGAAAGAAGGCTTCCAGATCGCGCATCTGCCGGTACAGGAATCGCCGGTCCTGGCAGATGGAGTTGCCGCAGATGGGCGACTTGCCCGCAGGCACCCACTGACTGAGGAACTCGAGTGTCGCGGATTCGGCTGCGGCGTGATCGTCAGTCGAGTCGAGCACCTGCTGCCAAAGCCCTGAGCGGCCATGGTGGGAACGGTTCCAGTCATCCATCGCCTCGAGGCGCTCGACCGGGTGATGGATCGCGAAAACCGGCCCCTCGGCGAGCACGTCAAGCTGGCTGTTGGTCACCACGGTGGCAATCTCGAGGATTGAATCCCGATCCGTATCCAGCCCGGTCATCTCCAGATCGATCCATATCAGGTTGTCCTCGTTCACGCTACTCATGCTGCATCCTTTTTTCGCAGAGTCTGCAGTTTATCAGGCACGATGCATTTCAAAGCGTTTTTTCGCAAAGGAAGCAAAACTGCCATGGAAAACAGCAGAAAATGCTTTTTCGTGGTCGCCGCCTCATTCGCGGACCCATCGCAGTTTGTTCCATCGGGCACCAGGCCCGCCATGCTTGGCAAACATGCGAAGATAAGGCCATGAGCGCGAATTCCTTTTTCTGGCACGATTACGAGACCAGCGGTACCGATCCGTTTCGTGATCGCATCTGGCAGTTTGCCGGCATACGCACCGACATGAACCTCGACCCGGTCGGCGACAGCGTCTCGATCATGTGCAAGCCCAGCCACGACAACCTGCCGCACCCGGAAGCCTGCCTGGTCACCGGCATCACGCCGCAACAGGCCGAACGCGAAGGCATGGGGGAAGCCGAGTTCGCCGCTGCCGTGAATGAGCAGCTGGCACAGCCGGGCACGTGCGGCGTGGGCTACAACTCGCTGCGTTTCGACGACAACTTCACCCGCAACCTGCTGTATCGCAACTTCTACGACCCGTATTCACGCGAATGGCAGGACGGCAACTCGCGCTGGGACATCATCGACCTGGCGCGCATGTGCCACGCGCTGCGCCCCGCCGGCATCGAGTGGCCTCTGCGCGACGATGGCGCACCCAGCTTCCGCCTGGAAGACCTCGCCGCCGCCAACAAGCTGGAACAGCGCCGCGCGCACGATGCCTTGTCCGACGTCGAATCCACCATCGCCCTGGCCCGCCTGCTCAAGACACGCCAGCCGAAGCTGTGGGACTGGTACCTGAAACTGCGCAACAAGCGCGCCGCCGCCGACCTGCTTGATATTCCCGGCCGCACACCCGTGCTGCATGTGTCGGCCAAATACCCGGCCAGCCGCGGCTGCACCACACTGATTGCGCCGCTTGCGCAGCACCCCGGGCGCAGTGGCGAAATCATCGTCTACGACCTGTCGGTTGACCCCACCGAACTGCTGTCGCTGGATGCCGATGCCATTGCCGATCGGGTCTTCACTGCGCGCGATGATCTGCCCGAGGGTATTGACCGCATCGCCCTGCGTACCGTACGCACCAACCGCTCGCCGGCACTGGCGCCGATGAGCGTGCTCAAGGGCGTCGACACCAGCCGCATCGGTCTCGATGTCGACACCTGTCTGCGCCATGCAGCGCGCCTGCGCGCCATACCCGACCTGGCCGGCAAGGTGCGACAGGTGTACGGAGCACAGCTTGGCATGGGCAAGGCCGGAGACCCGGAACTGGCCATCTACGACGGATTCCTGCCCAATGCCGACAAACCGCTGCTGCAGCAGGTGCGTGGTACACCTCCCGAAAAGCTTGCCGATGCGGCCATCGCATTCCGCGACCCGCGCTACGCCACGCTGCTGTTCCGCTACCGGGCGCGCAACTGGCCACACACGCTGGACGCCAGTGAAGTGCGCGACTGGAACGACTTTGCACGCCAGCGCCTGAGCACCCGCAGCGAAGCCACCAGCCTGAGCCTGGCCGACTACTTCGCAAAGCTGACAGCACTGCGCCAGGAGCGCCCCGGATCCGATGCCGCCCTGCTCGACCAGCTCCAGGCCTGGGGCATGGCTCTGGCGGATGAGTTCGACATCGACACCAGACAAGCGGATTGACGCGGCATGAGCAGAGCCTATTTCGACAATGCCACCATGCGCTTCCTGCGCGCCCTGGACCGGCACAACAACCGCGACTGGTTCCATGAACACAAGCCTGATTTTGAAGCCCACGTGCGCGAGCCGTTTCTCGCCCTGATCGGCGACCTGGCCGAGCCGCTGGCGAAAATCAGCAGCCACTACCGCGCAGACACGCGCAAGGTCGGCGGCTCGCTGTTTCGTATCCACCGCGACGTGCGCTTTTCCAACAACAAGCTGCCGTACAAACCCTGGGCCGGCGCGCGTCTGTTCCATGAACGCCGCCGCGAAGTAGCCGCACCTTCGTTCTACATCCATATCCAGCCGGGCAACTGCTTTGTCGGCGGCGGCCTCTGGCATCCGGAAAACCACACCTTGCGCAGGATCCGCGAGTTCATGGTGGACAACCCCGCCGCATGGAAGAAGGCGACCGGCAGCGCTGCGTTCCGCCGCCATCTGGCGCTGCGCGGTGAAAGCCTGAAACGCCCACCGCGCGGCTTCGATCCCGGGCACGAGCTGATCGATGACCTCAAGCGCAAGAGTCTGGCGGCCACCGAGGCCATCAGCGATGATCTTGCCTGTTCCGATCGACTGCGCCCGTACATCGTTACCACCATGAAGCGTCTGGCGCCCATGCTCGATTACCTGTGCGCGGCACAGGACCTCGAGTTCTGAGCTACATCCGAGAAAATCCTGTTCTTGTCATGGATTGATGCCTCACCATGACCTCGGTTGGCACTGCTGAGTGCGCCCTGCGGGATCGCAAGCTGTGCCGGCAGCCCCGACATCCGCAACAAACTCTCAAGGACAATCCCGTGAGCAATTCGTATTTCGACACACCACATGATCGCCGCCACAGCAACAGCGTGAAATGGGATCGCTATGGCGATCGCGATGTGCTGCCCATGTGGGTGGCGGACATGGATTTTCAGGCCCCACCGCCGGTCACCCGGGCCCTGCAGCAGCGTGTCAGCCACGGCATTTTCGGATACAGCCACGCCAGTCCCGGGCTTGTCGAGGCGCTGTGCAACTGGACCAGGCAACACTACAACTGGCGTCTGGAGCCGGACTGGCTGATGTGGATCCCGGGCGCGGTGCCGGCACTCAATGCTGCCTGCCGCCTGATCGAGCCAGGCCAGTCCGTAGTGACCACCACGCCGATCTACCCGCCCTTTCTGACCGCGCCAGGCCACATGCAGCGGGGCTTGTGTCAGGTACCCATGGACCCGGATGACGGGGGCATGGCACGCATGAACCTGGACTGCCTGACGCGAGCCTTCCAGGACCAGGGCCGCCTGCTGTTCCTGTGCAACCCTCACAACCCGCTTGGCCGGGTGTTCGGCCGCGACGAGCTGGAGTCCGTTGCCGAGTGTGTTCTGGCCCACGACACCCTGGTCATCTCCGATGAACTGCATGCCGACCTGATTCTGCAGCCGGGGTTGCAACACCAGCCCTTCGCGGCCCTGTCCCCCGAGCTGGCCGCGCGCACCATCACCCTGCTGGCGCCCAGCAAGACCTTCAACATTGCCGGTCTGGGGCTGAGCTGCGCGGTCATTCCCGACCCCGACCTGCGCGCCCGCTTCGCCGCTGCCATTGACGGCATCCTGCCCTACGTCAATGCGCTGGGTTATGTGGCGGCTGAAGCCGCCTGGCGCGATGGCGGCGACTGGCATCGCGAGCTGATCGACTACCTGCGCGGCAATCGGGATCTGATCACCGACACGCTGGCCGGTTTGCCGCGAGTCAAGGCGCAAGCGCCCGAAGCGACCTATTTGTACTGGATGGACCTGCGCGAATGCGGCATCGATGATCCCGTGAAGCATCTGCAACAGCACGGCCTGGGCCTGTCCGACGGCACCGACTTCGGCGCCCCCGGCTACGCCCGCCTCAACTTCGCATGCCCGCGCGTCACGCTTGAAGCCGGCCTCGCCCGCCTCACTGAGGCACTGCGCTGAATTGACCGGCGACAGCATGATGGCCCTGCGGCGCATGCACTTCCACAGGGGCTGTGCTCCTTCCCGCCTCGTTTGCAGAACAACCCGTCATTCTGCACGGAATGAGCGTAGCGAATGGCGTCGCAGAATCCATGCTTCAGGAGGCGAGTGGCTCGATAGCCCTTGCGAAATGGATTCTGCGACTCCGCCTGCGGCTGCGCGCAGAATGACGGGGATTTTCTAGTAGCCGGCGGCGAGGCCGGCGGAGCGGCGGCGGTCGTTGTGTGATGGCCATGCTGCGCATGGCCCTCCCCAAAACTTTGCTGCGCAAAGTTCCGGGCCCCGACATGCGCTACCACACCCCCATTCGCGGCCTTGCCGCGAATCGCCCCCTGACTCAGGGGGCTGCTCTCCGTCAGTAACCGGCGGCGAGGCCGGCGGAGCGGCGGCGGTCGTTGTGTGATGGCCATGCTGCGCATGGCCCTCCCCAAAACTTTGCTGCGCAAAGTTCCGGGCCCCGACATGCGCTACCACACCCCCATTCGCGGCCTTGCCGCGAATCGCCCCCTGACTCAGGGGGCTGCTCTCCGTCAGTAACCGGCGGCGAGGCCGGCGGAGCGGCGGCGGTCGTTGGCACCTTCGAGCATGTTTGTGTCGGGGTTGCGGCGGATGGCTTCGGCGGCGCCCCAGGAGTTCACTTCGCGGAACTTGTAGCCCATGGCTGCGAGTGCCTTGCGGGTGTCGGGGCTGAGGTAGCCTTTTTCGACCATGACCAGGTCTGGCAGCCACTGGTGGTGCATGCGCGGGGCGTTGACGGATTGCTGCATGTTCATGCCGAAGTCGACCACGTTCAGGATAGTCTGCAGCACCGTGGTGATGATGGTCGAGCCGCCCGGGCTGCCGGTGACCATGGCCAGCTTGCCGTCCTTGAGCACCATGGTCGGCGTCATCGAGCTCAGCGGACGCTTGCCGGCATCAACCTGATTGATTGCACCCTGCACCAGGCCAAAGCCATTGGGCACCCCGGGCTTGGCGGTGAAATCGTCCATTTCGTTGTTGAGAAAGAAACCGGTATCACCGGCGATGGCGCCGACCCCGAACAGATAGTTGATGGTGTAGGTCACCGCCACGGCATTGCCATCGGCATCCACTACCGAGTAGTGCGTCGTGTGTCGGCCCTCCGGCTCACCCAGACTGCCCTTGACCTCGGACGATGGCGTCGCCTTGTCGGCGCGGATTTGCTCGCGAATGCCGGCCGCATGCGCGGGTGACAGCAGCCTGGCGATCGGATTGTTGACAAAGGCCGGGTCACCCAGATAGGTGTTGCGATCGGCAAAGGCATGACGCTCGGCCTCGACCATGTAGTGGGTCGTCTTTGCCGAAGCGAACCCCCATTTGCCGAGGGGATACGGCTTGAGAATCTGCAGAATCTCGCACACCGTGGTGCCGCCGGAGCTGGGCGGCGGCGAGGACACGATCTCATAGCCGTGATATTGGCAACGGATCGGCGTATCCCAGTTGACGCTGTAGCGGGCAAAATCCTTCATGCTCAACAGACCGCCGTTCTTTTTGCTGGCATCCACCACCGCCTGCGCCACCGGGCCCTTGTAGAACCCGTCATTGCCATGCGCGGCAATCCTTTTCAGTGTGCTGGCGAGTCGCGGCTGCAACAGCCGCTCACCCGCTTTCCACGGCTTGCCGTTGTTGAGGAAGATTGCGGCGGCGTTGGGATGGCTTGCAAACTTTTTCGTGCTGGTGCCGAGAATCTTGACATCGCCCGGCTCCAGCACATAGCCATCTTCGGCCAGACGAATGGCCGGGGCCATGACCTGCTTCAGGGACATGGTGCCGTATCTGGCCAGCGCCTCGTTGAGACCCATCACCGTGCCCGGGACTCCCACCGAAAGAAACGTATGCGTGCTGCGACGCTTGATGACGTTGCCATCGGCATCCTGGAACATGGTCGGTGTGGCCTTGAGGGGCGCCTTCTCGCGGAAATCCAGAAAAAGGTTCTTGCCACTGGCCAGGTGGATCACCATGAATCCGCCCCCGCCGATATTGCCGCAACACGGATGCACCACGGCAAGGGCGTAGCCCAGTGCCACAGCCGCATCGACGGCATTGCCCCCGTGCTTGAGAACGTCCAGCCCGAC
>CAWDBD010000026.1:0-49937 GCA_963800395.1 uncultured Gammaproteobacteria bacterium
GCGCGCACTTGAAGGCGCAGTGACCAGCTATCAGGACGGTGATTTCGGTTTCTCCATTGCTGCGCGGCGCAATGACGAGCTGGGTGACCTGGTAAATCTGCACAATGATCTGGGCCGTACGCTGCGTGAGCAGCGGCAAAACCTCACCCAGCGCGAACTGATGCTCGACACCATGGTGCAGAAGTCACCGCAGGCGCTGGTACTGGTGGATGCGCACGAAAAGGTCACCTACGCCAACATTGCCGCGCGCCATCTGCTCAACGAGGGCGCGTCGATGCTCGGCCTGGACTTTGCCGACCTGTGCCGCGAACTGCCAGAGAGCATGCGCGCGGCGCTCGATCGTGGCGGGGACTCGCTGTTTTCCGTCGACATGGGCGGGGACGAGGAGACCTTCCACGTATCCTTGCGCCGCTTCCGGCTGCAGGGGCGAAATCACAGCCTGTACCTGTTCCGGCGCATGACCCGTGAACTGTCGCGCCAGGAGGTGGCGAGCTGGAAGCGCGTCATCCGTGTCATCAGCCACGAGCTGAACAACTCGCTGGCGCCGATTGCCTCGATGACGCATTCGGGGCGCGAACTGCTCGCACGCGGGGAGTACGCACGGCTCGATGGCGTGTTCGACACGATTGGCGAGCGTGCGCGGCACCTGCACGAATTCATCGGCGGTTACGCCGACTTTGCCAAGCTGCCTTCGCCGCGCCTGAAGTCGGTCGACTGGGTTCGCTTCATGGAATCGCTCGCATTGCATTGTCGCTTTCGCGTGGTCGGTCCCTTGCCCACAGAGCCAGCTCGCTTTGATCCGGGTCAGGTCGAGCAGATCCTCATCAACCTGGTAAAGAATGCGCATGAGGCCGGCAGTCCCGAGGATGAGGTCACGCTTTCCATTCGGCGCAAAGGCAGCGAACTTCAGATCGAGGTGGCCGATCGCGGCCCCGGCATGAACGAGGCGGTGCTGTCGCAGGCGCTGTTGCCGTTCTATTCCACCAAGCGCTCCGGCACCGGCCTGGGTCTGGCCCTGGCGCGGGAAATCGCCGAGGCGCATGAGGGCCGGCTGCAGCTGGCCAACCGCGAACATGGCGGCCTGCGCGTTACGCTGAGCCTGCCGCAGCCTGTCTGAGTGCGAGACTCGGGTGTGTGGCGCAGGGTGCTGCTGAGCGCCAGCGAAGCGCACCGTCGAAGAGGTCATGCCACGGGATTCGGGCGTAGGGTGCTGCTGAGCGAAGCGAAGCGCACCATCGAAGGTTCCACGCCACGGTGCGCTTCGTTCCTCAGCGGCACCCTACGGGCGAAGCGCACCATCGGCCCTTCACGCCACGGGATTCGGGCGTAGGGTGCTGCTGAGCGAAGCGAAGCGCACCATCGAAGGTTCCACGCCACGGTGCGCTTCGTTCCTCAGCGGCACCCTACGGGCGAAGCGCACCATCGGCCCTTCACGCCACGGGATTCGGGCGTAGGGTGCTGCTGAGCGAAGCGAAGCGCACCATCGAAGGTTCCACGCCACGGTGCGCTTCGTTCCTCAGCGGCACCCTACGGGCGAAGCGCACCATCGGCTCTTCACGCCACGGGATTCGGGCGTAGGGTGCTGCTGAGCAAAGCGAAGCGCACCATCGAAGGTTCCACGCCACGGTGCGCTTCGTTCCTCAGCGGCACCCTACGGGGGGGCGAAGCGCACCATCGGCCCTTCACGCCACGGGATTCGGGCGTAGGGTGCTGCTGAGCGAAGCGAAGCGCACCATTGAAGGTTCCACGCCACGGTGCGCTTCGTTCCTCAGCGGCACCCTACGGGCGAAGCGCACCATCGAAGGTTCCACGCCACGGTGCGCTTCGTACCTCAGCGGCACCCTACGGGCGAAGCGCACCATCGAAGGTCCTACGCCTCGGCGCGCTTCGTCACTCGGCAGCACCCCGCGGCGGCGCGATGCGCCCGGTGTCGGCAATAGCTCGTATAATCGACGCTCTTGCAAACGGATTGGGGATTGCACATGGGCGGTGGGATTTTTGCATTGGTGCTGGTGGTGGTGGCGGTCATCGTGCTGGTCAAGCTGGTGCGGATCGTGCCGCAGGGCTTCGAATGGACGGTGGAGCGTTTTGGCAAGTACACGCGCACCTTGACGCCGGGGCTGCATTTTCTGGTGCCCTTCATTTACGGCATCGGCCACAAGATGAACATGATGGAGCAGGTGCTGGACGTGCCCTCGCAGGACGTCATCACCAAGGACAACGCCGTGGTGCGGGTGGACGGCGTGGTGTTCTACCAGGTGCTGGACGCAGCCAAGTCCGCCTATGAGGTGGCCAACCTCGAGCGCGCCACGCTGGCCCTGGTCATGACCAACATCCGTACCGTGCTCGGTTCGATGGATCTGGACGAATCGCTGTCCAAGCGCGACGAGATCAACGCCAAGCTTCTGACCGTGGTGGACGAAGCCACCACGCCGTGGGGCGTCAAGGTCAATCGCATCGAGATCAAGGACATCAGTCCGCCGGCGGACCTGGTCGAGGCGATGGCGCGGCAGATGAAGGCCGAGCGCATCAAGCGCGCCAACATTCTGGAAGCCGAAGGCTTCAAGCAGGCAGCAATCCTCAAGGCCGACGGCGAAAAGCAGTCGGCCATCCTGGCGGCCGAGGGCCAGAAGGAAGCGGCATTCCGCGAAGCCGAAGCAAGGGAACGCCTGGCGGCGGCCGAAGCCGAAGCCACGCGCATGGTGTCCGATGCCATCTCGGCCGGCAATCTCAATGCCATCAATTACTTTGTCGCGGACAAGTACGTGGGTGCGCTCAAGGCCATGGCCGCCTCGCCCAACCAGAAGATGCTGATGCTGCCGTTCGAGGCCAGTGGCATTCTGTCCTCGCTTGCCGGCATTGCCGAGATCGGCAAGGAAGTGCTGGACAAGCAGACTTCGTCACCGCCGCAACAGGCTTGACGCCGTCATGACAATGGCATCGATAGGCATGCACTACCTGTGGTGGATTCTGGCTCTGCTGCTGTTTGCCGGCGAGGTGCTGGCGCCGGGTTTCTTTCTGCTGTGGATCGGCATCGCCGCGGCCGTGATGGGGCTGGTGATGCTGGCTTTCCCCGGCCTGGGCATTCTCGCCCAGGCGGTGCTGTTTGCCGTGCTGGCATTTGCATCATGCATGGTGTGGTGGCGCTGGTTGCGCCCGCGCCTTGGCCGCAACGACGACCCCGCGGCGCAGAACCTCAGCCGGCGTGGCGCGCAGATGATCGGTCGTCGCTACGTGCTGGTGGAACCAATCGTCAATGGCCGTGGCAAGGCCAGGGTCGGCGACACCCAATGGCTGGTCGAGGGTCCGGACATGCCGCGTGGCGCCGAGGTCGAGGTGGAAGGCGTGGAAGGATCGACGCTGAAGGTGCGCGCGGCTTCCTGAGCGCCACGCCACGGTGCGCTTCGTTCCTCAGCGGCACCCTACGCGAAGCGAAGGGCACCATCGCAACCTCCACGCCACGGGATTCGGGCGTAGGGTGCTGCTGAGCGTTAGCGAAGCGCACCATCGTGAGAGTCACGCCACGGTGCGCTTCGTTCCTCAGCGGCACCCTACGCGAAGCGAAGGGCACCATCGCAACCTCCACGCCACGGGATTCGGGCGTAGGGTGCTGCTGAGCGTTAGCGAAGCGCACCATCGTGGAGATCACGCCGCGGTGCGCTTCGTTCCTCAGCGGCACCCTACGCGAAGCGAAGGGCACCATCGCAACCTCCACGCCACGGGATTCGGGCGTAGGGTGCTGCTGAGCGTTAGCGAAGCGCACCATCGTGGAGGTCACGCCGCGGTGCGCTTCGTTCCTCAGCGGCACCCTACGGCAAAGCGAAGCGCACCATCGTGAGAGGTCACGCCGCGGTGCGCTTCGTTCCTCAGCGGCACCCTACGCGAAGCGAAGGGCACCATCGCAACCTCCACGCCACGGGATTCGGGCGTAGGGTGCTGCTGAGCGTTAGCGAAGCGCACCATCGTGGAGGTCACGCCGCGGTGCGCTTCGTTCCTCAGCGGCACCCTACGGCAAAGCGAAGCGCACCATCGTGGAGGTCACGCCACGGTGCGCTTCGTTCCTCAGCAGCACCCTACGCGAAGCGAAGCGCACCGTCGAGACTGCCTCGCTCGCGCGTCACGCGAAACCGCGCCGGTGCGCTCAGTTCCAGTCCTGGCCCCAGGTGCCGCTGTCCCATTGCAGGTTGCCGCTGCAGGTGAGATCGGCGTTGTCGATGTTGCTGGTGCCCATGTTGCCGCCGCTGATGGTGAAGCTGCAGGTCTGGCCGGCGGGCTGGGTGCCGACAGTGAGCGAGTAGGTGGTGCCGGTGGGCACGCTGGCGGCGAAGCGGTACAGGCCGTTGGCGGCAATCGGTTTGTCCTCGTCGATGCTGCCGGCGTGCAGGTGCAGCACCAGGCCGCTGCCGGACAGCCCCGACACCGTGCCGCCGATGCTGCAGCACGGATCGAAGCCGTCTTCGAAGATGCGGTCGCCGGTCGCCGCCTGTGCTGCCAGCGGCAGTGCCAGCAAGGCGATGAAGGAACCGACGGCGACGCACCGCCATGCTGTTCGAGGTGCGATGAACCGGTACATGGTCACTGGCTCTCGAACAGCGAGCCGGCACGCCAGTTGTTTGTGCCGGATGCGTCGTGGTTGTAGCCGCCGCTGACCGACGAGGCATAGATCCTGGCGGTGTTGGAGATGCCGCCGCTGACCGACGCATAGGCGCCGTTGACGACGATGTCGTTCCCGGCCACCAGGCCGCCGTATTGCGAGTAGGCGTTGTAATCGCCGAGGATCAGGTTGTGCGAGCCACTGCGCTGGTTGGCCGCCCAGGTGCCGCCACCGGAAGCGCGTCCTGCGTATCGACGCCGCGGTCTCGCGGCGCGATAATGGGGGTCTTTTCGCACGGGACAGACGCATGACCAACAAGACTCCCCTGAACGGCGAGCATCGGGCGCTGGGCGCGCGCATGGTCGACTTCGGCGGCTGGGACATGCCGCTCAATTACGGATCGCAGATCGAGGAGCATCATGCGGTGCGCCGTGACGCGGGCATGTTCGACGTCTCGCACATGACCGTGGTGGACCTGCATGGTGAGCATTGTCGCGAGTTCCTCTCGTATTTGCTGGCCAATGACGTGGCCAAGCTGCAGGAACACGGCAAGGCGCTGTACACCTGCATGCTCAACCAGAAAGGCGGGGTGGTCGATGACCTTATCGTCTACTACCTGGGCGAACATTTCTTTCGCATGGTGGTGAATGCTGCTACTCGTGAGCGCGACCTGCAGTGGATCAGGCAGCAGGCGCAGGCGTTCTCGGTCGAAGTTCGTGAACGCAGCGAGTTTGCCATGATCGCGGTGCAGGGCCCGAATGCGCGGGACAAGGTCATCGGCGTGCTCAACGAGGTGGATCGTGACCGTATCCGCGACATGGGCAAGTTTCATGTTGCCGCCGCCCAGGCATTGCATGGCGTGCCCCTGTTCGTGGCACGTACAGGCTACACCGGCGAGGATGGTTTCGAGATTCTGGTAGACAACG
This sequence comes from uncultured Gammaproteobacteria bacterium, assembly GCA_963800395.1. Lineage (GTDB taxonomy): Bacteria > Pseudomonadota > Gammaproteobacteria > Xanthomonadales > Rhodanobacteraceae > DASSBG01. Next base: position 5,521 of record CAWDBD010000026.1, read on the forward strand.
AGCACGCCAGTGCGCTGTGGAAAGCACTGGCAGACACCGGTGTGCGTCCGGCCGGACTGGGTGCGCGCGATACCCTGCGGCTGGAGGCTGGCCTCAATCTGTACGGGCAGGACATGGATGAAACGGTCACGCCGCTCGAGTGCGCCCTTGGCTGGACGGTGGCGATGAAGGATGAGCGCGACTTCATTGGCCGGAAGGCGCTGGAGAAGCAGAAGGCCGAGGGTGTGCCACGTCGGATGGTGGGTCTGGTGCTGGGTGGCAAAGGCGTGTTGCGACATGGCCAGAAGGTATTGACCGATAGCGGCGATGGCGAGATCCTTTCCGGCAGTTTCTCGCCGACCCTGCAAAAGGCGATCGCACTGGCGAGAGTGCCAGCACAGGCAGGTGACAAGCTGCGTGTCGAGATTCGTGGCCGGGAGCTGGATGCACGCACGATCAAGCCGCCATTTGTGCGAGCGGGCAAGGCTGCCTGAAAGGTGTGGTGACAGTACACTCGAGGGTGCGGGGTTGGCGTGTCGCTGCCCTGTGCTGATTTGAACTCAATCAACATTGGAAACGAAGATGAGCGAGATACCCGGAGACCTGAAGTTTCTGAAGTCACATGAATGGGCCCGAGCAGAAGACGACGGCCTGGTGCGAGTAGGCATTTCCGAGCACGCGCAGGAACAGCTCGGCGATGTGGTGTATGTCGAGCTGCCCGAGGTGGGCGCCAGTGCAAAGGTCGGCGACAGCATTGCCGTCGTCGAGTCGGTCAAGGCGGCATCGGACATTTACCCACCGGTTTCAGGAGAGGTGGTAGAGGTCAACGAGCTGCTTGACGACAAACCCGAAGCGATCAATGAAGATGCCTACGGTGACGGCTGGATTTTCGCCATCAAGCCGAGTGACCGCGATGAGCTCGATGAGCTTCTGGGTCCGGACGACTACGCCGAGCTGATCGAAGGCGACGAAGAATAAGCTCAGCCAGGGGTTCCCGGGGAGGCGCCATGGCATGGCTGCGGCGCTGCGCCCTGCCACGATCATGGCGGCACGAGTCAGTGGAATTCGGGTCCGGCACTGGCCTGTCTGATGTCGTTGGTGGTTCAAACCCGGCATGCTGCCTGCGCGCCGTTATCGCGATCGTGCCAGCTGATCCTCTTCTTGCGGCAAAGCCTTCTCCTTGAAAGAAATAGACGTCTATACGTCCAAGGAGTTTCTCGGGATGATTTTGTCGCGGTGATTCTGCACATCATTTCCCGCTTTGCAGTTCATGATGACTGGGAAATCACACGTGAAAAGTGATTGACACCAGCATGACATCGGAATAGGTTTTGCACACAATGGTGTTTGCAGGTAGTGAAATGCTGTGACGAAATACATCAAGCCTTACGTTGAGCACGGATTCAAGTCCGAGGCCGTCCGCAAAATCACAGTCTCGATCCCGTCTCACATTCTTGAGTTGCTTTCCAACGAACGAACGCGGAGACAAGTATCAAACCTGAGGCACGCGACCAACAGTGACTTGTTGTGTGAAGCGTTCCTTCATGCTTTTACTGGGCAACCACTGCCAACTGATGAGGAGCTGAGACGAACCATGGCTACAACCAAGAAATCCACAAAGAAACGCGCGAGCAAGAAGACCGCTCGCAAATCAACCGCCAAGAAGGCGGCAACCAAACGGTCAACAGCAGCGCGCAAGACGCCTGCCAAGAAGACGGCACGCAAGTCCACCCGCAAGACCGCCGCCAAAAAGACGGCACGCAAGTCGACCCGCAAGACGGCTGCCAAGAAGACGGCAGGCAAGGCTGCGGCCAAGAAGAAGACGGCGCGCAAATCCACCCGCAAGACGGCTGCCAAGAAGACGGCACGCAAGAAGACTGCCAAGAAGACGGCAGCCAAGAAGACGGCACGCAAGAAGACTGCCAAGAAGTCGGCAGCCAAGAAGACGGCCCGCAAGTCGACGCGCAAGACGGCAGCGAAGAAGTCGCCAGCCAAGAAGTCAGTACGCAAGACGACTGCCAAGAAGAAGGCGGCACGCAAGGCAGCCCCCAAAAAGGCCGCGCGCAAGACGACTGCCAAGAAGACGGCGCGCAAATCCACCCGCAAGACGGCGAGCAAGCGCAAGTAGCGCACTTGCAGTCCTGGTTCCTGTGGCCGCCCAGCGCAGGAACCCTGGTTTGAACTTCAGCCCCGGCCATGTCGGGGCTTTTGTTTGCACGGGCAGGGCCGGCGACTACTTGCGCATGGCATGGTGCCCGCGACGCCTGCCCGGGTGCCGCGCAGCAAGAGCGGTGCCCCGCTGCGGAAATTCGCTTTTGCCGCTCTCGATCTGGCATTGCTCCTGACCACGGATAGCGGTACCTTTAGGTCGACCGTGCCCATGGGCAGTGTGCCCGCGGTTCCCAGGGGGAGTCGAATCTGGTACGGGAACATCAGAAGCGGAGGCAACAATCCATGAAGCGTGTTCCCAGCAATCTGCAGCATCCGAACCGACAACGAGGCGCTGCGATGCCTGTCGTCGTGGCGGCCGTGATCATATTGATCCTGCTCGCTGTCGCCGCCTGGTTTCTCATCATTCGCCCCAACATGGCCAGCGACACTGATGCGGGACCAGAGCAGGCGGCTGCTGTAGCGGCGGCTGTCAGTGCAGCGCCACCACCGGCCAACGTCAGTGCCATGGGCGTCAACGAGTTGCTCAACGAAGCCAAGAAGGCCATGAACGACAAGCGTTTCATTGCGCCGACGGGCAATAATGCGTTCGAGTATTACCTCAAGGTGCTGGAAAAACGCCCTGGAAATATGGTGGCCCAGGATGCCTTGCGCGAGACCTTCCCTTTTGGGGCCAGTGCCGCCGAGCAGGACATCAATGCCAACAATTTTGACGAGGCTCAGCGGGAGATTGATCTGCTGGCCAAGGCTGATCCGGGCAACTACACCCTGACGATCCTGCGTTCCAAGCTGGATGCGCAGCGCAAGCTTGCTTCCCGCGCCGAGGAACAGCAAAAGCGTGCAGACGAGTTGGCCTCGCAACAACAGGCGCAACCGGACCAGTCTGCAACGGGCTCCGAATCGCAGCCACCCGAGGACACCACGCCAAACCCGCCAGAGCAACAGCAACAAGTGGCGAGCCAGAGCAAACCACCGCCAAAGCCTGCTGACAATACTCCCCCACGGCCCGCAACGCCGGCGCCGGCCGGCCCGACGCGTGCGGCAAAGCTGATCAGTTCCACGCGCCCGCAATACCCGTCTGCGGCCTTGAGGCGCCGCCTGGAAGGCTGGGTGGATGTCGAGTTCACGGTAGGGGTGGACGGTAACGTCAGCAATGCGCATTCGGTGGGTTCGAATCGTGGCCGTGTCTTCGAACGCGCTGCAGTCAATGCCGTGGACCAGTGGAAGTTCGAGCCGGCTCTGGTAAACGGCAAGCCGGTCGCCAAGGTATTGCGCCAGCGGATCCAATTCAATCTCTGAACCAGGCGAGCCCATGGCGGAAGCGCCATGGGCTTGCTGCTTTGTCACTCAGCCTTGTGGGCGAGGTTTCAGTCTTGCCCAGTTCACGGCGGGCAAACCTAGTACGCTGTCAAGAAACATCGGCATCAGACCGGCCGGTGCCTTGCAATTGCAGTTCCACAGCATCACCACACCAAGGCGATATTCCGGCAGAAAACCGATCATGGCCCGATAGCCTTCGACTGCCCCGGCGTGGAACACCAGGGTGTGGCCCGCATAGTCGAGTACCCGCCAGCCCAGCGCGTATCCGGCGCGGCGCAAGCGGACCCGTCGCCAGCGCGAAAAGCGCGTCTGCCCCGGGGTATTGACGACGGGCTCATGCAGTTCTGCCAGCACGTCGTAAGGCAGGACCTCGGGGTCCTCGCTCATTTGCGCTGACAGCCATTTTTCCAGGTCACGAATGCTGGCATTGACACCGGCCGCAGGCGAAACCCAGTAATAGTTTGGTTTGGGAACCAGGGTCACGAAGTGGCCGTGTTCGCGCAGGTGCGGTCGCGCCCAGCTCTTGCTGTCCTCCAGGGCAAGTCGGCCATAGGTTGCGGTTTTCATGTGCAAAGGCTGAAAAAGCCGCTTCTCCACCTGGTGATTGAAAAAGTCGCCTGTGACCGCGTACACCAGGTCACCAAACATGCTGAAAGCGACATTCTGATAGCTGTAGCACTCGCCCACGGCGCACGTCAGCCGCACCTTGTCGAGGTCACGCACCAGTTCCTGGTAGGGCACATCGTCCTCGAGCTTGTGATCAAAAGTATTGTGCGGCAGCCCGGTGCGGTGGCTGAGGATGTCGCGCAAGGTCATGTGTTCGGTGGCGCGGTTACTGCGCAGCTTGAAGTAGGTCAGGACATCGGCCAGGCGGGTGTTCCAGTCCACCAGGCCATCGCGCACCAGCAGTGCTGCCAGAGCACTTGAAAAGGCTTTCGACAAGGAGGCGATCCGGAACACCGTTTCCGGCTTGACCGGCTCGCCGGTGCGCACGTCGGCAAGGCCGATGCTCTTCTCCAACAGCACCTTGTTGCCGGAGACAATCGCCGTCGACAAGCCGGACACGCGCCCCGAGGCTTCGAGCTCGTCGATCCAGCGGCTGTAGTCCGCAACAGTACGTTTCAGGGTGTCGGGATCGATCTTTTCAGGGGACGGCCCCGCATTCACCTCCGGGGAGTGTTTCGCCGAGCCTGCCAGGCATGAGATCGGCAGCAGGCTCATGGCCAGAAGCAGCGTACAGACCAGTCCGACGGTGCTATGCTGATGGCCGCTGTGCGCCAGATGGCGCGAAATGGAGAGATGCTTGATGGCTACCATAATCCTGCTGGTCGTTCTCGCGATCATCGTGTTCTATTTTGTCGGGGTCTACAACGGCCTCATCACGTCACGCAATGGCTACAAGAACGCCTTTGCCCAGATTGACGTGCAATTGACCCGTAGGCATGACCTCATACCGAATCTGGTCGAGACGGCCAAAGGGTACCTCAAACATGAGCGCGAAACCCTCGAAGCCGTCGTAAAAGCGCGCACCGCAGCGGTCAGCGGCCTGGCTGACGCCAAGGCCAACCCCGGAGACCCGGAGGCCATGAAGAAGCTGGCTGGCAGCGAGAATCAGCTGACCCAGACGCTCGGTCGTCTGTTTGCCCTTAACGAGTCCTATCCGGACCTGAAAGCCAGTCAGAACATGATGCAGCTCTCCGAGGAACTGACCTCCACGGAAAACCGTGTGGCATTTTCCCGTCAGGCCTTCAATGATGCGGTACTGGCCTACAACAACAAGCGCGAAGTGTTTCCGAGCTCCGTTGTTGCCAACATGTTCCATTTTCAGCCGGCGCAAATGCTGGAAATCGAGGACCCGAAAAAGCGCGAAGTGCCCGAGGTATCGTTCAGCTGATCGGCCAGTTGTGCGACGGATCGGCCTGATATGAACTTTTTTGCCCTGCAGGAAAAGGCGCGACAGTCCAGTCGGCGCATGGTGGTACTGTTTTCGCTGGCGGTGATCGCGATTGTCGTCGGTGTGGATGCGGTGGTGGTGATGGTCGGCTATGGCCGCCGCATGGGTGACACCGGGGTGGTGCTGGATTATCCGCGCCTTGCCCTGGTCAGTCTGGGCGTGCTGGCGGTGATCGGCCTGGCCTCGCTGTTCCGCACCATGAGTCTGCGTGCTGGTGGCTCGGCGGTGGCACGCGGCATGGGCGCCACTCCGGTGACGCCCGATACCACCAACCCGGCGTGGCGGCGCCTGCGCAACGTGATCGAGGAGATTGCCATTGCCTCGGGGGTGCCGGTTCCCGAGATTTACATCATGGAGAACGAGGCGGGCATCAATGCCTTTGCCGCCGGCTACTCACCAGCCGATGCTGCCGTGTGCGTCACCCAGGGTTGCCTGGACAAGCTGACACGCGAGGAGTTGCAGGGCGTGATCGCGCACGAATTCAGCCACGTGCTCAATGGCGACATGCGGCTCAATATCCGCTTGATCGGCTTGCTCTTCGGCATTCTGGTGATCGGCATACTGGGCCGTTTGCTGATGTACAGCGGTGGCCGCGTCAGTGGCCGACGCTCCAACGGCACCTATGTGGCAGTCATCGGACTGGCCCTGATGGCCATTGGCTATATCGGCTTCTTCTTTGGCCGCTTGATCCAGGCCGCGGTGGCGCGTTCGCGCGAATCGCTGGCCGATGCCTCGGCCGTGCAGTTCACGCGCCAGAGTTCCGGCATTGCCGGTGCCTTGAAGAAAATCGCGGCGCTGTCGGAAAGCTCTCTGCTGGAGGCGCAGGATACCCAGCAGGTGGCGCACATGCTGTTCGGTGAGGGGCTCAAGGGTGCTTCAATGTTCGCTACCCATCCGCCCTTGATGCAACGGATCAAGACGCTGGACCCGGCATTCAATCGCGATGAGCTGTTCGCGATCGCAAGGGCTTGGCAGGAGCCGGTGAAGGCCGCTGACGCCGATTCGAAACAGTCCTCGCTTTCGGGCTGGGCGCCGGCCGGCGGGACGTTGCCTGATATCCCGGGCACCGAGGCGATGCCGGGCATTGCCACCGCCATCCTGGGTGCCGGCGCTGCCACGCTGCCCTCGCAAAGCGCACGCGCGGGGGTAACGGCGGACGGTGTGAGCGCGCAGGTAGCCACGCCTGGCAGTGACGATTTCACCCTGGCCGGTGGTCTGCACCAGAACATCCCCGATGAACTGGCCGAGGCAGCGCGCGATGCCAAACAGGCTCCATGGTTGTTGCTGGCCATGGCGGTATCGCGCTCGGATCACTCGCGCATGCTGCAACTCGGGGCCGCATCACGTCTGCTCGACGGCGACGGCATGGTACAGGTGCCGCAGTTTGTGCGCCGCCTGCGCGACCTGCATCCCCTATTGCGTCTGCCGCTGGCAGCAATGGCCTTTCCCACGCTGCGTCGCCTGCCCAGGCCACGTCTGGAAAAGCTGGTGACCTGGCTGGAAAAGATCATCGATGCCGACGGCAAGGTAGAGCTGGACGAGTATTGCCTGGCCAAGTTGGTACAGGTGCAAGTCATTGACGCGCTCGATCCTTCGGCGGCATTTGCACAGGGCCGCAAACGGCTGAGCGGCTCTCTGGACGAGATGCGCGATCTGTTCGCGCTGGTGGCCCATTACGGCAACGACAATGACGATGCCGCCCGACGGGCGTTCATGGCCGCCTGCGAGGAGGCTGTGCCGGGCCGACCCCTGCAATACGCACGGCCCGAGGACTGGCAGCGTGCGCTGGACGAGGCGCTGGCGAAGCTGGATCGCATCTCACCGGCGGGCAAGGAGCTGGTCGTGCGCGGCCTGACCCGCGCCATCCGCGACGACGGCCAGGTCACCGTGGCCGAATCGGAACTGCTGCGGGTTGTTTGCGCGGCGCTGCATTGTCCATTGCCGCCGATGCTGCAGGCCTCTTGAACCATGCCGGTCATGGATACCACCGACGTCAGCAAGGCGCCGTCACGAGAGCGTGAGCGCTCGGCATTGCTGTTGTCGGCAATGGCCTTTTTTCTGGTGCTTTGTTCGTATTTCATTCTTAGACCGGTCCGCGATCAGCTGAGTGGCGCGGTGGGCTCGAGCGCACTGCCCATGTTCTACGCGGGCACGTTCGTGGCCATGCTGGCTTTGACACCGTTCTTCGGATATCTCGTTGCGCACTATCCGCGTCGACGTCTGATCGCAATCTGCTACAGCTTTTTTGTCGTGTGCCTGCTGCTGTTTGTGCCGGCTTTCATGTCCCAGGACCGGATCGGCGCCGAACGTCTGGGTGTTGTTTTCTTCACCTGGAGCAGCGTGTTCAATCTGTTCGTCGTGTCGCTTTTCTGGAGTCTGATGGCGGACCTGTTCAGCAACGAACAGGCCAATCGACTTTTCCCACTGATCGGTATTGGCGGGACGCTCGGTGCACTTGTCGGACCGATTCTGACTACGGCGCTCGTGCATGTCATTGGTGTTGCGCCGCTTCTGCTGGTAGCGGCAGTCGCACTGGCGCTTGCCATGACAATCCTGCTCTACCTCTCCCTGCGCAGTGGTGCGGGCGCCGACCCGGCGGAGCCCGTCGGTGGCTCGATTCTGGCCGGGATCAAGCAGGTACTCACTCAGCCATTCGTGCGCCTGATGGCGCTGCTGATGCTGTTTTCCGACGGTATCGGCACGGTGGCCTATGCGTTGCTCGCAGATTACGTCAAGGACAATGTTGGCGGTGCGGTGGCGCGGACGGCTTTCTACGGTCGCATTGACATTGCCACCAATCTGCTGGTGATCATATTCCAGCTTGCCTTCACCCGCTGGATGCTGGTGCGTCACGGTGCCGGCATGTCGCTGGTCCTGGCCGAGGCCACCAATGTGCTGCTGTTCGTCCTGCTGGCAGTATTTGCCCTGCACAGCGTGCCGCTGCCCTGGTTCGACTGGCACAGCATGACATTCATCAGCGTGGCCGTGCCGGTGATCGCCCTGGTGGTGGTGGGCAGCCGCGGACTTGGCTACGGCGTGATCGTGCCCGCCAGCAACACGCTGTATACGCGCGCCGCGCGCGAGATGCGCTACAAGGGCAAGAACTTTGTTGAAACGGCGGTCTGGCGCTTTGGCGACGTGGTAGTCACCAGCTCGGTATCCGGGCTCAAGGCGATCGGTGCGGGCATTCCCCTGCTCGCCCTGCTCAGTGCCGGCGCGGCGACCCTGGCCGGTGTGGTCGGCTGGCGTGCCGGCAAGTCTCCCGACCTTTCTCCGGCCAAGCCCAAGTAGGGTGCTGCTGAGCGCTAGCGAAGCGCACCGTCGTAACGGACATGCCACGGTGCGCTTCGTTCCTCAGCGGCACCCTGCGGTGAAGCGAAGCGCGCCATCGTGGAGGTCAGGCCACGGGATTTGGGCGTAGGGTGCTGCTGAGCGCTAGCGAAGCGCACCGTCGTAACGGACATGCCACGGTGCGCTTCGTTCCTCAGCGGCACCCTACGGGAAAGCGAAGCGCACCGTCGTAAAGCTCACGCCACGGTGCGCTTGATCACTGCCGGTGGGGCATGCAATGGCCCTCTATCCTGCTCCCGAGTCCCGAGTCCCGAGTCCCGAATCTACCCGGCGATGTAATTCTGCAGGTGCTCGATTTCCTCACTCTGGTCGTCGATCACGGCCTTGACCAGATCGCCAATGGATACGAGTCCGACCAGGCGGTTGTCTTCGATGACGGGCAGGTGCCGCATGCGCTTGCGGGTGCACAGCGCCATGCATTCGGCCACGCTGGCCTCGGGACCAATGGTGATCACGGGTGTGCTCATGATCTCCGCCACGGGCGTGTCGGACGAGTGGCGGCTTTTGAGAATGACCTTGCGGGCGTAGTCGCGTTCGGACATCAATCCGGCCAGCGTGTCGCCGTCCATCACCACCAGGGCGCCAATGCCATGCTCGGCCATGCGCTCGAGGGCGCTCAGAACGGTATCGGTGGGGCTGGCCGTGACCACATCGCGGCCCTTGCTTTCGAGAAGATGCTTGACCTGACGCATGCGTATTCTCCGGTAGGGTGGCTCAGAGCAGTGTAGCCTGTCGCGGCAGCCGGTGACAGTCTGTTTCCACGTCTGTATCAGCGTCGCCCGGGTATCCGTTTCTCGCTGATCAGGTACAGCGGACGTTGTTTGGTTTCGGCATAGATGCGGCCCAGATATTCGCCAATCACGCCCAGTGCCAACAGCTGCACGCCGCCGAGAAACAGGATCACGGTCATCAGCGACGGATAGCCGCGGACCGGGTCGCCCCAGATCAAGGCCTTGAGCAGTACCCAGGCGCCAAAACCGAACGCAGCCAGCGAAGTGAGCAGCCCGGCCCATGTGGCAATGCGCAGCGGAAGCACGGAAAAGGACGTGACGCCTTCCACCGCCAGATTCCAGAGCCGCCAGTAGTTCCACTTGCTGTGGCCGCTGTGGCGGGCATCGCGCTGGTATCGGATCCCGGTCTGCGAGAAGCCGATCCACGAAAACAGGCCTTTCATGAATCGCTGGCGTTCGGGCAACTGGCGCAGCGCCTGCAATGCACGGCGCGAAAGCAGGCGGAAGTCTCCGGTATCTCTTGGAATGGGCGTATCGGAGACGCGACTCATCATGCGGTAGAAGCTGGCTGCCGTGAAGCGCTTGAAACGTGTTTCCCCGGCGCGCGAGCTGCGTACCGCATACACGACGTCGTGGCCTTGTCGCCATTGCGCCACCAGATCGGGAATCAGTTCGGGAGGGTCCTGAAGGTCGGCGTCGATGACGATCACCGCATCGCAGCATTCGTCAACCTGGTCCAACCCGGCGCTCAAGGCGGCCTCCTTGCCGAAGTTGCGAGAAAGACGCAGGGCTCCGACGCGCGTGTCCTCTCGCGCAAAGGCCTCCATCATGGCCCAGCTGTCATCGCTGCTGCCATCATCGACGTACAGAACTTCACAGCTCATGTCGAGCGTGTCCAGCACAGTGAGCAGGCGCTGCTGAAAACTCTGCAACACCGCAGCCTCGTTGAAGGCCGGTACCACGACGGTCAGCAATTCCTGTGTGCTCATGCTCATTTGCCGCCTGGGTGAGGTGGGTTTTTCGATGTCACGTAGGAGGTGCCGCCGAGTTGCTGCATTTGCTGCTCGATCCATTGCGCACGGCGTTGTACATAGGCCGACGGGTGATTGGCATGGAGGCGGCGCGGATTGGGCAATACCGCTGCCAGCAGGGCAGCCTGGTGGGCATCAAGCTGGCTGGCCGGCACGCCGAAATAGCGCTGGCTGGCGGCACCCACACCATAGATGCCATTGCCCAGTTCGGCAATATTCACGTAGACCTCCAGAATCCGCTGTTTTGGCCAGGTGACTTCGAGCAGCACCGTGAACCAGGCTTCCAGCCCCTTGCGCACGAAGCTTCGCCCACCCCACAAGAACAGGTTCTTGGCCGTCTGCTGGCTGATGGTGCTGGCGCCGCGCAGGCGCTCGCCCTGGTCGGCATCGGCAATGGCTTCCTGGATTGCAGACACGTCAAAGCCGTGGTGGAACGGAAACTTCTGATCCTCCGATGCCACCATGGCCAACGGCACCTGGGGGCTGATTCCTGACCACGGCAACCAGTGGTGGTGCAGGACAAACCCGTGCTCATGATGAATGCGCGCGCTGACCTGGCGCTCCAGCATGAAGGCGCTGGCAGGCGGGGGCACGAAGCGGAACACGAGAACGGGCAGCCAGCTGAGCAGTACAAAAAGGGCCAGCAGCAAGCACAGTATCCGCAGCAGGCGTGATTTCAGGCTGCGTTTGCGCCTGACGCGTGGTTTGCGACGCCTGCCCATTCAGGTTGAATGAATTTCCGCCTGCCACTCGGCGGCCGTTCGCGGATGCGCATACAGGAATCCCTGGCCGAATTCGCAGCCCAGCTTTTCCAGAATGGAAGCCTGCTGGCGGGTTTCGATACCCTCGGCGATGACCTGCATGCCCTGGGTGTCAGCCAGCGTCTTGATGGCCCTCACAACCGGCGTGCTGCCGGTGTCATCATCCTTGAGGTTGGCAACAAACGAGCGGTCGATCTTCAACGAGTTCAGCGGAAACTGATGCAGGTAGCTGAGGGAGGAGTAGCCGGTGCCGAAGTCGTCAAGTGATACGCCAATACCCTTGTCACGCAGGTTGAGCAATGTGCTCCTCACTTGTTTGGGGTTATCCAGCAATACCCGTTCAGTGACTTCGATGCGGATCTGCGCGGGCTCGACGTCATGTCGTTTCAGCAGCGCCAGCAGGCGATTTTCCATGCGCGCCGAACGGAAATGACGTGCCGACAGGTTGATGGCGACAAAGCGACCTTCGCGAGCCAGCTCCGGGGTAATGTCCAGAACAAGGTCGAACATGATCCAGTCGATCTGTTCGTCCGAACCGCTGTCCTCGGCCACATGCAGGAACTGCTCGGGGCTCAGGGTGCCGCGCGTGGGGTGGTGCCAGCGCAGCAGCGCCTCGTAGCCAATGACCGAGGCATCATTCAAGCGCACAATGGGTTGAAAATACGGCTCGAACTCGCTGCGTGTCATGGCGCGGCGCAGATCGTTCTCGATTTCCTGAAGGTCGGTAGCCTGCTTGCGCATTTGCTCGTCAAACAGCGCGTAGCGCTGGCGACCCTCGGCTTTGGCCCGATACATTGCGGTATCGGCATCGCGCAGCAGCTCTTCGGCGCGCCGGTAGTGGGGGGCGGCCATGGCAATGCCGATTGATGAGGTGGTGTACAGCTCCTTGATGCCGAGACGAAAAGGGCGGTTCAGCTCCTTGATGATGCGATCGGCTACCTGGCAGGCCTCGCCTGTGTCGCGCACATGCTCCAGCAATACGCCGAACTCGTCGCCGCCCAGGCGCGCCACGACATCATGCCCCTTCAGGCAGGTTCGAATGCGCCCGCCCGCCTGGAACAGGAGGTCGTCGCCTACCATGTGGCCAACCGAATCGTTGATGACCTTGAACCGGTCCAGATCCAGGAACAGCACGGCAAACATCTGCGTCTTCTGCTCCGTGTACACCTCCAGCGCAGCACCCATGCGCCGCAGCAGCATGCTGCGGTTGGGCAATCCGGTGAGGCTGTCGTGCATGGTCTGGTACTTCAGTCGCTGTTCGATGCGTTCGCTCTTGAGAATTTGCTGGCGCAGATGGTGATTGGCTTCAGCCAGTGCCTGGGTGCGACTGTTTACGCGTTGTTCCAGCTCGGAATTGGCCTCTTTCAATGATTCGGCGCTGCGCTTGCGCTCCAATGCATTGCCGATGTGATAGGACACGAAAGTCAGCAGGTCCTGGTCCCGGCTGTCGTAGCGGTGTTCGGTCGAGTAGCTTTGTACTGCCAGCACACCGACGGTTTCCTCGCCAATGATCAGCGGGACACCCAGCCAGCACACCGAGCTGGTGCCGCTGGGCACCAGCTGGCCATCGCGCTGCAGGCGCAGCGTCGTGTCACTGTCGGCCAGCAATGCCTTGCCGGAGCGCAGTACGTGTTCGGTAAGTCCCTGACCTCGTTTGCGGGTGGCACGCTGGGGGTCGAATTCGTCGACCGAATAGGGAAACTCCAGATGCTTGTGGTCCGAGCTGACCAGTGCAACGTAGAAATTGCGTGCGTACAGCAGTCCGCTGATTACTTCGTGCACGTCCCGGTAAAACGACGTCAGGCTGCTGTTGCTGCCAGCCAGTTCGGCAATGCGAAACAGGGCCGCCTGCAATCGCTCGCCGCGCTGACGCTCCAGTACCTGCTGCTTGAGCACGCGGTTGGCCTGCTCGAGTGCGCGCGTACGCTCGGCTACACGGCGGCTCAGGTCAATATGCGCCTGGTGACGCTCAAGCGTGGTGCGCACATGCTGTGCGACATAGGTGAGCAGGGATTTGTCTTCATTATGGTAGCGCGCATCGTCGCGGTAACTTTGCACCACCAGTGCACCAACTGCCTCCTCGCCCTGCATCAGTGGCACGCCCAGCCAGTCGACGCAGTCGGGACCGGTACCCTTGAGTGGTCCGTCGACCTGCTCGGCCAGATCCGCGGGAGAACCCATCAACGCCCTGGCGTCCCTGATGACATACCAGGTGGGCGAGTTCTCGTACAGCTCGATCGGGTATTCTTCCCGGGGCAGCGGCGGGTCCAGATCCGCGACATCGACAAAATAGGGGAAGCGCACCGACTGGCCATCTCGCGCCGCGAACACGATGTAGAAATTGTCCGCATACATCAGGCTGCCGATAGTGTGGTGCATGGCGCGCAAGACCGAGGGCATGTCGCGCTCGCTGCTCGCCAGCTCGGCAATGGTGTACAGCGCCCGTTGCAACCGCTCGGCGCGCTCCAGGCGATGCACGGAGTCAGCCAGGTGGCGCATCGAGCGCAACTGGTCGTCCTTGGCACCCAGCAGACGCGCCACCAGTCCGATGCGACGCTCGAACTCGCTCTCATCCAGATTGTCCGGCAGCTGCACCTTGAGTGCATTGCGTGACTTGGCCCCGAGTGAAAGAACCAGCGTGTTGGGATCTTTTTCGGCAGGCTCGGTCGCTGTATCGGTAACACTGATTCGCGCACCGGGCGCCAGCACGTGCAGCAACTGGCGGCCGGCTACCACCAGGCTCTTGCGATCCTCGCTTTCCAGGAGCTCGACCAGGGCCATTTCAAACGCATGATCAAGGGGCAGCAGGGGGCGCCCGGGTGCGGGGGCTTCAGCAGCGGATTTGGATCGTTTACGCAAGTCCCCTCCGCAAGGCGCGGCCAGAATGGAGCCTCCGACTGAAAATGATCTGCTGGCCCGGTGCCGGGAAATGGCTCGCTTTCAGGTCCAAGACACAAGCCGCAGGGGTCGGGATCGGGTCTTGTGGCGCGGAAGCTGGCCAAATCAGACGCAGGCGTGCCGGTCATCCTTCATTCATGGAGCATGTCAGTCTGCGCCATTGCAGGTCATCATTCAATCCCTGATGTTGAAATACTGTTGATTTTCCGTAAAAAAGAGTATGATAGAGTCGTCCATCGTGGTTGACTGCCGCGGTTGGAGATTCCCATTTATAACGGGAACTTCACGTAGCTGGGGCAGTCTCAAACGGTGTCGGGATGAATTGACGGATATCGTATGCGCCGCTTCTGTGCCATTTTGCTGTTTCTCCTGCTATTGCCGGGTTTGGCAATGGCCCAGCGTCTGGCGCCCGCGTCGCAGACCGCTGCGGGGCTGCAATCCGCGCAAGACGAATCCCTTCAGCAGGCATGGCTGGTGCCTGTACTGCGCTCTCCGGACGGACACTGGATGGCCCTGCTTGATCGCGGTCAGCCAACCCGTGCGCCGCTCAGCCTGATACAGGACGAGGCCAGCGAACCGGCGCGCGATGTGCTCAGCCTGGAAGGTGACCGGATGTCGTCCGCTGGTGTCAGTGTGCGTGCCGGATCACGACTGTACTCGAGTCTCCGGCTCAACAGCATCTCATCCAGTGCCACTGGCGCCAACTGCAATGCCGGCGTCACAGAAGGATCGGATTGCATGCGTAGTCGGCAAACCTGGCGTGGCGGCTCTCTGGCAGGAGGCTACCAGGCCGGTGGGCTGCTGATTGACCTGGGCATGAACTGGTTGCAGCACGATCCGGGCAATGATGGCCTGTTCCTGCTGGTCCCTGATGCAGAACGGTCCAGCCTGATGGGCATTCCGTCGCAATGGATCGAGTCACTGAATCGGGTCAAGGCCAGCGGCAGCATGGCGCTTGGCGACAGCGGCACGCGTCTGAACATGGGCGCCAGCGTCGGGCGTGTGCGTCTGCTTCCGGGTCATTCCAGCATGCTGCGCGCCGATGGTCTGCGCCTGTATTCGGGCTTCGAGCCCGGATTGGAGAGCATTGACCAGAAGGCCATCAGTCTGGGTCTTGGCAAGGGCGCCGTCAGCGGCACCATCGTTGGACGACTGATGCGGCCCGAGTCTGCCAGCCAGTTGAATGCTGGCGCGACACAGCAGTGGAGCGCCATCGATCTGGGCATCACGGTTCGTCTCCCCTGGGAAGGCGAACTCAGTCTCGGCGCACAAAACCTGTGGTCCTCCGGCGACAAGACCAGCAATTCCAATCCCGAGCGTGATCCGGTACAAAGCCGCATCCCCTACATCCAGTACCACCAGGAACTGTGAGGGCCGGAAGGGGAGCAGGGGCCAAAACCGCGCAGCCGTAGCCGCTTGCGTTTCTGCTGCCCCCGCTCCTGGCGCTTGCCCCTGCTAGTTTCCGGCTTCGGCCGATAGCCTGATGCGGATGTCCCCGCTGAAGGACTCCAGACTGATGTTGCCACCACCGGTGCCGATGCGGGTCGACAGCTCGCTGCCGGATCCATGCTGCTGATGTGATGCCTGCCCCAGCGCGCTCTCGATATCGCCGCTGAAGGTGCTGGCGTCAATGCGCGCGGATGCCGATTTCGGCAGCAGCAAGCTGACATCGCCACTCATCGTCTCGATATCCATCTTGCCCGATGCCGTGATGCCGCCCCGAATGTCGAGGTCGCCCGAGACCGTGCTTGCATTCATCTGCTCGAACGGCCCGCCGGCCACGGTGATATCGCCGGACACGCTCTCCAGTTTGCCACGCTTGCCGATCATGGGCGCATGCACGTCACCGCTGACGGTATCGACGTCAAGCCGATCGGTCTTGCCTGCGATGGTCACGTCACCACTGACCGCGTCGATACTGATCTCGGGGCTGTCCGCCTTGACATGTACTCGGCCGCTGACTGAGTCAATGCCGATCTTGCCGCCAGTGAGGTTCTCCACTCGGGCATTTGAGCTCACCAGGTCCAGGTTGATAGCAGCGCCGATCGGGACAAGGATATTCAAGGTGGTGGGCTTCATGTGACTCTCGTTGCCCAGGCTGAACCAGCCGCCGGACGATTTCTTTGCTTCTACCTTGATGCTCAGGGAGTTTTCGTCCCCCTCGATCTTGAGCGGCTTGGCACCTTCGCCCAGGGTGCCGGTGATACGTACCTGGGGGCGATCCCAGCCGGTCACCGTGACCTCGCCGGAAACATTGCTTACGGACACGCTGCCATGCACGTCAAGCGGTCGACTCTGGTCGATGGGTGTGCCGGCGTGCGCTATAGCGCAGCTCGCCAGCAGGAGAATTGAGAACACTATTGGATGTCGCATGGTCATTTCCTCATGGTCAGGATTGATCTGGCAGGCCATATTGGCCAACCGGTGGAAGAGAAGATCTCTGCTGTTGTCGTGACACCTGTGCACGAGCGGTGACAAGACACCTGTGCCGTGCGTTTGATGAGCGTCCGGTCCCTGGCGGCCTACAATCGGGCCCATTGCTGCAGACGTCGCTGCTGGCGGTCGGTGCGCGCCAGCAGCGTGTGCAGGGACTGCCCATCAGGATTCTGCGCCAGGGCCAGGCCGAGTTCCTGGCGCGCGGCAGCCAGGTCAATGGCCGCTGCACTGAAGCGTGGGTCGCGTGGTTTCCAGGTCGTTGCGGTGGCCGACTCGTGATGTGACTGCAGGCTCTGGTGCTGGCAGAACAGGGCAGTCACGGCCAGAAACACGGCGGCGGCAATCGACCAGGCCGGATGCGGGCTGGTATCGCGCTGGCTTGCCCCCAACTGGCCGGCTATGGCGGGCCACAAGTCGTGCGCAAGGGGCTGATCGTATTGCAGCGCACGCATCTGCTGGCGGTATTCGAATTCGTTCATGATTCTTTTCCTTCGTGTTGCAGCGAGCGCCGAAGCAAATGCCGGGCGCGATGCAGCTGTGCCTTGGATGTCCCTACCGCCATGTCCAGCTCGGCACTGATGTCCTGGTGTCGCCAGCCTTCCACATCGTGCAAGACCAGCACGGCGCGAGCACGTGGGGGCAATGCCGCGATGGCCGCCTCCAGTGCGGCGCGTTCGGCCGGGCAGAACGGTGTACGGCCATCGCCGTCGGGCTCCAGCTCTGCGGCCTTGCGCAGCGGGTCGGACTTGCCCGCGCGCAGGCTCATCAGTGCACAGTTGACGGCCAGGCGGTAGAGCCAGGTGCCAAAGGCGCTCTGCTGGCGAAAGCTGGGGAGTTTTCGCCATGCCTGCACGAAAGCATCCTGCACGATGTCCTCGGCACGGGCCTGGTCATAGCCGACCAGACGCAGCACCACGCCATGGATACGCGCGTTATGGCGTCGGTACAACAGTTCGAAGCAGCGGGTGTCCCCCGCTTTCGCCTGGCGGACCAGGTCGTTGTCAGCCGGTTCGCTGTCCAGCGCAATGGGCATGGGCATAGTGGCGGTGGCAGAACAGGCGCTCATCTTGACAGCTTGGATGCGGTTTGCGGGATTTGGGTTTAGATGGCCATGTAACTCGAGGATGCATCAAGAACGTCTTCGCCGGTGGCAGGCACGGCCTGTATGGGCGCAGATGCATGTGCAGCCCAATCCGGTGTATCATCCCGCTTTCTTTATCTTTCTATCCGCAAGGAAGGATATAACGCCCATGAGCAGTACCCTGTTTACCTCCGAATCCGTGTCCGAAGGCCATCCGGACAAGGTTGCCGACCAGATTTCCGATGCCGTGCTCGACGCCATCCTTGCCCAGGATCCGAATGCCCGCGTGGCCTGCGAAACCATGGTCAAGACTGGCGTGGCGATCGTCTCCGGCGAGATCACCACCGATGCCTGGGTCGATATCGAGGACCTGACGCGCAAGGTCATCCTGGGTATCGGCTACGACTCATCCGAAGTTGGTTTTGACGGCGCCACTTGCGGCGTGCTGAACCTGATCGGCAAGCAGTCCCCGGATATCAACCGCGGTGTTGATCGCAAAAGCGCCAAGGAGCAGGGTGCGGGTGACCAGGGCCTCATGTTCGGCTATGCATGCAACGAGACGCGCGACCTGATGCCGGCACCGATCTACTACTCGCACCGGCTGGTAGAGCAGCAGGCCAAGGTTCGCAAGCGCAAGAATTCCCCGTTGCCGTGGCTGCGTCCGGACGCCAAGAGCCAGGTCACGCTGCGCTATGAAAACGGCCATATTACGGGTGTCGATGCGGTGGTGCTGTCCACCCAGCACGACCCCGGCATCAAGCACAAGGACATCATCGAAGGTGTCTACGAGCATATCCTCAAGCCGGTGCTGCCGGCCAAGTGGCTCGATTCACTGCGCAAGTCGAAAATTCACATCAATCCCACCGGCCTGTTCGTGATCGGCGGTCCCGTGGGTGATTGCGGCCTGACCGGACGCAAGATCATCGTCGACACCTACGGTGGCATGGCTCGCCATGGTGGCGGTGCGTTCTCCGGCAAGGACCCGTCCAAGGTTGATCGTTCGGCCACCTACGCCGCGCGCTACGTGGCCAAGAACATCGTCGCTGCCGGCATCGCCGACAAGTGCGAAGTGCAGGTCAGTTACGCCATCGGCGTGGCCCAGCCGACCTCCATTTCGGTCACCACATTCGGTACCGGCAAGCTCAGCGACGACAAGATCGAAAAACTGATCCGCAGGCATTTCGACCTGACACCGTACGGCATCCTCAAGATGCTGGATCTGGTGCACCCCATGTATCAGCGTACCGCCAGCTATGGCCATTTCGGTCGCAAGCCCGTGGCCAAGCTCGAATACAAGTATGAAACGATCGAGAAAGGCCGCAAGCGCAAGCACAAGACCGGCCCGTTCGAAGCCTTCACCTGGGAAAAGACCGACAAGGCCGAGCAGCTGCGCAAGGCGGCGCGATTGAAATCCTGACAACAGAGACCTCGCGGTCGCCGCTACAATAGCGACATGTCTCTGATCCAACTGCTCAAGGTCGATTTCAGTATCGGCGGTCCGTTGCTGCTTGACGGCATTGATTTCACCCTGGAGGCCAACGAGCGCGTATGCGTGGTTGGCCGCAACGGTGCCGGCAAGTCCACCTTGCTGCGCCTGCTGGATGGTGAAATCGTGCCCGATGACGGCGAGATCCGTCGCCAGGGCGGCCTGCGCGTGGCGCGCCTGACCCAGGCGGTACCGCAAGGTGCTGCCGGTAGCGTGTTCGATGTGGTCGCTGCGGGGCTGGGCGAACTCGGTGCGCAGCTGGCCGCGTTTCACCATGCGGCGCATGATGGCGATACCGATGCCATGGCGCGCGCGCAGGAGAAAATCGAGGCGGGTCATGGCTGGGATCTGGATGGCCGCGTCACCCAGACACTGTCGCGCCTCGGGCTGGACGGCGACGCCGATTTTGCGGCGCTTTCCGGCGGCATGAAGCGGCGCGTGCTGCTGGCTCAGGCGCTGGTCTGCGCACCCGACGTGCTGCTCCTCGATGAGCCGACCAACCATCTCGATATCGAGGCCATCGACTGGCTGCAGGAGTTCCTGCGCGGGTTCGCGGGCAGCATCGTGTTTGTGACCCATGACCGACGCTTCCTGCGCGAGCTGGCCACCCGCATCGTGGAGATTGATCGCGGCCAGCTCACGGACTGGCCTGGCGACTACGACAACTACCTGCGCCGCCGGGAAGAGCGTGCGCACGCCGAGGCGCAAGCGAATGCGGCCTTCGACAAGAAGCTGGCGCAGGAGGAAGTGTGGATTCGCCAGGGCATCAAGGCGCGTCGTACCCGCAATGAGGGGCGCGTGCGTGCCCTCCAGGCCCTGCGCAGCGAGCGTGCGCAACGGCGCGAAAAGACCGGCAACGCCAGGATGCAGCTGGCCGATGCCCAGGCATCCGGGCGCAAGGTGATCGAGACGCGCGACATCAGTCTCAGCTTCGGCGAGCGCTGTATCGTGCGTGAACTGTCGACCACCGTCATGCGCGGCGACCGTATCGGCATTCTCGGACCCAACGGCTCGGGCAAGACCACCCTGATTCGCCTGCTGCTGGGTCAGCTCGAGCCGGACAAGGGCCAGGTCAAGGTGGGGCAGGGGCTGGAAATTGCCTACTTCGACCAGCACCGCTCACAGCTCGATGATTCGGCAAGCGCCGCCGACAATGTGGCCGAAGGCCGGGAGTTTGTCGAGCTCAATGGCAAGCGCACCCACATCATCGGTTACCTGCAGAATTTCCTGTTCACGCCCGAACGCGCACGCGCGCCGATCACGCGCCTGTCCGGGGGCGAGCGCAACCGATTGCTGCTGGCCAAGCTGTTCGCGCAACCGTCCAATCTGCTGGTGATGGACGAGCCGACCAACGACCTGGATGTTGAAACGCTGGAGTTGCTGGAGGACCTGCTGGCGGACTACAAGGGCACCCTGCTGCTGGTCTCGCATGATCGCGAGTTTGTCGACAACGTGGTCACCAGCACCCTGGTGCTCGAGGGCGGTGGCCGCGTGGGCGAGTACATTGGTGGCTACCAGGACTGGTTGCGCCAGCGGCCAGGGGCCAGTGCCACCAGTTCCCGGCCAGCGGCGGCAGCATCACGGCAGCCCGGGCAGGGCGCAGCCGGGAACAAGTCCCGCAAGAGCTCAACCGGTGGCGGCGGGCAGGCGACCAGCGCCAAACTGAGCTATCAGGAAAAGCGCGAGCTGAATGCGCTGCCGGGGCGAATCGAGAAACTGGAGACGAAAATCGCCGAACACAGTGCCGCCATGTCCGATCCGGCGTTTTTCCGTCAGGACTCGGAAGCCATCGTGGCCGCCAACCAGACGATGGAAGAACTGCGATCGGAACTGCAGCAGGCCTATGCACGCTGGGAAGAGCTGGAAGCCTGAGCCTCCGCCGGCTGTTTTCCTGCCCAGCGCGCAATGATGGCGTGCAGTGCGTCGAGGCCATCGAACAGCGCGGCGGGGCCGGGTTGCAGGATGATGGATGACTTGATCTCGTGCAGTTCATCGTTGACGACGGCGGGCACATCCTGCCAGCCCTCGCGCACAGCGACTTTTCCTGGGCGGAATTTCTTGCCGCACCAGGAACCGATGATGATATCCGGCTGCCGACGCGCCGGTTCAGCCGGGTCGGCGATGATGCGGTTCCTGCCCAGTGACTGGGTCGCCATGTCAGGGAAAATGTCATCGCCACCGGCGATCGCAATCAGCTCAGATACCCAGCCGATTGCGCTTATCTGCGGATCATCCCATTCCTCGAAATACACCCGTGGCCGCCTTTCCAGCCGCGCAGCCTGGCTGCGTATGCTGGCGATATGTGCCTCGGCACGTGCCGCGAGCTTCTCTGCGCCGCCGACGGCACCGACCATGGCACCAAGGCGACGGATATAGGCGAGAATGCCGGCCACGCTGCGGTGGTTGCTGACCCAGACTTCGACACCGGCCTTGATCAGCGCGCGTGCAATGTCGGCCTGCATGTCGGAGAAGCCGATGGCCAGGTCCGGTTCCAGTGCCAGAATCTTGTCGAGCTTGGCGCTGGTGAAGGCCGACACCTTGGGTTTTTCCTTGCGTGCCTGCGGCGGGCGCACGGTAAATCCGGAAATGCCGACGATGCGCTCAGCCAGGCCAAGCGCGTAGAGTACCTCGGTCGGTTCCTCGGTAAGACAGACGATACGTTGCGGAAAGCCGTCGCTCAAATCACTGCCCGATGGTGGTTACGGTCAAGCGGCGCTGATGCGGCGACGTGCGATGCTCGAACAGGAAGATGCCCTGCCAGGTGCCCAGGTCCAGCGCGCCATCCGCCACCGGAATGGACAGGCTGGCGCCAGTCAGCGCCGAGCGCACATGCGCCGGCATGTCGTCGGGCCCTTCGGCAGTGTGCTTGAACAGCGGGTCGCCATCGGGCACCAGCCGTGTGAAGAATCGCTCCAGGTCCGCACAAACGGTCGGGTCGGCATTTTCGCCCAGCAGCAGGGAGCAACTGGTGTGGTGCAGGAAAATTTGCGCCACGCCGGTCCATAGCCCACTGGCGCGAACCGCATTGCCGACCTGGGTGCTTACATCGACAAGCCCGCGGCCAGGTGTGGCCACAGCGATGCTGGCCTGGGACAGGTGGCTTGTCTTGTCGGCGTTCATGGGTACAGCAGGCTTGATTGCCATCGACCGTCCCGCAGGCGCCAGCACTCGCGCTCATGCAGGCGATTGGGCTGCGCATGCCAGAATTCGATCATGCGCGGGCGAACAACAAAGCCGCCCCAGTGCGGTGGACGAGGTACGTCCTGTCCCTGGAACTTCTGCTGATAGTGATCGAAGCGCGCTTCCATGTCCGCGCGAGCAGGCAGCTCGCGCGATTGCAGGGACGCCCAGGCACCAATCTGGCTCAGCCGCGGCCGGCTGGCGAAGTAGGCGTCGGATTCGGCCGCGGGCAGCTTTTCCGCGCGCCCCTCGACGCGGATCTGCACACCATCGCCAAGATGCTTGAAATGCAGGCACAGGGCCACTTCCGGATCGGACGCCAGCTGATGCCCCTTGCGGCTGTCGTAGTTGGTGAAAAATTGCAGGCCACGCTCGTCCATGCCTTTCAGGAGAACGATGCGCGCACTGAGGCCGCCGTCAGCATCATGACTGGCCAAGGACATGGCAGTCGGCTCGGGCTCGCCCGCGTCGCGGGCCGCATCGAGCAGGGAATCAAGGCGGTCAAGCAGGTGCTGAGGAAACTTGGGCACGGTGGCTCCACAGTCAAAAACAGACGGCCGGAGGATTCCGGCCGCCGGATTATACGCAGTGAGGCTCGCTCAGCCGACCAGGAAGTTCACCCGCATGTTGACGCGCCATTCGGTGACCTTGCCGTCATCGCTGGTGACAACCTTGATTTCGTTGACCCAGGCACCCTTTACGTTGTTGACGGTCGTGGCCGCCTTGTCCAGGCCATGCTGAACGGCATCTTCGATACCCTTTGACGATGAAGCACTGATTTCGATGATCTTGGCTACTGACATTCCGGGTTCTCCTTGTGTCGAGGCCGCACGCGGCCGGATAGGGGTCATGCCCTGTCAGCCTAACGCAAGGGGGTGTTAGCGCGGTGTCAAGCAGTGCCGGTCCGTTCAGGCGGGGTTTGGAATGGCGGCCTGGTCCTGGTTTGCGTGGTCGAGGCGGGCCAGCTCGCGGCGGCGAATCCAGCTCAGCCAGATCAGGAATACCACCAGCGCATCAAGCACGATCAATGCCTGCCACACGTAGAGATGGAACCAGTCGAACCAGGTGCGGTTCCAGTTGCCCAGATAGAACAGGCTGATGATGCGGATCAGGTTGACGCCCTGGACACAGAAGAAGCCAATGAAGATACCGATCAGCCTCTCCCCCCAGCGCGCCGGGTAGGCCAGCATGGCGGCAACCAGGATAATCACCGCTTCGACGCCGTTGCAGCCACGCTCGATGGCAATGGCAAAGCCGGTGGTCGTGCTGGCAACGATATTGCCGTGCACCGCGACGTCGCTGTCAAAAGTGTGCATGAGCCAGGCGCTGACATCGGCCAGGAAGCTGGTCCAGGGCGCGATGACATGCTTGTCGATCGGCGCCAGCAGCTCCAGCACGAACAGGATGATCAGATAGACGGGAAATAGAATGGCAAACTTCAGCATGAGACTCTCATCAATTCCTGTATCACCGGCGTTTCGGGTTACGATCGCGGCATGAATCCATCCTGCAACCTGTTTCTTGTCGGTCCCATGGGTGCCGGAAAGACGTCCATGGGGCGCCACCTGGCACTGCGCTTTGACCTGGAGTTTGTGGACCTTGACAGCGAAATCGAAGCGGACACGGGTGCCGACATCAACCTCATTTTCGAGCACGAGGGCGAGGCCGGTTTCCGAGCCCGCGAACACGAGATGCTACAACAGTGTAGCGCCAAGCGTGGCGTGCTGCTGGCCTGCGGCGGCGGGATTGTGCTCGATGCAGGCAACCGGGAGCTGCTCCGCGAGCGGGGCTTCGTGGTCTATCTGGATATCGGTGTGGAGCAGCAGCTTGCGCGCCTGCGCCACGACCGCAGCCGGCCGTTGCTGGCTGCAGCGGATCGTCGCCAGCGGCTGATGGCCATGGCTGCCGAGCGCAATCCGCTATATGCCGCCACCTGCGACTTGCGCATCGAGGCTGGTGATACCAATGTACGCGAGGCCTGCATGAACGCGGCCGAATGCATTGGCCGATCCTGGCAGCGCGCCCCGCATGCGGAGATTCCGGCATGAGTGTGCAAAGGACGATTCGGGTCGAGTTGGGAGATCGTGGCTACCCGATATGGATTGGCCGAAACCTGCTTGCCGATACCAGTCTCTGGCGTCCGATGCTGAGCGGCCGACATGCCCTGCTGGTCAGCAACGACGTTGTCGCACCCCTGTATGCCGAGTCGGTATGCGCCGGCCTGGACGGACTTGCAAGTGCACAAGTGGTTTTGCCGGACGGCGAGGCGAACAAGAACCTGGGTTCAATCCAGAAGATATTTTCGGCCCTGGGCCGGCTTGGCGCCACGCGTGATGCCTGCCTGATCGCATTGGGCGGCGGCGTGGTCGGTGACATGACTGGATTTGCCGCAGCGTGCTGGATGCGGGGTATCGACTTCGTGCAGATGCCGACCAGCCTGCTGGCGATGGTGGATGCCTCGGTTGGAGGCAAAACCGGAGTCAACCTGGAGTTCGGCAAGAACCTGGTTGGCGCCTTTCATCAGCCGCGCGCGGTGCTGATCGATACCGATGTGCTGGCTACCTTGCCGGATCGCGAATATCGCACTGGCCTGGCCGAAGTGGTCAAGCATGGTGCGATAGGCGACAGCGACTTCATTGCCCGTCTGGAGCAGCAGGTGGATGCACTGAACCGGCGTGATCATGATGCGCTGGCCGAGCTGATCGAGCATGCCTGCCGATTCAAGGCTGCAATAGTCGCGCGCGACGAAACCGAGCAGGGCCAGCGCGCATTGCTGAATTTCGGGCATACGTTTGCGCATGCGCTTGAAACCGAAACCGGCTATGGCCAGTTGCTGCACGGTGAGGCGGTTGCCATCGGCATGTGCCAGGCAGCCCGATTGTCCGCCCGGCTTGGATTCGCCGACGCCGACGCCGGTGCACGCCTGGCACGCCTGCTGGTTGCCCTCGGTCTGCCCACACGGCCGCCCGCGGCGCTGGATGCCAGCGCACTGGTATCGCACATGCGCCTGGACAAGAAAAATCGGGGCGCGCATCTGCGCCTGATCCTGTGGCGCGGTCTGGGCCAGGCCTTCATTGCCGACGATGTGCCTGCGCACGTCATTCATGAGGTGTTGGCCGAAAGCTCGTGAGGGTCTGTCTTCTCCGCCAATGGCGGGTGGTCGGTCCGATGAGGCGGTGCAGAGCCCGCCGATGCAGCGCGTACTGAACCGCCCGCGGATAGGCCTCATCGGCAAGGCCAGGCTTGCGGTTACAATAGGCGATTCCACTCGCGCGCCTGGTGACCGATGCGCATCTACATGCAACAACCGCCGCAGAAAGACATTGCCCCGCGTTATGTGCAGTTGCTGCTGGAGCAGGATCTGCTGGGCGGCTGGACGCTGTACCGCGAATCAGGCAACCAGGGCGGCCGGGCCACCTTGCGCCGGCAAGTGTTCATCGAGCGCGACGATGCCATCAGTGCATTCGAACACGCACGTGACCTGCAATTGAAAAAAGGCTTCAAGATCATGATTACCGAAGGCATGGAGGCCCCCAGTGGCCACTGACTCGAACCCCGTACTGCAGAACGACCGACTGCTTCGCGCGCTGCGCCGCGAGCCGGTCGACTGCACGCCGATCTGGATCATGCGCCAGGCCGGGCGCTACTTGCCGGAGTACCGCGCCACGCGCGCGAAGGCTGGCAGTTTCCTGACCCTGGCCAAGACGCCGGATCTGGCCTGCGAGGTTACCCTGCAGCCGATCCGTCGCTTCGACCTGGATGCTGCGATCATCTTTTCCGACATCCTGACCATTCCCGATGCCATGGGTCTGGGGCTGCATTTTGTCACTGGGGAAGGCCCGCAGTTCCGCAATCCGGTGCGCGACCAGGCTGCGATCGACAAGCTGGCCATGCCTGACATGGAAACCGAGCTGCGCTATGTCATGGATGCCCTGCGCGTGACCCGGCGCGAGCTGGACGGCAAGGTGCCGCTCATCGGTTTTTCCGGCAGCCCGTGGACGCTGGCCTGCTACATGATCGAGGGTCACGGCAGCCGCGACTTCGGTCATGCCCGCGCGCTGGGACTGAATGACCCGCAGGCCATGCACAAGCTGCTGGATCTGCTGGCGCGTTCGGTCATCGAGTATCTGCGCGCGCAGATTGCCGCAGGCGCACAGGCGGTGATGGTTTTCGACAGTTGGGGCGGATTGCTGGGTCCGCGGCCTTATCGTGAATTCTCGGCTCCTTACCTGAACCAGATCGCGGCGGCGCTGGCCGCCGATGAAGCTACCCGGGATACCCCGGTGATTCTCTTCAGCAAGGGCGCCAACGCACACCTGGGCCATCTGGCCGACTCCGGCTGTGCCGCCCTGGGTGTGGACTGGACCATTGATCTTGCCGATGCCCGCGCAGCGGTAGGGGACAAGGTCGCCCTTCAGGGCAATCTTGATCCGGCGGTGCTGCGGGCCACGCCGGACGTGATCCGGGATGAGGCCGCCAGGGTGATCGACAGTTACGGCGATGGGCCTGGCCACGTGTTCAACCTGGGCCACGGCATCACCCCCGACATCGACCCCGACAATGTCGCCATGCTGGTGGATGCGGTGCACGACCTCGGACGGGGACGCGCCGGGGGCTGATGGCGGCATTCGCCGCGCTTCTCCCGTCATCCCCCCCCCTCGTTACTCAAGAGCTTTCACGCCCTTCGGGCGCGAGTTCATTTCTCTTGCATGCCCAAGAGAAACAGAACCAAAGAGAAGGGCACCCCTTTTCCGCGCCCTGCGGACCTCCTGTCCGCAGGGTCCGTGTGCGGTGGCTGGGCTTTTCGACAGCACATCCTGTGCTGGCGAAAAGGCGAGTGCATCCCTGCACTCGCCCCTGCGGGCCTTGTCATCCACCACCCACCGCTGCACAGGGGCCCCGGAAAAGCCAGCGCGCGTCCTGCGCGCCAAGAGAGCGTGCGCTTCCGCGCACGCAACATCCTCGGACAGGACGTCCGCTTGGCTCTTTGGGGCCCCTGTGGAGCGGCAGAGGCTTGCGGCTGGAGCGGTGTCGGTGCGCAGCAGCGGCAACGCGTCATGCCCGAAGGGACGCCGACACGGATGTCGGCGTGTTTTCCGAGTGCACAGGATGTGCGCCCGGAAAACCCCGCAAGCCGGCGCGGACTTTGCCGGCAGGACGCCGGCAAAGCGCGGAGGCGGGGTGGCCTCTCTTTTGGTTCGTTTTCTCTGGCCAAACAGAGAAAATGAACTCGCGCCCGATAGGGCGTGAAAGCTCGTGAATAGAAAAGAGGTGTCATGCGGGAGCCGCGCAGCGGATCCCGCTGCCAAACGGGCAACAACGCCGCGCTACTCGCGCAGCAGCTTCCTCACCGCCGGCAGGTTCCTCCGGCTTACCTCGAGGCGTTCTTCGCAACCGGCAATGCGCGCCTCGGCGTGGCCGTCGCTCAGGCTGCGCAGGCCGAGCAGCCGTTCGCGCGGCACCAGGCTGTTGCGGTGCAGGCGCACCAGGCGGTCGGGGTGCGCTTCGTGCAGTGATTTAAGCGAGTCTTCCAGAAGGATGCTGCGACCGCCGGTCAGGTGGGCGGTGACATATTTGTCCTCGGCCTGCAGATACAGCACTTCCTCGAGTGCAATACGCAGGGTTTCGCCGCGCACGCGAGCGTGCAGCCAGGCGCGCGCAGGGCCACCTTCCCCGATCAGCTCGCGCACCCGGGTCAGGGCGCGCTGAAGACGGTCGGGAGTGACCGGCTTCAGCAGGTAGTCGCTGGCGCGAACTTCCCAGGCGTCCACGGCATGCTGTTCGTAGGCGGTGCAGAATACAATCTGGGTCCGGGCGTCGGATTCCCGCAGTCGGCGCGCAAATTCCAGGCCATCCAGGCCGGGCATGCGAATATCCAGCAGCAGCAGGTCGGGATGCATGTCCTCGCAGGCCTTCAACGCCGCGTCGGCGTCACCCAGGCTGGCGATGATCTCGATGTCACTGAACTGGGCCAGCAAGGACTCCATGCGCCGGCGGGCCAGGTGCTCATCATCGGCGATCATGACCTTCATGGCGTCTCCTCCGCGATCGGTATCGTGACGGTGACGCGAAAGCAGTCCGCCTCCTTGCGCATCTCCAGGCTCGCGCGGTCGCCGTAGTGGTAGCCCAGGCGATGACGCACGTTTTCCAGTGCGTGACCGTGCCCGGCCCGGCCCGGAGTAGCGTCAGGGTCGCGTGTGTTGATGATTTCGAGTGTTGCCACGCCCCCGGCCTGATGACACACCAAGTGGATCACGCCGCCTTCGCGACGGGGCTGGATGCCATGATAGATGGCGTTTTCCACCAGCGGTTGCAGCAGCAGCGGCGGCAGGCGCAGATCGCGCGGAGCATCGGACAGGTCACGCTCGATCTGCAGGCGCTCGCCCATGCGCAACTGTTCGATGGCCAGGTAGCGGTCGATCAGGTCCAGCTCTTCACCCAGTGTGCCGGGGCGCTCGTCGGCACCCAGCGCGGCCCGAAACAGTTCCGACAGGTCCTCCACGGTCTTTTCCGCGGCATCCGGGTCCACCCGTACCAGTGCCGCCACGGTATTCATGCTGTTGAAGAGAAAGTGCGGGCGAATGCGCGCCTGCAGTGCTTCGACCTGCGCCAGTGATGCGGCCTGCAGGCGCTCCTGCCACTGCGCCAGAACATAGAAATAGCGCAGCAACGCTGCACCAACCAGGGCCGCGATCGCCGTGTTGCCAACGACAAAGCGCCGTCCTTCGTCCGGAGACAGGCCGGTTTGCAGGTGGTGGTCCAGCCACCACACCACCAGACTGCCGATCAGCACGGCCAGAACAATCAGAAGCCACACAATCGAATAGGCCGGTATCGGCGCCATGCGCTCCAGTCTCGGCCGCAACTTGCACAGGCACACTCCGCAGACCACGGCCAGCCATACCGCAAACAACGTGGCCACGCCCACGCTGTCGATACCCAGGGTGCTGCCCGGTGCCAGCAGCATCACCAGCACCACCAGTGCCGCCAGCAGCAGCAGCGCGAACAGCATCGGCAGGCCGCAAAAGTCCGGCAGGCGAGTGCGCGGTGTGCTCTGGTTTGTTTCCGCCATGGGCATGCATGGCAATGTAGCGCATGTGCAGGCGAACTGCGTAGCATGCGCCCGCTTGCGATGAGCCTGGCCAGCCCGGATCAGGCGTCAGGGACCCGATGACCGGCCCGACTTCATTTTTCTGGCCCGCCTTGTCCTTGCGCATCAGCGGCCGTGAGGATCGGGCTCAGCCAGGCGCGCAAGGCATCAATCTCTTCCATGCAGACCTGATGCGCCATCGGCCAGGTGTGCCAGTCCACGTTGTAGCCCAGTTCGCGCAGGGTATTGCGCGAGCGTTCGCCAAGGATCAGCGGCACCACCGGATCAACACTGCCGTGGCCCCAGAAGATGGGCAGATCGGCATTGGCCGGGCTGCGCTCTGCCGCCAGCCGGTCAGACAGCGGCAGGTAGCTGGACAGGATCACCAGGCCGGCGAGGCGGTCGGCATGGCGCAGGCCGGCATGCAGGGCGATGGCGCCACCCTGGGAGAAACCGGCCAGCAGAATGCGTTCGGTCTCCACCCCGCGCTCGTTCTCGCGTGCGATCAGGGCCTCGACCTGGCGTGCGGAGGCGAGGATGCCGTCCGCATCCTGCTTGTCGGCGATGTCCAGGCCCTTGATGTCGTACCAGGCGCGCATGCGCATGCCACCGTTAATGGATATGGGCTGCACCGGGGCATTGGGAAACACGAAGCGCAGCGTTGGCCAGTTGGGGTCCACAAGTTGCGGCACGATGGGAACAAAGTCGTTGCCATCGGCGCCCAGCCCATGCAGCCAGATGATCGAATGCGTTGGCTCACTGCCGGTTTCGTGCTCGATGCACTCGAGCAGGGATTCACTGCTGCTCATGGTGTGTCTTGCCCGGACTTTTCCAGCGGCTGTGCTGGCAGGCCGAGTTCGTGTGCGAAGAACGTCAATGCGATGGCGGCATTGCCCACCCGTTGACTGAACGGGGCGCCGATACCGTGGCCGGCGTGCATGCGGGTCAGCAGCAGGATCGGCATGCCCGTCCTGCAGGCGGACTGCAGGGCGGCGGCAAACTTTCGCGACTGCCACGGTGCGACCCGGGGGTCGTTGACGCCCGTGGTCATGAGCACCGCGGGGAAACGCGTGCACGACTTGATGTTTTGCAGGGGCGAATAGGCCAGCGTGGCCTTGAACTGGGCGGCATCATGCACGTCACCGTATTCGGTCACGTTGTACTTGCCGTTGGCAAACTCGGTCTGGTGGCGCAGCATGTCGTAGATGCCCACCATCGATACCACGGCGCGATAGTCAAGTGGATGCTGCACGATCTGGCTGCCCATCAGCAGGCCGCCGTTGCTGCCACCCATGATCCCCAGATGCCTGGCGTCGGTCCAGCCGGATTGAGTCAGGGCCATCGCCGCGGCGTGGAAATCATCAAACACGTTCTGTTTCTGCAGCTTCTGACCCTGCGCATGCCAGCGCTCGCCAAACTCGTTGCCGCCGCGGATATTGGCCACCGCATACACGCCGCCGCGCTCCAGCCAGGCCAGCTTTTCACCCAGAAAACCGGGTGCCATGGGGATGTCGAAGCCACCGTAGCCGTACAGAATGGTCGGGTTGCGCCCGTTGGGGTGCACGCGCTCGTCGGCGAGTACGGTAACCGGGATGCGGGTGCCATCGCTCGACACCGCCTGCAGATGGTGCACCCTGATGTGGCTGTAATCGGCGCTCGACTTGACCGTGAACACGGTGCGCAGTCCACCCTTGTCGGCATCGTAGACCGCCCAGCGCGACGGCAGTGTCCAGCCGGAATAGCTGATCAGGGCGTGGGCGCTGTCGGCCGATGAGGCGATGGCGCCGATGCCAATGGCGGTGTCCGGCAATGGCAGGCGGCGCATGAATCGTGCTTGGTCGTCGTATTGTTCCACCCACCAGTCAGAGCCCCAGCTGCGCACTGCCAGAAAGCCGCCCTTGACCGGTGCGACGCGCTGCAGGGCGCCGTATCGTTGCGCCAGCAGGGGGCTGACCTTGCCATCGGCACTGATCGCGAGCAGCTTGCCGCGCGGCGCATCGGCGAAACTGATCACGGCAAGCCGTGAACCCAGCCAGGCGGCACCGCGCACGTTGGCGCTGGCGTCAAGGATCTTGCGCCATTGGCCAGCGTGTCGCAGGTAGATGTCGGCGGGGCCGCCGTCGCCGTGATTGGCCAGCACCGCCAGGGTCTGGCGGTCAGGCGAGGCCAGCAACCGATACTCGGCAATCGACGAATAATCCTTGCCGAAAACGACCGCGTCATCCTTTGCTGCCCGGCCCAGCGTGTGGTGCGCCAGGGCGGCATGGAACTGTTCCACGGTGGCGCCGGCCGCTGGTGGCGGAAAACGCACGTAGACGAAACCCTTGCCGTCGGCGTCCCATGCCAGGCCCTGCGGGGTCGTTCCGCCCCCGGCCCAGGGCAGCGCGTCATCCAGTTTCTCGCCGGTTTTCACGTCCAGCACGTGGATGGTGGTCAGTTCGCTCCCGCCTTCGGCCGTGCCCCAGGCCAGGTGGCGGCCATCAGGCGACGGCCAGAACGCAGTAATTGCGGTGCGGCCCCCATCGGCATTGGGGTCCACAAGAACCCTGGGCGTGCCCTTGGGCCAGGCCTGGGCGACCAGTACCGGCTGGGCCTGTGGCGGTACCTGGCGCAAGAAGAACAGGGTGCCATCTATCAGGTGCGGCGAGCTGCGCGTGGTCGAAGTGATGGCCAGTTCGCGAACCCGCTTGTTCATGGTGGCCCCCAGCGGCATCGTGCTGATGACCGCATCGGTGTAGCTGTTCTGTGCCTTGATCCATTCGCGAACTTCCGGTGCCGTGCCATCCTCCAGCCAGCGAAACGGATCAGCGACCTGTTTGCCATGCAGGGTGGTGGATGCGGCGTGTCGATCGGCTGCCGGTGGCAGGGGCACATGGCCCTGGTCCGAGATCAGAGTAAGTTCGGGCTTGTCGAGGTTGTCCTGCGCCCAGCCGATGGCAGGAGCGCAGCTCAGCAATGTGGCCACACACAGGATCAGGATTCGCATGGAACAGCTCCGCAGCAATGCAAACCCCGATGATATAGGAAGTGGGGCAATGAGCTGGCCCGGGCCAAATGCCGACGGGTTCCGGGTTTTCTGCCAGGTCCCGGCGCTATGCTGTGACCGGATTCCCGAGAGGAGGTCATGGTGCGTCCCCTGTTTTGCAAAACGGTGTTTCTGGCGGCGCTTGCAGCAGTCATGTCGATGCCGACACCTGCCGCCACCAGTGCGGATTTTCAGTTCGCGCAGACCAGCGCGCAGAACGGCGCCTTGCCATACCGGTATTTCGAGCCGCCTGGTTACGACCCGCAGCAAAGCTACCCCCTGATCCTGTTTCTGCACGGGGCGGGCGAACGTGGCAACAACAACCAGGATCAACTCGGGAACAGCGCCAACGGCGCGATGCACCTGCTGGACAATGAGAATCTTGCGGTGCAGCCGGTATTCATGGTCGCGCCGCAATGCCCGTCCGGCAGTTGGTGGAGCGGAACCACCTTGAGGCATGCACTATCCGCCATTGACGATATCGCTGCCCAGTACAACATCGATCCCGACCGGATTTACATCACCGGCTTGTCCATGGGTGGCATGGGCACCTGGAGCGCCGTCAGTCAGCGACCGGAACTGTTTGCTGCGGCGGTGCCGATGTCCGGCAATGGCAATACCTCGTTTGCGGACTCGGTGCGATCCATCCCGTTCTGGTTCTTTCATGCCGACGGCGATCCCACGGTCAACGTGGCCGGGTCGGACCATCTGGTGGCTGCCCTGAGAGATGCGGGTGCGCGCGTTATCTACACGCGCTACCACGTCGCCCAGCATGGCATCTGGCAGAAGGCCTACATCACGCCGCTGTTGTTCGACTGGCTGGTGTCGCAGCGCCGCGGGCAGCGCAATGAAGGCACGCCTCCCGCTGTGCACATCACCCAGCCAACTGACAGCCTCAGCCTGTTCACCGGGGCGCCGAGCATCAGCCTTGCGGGTAGCGTGGACAATGGTGTCGACCCGGTCGGTGGCGTGGCGTGGGATGTACGAGGTGGTGCCGGAGGCAATGCCGCGGGCACGACAAGCTGGAGTGCGCCGGACATCAATCTTGCACAGGGTGCCAATCTGATCCGCATCGTGGCAACCGGTCCCAGCTACTACGCGCCCTACGGCGGCAACACCACCTTCAATGACAGCCTGCGTGCAACCCGGGCCGAGGGCATGATCTACGCCGACAGTTTCGATCCCTTCTGATGCCCGGCTTGGGACCCTCTGATCAACCCTGAGTAGTTGGCATGACGCCCGGGAAGTCCGCAGTTCGTGCCGGGCGACGCCGTGCAGGCTGGGCTGTCTGGACAAGTCGCGCGGCGCGAACTGCGGGCTTTCCGGGCGTCACCCAGGCGTTCAGAATCAACACGTTGGGCCCATGGTGTCTGTCCGCAATCCTGCGTTGCCCTGACTTGACAGGCCACCAGCCAGCCAGCCCCAGTGCGTGCGCCTTGACTTGCGAACAGACACCATGGGTGACACCTGCTCAGGGTTGATCAGAGGGTCCCTTGCATGACTTATGACACAGAGGGCCCCGAAATGGCTGCTGCTGCGGTTATGCTGGGTGTTTCCTTCTGCTTCCGGGGACACTTGCATGCGCCGACTTGCCTTTCTCTCAGCCCTGTTGCTGACCTCGCTGCCTGTACTGGCTGCGCCGTTGACGCTGAAGCAGATCATGGCCGATCCCGACTGGATCGGACCTGCCGTGGAATCGCCCTACTGGAGTGCCGATGGCAAGGCGATCTACTACCAGCTCAAGCAGGATGGCAATTCGGTCCGTGATCTGTACCGGGTAGATCCGGATACGGGCACTCGCACCAGGGTATCGGACCAGGACCGCGCACAGGCTGATGGTGCGCCGATCTTCAATCGCCAGCGAAACAAGGCGGCTTTCTTGCGCCATGGGGATGTGTTCGTGCGCGACCTGGGTACAGGCAAACTGCAGCAGATCACGCGCACCGCAGCCAGCGAGAAATCCTTGCAATGGTCCGCCGACGGCCACGCCGTGCAGTACAAGGTCGACCAGGACTGGTACAGCCATGATCTGGATACCGGTACGACATCCAGCGTGGCCGTAGTGGAGGCCAGGGACGATCCTCACGCTGACAAGCAGGATGCACTTGGGCGCAAGCAGATGCGTCTGTTCAAGACCCTGCGCGAGATCAAGGCCGACAAGGATGCCCGGCGCACCCGCGAAATCGAACTGGACAGGGCTGACACGAGCCGTTCCGGCCTGAAGTTCTGGCTCGGCAAATCGGTAAAGATTGTTGATACCCGGCTTTCACCCGATGGCAACAGGATGCTGGTGGTCACCGAGCCTGCATCCCGCAAGAGCGGCAAGAAGCCGGTGGTCAATCGCTACGTCACCGAGTCGGGCTACGGCAAGGCCGAGGATGCACGCACCTACGTCGGCCGCAACGATCCGGCGCCGCAGTCGCTGTGGTTGCTGGATCTGACTGCGCACGCCCAGCACCAGCTATCGCTTGATCCGCTCGCCGGCATCCACGACGACCCGCTCAAGGCATTGCGGGACACGCAGCAGAAGGCCTTGCGCAAGGCCGGCCATGACAAGCAGGCCGATGCGCTCAAGGCGCCCGAGACGCGCGCCATACGCATTGCCGATGAGGGCCCGGCGACACTTCAGTGGAGCGACGACGGCAAGGCCGTGGCCGTGATGTTCCGTGCCGTCGACAACAAGGACCGCTGGATTGCCAGCGTCGACTTCCTGCGTCATGTGCTGGTACCCCAGAACCGCCTCACCGATCCGGCCTGGATCAACTGGAACTTCAATGACTTCGGCTTTCTGCCGCGCAGCCACACGCTGTGGTACCTGAGCGAGGAAAGCGGCTATTCGCATTTGTACAGCAAGCCGCTGGACGGCAAGGCCCGCCAGCTTACATCCGGAGCGTTCGAGGTCAGCCATCCGCAGCTTTCGCCTGACGGCCGGTGGTTCTATGTGCGCAGCAACCGGCAGGCACCCTACGCCTATGATGTCTATCGCCTGCCTGCGACGGGCGGCAAGCTGGAGCGCATCACTGCATTCCAGGGGATGGAGAGCTTCGAGCTTTCACCGGATGGCTCGCGGCTTGCGGTGCTGCACTCGTCGGCCTATGTTCCGCCGCAGCTCGCCGTGCTGAATGTCGATGGCAGCGGTGGCCGGGAGCTGACCGACACGCGCAAGCCGGCCTACAAGGCCATGCACTGGATCGAACCGGAGATCGTGAAGGTGCCCTCGAGCCACGGTGACTTCCCGATCTATGCCAAGCTCTACAAGTCTGCCGATTTCGATGACGGCAGGCCGCATCCGGCGGTGCTTTTCGTCCACGGCGCCGGCTATCTGCAGGACGTCATGCGGGGCTGGACCTACTATTTCCGCGAGCAGATGTTCAACAACATGCTTGCCGAAGAGGGCTACGTGGTGATGTCCATGGACTACCGCGCATCCGAGGGTTACGGGCGCGATTGGCGCACGGCCATCTACCGCAACATGGGCCACCCCGAACTGGAAGACTTGCTCGATGGCAAGGCCTGGCTGGTCAAGCACTACCATGCCGATCCGAAGCGGGTCGGCATCTATGGCGGCAGCTACGGCGGATTCATGACCGAAATCGCACTGCTGCGCGCGCCCGGCGAGTTCGCCGCCGGCGCGGCCGTGCGCCCGGTCAGCGACTGGAGCGACTACAACCACGAGTACACCTCCAACATCCTCAACGATCCGCAAATCGATCCCGTGGCCTATCGCATCAGCTCGCCCATCGAATATGCCGACAAGCTGGCCGATCCGTTGCTGATGTGCCACGGACTCATCGACAACAACGTGCTTCCCGATGACACCATCCGCCTGTACCAGCGTTTCATCGAGCTGCACAAGGACAACTTCTGGATGTCGCTGTATCCACTGGAACGGCATGGCTTTCATCATGCCGATTCCTGGTACGACGAATATCGGCGCATCCATACGCTGTTCACGCGGTATGTGAAGGGGAGTGGGGAGTAGGAAGTAGGAAGTAGGAAGTAGGAAGTAGGAAGTAGGAAGTAGGAAGTAGGAAGTAGGAAGTAGGATGCAGGATGCAGGATGCAGGATGCAGGATGTGCTGCTTTCCCACTTCCGACTCCCCACTTCCGACTTCCATTCACCACCACCACCTCTGCGTCCGCCGCGCGAGGAGCTACACTTGATCCACTAACCCAGAGGGAAACACCAATGCTCTATGCCATGCACGAAGCCCAGCGCGCCATGCTCGGGCCCTGGACCTACGGTGCCGAGGCGCTGGCGCGCATGTTTTCCGAGTCGGACAGCTGGCTGTCGCAATGGCCGGGCGCGGCGCGCATGGCCGCCGGGGCGGAGCTGGTGTACCGCATCGGCAAGGACTATGAAAAACCGGCTTTCAAGATTCACAGGGTCGAGGCCCATGGCCGGCCGGCAGCGGTGCTGGAAACTGTGGCGCTGGAAAAGCCCTTCTGTCGGCTGCTGGAGTTCCGGCGCTACGGGGATGATGCCGATCAGGTGGCACGCCTCAACCGGGATCCGGCCGTGCTGGTGGTGGCGCCCCTGTCCGGGCATCACGCCACGCTGCTGCGCGACACGGTCAAGACCCTGCTGCGCGACCACCATGTCTATGTCACCGACTGGACCGACGCGCGCATGGTGCCGGCCGATGCGGGCGGGTTTCATCTGGACGACTACGTCGACTATGTGCGCGAGTTCATCACCCACCTGGGTGCCGACCAGCTCAACGTGCTGGCCGTATGCCAGCCGGTAGTGCCGGTACTGGGTGCGATCTCGCTGATGGCCAGCGCCGGCGAGACCACGCCGCGCACCCTCAGCCTCATGGGCGGTCCGATTGATGCCCGCCTGAGCCCCACGGATGTCAACAGTCTGGCCACCACCCGCAGCCTGGACTGGTTCAAGCGCAGCGTCATCACCGAGGTGCCAGGCAACTACCCGGGATACGGCCGCAGGGTGTATCCGGGCTTTATGCAACATGCCGGTTTTGTCGCCATGAATCCCGGTCACCATTTCTTCGCGCACTGGGATTTCTATCGCAGCCTGCTGCGCGGTGA
Organism: uncultured Gammaproteobacteria bacterium; assembly: GCA_963800395.1. Lineage (GTDB taxonomy): Bacteria > Pseudomonadota > Gammaproteobacteria > Xanthomonadales > Rhodanobacteraceae > DASSBG01. The sequence goes on from CAWDBD010000026.1 coordinate 43,062, forward strand.
CGAGGAAGATGCCGCCACGCACCGTCGCTTCTACGATGAATACAATGCCACGCTGGACATGGCTGCCGAGTACTATCTGGACACCATTGATGTGGTGTTCCAGCGGCAGTTGCTGGCCAAGGGGCGCTGGGACGTTCGCGGCGAGCGTGTGTGCCCGGAGGCGATTACCGGGACAGCATTGCTGACCATCGAGGGCGAGCACGACGACATTTCCGGCCGCGGGCAGACCGATGCCGCGCAGGCGCTTTGCGCCGGGGTGCCCAAGGACCGGCGGCAGGAGCTGCTGGCTGCCGATGTGGGCCACTACGGCCTGTTCAGCGGCCGTCGCTGGCGCGAGCAGGTCTATCCGAAGTTGCGTGACTTCATTGCCAGATACCGGCAGGACTGAGCCGCGGGGCATCCCCGCGACACCATTCAGTCGACGATATAGTCGTGAGTGAACTGGACGTGGGTGGCCGGTCCGCCCTGTGGCGTCACGTCAAGGTCAAAGCGCAGGGTATCGTTGCCCGGAACCGTGAAGGTGCCGATCCAGGATTGGCCGCCGTCGTCATTGATCTGCCTGAATCGAATGGCAACCCGGCTTCCGGTGAGCGTCGCGGCCGTGCCGGTCACCTCGGCCGGCACGCTTGAAGCATGGGCGCCCTGACCCTCGAGCACGGTGACGTTGATCACCCCCTGACGCAGGGATCGTCCGATACCGAGCTTGTCGGTTGTCGCTTGCGGCAGAAAGCTGGACGACAACGCGCTGTAACGGATCGTGTAGGGCCCGGCCGTGGTCTCGCCGGCAGCGGCCATCAGCGGCGTCATGGCCAAGGCGAACAGGCCGGTCAGGATTTTCAGTGGCATTCTCATGCCTCGATGATAACTGCATTCGGTGAGCGGTGATCAGCAAGCCGATAAGCCGCCCGCTTTTTCCGCTTACCGCTTACCGCTCGCCGCTCACTGCTCAAGGGCCTGCCGCCTACTGCAGCATGCCGCTGGCGAGGTCGAACAGGGGTTGCACCAGCAGGATGCGTGCAAGCAGGATAATCAGGATGGCGATGGCCGGTGAAAAGTCGATCCCGCCCAGGGTCGGCACCCGCTTTTGCAGAGGCCGCATGACCGGTCGCGTGAGCTGCTCGACCAGTGGCACCAGAGGGTGCGATGTGCCAACCGCAAACATGCCCAGCAACGCCCAGGCGATGATCAGTACCATGTAAAGCACCATCACGAAGTCGATCAGCTCGGCAACCGCCAGCAGCAGCAGGCCGCCGATGTTGGGAGCGATACCCTGCAGTGCGCAGATCAGCAACAGCTTGACCAGTTCGGCAATCAGGGCCAGCGCCAGTACCGCCAAGTTCAGTCGCCGCACGCTGGGCAGAAAGCGGTGCAAAGGCGCCACTACCGGATGGGTGGCACGAAACAGGAACTGGCAGATGGGGTTGCTGAAATTGGCCCGCAGCAGTTCGGCCAGCAGGCGCAGAAACAGCAGGCCCAGCACCGCGCCGAAAACGAAGCTGATGAGCAGCAGTCCGGCGTTGGCAAGGTAGCCCATCAGTCGAGTTCCGCCGACAGCTCACCACCACGTCGGGTGGCCGCAGCGATGGCGCGCGCCGCGATGGCCGGCAAGCCGTCGCTGGCCAGGCTGTCCAGGCCGGCGGCCGTGGTGCCACCGGGCGAGGTGACCTTCTTGCGCAGTTCGGCCGGGCTGTCGCCGCTCTCGGTGAGCATGCGACCGGCACCCAGGCAGGTCTGGCAGGCGAGGTCGCGGGCTACATCGGCGGGCAGGCCCTGGGCTGTTGCGGCCGCTTCCAGCGCCTCGACAAAGGCGAAGAAGTAGGCCGGTCCGGATCCCGACAGGCCGGTGACGGTGTCCATCAGTTTCTCATCCTCGATCCATCGCACCAGGCCCGAACCCGTGAAGACCTCCTCGGTGCGCTGGCGCTGGGCGTCGTCGACCTTGTCATTGGCGCACAGGCCGATGGCACCCGCGCCGATCAGGGCGGGTGTATTGGGCATGACTCTGACCATCGCAAGATCAGGTCCCAGCCAGCCGCCGAGCTGGTCCAGGCGCACGCCGGCAGCGACCGACATGATGACCACGCCGTCGCGGAATTGCGCGGGATCGAGACCGGCGCAGACCTTGCCGATGACCTGCGGTTTGACCGCAAAGACCACATTGTCGGCCAGGCCCACCGCGTCGCCGGCATCGGCGTGGGTGTGCACGCCGAAGCTGTCCGCCAGTTCCTCACGAGCTTCGGCGCGCGGTTCGACAACATGCACCAGGTCGGCGCTGCAGCCACTGGCGACCAGTCCCCCGATCAGGCTGCGGGCCATGTTGCCGCCGCCAATGAACAAGGTGGTGCCTGGATTGACGTTCGAAGATTCGCTGTTGCTGGCCATGATCGTGATGTCGTCCTGATTTGAAGTGCCACAAGGATAACAAGTCGTGCGGCACGGGCTGCGCGTGTTGCCGTGCTACCGGTCAGGCCTGTGCGCATGCAGGCCGGCTCAGGGAGGGGCCCGAGCAGCGGCGGTCACCTCACCTGATGACGCCTGTGCCGGGGTTGATCAGGTGTTCCGGGGGCTTCTGCGGCCGGTGATGCGCACCCAGCCATCATGGATGCAGCTATCGAGGTCGGTGAACCAGCGGGCGTAGCGCTCCAGCAAGGGCAGATGCTGACCGTCCAGAATGCCGGACAGGGCAAGCCATGCGCCGGGCTTGCACAATGCGGCCATGCGTGGGGCCAGTTCGCCCAGCGGCCCGGCCAGGATATTGGCGACCAGGGCGTCGGCCTGCATCGCTGGCGCATCGTCGGGCAGGTACAGTGCCAGCCGCTGGTCGACATCATTGCGCCGGGCATTGTCTTCGGAGGCGGCCAATGCCTGGGGATCATTGTCGATCCCGGTCACGTGCTCCGCACCAAGCTTGAGTGCGGCGATGGCCAGCACACCCGAGCCGCAGCCGTAGTCAACCAGCGTCCGGCCGCTCAGATCCAGTCCGTCCAGCCACTCCAGGCACATGGCCGTGGTGGGGTGGGTTCCGGTCCCGAATGCGAGTCCGGGGTCGAGACGCACGATGACTTTTTCGCCTGGCGCATCCGGCTCGATATTCCAGGGATATACCCAAAGCCTGCGACCGAACTGCATGGGTTTGAAACGATCCATCCATGCCCGTTCCCAGTCCTGATCGGCGACGTCGCGGAATTGGATGCGGTCCGGCTCCAGCCAGGGCAGTTGACGCGCCAAGGCGCCGGCCAGCCGAGTGCGCTCATGATCGGCATCGAACAGGGCGCCCAGCACCAGCGAGGCCCACAAGGGCGTCTCGCCTACGCCAGGCTCGAAGATGGCCTGCTCGTCGGCAGTATCGACGTCCGCGTCGTGCAGGGTGATCGACAGCGCACCGAGTTCCTCCAGTGCCGCTTCGGCCTCCTCGCGGTGCTCGGCAGGCAGATTGAGTGTCAGTTCAAGCCAGGGCATGGCGAAATCCTGATGCAGGGCGTCTTCACTCCGGAATCCAGCCGTGTGCTGGTCAGCTTTCCTGCAGTGGTGACAAGGCGGCCTCTGCCGCTTGTTTCATCCCGGCCTGTGCCGGGATGACGCGCTCGGAGGAAACGGTACAGCAGAACCCCGCAAGGCGCTCAACCCGCAGGGGTCGAGCGCTCGCGCCGCTCGGCGAGGCGCTTTTCCAGATAGTGGATATTCTGGCCGCCCTGCTCGAAGCCGCCATCCACAATGATGCGCTGGTGCAGGGGGATATTGGTCTTGATGCCCTCGATGACGGTTTCAGCCAGGGCAATGCGCATGCGTGCAAGGGCCGTGGCGCGGTCGCGCCCGTGCACGATCAGCTTGCCGACCATGGAATCGTAATTGGGTGGCACGCGGTAGCCGTCATACAAGTGCGTGTCGACACGCACTCCGGGACCGCCGGGTGCTTCGAAGCGCTTGATGGTGCCGGGGCAGGGCATGAAGCTGTCCGGGTCCTCGGCATTGATGCGGCACTCGATGGCGTGCCCGTCGATGTGCACATCTTCCTGGCGGATGGACAGCTTCTCGCCGCCAGCGATCAGCAACTGCTCGCGCACCAGGTCGGTGCCGGTGATCAGTTCGGTGACCGGGTGTTCCACCTGGATGCGGGTATTCATCTCGATGAAATAGAAGCGGCCGTCCTGATACAGAAACTCGAAGGTGCCGGCGCCGCGGTAGTCGATGCGGTTGCAGGCGTCGGTGCAGATCTTGCCGATCTCGGCACGCTGCTCCGGAGTGATTCCGGGTGCAGGTGCTTCCTCGACGACTTTCTGATGGCGGCGCTGCATGGAGCAGTCGCGCTCGCCCAGATGAATGGCATTGCCCTGGCCATCGGCCAGCACCTGGATCTCCACGTGGCGCGGGTTCTCCAGAAACTTTTCCATGTACAGCTGATCATTGCCGAAGGCAGCCCGGGCCTCGGCCCGGGTGGTGGTGATGGCGTTGTTGAGGTGTGCCTCGGTGTGCACCACACGCATGCCGCGGCCGCCACCGCCACCGGCGGCCTTGACGATGACCGGATAGCCGATATCGCGGGCGATACGCGCGTTCTCCGCTGCATCATCGCCCAGCGGTCCGCCTGAGCCGGGTACGCAGGGTACTCCCGCTTCCTGCATGGCCTTGATCGCGGCGACCTTGTCGCCCATCAGGCGAATGGTTTCGGCTTTCGGTCCGATGAAGGTGAAACCGGACTGCTCGACCTGCTCGGCGAAGTCGGCATTCTCGGACAGGAATCCGTAGCCGGGATGAATGCCGCTGGCGTCGGTGACCTCCGCCGCGGCGATCAGGGCAGGGATATTGAGGTAGCTGTCCGCACCCGCCGGAGGGCCGATGCACAGGGCCTCGTCGGCCATGCCGACATGCTTGAGATTGCGGTCGACGGTCGAGTGCACCGCCACGGTACGGATACCCAGCGTATGACAGGCGCGCAGAATCCTGAGCGCGATTTCGCCGCGGTTGGCGATGACAACTTTATCCAGCATATTGGGGTTCCGATCAGGAAATGACGAACATCGGTTGATCGAATTCCAGCGCCGAGCCGTTTTCGATCAGGATGGCGGCAATGGTGCCGCTCTTGTCGGCTTCGATCTGGTTGAACATCTTCATGGCCTCGATGATGCCCAGCGTATCCCCGCTGCTCACCTTCTGTCCCACCTTGACGAAGGGTTCCGCGTCCGGAGAGGAGGCCGAGTAGAAGGTGCCCACCATCGGTGCCTTGATGACGTGGCCTTCGGGCACGCCCTGGTTGTCGGCGCCGTCGTCGGCCTGGGTCGGCGCGTTCGGTACTGCCGCCGGTGATGGCGCGGCGCTTTGTGCGGGCTGTGCAGGCTGCGCGGGCGGGCTGACAAGCTGCGGTGCAGCTGCCGCACCCTGCGGGCCGCGCGACAGACGCACTGTTTCCTCGCCCTCGCGGATCTCCAGCTCGGACAGGTCGGAGGACTCCAGAAGGTCGATCAATTTTTTTATTTTGCGCAGATCCATTATGGGGCCTTGGTCGTGATGTCAGGTTTTCAGGTGCTGGCTGGCTGCTTCCAGTGCCAGTGCGTAGCTGTTGGCGCCGAAACCGGCGATGGTGCCGAGTGCCAGATCCGAAACCAGGGAGCGATGGCGGAATGATTCGCGCGCTCTGGTATTGGACAGGTGCACCTCGATGAAAGGCATGCCGATTCCTGCCAGTGCGTCGCGCAGTGCTACCGAGGTGTGCGTGAAGGCGGCCGGGTTGATGATGATCATGCGGGTGCCATCGGTGGCTGCCGCCTGGATGCGGTCGATCAATTCGTGTTCGGCATTGCTCTGCAGGCACTCCAGTTCATGGCCGGCTGCCTGCGCTTGCTCGCGCAACGCATCGTCTATCTCGGCCAGGGTCGTGTGGCCGTAGATTTCCGGTTCGCGTCGCCCGAGCAGATTCAGATTGGGTCCATGCAGGACCAGCAGCTTGGCCACTGAAGCTCCAGAGTCTCGGAAAAGGCGTCCAGTGTGCGGGAAATTGAAGATGATGTCCAGATCGGCGCTGTTCGCCGATGTTTGAATTGTTTGGCGGGGCTTTTGCCTGTGCGCAGTCATGAATTGTTCAGGTTCGCGGGGTCCTTCCATGTGTCCGGCAACCTTCTACAGTGCAACGGCGTTCTGCTTTGGACGTCCTGGCGTCGGCGAGCTGCCGAGTACCATCGAGCGCACGGTCAATTCTCGTGGATCGTGCTGCATGGCTGATGTCTTTCACGCTATCCGGCAACGGCCTGTTGCGATCGGCTGTGCCCGCACCCCGGGCCCGCTACGGCCCCAGCCACCGGCTCAGTTCGGCCTCGTCGAGGGCCCCGTACCTGCGCTTGAGCACGGTTCCATTGCGACCGATCAAGACGCTGAAGGGCAGCAGGGCGCGGGTATTGCCGTAGCTGCTGGCCGCACGGTGGGTGTCAGGGGCGTCGACCAGCACAGGGTAGTTTGAGGGGTGTTTGTCGAGCCAACTGCGCACATGCTCGGGCGTGTCGACGGCGATACCGACGATCTGTACGGCCTGCTCGGCATACTGCTGCTGGGCCTGGCGAAGCAGGGGTATCTCTGCACGACACGGAGCGCACCAGGGTGCCCAGAAATTGAGCAGCACGCGCCGGCCATCCCAATGCGACAGCTTGTGCAGCTTGCCCTGCACATCCGGCAGCCGGAGATCGACGCGCGGGTCGCCGATGCCGGCCTGATGGATACCCGCCGCAGGCGGCGGTGCTGCATGCTCCAGCCAGGTCTGCTTCATCCAGTTGCCCAGACGACTGTGCGCCAGAGCGTCCATCGCCGGTGATGTGCCGGGCGCCAGCATCAGGTTGCCAGTGACCAGGGCGACTGCGCCCACCGCGAAGGCCAGCAGCACGATACCGG
>CAWDBD010000027.1:0-7500 GCA_963800395.1 uncultured Gammaproteobacteria bacterium
GACAAGCTCGGCATCAGCCTGGATCAGGTCAGGGAGCTGCCGGAACTGTTCACCGCCCAGGCCTTCATCACCACCGATCTGGACGACAACCAGATCACCGCCTTCCACCCCGGCGCCATGGAGGGGGTTCGAACCAGAACCATGTCCGCGAGGTCGAGGGCGTGGAACTTCGGCATCGTCGGTCCGGACAGCCGCGAGGGCGATGATCTCAGCACGCCGAAAGAGTTCGCCGAGGCAGGCGTCCCGTTCATTTTCGATCCCGGCCAGGCCATGCCGCTGTTCCAGGGCGAGGATTTCCGCACCTTCATCGAACAGGCCAACTACGTGACCGTGAACGACTACGAGTCACACCCTGCTGCAGGAACGCACCGGCTGGTCGGGGTGAAGGACATCGCCGAGCGCGTGGACTTCCTACTCGCACTCCGCGGCCAGGAAGGGCTCGCTGGTGCACGCACGCGCAAGGAGACGTCTGGGAAATCCCCCGCCGCCAGGGCGCGCAGAGGTGGTCGACCCGACCGGCTGGGCGATGCCTACCGCGCCGGACTCGTGTACGGGATGCCAACGGGATGGACTGGCCACCAGCGGGCCGCGTCGCCTCGCTGATGGGCGCCCTCAAGGTGGCGCATCCGGGCACCCAGAACCAGCACTTCGGCCACGGACGAGTTCAAGCGACCACTTCAAGCAGCAGTTCGGCTACGCGCTGGACTGAGGCCGGCCGCGACCGCACCACGACCCCCCCCCCCCGTTCAATCGTCCACGCGAAAAGCCATGGTTGCCTCGACGGCCTTGCGCCAACCGGCATACAGCTGGTCTCGGCGGTCGTCGGGCATCGTTGCCGTGAAACGCGCATCCTCGGACCACAGGCCGGCGATCTCCTCGCGGTCGCGCCAGATGCCCGCGGCCAGCCCCGCCAGGTAGGCGGCGCCCAGCGCGGTGGTCTCGTTGATGCTCGGCCGGACCACCGGCACGCCCAGCATGTCGGCCTGGAACTGGGCCAGGAAATCATTGGCAATGGCGCCGCCGTCGGCGCGCAGCTCGGCCAGTTCGATGCCGGCATCGGCCTGCATGGCGTCCAGCACATCACGGGTCTGGTAGGCCATCGACTCCAGCGCCGCGCGGATGAAGTGCTCCTTGCTGGTGCCGCGGGTCAGGCCGAACACCGCGCCGCGCACGTCGCTTTGCCAGTACGGTGCGCCAAGGCCGGTGAAGGCGGGGACCAGGTAGACGCCGTCGTTGTCGTCGGCGCGCTCGGCGTAGGCTTCGGAGTCGCCGGCGTGCCGCAGCATGCGCAGGCCGTCACGCAGCCACTGCACCACCGAGCCGGCCACGAAGATGCTGCCTTCCAGGGCATATTCGACGTTGCCGCCGAGCTTCCAGGCGGGCGTGGTCAGCAGGCCGTGCGTCGAGGTGCGCGCCTCGTCGCCGGTATGCATCAGCAGGAAGCAGCCGGTGCCGTAGGTGTTCTTGGCCATGCCCGGGGTGAAGCAGGCCTGGCCGAACAGGGCCGCCTGCTGGTCGCCGGCGATGCCGCAGATGGGCACGTCATGGCCGTGGAAGTGCCGCGGCTGGATGTGTCCGTATGTTTCGCTGCACGAGCGCACCTGCGGCAGCATGGACGCGGGCACGTCGAACAGTTCCAGCAGGTCCTCGTCCCACTGCACTGGCGATGGATGTCGTAAAGCAGGGTGCGCGAGGCGTTGGTGATGTCGGTGACGTGCGCCTTGCCGCCGGTGAGGTTCCAGATCAGCCAGGTGTCGATGGTGCCGAACAGCAGCTCGCCCTGTTCGGCCCGCTCGCGCACCCCGTCGACGTTCTCGAACAGCCACTTGAGTCTTGGTGCCGGAGAAATAGGCGTCGAGCAACAGCCCGGTGCGTTCGCGGATCAGCGTCTCGACTCCGTCGCTGCGCATGCGCCGGCAGATCTCGGCGGAATGGCGCGACTGCCAGACGATGGCGTTGTGCACCGGCTCGCCGGTCTCGCGATCCCACACCACGGTGGTCTCGCGCTGGTTGGTGATGCCGATGCCGGCCACGCGCGATGCGTCGACGCCGGCGTTGTGCATGACCTCGGTCAGCGTCACCAGCACGCTGGTCATGATTTCCTGCGGGTCATGCTCGACCCAGCCCGGTTTCGGGAAGATCTGTTCGAATTCACGCTGCGCACTCGCCACCACGCGTCCCCGGCTGTCGAAAAGCATGGACGCGGGAACTGGTGGTGCCCTGGTCGATCGCGACCACGTAGGACGGTTCACTGTTCATGCGCGTTCCTTTTCGAGGACGGTCTCGTCGGTGGCATCACCATGGCCGCGCGAGCTTTCCAGATAGGCGGCCACCGACGCGCGTTGGTCAGCGTCCAGGTGCAGTCCCATCTTGGTGCGCCGCCACAGGATATCCTCGGCGTCGCGAGCCCATTCGTGCCGGCACAGGTAATCGACCTCGGCCTGGTACAGGTCCGCGCCGAAATGACGGCCGAGATCCTCGACGCTTTCGGCCTCGCCGATCAATGTCTCGGTGCGGGAGCCGTAATGTCGCAACATAGCGATGTGCCAGTCCCGTCGGCAACCAGGGCCAGCGGTGGCGCCCAGGCCACGAGCTCGCGCTCGGCGTCCACGAAATCGCCGCCCGGCAGGGGATCGCCTTCCGCGGTCCATGCCGGCAGATCCCGATCCAGGGCCTTAGCCAAGCGGTCCACGGCTTCCTCGGCCAATCGACGGTAGGTGGTGATCTTGCCGCCGAACACGTTGAGCAACGGCGCACCCTCTCGGTATCCAGCTTCATGCCGGTAGTCGCGGCTGACCACGCTGGCATCGCCGCCCTCGTCCGAGCAACGGCCGCACGCCGCTGTAGCTCCAGACGACGTCGTCCGGCCCGACCTGCTGGCTGAAGTAGCGATTGACGGCCTCGCACAGGTAGCGTGTTTCTTCGTCGCTGATGCTGACAGCGCCCGGACGTGCCCGTGACGTCCACGTCGGTGGTGCCGACCAGGGTGTAGTCGTCCTCGTAGGGGATGGCGAACACGATGCGCTGGTCGGGCTGCTGGAAGATGTAGGCGTAGTCGTGCTCGAACAGACGCGGCAGCACGATATGGCTGCCCTTGACCAGCCGCAGATGCGGATGATCGTGGCGGCCGCACGACATTGCCGATGAACTGCCCCGCCCAGGGACCGCAGGCGTTGACCAGCGTGCGTGCGCGTACCTGTCGATGGCTGGCCATCGGCATCCCGCAGGTCGGCCATGCCAGTGCGCCATCGCTCGCGCGTGCCTTCACGCAGCGCGTATGCGTGCGGATATCGCACCGCGTGCGAGCGCATCCATGGCGTTGAGGACCACCAGGCGGGCATCCTGGACCCAGCCGTCCGAATAGACGAAGCCACGTTGGTACCTGGACTGCAGCGGCGTGCCGCTGACATGGCTGCGCAGATCGAGGCCTGTGAATCGGCCAGGGTGCGGTGCGACGGCCCCAGCCGGTCGTAGAGCATCAGGCCCGAGCCGGATCATCCAGACCGGGCGCAGATGGGATTCGTGCGGCAGCACGAAAAGCAGCGGCCAGGTGATGTGCGGTGCCAGGCGCAGGATCACCTCGCGCTCGGCCAGCGCCTTGGCCACCAGCCGGAACTCGTATTGCTCCAGATAGCGCAGGCCGCCGTGGATCAGCTTGGTGCTGGCGCTGGAGGTGTGCGAGGCCAGGTCGTCGCGCTCGCACAGCATCACCGACAGTCCGCGACCGGCGGCATCGCGCGCGATACCCGCGCCGTTGACGCCCCCGCCGACCACCAGCATGTCGGTGTCATGCGCCATGGAAGCTGCCTTGGGATGCATGCCTGCGCAACGACATCACCTGCTCAAGCTAACACGGCCTGCATGAAGGCGGAACAAACGCAATGGCGAGCATCCGGGGGCGAGGGTCGAGCCTGACCGGTGTTCAATCCGCAAGCCAGTCTGCCGCTCCTCCCCAACGGGAATGGGACCGGGGTGATCGGCGCCTCGCGCTAGCCTGCGGGCATCCAACAAAGTCACTGCGATCCCCGCCTCCGCGGGGATGACGTTCATGGAGATGGCGGTGGTCAGGTACATGCCACGCGGCGGGTCGGTGGAGGCGGTGCGTGGATCCGATGCAAGCAGCCAAATATTCGCAGGAGCGGCCGTTGGTCGCGAACGTGATTCGCACGGTGTGCCGCCACGCCTGATCGCGGCCAACGGCCGCTCCTACAGCAGACGATGGTGCGTCCGCTCGTCCGTCCTCGTCCCATCTTCCATGGTTCGCCGCGTTCGTGCCGCGCAAAAAAAAACCCCGCACGCTTGTGACGTACGGGGTTTCACTGCTGAGGACCCTGGCGGTGACCTACTCTCGCATGGGTGAGCCGGACCGAACTGCCAGTGGCAGTTCGCAGCCGGCGAACGACCGGCCATGGATGGCCGGGCCGGCAATACCCACCATGGAAGGTTGCTTGCGCTAGTTACACGAGCTTGCGGCGACTGTGCCGTGGGTGACGCGCGCAGCATAGACGTGGCGACGCTCGACGCATGCAACAAGGTCCCTGGAACGCCCGCGTTCGCGGGGACGACCCGCACTGAGGTTACGGCTCACCTCATCGCGCAGCCCGAGCCCCGCGTCCCGAGTCCCGGCAGTCCCGAGTCCCGACGTTCCGATCCCGGCGCAATAAAAAAACCCCGCACGCTTGTGACGTACGGGGTTTCACTAAGGACCCTGGCGGTGACCTACTCTCGCATGGGCAATGCCACACTACCATCGGCGCGGGTGCGTTTCACTTCCGAGTTCGGGATGGGATCGGGTGGTACCACACCGCCATGGCCGCCAGGGAATCGGCGCAGGTCGCGCTCTGGCGCGGACCTACATGGGGTTGATCTTCGTGTACGAAGATCATCTGGGAAGTGACAAGTGTTCTGGTTCCGCCTGACGTGTGTCGAGGCTCGTGGCATGTCGTGAAATCCAACCACCAAGTGTCCTTGGGGTTATATGGTCAAGCCGCACGGATCATTAGTACGGGTTAGCTCAACGCATTGCTGCGCTTACACATCCCGCCTATCAACCAGGTGGTCTACCTGGGTCCTTGAGGAGTCTTGAAGACTCGGGAGATCTCATCTTGGGGCGTGCTTCCCGCTTAGATGCTTTCAGCGGTTATCACTTCCGTTCGTAGCTACCGGGCAATGCCATTGGCATGACAACCCGAACACCAGCGGAACGTCCACTCCGGTCCTCTCGTACTAGGAGCAGCCCCCCTCAAATCTCCAACGCCCATGGCAGATAGGGACCGAACTGTCTCACGACGTTCTGAACCCAGCTCGCGTACCACTTTAAATGGCGAACAGCCATACCCTTGGGACCGGCTACAGCCCCAGGATGTGATGAGCCGACATCGAGGTGCCAAACACCGCCGTCGATATGAACTCTTGGGCGGTATCAGCCTGTTATCCCCGGAGTACCTTTTATCCGTTGAGCGATGGCCCTTCCATACAGAACCACCGGATCACTAAGACCTACTTTCGTACCTGCTTGATCCGTCGATCTTGCAGTCAAGCACGCTTATGCCTTTGCACACAGTGCGCGATGTCCGACCGCGCTGAGCGTACCTTCGTGCTCCTCCGTTACTCTTTGGGAGGAGACCGCCCCAGTCAAACTACCCACCACACACGGTCCCTGACCCGGATTACGGGCCCAGGTTAGAACGTCAAGCACATCAGGGTGGTATTTCAAGGTTGGCTCCACGCCAGCTAGCGCCAGCGCTTCAATGCCTCCCACCTATCCTGCACAGATGAACTCAACGTTCAGTGTGAAGCTGTAGTAAAGGTTCACGGGGTCTTTCCGTCTTGCCACGGGAACGCAGCATCTTAACTGCGATTTCAATTTCACTGAGTCTCGGGTGGAGACAGTGCCGCCATCGTTACGCCATTCGTGCAGGTCGGAACTTACCCGACAAGGAATTTCGCTACCTTAGGACCGTTATAGTTACGGCCGCCGTTTACCGGGGCTTCGATCAAGGGCTTCGCCGAAGCTGACCCCATCAATTAACCTTCCGGCACCGGGCAGGCGTCACACCCTATACGTCCACTTTCGTGTTTGCAGAGTGCTGTGTTTTTGATAAACAGTCGCAGCGGCCTGGTCACTGCGGCCCCCCAACGCTCAGCACCGCACGGTGCCACGTCAAGGGGCGTACCTTCTCCCGAAGTTACGGTACCATTTTGCCTAGTTCCTTCACCCGAGTTCTCTCAAGCGCCTTGGGATTCTCACCCTGCCTACCTGTGTCGGTTTACGGTACGGTCTCGATGCAGCTGAAGCTTAGGGGCTTTTCCTGGAAGCGTGGTGTCAGTCACTTCGCTCTTGTGAGCTCGTCTCAGTGCTCGGTGTAAAGGATGCCGGATTTGCCAAGCAACCACACCTACCACCTTTCTCCGGGACAACCAACGCCCGGTAGACCTAACCTTCTCCGTCCCCCCATCGCACTGCATTGAGGTGCTGGAATATTAACCAGCTTCCCATCGACTACGCATTTCTGCCTCGCCTTAGGGGCCGACTCACCCTGCGCCGATGAACGTTGCGCTAGGAAACCTTGGGCTTTCGGCGAGGGGGCTTTTCACCCCCTTTATCGTTACTTATGTCAGCATTCGCACTTGTGATACCTCCAGCAAGCCTCTCGACTCACCTTCGCAGGCCTACACAACGCTCCTCTACCGCTCAGAGGACAGATGACAGCAGACGGCCGACAGAAGAGTGTTCAGTAATCAGTAGTCAGGATGCCGCGTCGCGACCCCATTTGCTGTGGAGTCCAACCAGCATCTTTGCAATGGTGCGGTATTCCTCGCGCCACGCATTCACCATGGCGGCATCCAGATAGCCAAGATCATGGCTATACGATGCCCAGATGCGCATTTCATCGGCCGATCCGATCGCCATCAGCACATAGCGTCGAAACTCCGCCTTTGATGCACTCTGTTTGCCAAACCCCTCGGCCAAATTGGCGCAGATGGATTTGCTGGCACGGCGCATTTGATCGGCCAATGCCCATTGCTCCAGCTTCGGATACCCCAAGCTGATGCGATGAACCTCCAGCGAGATCGCATACGCCTTGCGGAACACATGCAATTGCTCCACATCCTGGATGGCTGAAGCCACCCCTTTCTGTCTACTGTCCACTGAACACCCTTCTGTTTACTGTCCGCTGTAATCTGTCCTCTGAACCCCGAGCTTCGGTACATGGCTTGAGCCCCGTTGAATCTTCCGCGCGGGCCGACTCGACCAGTGAGCTATTACGCTTTCTTTAAAGGATGGCTGCTTCTAAGCCAACCTCCTGGCTGTCTGTGCCTTCCCACTTCGTTTACCACTTAGCCATGATTTGGGGACCTTAGCTGCGGGTCTGGGTTGTTTCCCTTTTCACGACGGACGTTAGCACCCGCCGTGTGTCTCCCGTGCACTACGTGTTGGTATTCGGAGTTTGCAATGGTTTGGTAAGTCGCGATGACCCCCTAGCCATAACAGTGCTC
>CAWDBD010000027.1:12500-160057 GCA_963800395.1 uncultured Gammaproteobacteria bacterium
AGATCCTGGAACTGGCGCATCTTGTTGAGAAGGACCGTGTGGCCGAGATGCAGATCCGGCGCCGTGGGGTCGAATCCGGCCTTGATACGCAGGGCACGACCCGACGCCAGGCGCGCGCGCAGGGCTTCGGTCTTGATGATTTCTTCGGCACCCCGGCCGATCAGGGCCATGGCCTGGTCGATGTCGTTCATGTGTTGTCCAATTTTTCCATCGTCGCTGCCTGCAGCTTCAGAAGTTTTTGTGATTATTCTGTGAAGTCATTGAACTGAATCAGCATTTCCAGCGAAAAGTCGTTGACGATACTCGCAGCTCAAGGCTATGGTACGTGTCGACCAATCAGAAAGCGACCGCCAACATGAATCAAGAGGGGAAGGGTGGCAATGCACCCGCAGACTGGCGCGAGCACGCGCAGCGCCTGATGCACAAACATCTGCGTCACGATCGCCGCCTGCTCTGGTCCCTGTGTACTGTCGTCGCCTGTGTGGTGGGCGTCACCATGTTGCCGGCGCGCGCCGACAACGCCCGTCTCGACCCGTCCGACATGATCAGCATGCCCCTGACGGTTCCGCAGCTGGCCAACGGCAGCGAGACGCCTGAGCTGCAAGCCCCGGCCTGGCAGACGGTCACGGTCGAACCGGGCCAGACGCTCTCGCAGATATTCGATTCCCTGGGCCTGGGCTACACCGCGCTCAATCGCATCATCGCCAATCCCGAGGATGCCAGCGCCCTGCGCAACCTGCATCCGGGTGACGAACTCAGTTTCCGGCTGCGCGACGATGGCAGCCTGCAATCCATGCGCTTCGACCGCAGCGCCGATACCCGCGTGGTGCTGTCGCTGGATGACGAGCAGGTTCACGAACAGATCGTGCAGCGCCACGTGGAAAGGCGCGTGCATGCCGGCCAGGCCACCATCAACTCATCACTGTTTGCTGCCGGCGCCGATGCCGGCATGAGCGAAGCGATGGTGATCGAGCTGGCCGAGGTGTTCAAGTACGACATCGACTTCATCAAGGACATCCGCAAGGGTGACCATTTCAGCGTGATCTACGACGATGTCTGGCGTGATGGCGAGAAGCTTTATCCGGGGCACATTCTGGCGGCCGAGTTCTACAACCGCGGTCACCGCTATACCGCATATCGCTTCAATCTGCCCGACGGCAGCTTCGCCTATTACGACGAGGACGGTCGCCCGCTGCAGCGCGCGCTGATGCGCACGCCGGTCAAGTTCACGCGCATTTCCTCGCGCTTCCGCCTGCACCGCAAGCACCCGATTCTGGGCTATACCCGTGCGCACAAGGGCGTTGACTATGCCGCTCCGCGCGGCACCCCCATCCATGCCGCCGGCAATGGCCGCATCGTCTTCCGCGGCCGTGCCCGCGGCTACGGCAATTTCATCGTCATCAAGCACAACAAGAAATACTCCACCGCCTACGGCCACATGAACCACTTTGCCAAGGGCGAGCATGTCGGCACCTACGTGCGCCAGGGGCAGGTGATCGGCTATGTCGGCATGACCGGCCTGGCTACCGGGCCCCACCTGCACTATGAAGTGCGCGTGCGCGGCCATCAGGTCAATCCGCTGACCGTGACCATGCCCAAGCCGAAACCGCTGCCGGACAGCCTGCTGGCGAAATTCAAGGTGTCGATCGGCTCGCGCCTGGCTCGCCTGAGGACCCTCGACAGCAATCGTCTGGCATGGCTTGCCAGCCGCGGTGCCAGCGCCGCCGCCTCGGACTGAGCCGGTGTCCGGGGGCGAGTTGTTCCTGGGCCTGATCTCCGGTACCAGCGCCGACGCCATCGACGTGGTGCTTGCGGAATTTGAACCATCCACCCGCATCCTGAAGACACACACCCATCCGTGGCCCACCGAACTGCGTGCGCGTATCGTGGCCCTGGCTCGCAGCGACGCCCGGATCAGTCTGGACGAACTGGGCCAGCTCGACGGCCTGATTGCCAATGAGTTTGCCGCAGCGGCCAACGCACTGCTCGAGCGCGCTGCAGTTGACCGCGCGCAGATACGGGCCATCGGCAATCACGGGCAGACGGTATGCCATCGGCCACAGTCCGAGCCGCCATTCACCATGCAACTGGGTGATCCGGCCCGCATCGCCGAACAAACCGGGATTGATGTCATCGCCGACTTCCGTCGTGCCGACATGGCCGCCGGCGGCCAGGGTGCTCCGCTGTTGCCGATTCTGCACCAGGCCCTTTTCAGTGACGATGAGCAGATCCGGGTTATCCTGAATCTGGGCGGTATTGCCAACATAAGCGTGCTCGCGCCGGGCCAGCCTGTACTGGGCTTTGATACCGGGCCGGCCAATTGCCTGATGGACGCATGGGCCGAGCGACACCTGGGCCATGCACCGGACCGGGACGGCGCATGGGCGCGCAGCGGCAGCGTGAATGAGACGCTCCTGTCACGCTGCCTTGGCGACCCGTATTTCGCTCTCGCCGCCCCCAAGAGCACCGGCCGCGAGTACTTCAACCTGGACTGGCTGGAGCCATACCTGACTGATTCGCTGGCTGCGGCCGATGTGCAAGCCACGCTGCTGGCTCTTTCGGTCCAGTCGATTGCCGACTCGATCACTTCATGCGCGCCCAAAGCCCGGGCCGTGGTGGCCTGTGGCGGTGGCGTCCACAATGCGGCGCTGATGGCAGCGCTGACGGCAGCGGTCGCCCCCGCGCAGGTGCAAACCACAGCCGACTACGGCGTTGATCCGGATTTCCTTGAAGCGGCGGCCTTTGCCTGGTTGGCGCGCCAGCGCCTGCTCGGTCTGCCCGGCAACCTGCCCAGCGTCACGGGTGCAAGCGGCCCCAGGGTACTCGGGGTTATCGCCGCTGCGCCCCGCAACTGAGCCATTCACGCCAGCAGCCGCTGCAAAACAGGTAATGGATACCGCTACTGGGTGCCAGCAGGCGTCGTGGCGGCATCGAATGCCCCATCGGCAACCCGAATCATGTCGAGTGATCCGTTATGGGTTTCAAAAACACCCGTGTCGCCAATCAAGATCTCGCGGCCGCGCATGACGCGGGGAGTCAACTCCATCTGAAAAATGAGACCGCCTCTCGAGTCCAGGAATTGCGGCCGGCCGTCCACCAGCCTGTAGGGGAGCAGTTGCATGCTGCCGTCATCGACGTGGTACAGGAGCGCGTAACCCGAGATGCCTCCCCCGTATTGATCTCGCGTCAGCGCGGCATAAAAGTCCGGGCACACGCTCTGCATGTCCCACTGGCCTGCTGATGCCCCGGCACACGCCACATCATAGACTTCGTAGGCCGCAGAGGAACCCGAACCGGATTCCGGGGGATAGTCACCCTTGCGGATCTTGAGCACAGCAACGCGCGCTGCCAGGCCGCTATCCGGCAAACGCGATTCAGTCAGCGTGGCGGCCCATGTGCCCGCGATCTTGTCGGTATCGGCACTGGTGTATTGACCGGCACGCAAATCCCAGGACTGCGTATCGATGCTCAGCCTGGCGTGCCGCTGCGTGATCCAGACCATGTGCGCCTTGTGACCGGTCAGGGTCCGATCCGGATTGCGATAGACACAGTCCGCACCCAGGCACTCGCCGTTTCTCGATGTATAGAGCGTGGCATCAAACGAGCCGATCTGGTTCCGGTGAAAGCGATTGGCATCGGCAGTGATGTCGCTGGCCGGCTGGAATGGCCCCTCCATCAGGTAGAAGGTCGGCCTGCCGTCGGCATCGTAGGTGTAGAACGTCGCGAAAATGTAGCCGTTCGGATCAACGTCCAGGTTGATCCCGGTGCCGCCATGCTCGGGCGTGTAGTACATGCCGCGATCAGGCAGGATCGGTGGCTGCCACCCTGGATCCTCGCTGCCGCTTGCCGATGAGGCGGCCAGAAGCAAAACCGCAAGACACAGCCGAGTGCACGATACGCAGGCCTTGTTCATTGCCAACATCCCTCGGCGTGCGCGCTGCGCAGAAAGGCCGGGCATCGGCGTGCTGGCTCGGCTGGAGTCAAGGCGTATCGGACGATGGCGGCAGCCCCAGGACTTCACGCACCTTCGGCTCCAGCCGGGTCAAACCCGCACGACGCCCGAGTTCGATCGCCTGCTGCGGACTCATGTCGCCATGCCGTGCCGCGCCGATCGCCAGCAATGCGCCGACGCGATTGCCCGAAGCGCAATGCACCATCACGCGGCCGGGCGCAGCATGGATTCGTTTCCACAGATCATCCGCGTGCGCGGTGTCGATGTCCTGTGCTCCGGCCACGGGCAAATGCTCATACACCAGGCCGGCCTCCTTCACCTCGGACGCCTCGTCCCGCTTGCCCATTTCGGCGTCGGTACGCAGGTTGATCACCGTGGTGATCTGCCGTCCGCGCAGCGCCAGCCAATCCTCCGGCTTCGGCTGCCCGCCGGTGACGAGCCATGGCAACGGGTGATTGAACGGCATGGCCACGATGCCTTGCGCAGTGTGTGGCCTGGGGCCGCTCACCGACTTCTGCCCGTGCATGCCAACCGGATCAGCCTGGCAGCCGACAGCCAATGGCAGCACGACCGCCATGAAAACAAAAACAGGAAACCGCATTCACTTCTCCTTGTCGGAATCATTGAGTTTGGCAAAAAAACCTTCCGGGGCGGTGTCCAGTGCCGACAGCGCATCATTGAATGCCTGCGACTCGCTGGCATCCCAGGTCCCGCCCAGATGGGCTATGTCGGCCGACTTGATGAAGGGCAGCTCGCCATGCTCCATGCCAACGCCATGGCGCAGCAAGTGCAGGATCACATCATTGATCGACCAATTGCGCTCGCGCGAGAGCCGCTTGATGCGCTCGGCAAGCTCGTTGTCAATGTGCTTGATCAGAATATCCGGCATTCAGGGGTTCCGGGAGACTGTTCAGTTACGCAATTCTTGCACTTTTTTCAGTCTTGTTCAGCTATCTGGTCGTCATCATTGACATTTACATGTGGCCACAGCAGTGCCAGCAGGGCCAGAGTGGGCACGATGAACAGGCTGCTGAAGATGAAAAAGCGCACATAACCCCACTGTTCCACCATGAAACCGGACATGCCTCCCACCAGCTTGCCCGGCAGGTTTGAAACTGAGCTCAGCAACGCGTATTGCGTAGCCGTGAACTCCAGGCTGGTGAGCGAGGACAGATAAGCCACCAGCACCACGCCCGCGAACCCGAGCGTGGAATTGTCTCCCGAAATGGCGGCAACGAACGCCCAGGTCTGGCCCGGGTTGAGTGCCATCAGCACATACAGGAGATTCGACAAGGCCAGGCCAAACGCACCGATCAGCAAGGAGCGACGCATGCCCAGGGCGGCTACCGATACGCCGCCCAGAAAGGCACCGCCGATGCCGATCCACACGCCATAGAGCTTGGATACGGTGGCGATCTGCTCCTTGGTGTACCCCGAATCGACGTAGAACGGGCCCGCGATCACGCCCAGCATCTGGTCGGGCAGCTTGAACAGTCCGATGAACAGCAGGATCAGCACCGCCACGCCCAGTCCGTGAGAACGGAAGAAGTCGACAAACGGCTCGATGAACGATGCGCCCAGCTTGATGCGCTCGCGCACCCGGAGTGCCTCGGGCTCGCGCATCAGCAACACGGTGACCAGCGGCACCAGCATGGCTGCAGCCATGCAAAGATAGGTCATGCGCCAACTGCTGAAGGAGGCGATGTAGAGTGCCCCGGCACCCGACAGAATCAGGCCGAAGCGGTAGCCCAGAGTATAGGTGGCCGCCAGCGCCGCTTGCGCTTCCTGCGGCGCGATTTCGATACGATAGGCGTCGACCATGGTGTCCTGGGTGGCGCCGGACAAGCCCGCCAGTGCCGCCAGCGACACGAACAGGGTCAGTTGCTCGGGACCGGTAACAGCCATCCCGGCCAGTGCCACGATCAGGACCAGGATCGAGAGCAGCAACCAGCCGCGACGGCGGCCCAGGCGACCGGCAATCGGCGCCGACCAGCGATCCAGCAGCGGCGCCCACAGAAACTTGAATACGTAGAAGAAGGTGACATAGCTGAGCAGACCAATCGCGCCCAGGGTCATGCCAAACTCGCGCAGCCAGATCGAAAGGGTATATCCGATCAGCAGAAATGGCAGGCCCGAGCCGAAGCCGAGAATGCAGAGGGTTCCGGCCGAAGGTGTTGCGAAGGCGGCCACGATGCCACGCCAGCCGCGCACACGGGCTGCACCGGTCATGTTCTCAGATCCAGGGTCAGCGGCGCGTGGTCGGAAAAGCGATCATCGCGATGAACCGAGCAATCCCGCAAGTGCGTTTCCAGCACCGGAGAAACCAGCTGATAGTCAATGCGCCAGCCGACGTCGTTGTCCCACGCCCGGCCGCGATTCGACCACCATGTGTATTCCTCCGTCTCCGGTTTCAGGGTACGCATGCTGTCGACCCAGCCGGATTTCTCGATCAGTGCATTCATCCAGGCACGTTCCTCCGGAAGGCAACCGGAGTTCTTCTGGTTGGATTTCCAGTTCCTGATGTCTTTTTCGCTGCGCACGATATTCCAGTCACCGCTGATGATGTAGTCACGCCCGCTGGCGAGCCACTTCTCCAGGATAGGCGCAAACCACTCCATGATGCGGAACTTGTACTGCTGGCGCTCATCCCCGGAGGAGCCGGAAGGAAAATACAGCGACACGATGCTCAGTTGGCCGAAGCGCGCCTCGATGTAGCGGCCCTCGCAATCGAACTCTTCCCGCCCCAGCTCGGTCAGAACCGCATCGGGCTTCCTGCGCGAGTAGATGGCCACCCCGCTGTAGCCTTTCTTGCTGCGGGCGTCATGAAAGCAGTCGTGGTAACCCTCGCGACTGAACACGGGGTCGCCAAGCTGCTCGACGCGAGCCTTGGTCTCCTGCAGGCACAGAAAATCTGCGTCCTGCTGATCGAACCAGTCAAAGAAACCCTTGCGCGCGCCGGCGCGAATACCGTTGGCATTGAGGCTGATGATACGCATGCTTGTCCTCTGTCTGAAGCGGCTCAGAGTAACCCAAGTGGCGCCCTTGATCGAAACCGCGGCCGGCAGCGCCCGGACGGCCTGACCACCAGGCCCGCGACGCAAGGACTGGTCCCGCTGCAGCCGCGTCCCCGTGTTCGGGCAAGGAGTCGCGTATCATGTGCATCGCAATCATTGCCAGAAGTGCACACGATGCAAGACTATCAACGCAAATTCCTGGAACTGTGCCTGGCACGGGGCGTGCTGCGCTTCGGCGACTTCACGCTGAAATCCGGCCGTCGCAGCCCGTACTTCTTCAATCTGGGACAGATCAGCTCGGGCCAGGCACTTGCCCGCCTCGGCGCCGCCTACGCACGCCGGCTGAATGACAGCGGGGTGCCCTGTGACCTGCTTTTTGGTCCGGCCTACAAGGGTATCGCTCTGGCCGCCGCCACCGCCATCGCGATGGCCGATGACGGCTACGACATGCCCTGGGCCTACAATCGCAAGGAAGCCAAGAGCCATGGCGAAGGTGGGCATCTGGTCGGAGCACCGCTGGCAGGCAGCGTGGTGGTGGTTGATGACGTGATCACGGCAGGCACCGCGACGCGCCAGGCACTGGAACTGATCAGTGCGCAGGGAGCGCAACCGGCCGCGCTGCTGGTGGCTCTGGATCGGTGCGAACCGGGTCAGCGGGGCGGGAGGACGGCCGCCGAGGAAATCAGTGCCGACTTCAATATCCCGGTGCTTGCCATTGCCACGGTCGAAGATCTGCTCGGACTGACTGCCGATCATGATGAGCTGCGCCAGCACCACCGCACACTCGTCGACTGGCGCGCATCCATGACCCGGCAGGCTCCGTGAACCGGTGGTAAGCGTGGGCAGCCGATCACAATGCACTGTGATGCGACACCGTTATACTGAAGGTTCCCGACCCCATCCGGTTACCGGAGTCTGTCTGTGCGCAAACGCCTCTTGATTGCCCTGCTTGTCATGCTGTTTGTTCAGCCAGCCCTGGCGCAAAAGTCCCAGACCCGCTATCGCTGGGTTGACAGCGACGGCCACAAGCACCTCAGTGACGAGGTGCCCGCCGACGCCGCGCGCTACGGTTATGACGTACTCAACCTGTACGGACGAGTGATAGGCCACGTCGATGGCGAAAAGACCCCCGAAGAACTGGCAGCAGAGAAGAAGCTGGCCGCACAGCAAAAGCTGGAAGCCGAGCAGGCACAACGTGACCAGAATCTCCTGCTGACCTATCCCACCGAGGAATCGCTGCTGAGCGCCCAGAAAAACCAGGTTGGCATGACCGAGCAGCGGATCGAGTCGACCCGCATCAACATGAAGAGCCAGCTGGACAGTCTTGCAGGCCTGCTGGACAAGGCGGCTCAATTGCAACAGAACGGCCAAACGGTACCGCCTTATCTGCAGAAGGATATCGACAAGCAACGCTCCGTCATCCGTGACCAGCGTGAATGGATACGCAAGACCGAGAAAAGCCTGGAGAAGATCCGCGCTGACAACGCCGACACGCTCAAGCGCTATCGCGCGTTGCGCGCACCACGCGATCCGGGTCCGCCAGCGGGCGCCGACAGCGTTGACACGCCGTAATTGACAGGACTGATCCGGGCGCAAGGCACGCACGGCCAGAAAGCACCCCCGAGCAGGATTTTCCGCATCAAACCCGATTGATCCCTGTCCCGGGCCTGTCCTGTGCACAGTGCATTAAACTGGCGGCCTGATGGCTGGCCTGATTCCCGAAAGTTTCATTGACGACCTGCTTGCCCGCGTCGACATCGTCGAGGTGGTCGAACGGCGTGTTCCCCTGAAAAAATCGGGACACGAATGGACTGCCTGCTGCCCATTCCACAACGAGCGCACGCCCTCGTTCACGGTCAGTCCGCAGAAGCAGTTCTACCACTGCTTCGGTTGCGGCGCGCATGGCAGCGCGATCAGCTTCCTGATGGAATACGAGCACCTGGAGTTTCCTGATGCCATCGAGGAGCTGGCACAGGGGCTCGGGCTGAGCGTGCCGCACGAAGGCGGCGACGCGCCACGCAAGAGCCACCAGGGGCTTGTATGCGCTGATGGACGAGGTCGCGGCGCACTACCGCAAGGCCCTCGCCGGAAATCAGGGAGGCCCGCGAGTATTGCCACCAGCGCGGTCTGGACGATGAGACCTTGCAACGCTTCGGCATCGGCTGGGCGGCGCAGAAGCGGTCTCATCCAGGCGCTCGGGCACAGCCCCGGGCGCATGGCGATGCTCGAGGAAGCAGGCATGATTGCGCGCGGCGACAGCGGCCTCTACGAGCGCTTCCGCCGCCGCCTCATGATCCCGATCCGTGACCGCCGCGGCCGGGTCATCGCCTTCGGCGGACGCCTGCTGGCGGGTGAGGGGCCAAGTACCTCAACTCGCCGGAGACCCCGCTGTTCCACAAGGGTCGCGAGCTGTTCGGTCTGTGGGAGGTGAAGCAGGCCAACACAAAGCTGGACCGGATCGTCGTGGTCGAGGGCTACATGGATGCCATCGCCCTGCACCAGGCCGGGCTGCCGATCGCCGTGGCCACGCTGGGCACGTCCACTACCAGTGAGCATGCCGAACGACTGTTCCGCAGCGCCGGCGACATCATATTCGCCTTCGACGGCGACCGCGCCGGACGCGACGCAGCCTGGCGGGCATTGGAAAACATCCTGCCGCAGCTCACCGACGGCCGTCAGGCCTGGTTCCTGTTTCTGCCCGACGGCGAGGACCCCGACAGCGTGGTCCGCGCCGAGGGCTGCGATGGCTTCGAAAAGCGCATCGCCAACGCCATGCCGCTTTCCAGGTACTTCTTTGCCGAGCTGGAACGTGACGTCGACATCGGCAGCATCGACGGTCGTGCCCGCCTGGTCAGCAAGGCACAACCGCTACTGGAAAAACTCCCAGCGGGCAGCTTTCGCCAGTTGATGTTGCGCGAGCTGGAGAAGCACAGTGGCGCCAGTGTTCGCCTCACCCCCAACGGACCCGCGCAACCGCGCCCACCACGGCAGGCACAACGACGCGCCAGTCTGGTACGCAACATGATCGCCCTGCTGCTGCACCAACCGACCCTGGCCAGCGAACTGCCCTCGGACCAGCCGTTGAAGTCGCTCAGGCTGCCCGGCATCGACCTGCTCGGCGAGCTGCTGCAACACGCGCGCCAGCGCGACGACATGACCACCGCGATGCTGATCCAGCACTTCGAGGACCATCCGCACAGCGACGCCCTGCACCGTCTGCTGACCGCCGAACGGCTGGTGCCGGGCGAAGCCCTGCGCGCCGAATTTCTTGACGGCATACGGGTACTCGAACGCCAGGCCATCACCCAGCGCATCGCCGAACTGGTGGCTGCGCAAAAGAACGGTACGCTTGACGATGCGGCCAAGGACGAACTGCGTCAGCTGCTTGCCAGAAAGGCCGGAGTGGACGAGGAGGATTGAGCCCCGCCGCCATCGGCTGGGCCTTCCGGTACATGACACACGAACACGTCCATGTCGCGCATTGAGGAAATTGGCCATGCCGATTTTCGCCCCACTCATCCCACGCTGAGCCGCTGTTCAGTCACATGCGTCCGGCGGGCATTACAATGGCCGTTCCAGAAGCCGCCTTCCGTTTTCGCCATGCCATTGCGTTTTCCCCGACTCCTTGCCCGCACTGCGCTGCTGGCCGCCACTGTGCTGCTGCTGGCCGCATGCACCAGCAAGCCGGCACAGTGGGACCTCAACGATGTCACCGGCCATTTGCCCGACCTCGACTTTCAGTTGACAGGCGACAGCGGCAAGCCCGTGACCGCCGCCGCGGTCAAGGGCAAGGTGGTGATGCTCTACTTCGGCTACACCCACTGCCCGGATGTCTGCCCCTTGTCACTGACCCATCTCCACGTGGTCATGCAGCGACTGGGCAAGCTGGCCGATCAGGTGCGTATCGTGTTCGTCAGCGTCGATCCGAAGCGCGACACGCCCGAGGTCCTGCACAACTATGTGCGCGCTTTTGACCAGCATGCCCTCGGCCTGACGGGTGACACGAAGAAAGTCCGCAAGCTGACCAAGGCCTACCGGGTCGTATTCAACAGCCAGGCTCCGGACCAGAACGGCAATTATGAAGTCAGCCACAGCTCGGCGGTGTTCATTTTCGATCGCCAGGGCCGCGCGCGCCTCATTTCCGGGTCGGCCGACAACATGCAGGCCATCGCCCACGATGTGAAACAACTGATCGAGGAAGGCTCATGAGACATTTTCGTGCGTTGCTGCTGCTGGCGTGTGCGCTGGTTCCACCCACCCTTTGGGCAACCAGCACGGCTCCTGCGCTGCGCGCAGAGCATGCCTGGATACGCCTGCTGCCCGGCGACCTGCCGGCAGCCGGATACATGGTGCTGGAAAACCATACCGACAAGCCCCATCAGCTGACCTCGGTGAGCAGTCCCGATTTCGGCATGGTCATGCTGCACAAGTCGGTGCGCTCCAGCGGCGTCCAGCACATGCAGCACGTTGACAGCGTGACCATTCCCGCGCACGGCAAGGTCGCCTTCAAGCCCGGTGGCTACCACCTGATGCTGATGAAACGCGTTGGCCAGCTCAAGGTCGGCCAGGTCGCCGTGATGATCCTGCATTTCAAGGACGGCGGCAGCCTCAGCGTCGGCTTCAAGCTGCGCCCCGCCAACGCCAGCAGCGAGTGATTCGCTCCGCGTAGGGTGCCGCTGAGGAACGAAGCGCACCATGACGTGGAACCTGCCCCCGTGCGCTTCGCTCCGCGTACGGTGCCGCTGAGGAACGAAGCGCACCATGACGTGGAACCCGCCCCCGTGCGCTTCGCTCCGCGTAGGGTGCTGCTGAGGAACGAAGCGCACCGTGTCCTGGACCATGCGACGGTGCGCTTCGCTGCGCTCAGCAGCACCCTACGGGTTTGCGGCAGGGCCGGAGCGCCGTCGGATGCGGCCACGCGCGTCCAGGCGTGATGCCCGAGCAATGCGCTTCGCTGCGCGTAGGGTGCCGCTGAGGAACGAAGCGCACCATGACGTGGAACCTGCCCCCGTGCGCTTCGCTGCACGTAGGGTGCTGCTGAGGAACGAAGCGCACCGTGTCCTGGACCATGCGACGGTGCGCTTCGCTGCGCTCAGCAGCACCCTACGGGTTTGCGGCAGGGCCGGAGCGCCGTCGGATGCGGCCACGCGCGTCCAGGCGTGATGCCCGAGCAATGCGCTTCGCTGCGCGTAGGGTGCCGCTGAGGAACGAAGCGCACCGTGGCGTGGAACCTGCCCCCGTGCGCTTCGCTGCACGTAGGGTGCTGCTGAGGAACGAAGCGCACCGTGGCGTGGAACCTGCCCCGTGCGCTTCGCTCCGCGTAGGGTGCTGCTGAGGAACGAAGCGCACCGTGGCGTGGAACCTACCCCCGTGCGCTTCGCTCCGCGTAGGGTGCTGCTGAGGAACGAAGCGCACCGTGTCCTGGACCATGCGACGGTGCGCTTTGCTGCGCTCAGCAGCACCCTACGGGTTTGCGGCGGGTCTGGAGCGCCGCCGGATGCGGCCACGCGCGTCCAGTTGCACCCAGGCGCGGAAGGCAATCAGAGCCGCAATGACGCTCATCATGGAACTGGGTATCCACAGGATCAGGCCGCCGAGGTACTGATCGGTCATCGGCGTGATATCCAGGAATATGCGCCCGCAGATGGCGTAGATCGGATACAGGTCATGGTTGACGAAGGTGATGTAGGCGCCGATCAGGATCTGCGGCGGAATCACCGCGAGAGCCACCAGGATCCTGACGCCGGGCGACAGGCGCGCGGGCGGTTTGGGTCGGGTATCGAGTACCAGCCACCAGAACAGCAGCCCGTCGATCGTCATCGACCAGTTCATCAGCTTGTACAGATGCACATCGAGCATCGCGATGTAGTGGATCGGGTCGTACAGCCAAAGGTAGATCAGGCCAACGAACAGAATTGCGGCCACCAGCGGGTGCAGCACGATATCCAGCACCATCTTCACCGGCGGCCAGGCCAGCACTGGCCGCAGCACCCGACGCCGAAAACTCAAGGGCAGCCCGCGTCGCAGTGCCGCGCCGGGGTAGGCAAGCACGATCAGGAACGGCCCCAGGTGATGCAGGCCCAGGTGCTGCAGGCGGTGGATGAAGAACTGGTGTTCGGCGTAGTAGTCCAGATGGCTGTGCAGGCCGATATAGATCGTCGCCAGACCCAACCACCATGCCAGCTGCCTGGGCCACGGCGCGCAGGCCGGCGAGCGCCGGGCACCACGCCAGTAAAGCACGGCCGCCACCAGCACGCACAGCACGACAGTGGGCGAAGGCTCCCACGGTATCAACCAGTTCAGAAAAGTCATCGGCGTGCGGGCATCGGCAGTGGTTGCGGTGGATGTTCAGCGATCAAACGACACAGGATACCAGCCGCGATCCCGGGATTCCGCAAACAGTCAGGCAATCGCTCAACGACGCTGTCGACGATGGCGGTTTCACGGCGCACCTGCGCCTCGGCATGGGCACTGCCTGCGGTCCGGTGCTCAGAACTCGATCCCCGGCTTCTTGCCGGCGTCGTCAGCCTTGTCTGCCTTGTAGGCCAGGCTGCGAACGAACCCCGGCACTTCACTCGCAGACAGGGGTTTGGCGTAGTAGTAGCCCTGCACGGCGTTGCAGCCAAAGCGTTTCAGCAATCGCAGTTGCTGGCGGTTCTCCACCCCTTCGGCCACCACCTGCAGGCCCAGGCTCCGGCCCAGGCTGATGATGGCACTGACGATGGTGCGGTCGCCGGCCTCGGTGGCCATCTTGTGCACGAATGTGCGATCAATCTTGACCTGCGACACCGGCATGTCCTTGAGATACTCGAGGCTGGAATAGCCGGTCCCGAAGTCATCAATGGACAAACCCACGCCAAGACTGGCCAGCGTTTCCAGCACCGGCAGGCTGGCGGCCAGATCGTAGACGATCTGTCGTTCGGTGATTTCCAGCACGATGTCGCGCGGCGGGATGCCATGGGTGCGCGCCGATTTCAGCACCTGATCCTGCATGGCCTCGGCGCGCCGCAACTGATACCCCGACACGTTGATGCCAAGATAGAAATGCTGCAGATCGGTGCTGCGCCATTGCGCACAGCAGCGCATCGCGTCATCGATCAGCCAGGCGCCGAGCGGTTCGATGAGTCCGGATTCTTCGGCCAATGGAATAAAGCTTCCCGGACTGATGACTCCCATGGTCGGGTGGTTCCAGTAAAGCAGGGCCTCCACCCCGGAGATGCGGCGGCTTGCCATCTCGACGACCGGCTGAAAACGCAGCTCGAACTGTTTTTCGGCCAGACCCGTGCGCAAGGCTGCGAGCATGTCATGGCGCCAGCTGACCTCCCGGCTCATCCAGCGCTGATACCCCTCCACGATATTCTTGCCACGCTCCTTGGCCCGGTAAAGCGCCATGTCGGCATCGCGTACCAGGCTCTCTGCATCATCCGCATCTTCCGGGTACAGGCTGAAACCGGCGCTGATGGTGATGCTGAGCAAACGGCCTTCCAGCTCCAGGGGCTTGTCGATGCTGGTCAACAGCTCGCTTACCACGCGTTCCGTGCGTTCGCGGTCGCTATCGGGCAACAACAGCAGGAATTCGTCCCCGCCGAAACGGCACAAGACATCGATCTCGCGAATGCCGGCGCCCAGACGACGCGCGACAGTACGGATCATGACATCGCCGGCGCTGTGCCCCAGGGTGTCGTTGATTTCCTTGAAGCCGTCCAGATCAAAGAAGACCACGGCCAGCGGCGCACCGACATGGCTGGCCCGCGCCAGCATGGCATCGAACTGGGTGGCCAGATAGCTGCGGTTGGGCAGTCCGGTCAACGAGTCGAAATAGGCCAGGTGCCGAATGCGCGCCTGTGCGTACTTGAGTTCCGCGATGTCGCGACACACGTAGATACGGTTGCAGGGGGCGCCGTCATCGTCACGTACCTCGACCACGGAAAGCTCCAGTGGCCGTTGCTCACCAGACTGCGTGAGAAGGCTCACCTCACCTCGCCATTGACCGTCAGCAGCCAGCTGCTGGCGAGCCTGCTGCACCATGGCCGGGTCGGTGCCCGGTGCGCACAAGCGCAACACATGGCGGCCCAGCAGCGAGCTGATACCCCGCCCGGACAGAGTGTGAAAAGCCTCATTGGCCGACACGATCCGGTTGCGTTCATCAGTGACCAGCATGCCCTCGTAGGCCGCCTCGAACACGCGCGCGGCAAGGCGCTGCCGACGCTCACTGGCTACCTGCTCGCTTATGTCGGTATAGGACCCGGCGATGCGAATGGGCGCGCCATCGGTGTCGTACTGGGTAATGCTGCGGGAAAGGATGGTGGCCACCTCACCATTGCCCTTGCGCATCTGTATGGTGCGGGTCAAGGGCGCCGTCTTGCGCGCCTGCAGGTGACCCTGCAGCTGCTCCCGAGCCACTGGAGAATCCTCGGACTTGATCAGGCGCTGCATTTCCAGTTTGCTGGCCTCGCTGTCTTTGCCGAACCCCAGCATCTCCAGCACGCGCTGCGAATAGAAAACCCTGTCGGAGACCAGATCCCAGTCCCAGATACCGTCATTGGCCGCTCGGGACACCAGCGCATAGCGCTCTTCGCTCTCTCGCAACGCCTCCTCCGCAAAGATCTTGCGGCGCACCGCGCGGATGGAAAGCAGAAGCCCGACAAGAGTGAGCAGCACACCCGTGACCTGGCCAAACCATCCCAGGCGCCGTTGCAGATGGCGGGCACCGGAACTGATCTGCGTTGCAAAGCGATGCTCGATAGGTGCAAGTTCGGCGTCGATCCGATCGATATCAGCCAGTGCGCCGTGGACATTGCCCCGCATTTCGTCGCCAGCGCGCATGGCCCGATGCAAATCATGGGCGGCCTTGTCCAGCTTGAGAATCAGTGCGTCGGCATGGCGCCACGACACCACAGCATCACGAATGCCTTCGCTGGTACCGTGATTGCGGAAGAAACCGAGCAGGCTGTCGATATCTTCTGGCGCGTTGCGACCGGCCAGCAGATGCTTGCGCGCCCTTGTGAAATCCGGTGACGGCTTTTCCAGCTCGATACGTGCGATTCTGTCATTGAGCGGTATCGCGATCTCTCGCTGGTAGTCGCGCCATCGGGCTTCATCACCCGATTCGACGTAGCGGTACAACTGGGTAACCGCATCATTCTGCGCTGTCACCCATAGCGCGTTGCCAACCGCATAGGCTCGCGCTCCGGCCAGCACCCGGCTGCGGTATTCGCCCAGCAGAAGCAATACGAGCACAATCACCAGAAAAGGCCAGACGACCGCAAGCGTTCGGCCAATAGTGGCGATTTTCCATGATGCTCGCGCCTGTGGTGCCATCCATGCCCTCCCATGCTCAGCCTCGAAGTGTACCCCGGGTCGCCGGTAGCGCAAATTTTTCACCGGGCCGCGCACGCTGATTCCATGAGACTGGGCGGCGGGAACACCGGCACACACCTTCGGGCCTCGGGCAACACCGGTCTCAGTCGGTCGCCGTCTCGCTTTGCATGCTCAAGCGCCCGGCTTCTCAGTCCGCAGAAAAGCAAGGTGCTCCGGCAAGCGGACTTCGGCAGCCAGGGGCAGGTGATCGGAGCACGCTTCCGGCAACGCCCAGGACTGCTCGATGCGTATGCCATCGGTCGCCAGGATGTGATCAATGGCGCGGCGCGGCTGCCAACTGGGGAAAGTGGCCGCACTGAGAACGGGCGTCTGCAGCCGCGTCCGGTCCAGCAGCGCGCGGACTTCGCGACTTTCCGTATCGCAGTTCAGATCACCCATCAGGATCGCATCCGGGTAGTCCTCCAGCAACTCGGCAATGAAACCAAGCTGCCGGGCACGTGCCTGGGTGCCCAGCGAGAGATGCGCCACAAGCACGGCGAGGCTGTGCGGCTCGACACCAAAACGGGCTACCAGCACCCCGCGGCCGGGAATGCGGCCGGGAAGCGGGTGATCGAAAACAGCCGTTGGCTCGGGGCGACTGATCAGGCCATTGGACGATGCCGCCATGCGCGCCACGCGACGGTTGGGCTGGTGGCTCCAGTAGGGCATGCCGGAGGTCTCGGCCAGATATTGCGTCTGGTTGAGGAAACCCGAGCGCAAACTGCCGGCATCCGATTCCTGCAGGCCGACGATGTCGAAGCCACTGATGATGCCGGCCAGTTCGTCCAGATGCCCCTGCTTGTCGGAATGCGGCAGGACCTGGCGCAGGCCCCGGGTGACATAGTGGCGATAGCGGTCAACGCGCGCACCGGCCAGAATATTGCAGCTCAGCAGGCGCAATCGCACTGCGTTATCAGTGTCGACGCTTTGCCCAGCCGCCGGGACCACGGCATCAGACATGCAATCAACCGCCCCCGGGAGCCTCGACTGGCAGCACGGCCAGCGCCCCGGTGACAGAAACGATCGATTCGCCCTGCAGGCAAGCGACCATATCCGGACCGGCTGGCCCGGTGCTTCGGCTTGCGGCAAGCCGTGTCATTGCAGAGTCCACGTCACCGGATTCATTTCGAATCCGTGTTGCGCGCCGCCAGCTCCTTGCGTACCAGGTATTCGGTGAGCTCGACCATTTGCTCGCTGCCACCTGCCGTGTTGGGTTCAATTCGATACTTGCCATCAATGATGATGGTCGGCGTGCCCGCGACGCCGGCCTGGCGCTCCCAGGCGACGTCCTGCTGCAGCTGATTGCCGATCACGAAAGATTCGGCGGTACTGACAAACTCGCCCGGGTCGACGCCATACTGGGCATAAAACTTGCCAAGGTCTTCCAGCGTGCGGATCGGCTTGCGGTCACGATGCAGGGCATCAAACAGAGCCTGATGTCCCTTGTCTGCAACGCCCATGGCCTTGGCGGCCAGGTAGCCCCGCGCATACGGCTCCCATTGCTTGTAGAACACGGCTGGCCGGTAGGAATAGACCGCACCTGCAGGCAATTCCGACTTGATCTTTTCGGCATAGGGCTGGAAGTGCGCGCAATGCGGGCAGGCATACGAGAACACCTCGACCACTTCCACCTTGTTGCCACTGTGTGTGGCGACGGTTGGTGAAACAAGCTGATAGTTCTTGCCTTCAACCCACTTGGACCCGTCGGCTGCCTGGGCCGCACCAGCGATCATCAGGGCCAGACCGGCCAGCAAGACACTCATTGTTTTGGGCATTGCAGGTCTCCAGTTCACATTCGAAAAAGGTGTCGTGTCGTCGTCGCGCTTTCGGCAATGACGACAAACTTTGACCCGGTGACGTCGCGATCGTTCAGCACCAACAGCCGCGCTACTGGTCTGCCTGCATGGCTTGATGTTCCCGCTGCACCAGCCACTGCGTCATTTCAAGCATCTGCTCGAAGCCGCCGGCGCTGTTGGCGGTATAGCGGTACTTGCCGTCGATGACGATGGTCGGGGTGCTGTTGACCTGCCAGTTCTTGATCAACTGGTCGGCACGCTTCATCTTGGTGTTGATGGCGAATGAACTGGCCGTGGCCACGAACTGCTTCGGGTCAACACCGTAGCCGGCGTAGAACTTGGCAATATCCTGGATGCCCGGCCATTTGTCATGCGGCTTGGGCCGCCCGCTGGCCAGATCATAGGTGCCGATCTCGCCACTCTTCCAGACGGCATCAAACATGGCATCGTGGGCCTTTCGCGCGACCCCGAGGGCCTGCGCCGTGTAGAACGCACGCTGGTATAGCGGAAAGTTTTCATCTGGCCGGAACGATACCGGGAGATAGTCCATTTCCGCGTAGGCCGGCAGCGACTTGGCCACCTTGATCATGAACGGCTGCGAGTGAAAGCAGGCCGGACAGCCGTAGGAAAACACTTCCACGACCTGCACCTTGGAAGATGTGCTCAGGCGTGGCTGCCGGGGCTGCAGCAGAAAGTAGTTCTCGCCTTCCACCCACTTGCCGGTGTCAGCCGGCGCAGCCGCAGGCGCTTGCTTGCTGTCCGACACCTCGGCCGTCTTGTCGGCCTCGGCGGGAGCTGGTGCGCTGCTGATGCTTGTGGCCGCTTTCGCAGGCTGCGAACTGCTGGCTGGTGCCGGCGCCGATTCGCTGGGCGAAGCCTCGACGCGCGTACTGGCAGGCGCCGGGCCGGCATCCGTCATCGCGGCGACCGAAGCGGACGCGACCGGGCTGGTAGCCGCTGCAGCCGGTACCTTGGCGGCACCGCTATCGTTGTTGCCGCTGCCGCAAGCTGCCAGCAACAGGGACAAGAGCAGAATCGGGAGAATCTTGTGCATCACGCACCTTCCTTTCATGGTCGACTTGCCAGTATGCCGCACACGGCCTGAATCCAGCCGTTATTGCTGCACCGCGTGCAGGCCTTCGATATAGCTGGACAGCGCCACGATATCCTGTTCGGAAAGGCGCTTGGCAATGGCAGGCATGATCTGCGCATGTGCCGTGTCACCCCAGGTATCGCCGTCATGCCAGGCCTTGAGCACTTTCTGCACGTAGTCTGCGTGTTGCCCGGCAAGATGCGGATAGGGCGCACCCGGATTGCCGCTACCGGCAGGACCGTGGCAGGCCATGCAGGCCGGAATGTCCTGTTTGGCATTGCCGCCACGGTAGAGGGCCTGACCAGGCCGGACCAGTTTTTCATCAGCCACGCCAGCCTGGGGTTTCTGGCTGGCAAAATAGGCGCCTACGTCACGCATGTCCTGGGGGCTGAGGCTGCTGGCAAAACCCAGCATGATGGGATTGGCCCGCTGGCCGCTCTTGAACGAGGCGAGCTGATTGGCGATGTAGTGCTCGCTCTGCCCGGCCAGACGCGGGTACTGCGGATCGGTGGAATTGCCGTCCATGCCGTGGCAGGCGGCACACACGGCGGCCTTGGTCTGACCGGCCTTTGCGTCGCCCGGCATGAGCTTTGCCGGCTTGATGCTGGCAACGCTGGCCGCTGGGGCTGGTGCGGCTGCGCTGGTGGTGACCGCGGCGCCGCTGGAGGTCGATGCAGCAGCCTGCTCGCTCTGGGCGAAGGCGGTGGTGCACAATAGGGCCGCTACAACGGAGGCGGCGATGGCAAACGCATGCCTGGAACTCATGTACTGGGTACTCCCGCAAATGGAATGGCCGCAGGAACAAGATGCTGCGGCTGCAAGTGGTGAATTATCCCTGCGCGATGCTGAGCGGTCAAACCGCAGGCCGACTCTTCGACCGCTCACGATTACTGGCATAGGCACGACTATGAAGTTGTTTCAGAACATCCAATTTCTGCTGGCGGCCCACGACGGGCGCCAATTGCCGCCCGACCAGGGTGCCGAGGTGGCCTTTGCCGGCCGATCAAATGCCGGCAAGTCCAGCGCCCTCAACGCCCTGGTGAACCGGCGCGCCCTGGCACGCACTTCACGCACGCCGGGACGTACCCAGCAACTGGTGGTGTTCGAGCTGGACCCGGATCGCCGCCTGGTCGACCTGCCCGGCTACGGCTATGCCAAGGCTCCCCGCGCGTTGCGGCAGCACTGGGAAAAGACCATCGAGCGCTATCTGCGCGAACGCCAGAGCCTGCGCAGCCTGATTCTCATCATGGACATCCGCCACCCGCTCAAGGATGTTGACTGCCAGCTGCTGGCGTTTTGTACCGATATCGGCCTGCCCTGCCTGTGCCTTCTGACCAAGGCCGACAAGCTGTCACGCACCCAGGCGCAGGCCACACTGGCGAAGACCCGCCGTGACATCGAGTCCGCCGGATGGTCGGCCGACCTGCTGCTGTTCTCGGCCACCAAGATGACCGGCGTGGAGGAAGCGCGGCAAGCCGTGGCCAGCATGCTGGACGCGCCGTGATGCAGGCCCGGATTAACAACCTGCTGAGAGGTCACGGCTAGAAGCTGTACACCAGATTGGTCGTCAGCAACTGATCGGAATGCTTGCTGCCCGGCGCAATCTTGCCGTTGTAGCGCAATTGGTGCGCCACCTTCAGCGCCAGCTTGTCGTTCATTTTTACCACCAGGCCAATATCGTTCTGCACGAATTGGCCATCGCTGCCGGCTTCGACCAGCAGTTTGTCCTCGATCGAGGTGCTGTCATTGAGCTTGTGGCTGAAGTTCATCAGCCCGCGCCCGATGAGCTCGCCTTGGCTGCTCGGCGTGACCGTGGTTGCAACCGGCGGATCGCCGCTGATGACAAGCGTGTCCACGGGCTGCACCCGCTTGTAACCCGGGCCAATTTCGAAGCTCAGCTCGGTATCCGGATTCTTGATGGCGATATAGCCGTAACCGATGGAGACAGCAGCCTGCCACTGAAAGGCGGCAAAGTCGTCCTTTTCATAGCGCAATGCGCCGATGACGTAATCTCTCGGACTCAGCTTGTAGCCGGCCGATGCTCCGGCTTCGAAACGATTGGCGGTGGCCTGGTATTCGTCGGCAGATACGGTCTGCCCATCAACCACCTTGCTGACCTTCACCTCACCCTTGTTGCGCAGCGCGGTCAGGTAGAAGTTGTCCTTCCACACCGCGTCCTCCTTCTTGAAGTTGAGTTTGGCATTCAGGCTCTCGGACTTGCTGTTGCCGCGTGCCAGTGCCAGGCCAACCTCGCCGGTGCCGGTCCAGTCGCCCGGGCTGGCATTGTCATCGGCGGCCCGCGCAGCCAGCGGCAGGCTCATGGCAAGTACGGAAACAAGGGGAAATAGAGTTCTCAAGCGCACAAGGCGTCTCCTGTCATGTTCGGGGGAATGTCGCGCCAACGCTCAGGGCGTACCGGGATACCAGGCCACCACATGATGGCGCGCTTCGGCAAAGAATAACCAACGTTCGACAATCAGACCTGACATGACGCTGAACACGGCCAGCGGTGCAAGGCCAATCGAGGCTGGCGGAATCAGCATGGCCAGGCCGATCAGCAGCGCACACAGGACCACAACGAATATCAATGCAATGGCCCGCAGGCGATATCTATGCCGCCGTGCCAGCACGAAACCCATCTCGCGCAACAGGTAGTTGGCCTCGGTATTTGGCGCGCTCGCGGCGACAACCCGGCCAAAACGATCCAGGCCGGTGGCACGCCCGGCGTCGGGCGCATGCGCATCGCGGTCCACCGCGCGCCAGTAGCTGCGTTTGCACAGGCCGGCCGCCAGCACCACCAGCAACAGCCCGAACAGCCAGCCATCGTGCGCTGCCGCACTGGCTGTCACGTCGCGGGCATCCAGTTGCAAGACCACAATCAGCCATAGCCAGAGGCCGCCGCTGGCCAGGGCCAGCAACAGATACCCGGGCAATACCTGGGGCAGACGCCAGGCGGGGATCGGCTTCAGCGATGTGTAGATTCGCGCGGTGCAGTACACGGTCGTCAATGCGCAGGCCGCCAGCACCAGGCCGGTCAGGCGCACGGCCAGCGCATCACGCGGCGCATGCCGAAGCGCCACCAGGATCAGCAGCGGGATGTAGCTGGCCAGCGCCGCAATGGCCTCACGCGACAACCAGGAACTGCGCCATTGACTCAGGCCGCGCCACCCCCGCCAGGGTTTTCCCAGATGCACGGTAGAGGCCAGCAGGCCAATCCCGGACAGGAACAGGCCGCAGCTGAGCGCTACCAGCAGTGCATTGACCCCGATGACATACACGCCCATGCCCAGGGCCAGACCCAACCAGGCCAGCAGGCCGAATCCGGCGCCGGACAGCACGGTAAACACGATGACAGAGAAGGTAGGTCGCATGCTGCGGTTGCCTCAGCGGGAAAGCAGATCGTTGAGCCAGCGCAGCGGCGTCGGCAACTGATCGGTGTCCAGCCGCTCCTGCGCGACATCCGCCTGCGGCAGCGACTGCGACGGCGAGGTACGCCGGGGTCGTGGCGGCAGGTAGCGATTGACCGGTCGATAGCCCAATTCCGGCAGCAGGCCGTAACCACCGCGTTCGGCGACCAGCTGCGACACCGCCGATGCCGGATCGCCCAGGTCTCCGAAATGCCGTGCCCGGGTGGGACAGGCGGCCACGCAGGCCGGCTGACGATCGGCCTCGTCCAGCGACTCGTTGTAGATGCGGTCCACGCACAGCGTGCATTTCTGCATCACGCCGTGATGGTGATTGAACTCGCGCGCGCCGTAGGGACAGGCCCAGGCGCACAACTGGCAACCGATGCACTTGTCCTCGTCCACCAGCACAATGCCGTCCTCGGCCCGCTTGTAGCTGGCCCCCGTCGGGCACACGGTGACACAGTCCGGGGTCTCGCAATGCAGGCAGGATCGGGGGAAGTGGACCACTTGCGCCTGCGGCGCCTGCGGCGCGTGCGGGACTCGGGACTCGGGACTCGGGACTTGGGTGGTGTCCGACTCGCCTCGCCGGGACGACGCGACTTGGGCGATCTGGAGGGATCCGGGCTGCTGGCTTTGCTCTTTCTCGAGTCCCGAGTCCCGAGTCCCGAGCCCCGGCCTTTGGGCCGAGTCCCGAGTCCCGAGTCCCGACTCCTTGGCCGAGTCCCGAGTCCCGAGTCCCGGCTCCTTTACCGAGTCCCGAGTCCCGAGTCCCGAGTCCCGATCCATATCATCGGGCACGGAAGCGTGAGGCTGAAGCTCCTCCGCAGCCTGCCCAATGAGAACCTCAAACGTATGCACCCGGTTGAACCACACCCCGTCGGGCTTGCTGCCCTGCGTGTCGACATCGGGCAGTGGGCCAAACTGGCCGCCGTCATTCCACTCCTTGCAGGCCACCGCGCAGGCATGACAGCCCACACAGGTGTCCAGGTCGATCACCAGTCCGAGCTTCTTCTTCGTGCTTGCGGGTAGATCGGTCACGGGCCGGTCGGGGTCAGGGGCCAGAAATGCGGGATCAGGAACATGGATAGCAGACAGAACAGGCCAATCAGGGGAATGCCGATTTTCATGAAATCGGTGAATCGATAGCCGCCAGCGTAATACACCATGGTGTTGGTCGGGTAGCCGACCGGCGTGGCAAACGAGGTGGCGGCAGCAAAGGCCACGGCCACGACAAACGGGCGCGGGTCGACGTGCATGGTATGCGCGATGCTGATGGCAATGCTGCCCATCAGTACCACCGAAGGGTTGTGCCCCATCAGCTCGGTCAGCAGCGCGGTCAGCAGGTACACCATCAGCAATGCGGCCATTGGACCGTGATCGCCGACCAGGGCCATGCCGCCCTGCACTACCGTGGCGGACAGGCCGGTGTGCTCGACGGCAATGCCCAGCGGCAGGATCGCACCCAGCATGATGATGATTTTCCAGTCGATACCGGCATAGGCGTCCTTGCGGCCATAGCACCCGGTCAGACCCATGGCCACCGCGCCGCAAATCGCGGCCACCGGTATCGAGGCCAGGTGCAGGCCGGCGACGATCACCACGGCCGCCATGATGCCGACCGCGGTCAGCGCGCGCCACGGCGTGCGGTGCGCATCCTCGCGTTCACTCAGGACCACCAGACGGTCGTCGGAGCGCAAACGCCTCAGCGCCGGGTCCTTGACCAGCATCAGCAGCACATCGCCCACTTCAAGGCTGATGTCGCGCATCTTCTCGCGCAGAATGTGGCCGCGACGATGGATGGCCAGCGTGGCGGCGTCATAGCGCCAGCCAAAGTCCAGCTCCTTCAGGGTGCGGCCCTCGATGCTGCTGCCGGGCGCCACCATGATCTCGGCAAGCAGCCGCTGCTCGTTGCCGTCGGCGCGGACACGTCCGCCCGAGGCATCCTGCAGCCCGGCACGGGTGCGGAAGTCCACGATCTTGTCCCACTCGCCACGCACCAGCAGCACGTCGCCCGATTCGAGCGCCTGCGACCGCGGCGACCACATGTGGCGATCCCCGCGCAGCAGCTCCAGCGGATAGACGCCATATTTCTCACCCAGCTCGGCCTCGGCAATCGTGCTGCCGAGCAGGGTCGAGTCGTCAACCACCTTCAGTTCGGCGACGTACTTGCCGATGTCCGCTTCAGTGGGCATGTCGGCATCGGTCTTCTTGGGCAGCAGCCAGCGACCGACCACCATCAGATAGATGATGCCGGCAACCGCCAGGATCGCACCCATGCCGGTGAATTCGAACACGCCGAACCCGGCCATGCCGTGCTCTCGGGCAATGCTGTCGGTCAGCAGGTTGGAGGACGTGCCCAGCAAGGTGCACACACCGCCCATCTGCGCGGCATAGGCCATCGGCATCAACACGCGTCCCGGCGAAGTGCGGGTACGCTGGCATACCCGCAGCACCAGGGGCAGAAAGGTCGCCACCAGGGCGGTGTTCTTTACGAAGGCGCCAATCGGCGCCGTGGTGAGCATGATCACAAGCGTCAGCAGCCAGGGTTTCTTGATGCGGCTGAACATGCGCATCAGCGGTTCCAGTGCGCCAGAGCGATCAATGCCCAGGCTGAGCGCAAACATCGCCGCCACCGTGACCGTGGCCTCGTTGCTGAACCCGGACAGGGCCTCGGTGGGTGTGACGATGCCGAGGATCATCAGCAGCGACAGCACCAGCAGCGCCACCAGGTCGATGCGCAGCTTTTCGCTGGCAAAAAGACCCAGCGCCAGCAGCACAATGGCGACGGTGGCCCAGGCTTGCCAGGTCATGCAGCGGTCTCCCCGGCAAGCTCCACCCTGTGCCCCGGGCGGCGTGGCTCAGGGTCACGCTGCAGACACACCCTGAGGTCAAACCAGGCCGCCTGGCCGGTCACCGGATCGGCATTGGCGCGACGCACGCCGCGCGGCGGCATCAGGCTGTCGCTGATCAGGTGGTTGAGCAGAAAGCCGCGGGTGT
Source organism: uncultured Gammaproteobacteria bacterium (assembly GCA_963800395.1). GTDB lineage: Bacteria > Pseudomonadota > Gammaproteobacteria > Xanthomonadales > Rhodanobacteraceae > DASSBG01. Next base: position 38,120 of record CAWDBD010000027.1, read on the forward strand.
GCTCCGGCGCATCGGCATCCAGCTTCCAGGCCTTGCGACCCTTGCCGATGGCATTCCAGGTCCACACCGTGCCCGGGGCCGTGGCCGCATTGAGGCTGGCCTCGACGCGAATGCGACCCTGCGCAGATGCCAGCCACAACCAGTCGCCGTCGGCAATTCCGGCAGCGGCGGCCGTGCGCGGATTGATGTAGAGCACATTGCGCGCCGCAATCTGCCGCAGCCAGGCATTCTGCGAACCCCACGCGTGGTACATGAACATGGGTCGCTGGGTGATGGCATGCAGCGGGTAGGTTTCGTCCACCTGCGTGGCGGCATCGTCTGCCAGCAGGTCTTCGGCGGGATACCAGAATGGCAGCGGATCCATGTAGCGGCGGATGCGCTCGCGCTCCTGCTCCGGTGGCTGGCGTTTGCCATGGCCTTCGGCGGCCAGTCGGAAACGCTGCAGGTCCTCGCAATACAGCATCAGCGTCACCGCTTCGGCGTCGCCCTTCAGGCCCAGCTTCTGCGCCCAGGTGAGCCAGTCGCGGTTGGCCATCTTGTAGTAGCGCGCGGCAGCGGGCACGTCCTGTTTCCAGTAGCAGCCGTTGTCGATGTAGCGCTGCAACTGGTCCGGGTTGGGCTCGCCGACGCCGTCGGCATCGCCATTGGTGCCACGCCAACCGGCCAGCAGGCCGACACCCGGCTTGCGCTCATGGTTGACCATGTAGTCCGCATAGTCGCGGTAGCGGGGCTGGCCGGATTCGTCCACCAGACCGGGCAGGCCCAGGCGCGCACCCAGGTCCAGCAGCACGCTCTGGAACGGTCGTACATCCCGGTCAGGCTCCACCACCGGCTGGCGGATGGCGTCGGCCAGGGTGTCGCCATTGCCGATCGGCCGATCCAGCAGGCTGATGCAGTCGTGCCGTTCCAGATAGGTGGTGTCGGGCAGGATCAGGTCGGCGTAATTGACCGTCTCCGACCAGTAGGCATCGGAATAGATGATGTGCGGGATGCGGTACTCGCCGCTGTCCGGGTCACGCTGGCACAGGTAGTCCTGCGTGCGCGTGGTGTCCATGGACGAGTTCCAGCCCATGTTGGCCATGAACAGGAACAGCGTATCGATGGAGTACGGATCGCCGGCACAGGCGTTGCGGATCACGGTGTGCAGCATGCCATGGGCCGACAGCGGATAGCGCCAGGAAAACGCTTCGTCGATGCGTCGTGGCTGACCGCTGTCGTCCACCACCAGATCATCCGGGCTGCCCACATAGCCCAGTGGTCCGGCATCCAGACTGCCGTCCTCGCGGCGCCCCTGCGCCGGGCGGTTGGGCGGTGGCGCCGAACGCGGATACGGCGGCCGGTAGCGGAAGCTCCCGGGCGTGTCGATGGCGCCCAGCAGCATCTGCAGCACATGCAGACTGCGGCAGGTGTGGAAGCCGTTGGCGTGGGCAGCGATGCCGCGCATGGCGTGCATGGCCACCGGCCGCCCGGTCATGCGCGCGTGTTCGCGACCCCAGGCATCGGTCCATGGCTGATCCAGCTCGATGGCTTCCTCGAAAGCCACTCTGGCCATGTCACCGGCCAGTGCGCGGATGCGCTGCGCGCTGATACCGCAGCGCCCGGCCACCGCCTCCGGTGCATGGGCAGGATCAAGAAAGCGCTCGGCCAGAAGGGCAAATGCCGGCACCGCCGTGCGGCCATCGGCCAGCGGGTATTCACCGACCACGGCCGGATGGATATCCACGGCGTCGGCCAGCGCCAAGGCACCGCCGCCCTGCGCATCGCGCGACCAGCACAAGGGACGGCCCTGCTCATCTCGGGCAATGAGCCCATGATCGGCCGCACCCGGATCGCGGATGACCAGATGATGGGCATTGCTGTAGCGCACCAGGAAATCCAGGTCGATGCGGTCGGCGCGCAGCAATTCATGGATCAGCGCGCCGGCCAGCAGGCCATCGGTGCCCGGCGTGATGGGCAGCCATTCGTCGGCGATGGCGCCATAGCCCGAGCGCACCGGATTGATCACCACGATGCGCGCACCGCGGGCCTTCATCGCGCCAAGGCCCAGCTTGATGGGGTTGGAGTCGTGGTCCTCGGCCACCCCCCACAACAGCAGCAGCTTGCAGCGCTCCCAGTCCGGCTCGCCGAATTCCCAGAAGCTGCCGCCAATCGAATGCATGCCGGCCGCGGCCATGTTGACCGAGCAGAATCCACCGTGCGCGGCATAGTTGAGCGTGCCGTACTGCTGCGCCCACCAGCCGGTCAGCGCCTGTGACTGGTCGCGTCCGGTAAAGAAGGCCAGTTCATCCGGATTGCGCTTGCGAATGTCGCCCAGCCAGCCGGCGGCGATGTCGAGCGCCTCGTCCCATTCAATCTCGCGAAATTCGCCGCTGCCGCGCTCGCCGGTACGCAGCATCGGCCTGGTCAGCCTGGCCTTCGAGTAGTGCTGCTTGATCCCGGCCGAGCCCTTGGCGCAGATCACGCCGTGATTGACCGGGTGATCGGGATTGCCATCGATATAGCGGACCTTGCCGTGCTTGAGATGGGTGCGAATACCGCATCGGCACGCGCACATGTAGCACGTGGTGGTCTTCACCTCGTCGCCGGTCGGCGTATCCAGTAACAGATGTTTATGCGGCATCAGTGCGCCCCCGACTTCCTGCGTTACTCGCTTGAACCTTCCATGGTGCCGGGCGCCGGCCCCGCCTTCCATGGCGGGTCGCTCGACGCGGCGCGACATGCCACTGGCATCTCGCAAACGCCGCGTCTCGCCCGCATCGGCACGCGCACATGTAGCACGTGGTGGTCTTGACCTCGTCGCCGGTCGGCGTATCCAGTGGCAGATGCTTGTGCGGCATGATCCGTTTGCTCGTGGCCGGGACGTCGATGGTACCCGATTGATGCGCGCCGGGAGCCTGGGCGGCAGGAACCAGCTTGGCGAGGCAAAGTGGCTTTGAGGCAGGTTTTTCGATCATTCGAGGCGAATAGCCGTAGCTATTTTACGAAAACAAGCGGAAAAGCTGGCCGAATCCACCAGCCACAGCCGCTTGTGTTTCTGCCGCCCAGGCTCCCGGTGCTGCGGTATGCTGGCGGCCATGGACCGCTACCAACGCATACTGACCCTGCACCGGACGCTCAGAAATGCGCGCTATCCGGTGTCGGCACAACAACTCATGGACGAGCTGGAATGCTCGCGCGCCACCGTCTACCGCGACGTCGCCATGCTGCGCGATGCCCTGGGCGCACCGATTGTCGGGGGCGGCGACGACCACCCCGGCTTTGCCTACGATCGCAACCAGATCGAGCTGTACGAATTGCCGGGGCTGTGGCTCAACAGCGAAGAACTGGCCGCCCTGATTGCCCTGCACGAGATGCTGGGCCGCGCCGACCCTGGCGTGCTGGCCGGCACGCTGGAACCGATCAAGCAGCGCATCGAGCAACTGCTGAGTGAGCAGACCGGGCAGAAGAGTGTGCCTGTGGAACGCATTCGCGTGATCGCCTGGGGTGCGCGCCACTTCGACCAGCATGTGTTCCAGGTGGTCGCCGGCGCCGTGCTGCAGCGACGCAAGCTGCACTTCCAGTACCGCGCCCGCACCAGCGGCAACGACACCCAGCGCACGGTATCGCCGCAACGCCTTACCCACTACCGCGACAACTGGTATCTGGACGCCTGGGACGACGGCCGCGAGGCGCTGCGCAGCTTTGCCGTGGACCGCATCCGCAACATCCGCGCGCTGGACGACGATGCCCGCGACGTGCCCATCGAGGAACTGGACGAGTCCTTGAGCTCCAGCTTCGGCATCTTTGCCGGGGCGCCGCGCAACTGGGCCACCATCCGCTTTACCGAACACGCCGCGCGCTGGGTGGCCGACGAACACTGGCATTCCAGCCAGCAGGGCCGGCGCCTGGACGACGGCAGTTACGAGCTGAAGCTGCCCTATTCCAATTCCCGCGAGCTGCTGATGGACGTGCTCAAGTACGGCCCGGAAGCCGAAATCGTGGCGCCAGTGTCGCTGCGCGAGGAAATGCGCATCATGCTGCAACTGGCCATCGGCGCCTACGAAAAGAGTGCCAGCTGATGGCCGGAAAGCGCGACCAGCCAGAACGCAAGACCCGCATCTCGCTGGTGCTCGGCTCGGGTGGCGCGCGCGGCTATGCGCACATCGGCGTGATCAAGGAGCTCGAGGCGCAAGGTTATGAGATCGGCTCCATTGCCGGCAGCTCCATGGGTGCCCTGATCGGTGGCGTGTATGCGGCCGGCAAACTGGATGCATACCGCGACTGGGTTTCCCCGCTGGAGCGCATGGATGTCTTCAGGCTGCTCGACTGGACCCTGTCCGGTGGCGGCTTCATCAAGGGCAACCGCATCATCGACGCCCTGCGTGATCTGGTTGGCGCCACGGATATCGAGGACCTGCCCATCCCCTACACCGCCGTCGCAGTCGATATCGATGCCCAGCGGGAAGTATGGTTTTCCAGTGGCCCGCTGTTCGACGCCATCCGCGCCTCGATCGCCATTCCCACCCTCTTCAGGCCCCACCACTACCAGGGACGCACCCTGGTGGACGGCGGGCTTCTCAACCCGCTACCGGTCGCACCCACCCTGCGCGACGACACCGACTACACCCTGGCCGTTGACGTCAACGCGCAGCCGGAGCCGGGACTCGATGGCAACAGCGACGAAAACGAATCGCCGTCGGATGAGCCCGACAAGCCCAGCCTGATCGACCGCATGCTGCCGAGCCGGGAGCGCAGCAAGGGCCCGCTACCGGACAATGCCGACTACACGCAGAAACTGACGCATTTCATCGCCAACCTGCAAAGCAAGACCGACAAGGTGGCCGAAGCCGTCCCCGAGCCCGGCATCTTCGACCTGTTCGCGCGCTCGCTGGATACCATCCAGGGCACCATCACCCACCTGAAACTGGCGGCACAACCGCCCGATCTGCTGATCGGCATCCCGCGCAACGCCAGCGCCTTCTACGAATTCCACCGCGCCGAATACCTCATCGAGCTCGGCCGCCAACGCACCCGCGAAGCCCTCGACCGCTGGCAACCCAGGCCGCGCAGGCATCCGCAAGGGTGAAAGCGGGGCACTGGCATCGACCGGAAAGCCGGGCGACCTGCAGCATGACCTGATCTGCTCGACTCCCTCAAGCGGCTCCATGACCTGCGATTGCGTCGCAAAGTTGCCGAGCGCAACCGGAAATTTTCAGCCTTAGTCAAACCGTCCGTGGAAACGGGGTAGAACCCCCATGGCATCGTGAATGACCTTCATCCAATCACCGTCCTCGCGAGACTTCCCGGTGTTGAAGTCGACGTTCAAGCCAGACGAAGACGAAGCATGCATGTATGTCTTATATGCATTTATTTGCATGTTGAGCTTGGCCATTTCAAACAGTTTGTCGTCCAGCTTTTCGGGTTCGTGGACGTCTATCCAGCCAAGTACGTCAGCCAGATGCCAAAGGGATGGGTTGCCTTCGTGGACTGGAGCAGGGAATGATCTCGATTGGGACGTGACTACCTTTCTGACGTACTGACGAGATGTGCCATAGACGTCAGCAATCTCGGTCATGCCAACATAGTCCGGTGTCGCTTCTGTCAGTGTGGCCTCTGGTATTGCCTTCTTTACGTCCTGAATGGCCGTCGAGATGGCTTTGAGTGCGCTTTCTGACTCACGGTTGAAGTTCAATGAAATGCTGCCAAGCTTGCCGATACCAATCAAGGCATCGTCACAGCCGCTTGCGCCCAGTTTCTCGACGTAGTTTCCGGGGCTCTGCTCTGCATTCCCGAGACGGAAGCTAAGTGTGAATTCGTACTGGTTCATTTGGAATCCTCCGGCGTGGGGGTATGAGCCAAAGTACAGTTGTCGACAACCCGACGAATCTGATTGGCGTGATTTGCCGAGTTCTTCGGGGTTGACCAGATGCTTGAAATTCAAAACTGGCCACAGCGACAGGTTTTGCTATTGTTCGGGCAGTACATTTTGCCCCACGCGTGACCACCACCGATCTCGATGCGCCAACCGCGCGCCTCGGCATACCGCAACGCTGATTCGACCTCTTTGTCTGGATGACGCTTTCTGCGCATACGTGTCCTTGTCGCGGCAATGAAGCTATGCGAAACAGGCGTGGTTGTCAAGTGACAACCTTGATGCGCATCTCCCCTCTCCACCGAACCCCTGCGGCAATGGAGACGGAATGAACTTCCTTGCGTGTCCGATAGCTGGAAATGTCTCTGGCCCCTTTGATTGGCAAGGATGAATGCCGGGCATCGGCCTCGTCGAGAAAGCCTGCCGGCCACGACGGTGCTCCTTCTCATCATGGCCAGAAGTCCCTGGCATCGACCTCAACCCCAAAGTGGCGGCTTGGCCACCATCAGCCAGAAAGTCACCAGCAAAGCGAAAAAGGCCGGCCAGCCCAGGGCGAACCAGATCTTCATGCAGCGATGGTAGGCCGGCGGCAAGGGCGTGCTATCCCGCAGTGCGGCTTGCGCCAGGTTGCAGGCCCGCCATTGCAGCCAGACAACAGGCAACCAGCACGCGGCGGTGACCAGGTACAGGCCAATCGCCGCCTGCACCCACGGCGCATGCAGGTCGAAACCCGTCTGCCGCAGCAGCAGGTAGCCGGTCACAAAAACGGGGTCAGGTTAACTTTCTCAACCTGGTAGGTGCGAATATCTGCAACACTTGCTGAGCGTCGCTACTTGTAAAGCGCCGCCAGCATGCGCCCCGCGCACGGACCCCGCACGAAACCCAGCAACTCAGCCGAAGCTCGATTCAAACGGGTGTAAGTGAACCTGAATACTCATGTCGCCGCCTCCTGACCGTGGCGGTATGTTGGAACTACAACATTTCAACATTCCGAACCACGACAGGAGGCAGCCATGTCACTTTACGCAGGAATCGACCTGCATTCCACCAACAGCGTGCTGGCCGTGATCGACGAGCACGATCGGGTGTTGCGGCAATGCCGCTTGCCCAATGAGCTACCGACTATCCTCAAGGCAATGGGGCCCTACCGCGATGAACTGGTGGGTGTGGCCGTCGAGTCGACCTACAACTGGTACTGGCTGGTTGATGGTCTGACCGAACACAGCTACCCGATGCACCTGGTCAACACCGCGGCGGTGCCGCAATACGATGGCTTGAAGTACAGCGGTGATGAATCGGATGCGCGGCATCTGGCACACCTGTTGCGCCTGGGTATTCTGCCGGAGGGCTACATCTATCCGCGCGACGAGCGCGCCGTGCGCGATCTGCTGCGCCGGCGCTTCTATTTCGTACGCCAGAGCGTGTGTCTGCTGCAATCGGTGCAATCGGCATGGGCACGGCACACCGGACAATCCCTGTCTGCCAACGCGTTTCGTCAGCTCGACAAGGAGACCTTGGCACGGACCTTCACCGACCCCTGCGTGCGCCTGTCGGTACAAGCCCAGGTCAAGATCTGGTGCGACATTCAAGCGCAGGTTCAGCAGGTGGAAAAACAGGTTCTGGCCCATTGCCCGCGCCGCAAGGAACTGGTCGCGCTGCGCTCCACCCCGGGCATTGGCAAGACGCTCGGTCTGACCATCGCCTTGGAGACCGGCGACATCACCCGATTCGCATCGGTCGGCGACTACGTGTCTTATGCGCGCCTGGTCAAGAGCGAGCGCGTCTCCAACGGCAAGAAAAAAGGTCAGGGAAACCGAAAGTGCGGCAACAAATATCTGGCCTGGGGCTGGATCGAGGCGGCCAACTTCGCGATGCGTTTCAGCCCACCCGTCAAGCGCTGGTATGACCGCAAGGCCGCCAAGCGGCACAGGGTCATCGCCATCAAGGCGGTCGCGCACAAGCTGGCGCGCGCCGGCTACTACCTGATGCGCGATGGCGGCACCTTCGACGTCAAACGCGCATTTGGTTGACGCTTCATGTTGGCGGCGACAGACCGGAAACGGGGTTGGACTTGATCCCTGACATCTGAATGGCCGTCGTCGCCGACACCCGTTTCGAGGAGGCCGCCCACCGACCGAGCCCATGAGGGTTGATCCGCTTCAGGCGAGATCGAGAATCTGTGCACCGCACACGCGGACACATGGACGGACCCGATGGCAACCGACGAGTGTTTTACGGCCACCATCCCTGGCGGCCGCCCTTCGGGCCAGCTTCGCTGTTCGTTTTTTGCTCCGGCAAAAAACGTGGGAGCGCAAGCTCAAGGGCGCGCGAGCGTTTTGATCCAGAACGGTGACTGGTGCGGAATCCTTCCGCAACCGCCCGATAACATCGCGGAGACGGCTCAATCGAATCAGGGTGTGATACACGGGACCCGCAGTGCACGGGACGGGAGGCTATGCGCTTGTTGACACGAACGGCGAAATGGTGACCCCGTTGTTGACCCCGTTGTTGGAGCCAGGCTACGGCATGACCTCGAACCCGTCAGCGAAGATGCGGTCGGTAATCGCGCTCATCTCAACCGCACCGATGTCGCAGAGGACGCTGTTGCCCTCAAACCGGAACACGCCGCGCTGATCAACACCATTGACCGGTGGGCTGACGCAGACAGCGGGATAGCCCGCGTCAACGGCCGAGCTGCCCGTGCCGAGCAGCATGGTTGCTGTCGATCCACCGTGATCACCCAGAGCACCAAGGCGCGGATCAACATCAAGATTGCCGCCGCCATCGGTGCCCAGCGTGGCATTCCAACTGCTGCTGCCACCGGAGCCTTGCACCACGCTATGGTCGATGGTGGGTGTGGAGGAGGCGTTTGAGATCTCCGAATCACCCGTCGTGGCGATGTTGCCCCAGAGGATCACGTTGCTCAGAATCGGGCTGCAGGTGCCGCCCTGGCCATAGTTGGCCATCGCGCCGCCAAAGTTGTCGGCGTTGTTGCCACTGAAGGTGACGTTGCTCAGGGTCGGGCTACTGATGCCAAGGTGCCCATCGTTGAATATCGCGCCGGCGTTGTCGGCGTTGTTGCCATTGAAGGTGACGTTGCTGATGGACGGGCTGCTGTTGCCAGAGGACCCGTCGTTGGACATCGCGCCACCAGCGACGGCGCTGTTGCCGCTGAAGGTGACACTACTCAGGGACGGGCTGCTGTTGCCATCGGAGCTGCCATTGTTGTAGATCGCGCCGCCGAGACCACTCGCTCGGTTGCCGCTGAAGGTGAGGTTGCTCAGCGTCGGACTGCATTCGCTGCCAGCGGCCCCGCCATTGCAATACAAGCCACCACCATTGGATTGAGTGGAACCGGAACCACTCGCATCGCCGCCCGTGATGATCAAGCCGTCGAGAACCGTGTCGGCGGTGATCGTGGTGCCGGTGGTGCCATCCATGGAGACAACGTGGAAGCTGTTGCTGCCGACGATGTCAGCGCTGGTTTTGTCGATATGGGTGCTGCCGGCATTGGCATCGTTGTTGTCGATGTCACCGGACAGAATAGAAAGATTGATGGATGCATCGCGCTCGCCGCGACTGCTCTCGGTGCCGGCAAAGCCACCGTACACTTCGACACCGGGCGGAATGTCGAATGAGTCCGCGTTAGTGGTCCCCGGCGTGTATGCACCCGCCTTGACCCAGACTTCCGAGCAGCCTGGCGTCGTCAACGCGGTTTGCAGATCCATGGGCGAGGCCCAAGTGCTTCCGATGCCGCCACTGTTGCCGGCCGTGCTGACATGACAGATGGCCGCACTGGCGGGGCCAGTCCCGACAACGATCAACAGCAAGCTTGTACACAGGGCTACCAAGCGCGCGCGTGCTTGGCGACAAGAATGAAAGGACATGAGACCCCCAGTTTTTTGCGACACGGGACCTCGACTCTAGAGCAAAACGACTTTCACGCGCAATTTTCCCGTCCTCCTAAGACGCGCGTGGCAGCTAAGGAAACTCTGATTTTGCCCCGCTGTCCAAGCAACGACCCCGTTTGGAACTGATCCGATGACACACAGGCAGATGACGCTAGCCACCGAGGCCGATGGTGGTTTCGAGAAGCACCGCAAGTCTACACGTCGCGACATCTTCCTGGCAGAGATGGACCAGGTGGTGCCGTGGAAGGACCTGTGCGCGCAGATTGCCCCGGTGTATCCGAAAGGTCAGGAAAGCGGCGGGCGCCGACCCATCGGTCTGGAGCGGATGCTGCGCATTCACTTTCTGCAGCAGTGGTATGCCCTGTCCGATCCTGCCGTGGAGGAAGCGCTGTACGACTCGCGCGCGATGCGCAAGTTTGTTGGCATCGACCTGGGCCGAGAAGCTAAAAACGGGGTTTATCTTCGGATTATGCAGCTGACGGGGCTGTGATTGAAGGGTAGACTGAACTCGGTGTCTTTGGCGGCGTAGACGAGGGTGACGCGGTGTTTCTTGGCGCGCTTGCGCAGGTCGGCGAGTGTCTGCTGGGCTTCTTCGCTGGCGTCGATTTCTTTGCGGTAGCGTTTGCGGAATTCGTCCCAGCGTGCGGGGTCGTGGCCGAACCATTGGCGCAGTTCGGTGGAGGGGGCCAGTGGCTTGATCCAATCGTCCAGTGCGGCGGCTTCCTTGCTGATGCCGCGCGGCCAGATGCGGTCGACGAGGACGCGGTAGCCGTCGGTGTTTGTGGCCTTGTCGTAGGCGCGTTTGATGTTGATTGTCATGTGCTGTTTTTCGTTTTGGGTTTTGCAGACGGTGGTGCCCGGTCCTGGCCTGAAAATGGATCCCGGGTTTCCTCGCTCCTCAACGCGCGGTCATCCATGCCCGCTCCCCGCGTCGCCTGCGGCGGCCCCAGGATGACGGGAGTTCCATTCGACGGCCTGGCTGGTTGCGGCTGGCCCGCGGCCGGTCCTGCGGTTGGTGCGTGTTGCGAGTGCCTGTTTCAGCATGCGCTTGTGGGGTTTGCTTGTCATGTTGCTGGCTGCGGCTTGCCTGTGTTCTTGCCGGGTGGGCTACACTTTGGCTCTGTTGCTCGGGATGGAAAGTCGGCTTGCGCATTCTGTATCACCATCGCACTCAGGGGCGCCAGGTCGAGGGCGTGCATATCCGGGGGATCGTCAATGCCTTGCGCGGCCTGGGGCATCAGGTGCGGGTGCTGTCGTTTCCGGGTGCCGACCCGGAGCAGGAACCGAACGCGATCAGTGCCGGGCAGAATCGCAGCCGCCTGGGGGCGCTGCTGGCACGTGCGCCCGGTGTGCTGTTCGAGGTGCTGGAGCTGGGCTACAACCTGGTCACGCGTTACCGCGTGGCCAGGGCGCTGCGCCAGCAAAAGCCCGATTTCATCTACGAGCGCTATGCGCTGTTCCTGTGCGCCAGCGTGTGGCTGGCCCGGCGACGCGGCATACCGATCATTCTGGAGATCAATGATTCGGCGCTGGTGCCCCGGGTACGTCCGCTGACCATGAAGCGACTGGCGCGGCGGATCGAGGGCTGGTGCTGGCGCAATGCCACCGGCCTGGTGTTCATTTCCAGCTGGTTTCGCGACTGCGCCAGGGACGCCTACGGCGAGATCGCGCCCTCGGTGATTTCACCCAATGCAGCCGACATTGACCGTTTCGACATTGGCCGCTTTGATCGCAGCGCACTGCGTGCCGAGCGCGGCGTGGACGATGCGGTGGTATGCGGCTATATCGGCGGTTTTGTGCCCTGGCACGGCATTGCGGGCTTCGTGCAGCACATTGCCTCTCGCCTGGACGAGTCGCCGCAGTTGAAGCTGCTGCTGGTGGGCGATGGCGCCGATCTGCCGGCGGTACGCAGCGCCATCGAAAAGGCCGGGCTGGGTGATCGTGTGCTCTTGCCCGGGCGGGTGGCGCATGCCGAGATACCCGACTGGATTGCCTGCATGGATTATGCGGTGCTGGCCGATTCCAACGAGTACGGCTCACCGATGAAGCTGTTCGAGCTGATGGCGATGGGCGTGGCCGTGGTGGCGCCCGACTACGCGCCGATTGCCGAGGTCATCGATCACGGCCGCAACGGCTGGCTGTTCGTGCGCAAGGATATCGATGCCTGCGTGGATACGGTGCTGTGGCTTGCCAGGGACCCCGAGGAACTGTTGCTTGCCGGCGCGGCGGCGCACACCTCGATCGCCGACCACCACCAGTGGCGCAACAATGCCGAGCAGTTGCTGTCGCTGCTGCCGGACAATCGCGACAAGTCGGACGCGTAGATCACGCACGCGTGGTTACAGCAGGGCCGCGATCTGTTTGCGCAAGGCACGCCAGACCGGCAGCGGGATGCCGTGCTCGCCGGCGAACGGCAGCCAGGTGAGCTCGGCACCGCCAAGCAGGGCGGCATCGCGCAGGCGTTCGCCGGCAGCAAACGCCAGTTCCTCGTCGTCACGGCCATGGGCAATCAGCATGGGCAGCCCTGCCAGGCGTGACAGGCGGCCCTTCCAGTCGTCGTAGGCGATGCAGGAGCTTGAGAGCAGGGCCAGTGCATCGGGCCTGGTTTCGTGCAGCACATGGTCCATGGCCAGCATGCCGCCTTGCGAGAAGCCCGCCAGCATCAGCGGGCGGGCGCTGCGCAGTTCGAGCAGCAGGCCGTGCAGCATATGTCGCCGCCTCCCGCGCGTGGCGGTATCGTGAAATTTCCAAAGTTTCAAGATCGCAACGCGACAGGAGGCAGCCATGTCATCTTTACGCAGGAATTGACCTGCATTCCACTAACAGCGTGCTGGCCGTGATCGACGAGCACGACCGGGTATTGCGGCAATGCCGCTTGCCCAACGAATTACCGACGATCCTCAAGGCACTGGAGCCCTTCCACGATGAATTGGTGGGTGTGGCCGTCGAGTCGACCTACAACTGGTACTGGCTGGTCGATGGTCTGGCCGAGCACGGCTACCGGATGCGCTTGGTCAACACCGCTGCGGTGCCGCAGTACGACGGCTTGAAGTACAGCGGTGATGAATCCGATGCACGGCATCTGGCGCACCTGATGCGCCTGGGGATTCTTCCGGAGGGCTATATCTACCCGCGCGACGAACGCGCCGTGCGCGACCTGTTGCGTCGGCGGTTTTACTTCGTGCGCCAGAGCGTGAGCCTGCTACAGTCGGTGCAATCGGCATGGGCACGGCACACCGGGCAGTGCCTGTCCGCCAATGCGTTTCGTCAACTCACTGACGAGATCTTGGCGCAGACCTTTGCCGATGCTTGCGTGCGCCTGTCGGTGCAAACCCAGGTCAAGGTCTGGTGCGACATTGAGGAGCAGGTTCAGCAGGTGGAAAAACAGGTCCTGGCACACTGCCCGCGACGCAACGAGTTGGCCGCCCTGCGGTCCACCCCAGGCATCGGCAAGATTCTCGGTCTGACCATCGCCATGGAGACTGGCGACATCGCCCGCTTCGCCTCGGTTGGTGACTACGTGTCCTATGCACGCCTGGTCAAGAGCGAGCGCATCTCCAACGGCAAGAAGAAGGGCCAGGGCAATCGCAAGTGCGGCAACAAATACCTGGCCTGGGGCTGGATCGAGGCAGCCAATTTCGCGATGCGCTTCAGCCCGCCGGTCAAGCGCTGGTATGACCGCAAGGCTGCCAAACGGCACAAGGTCATCGCCATCAAGGCGGTCGCACATAAGCTGGCACGTGCCGGGTACTACCTGATGCGCGATGGCGGTACTTTCGACGTCAAGCGCGCGTTTGGATAATGCTTTATGTCGACGGCGATCAGCCCGACAATGGGTTGGATCCGAGCCATCTGATTTGAATGGCGATCGCCGTCGGCGCCCGTTTCGAGGAGGCCGCCCATCGACCGAGCCACTGAGGGTTGATCCGCTTCAGGCGAGATCATGAATTTGTGCACCGCCTACGCGGACACATGGACGGACCCGATGGCAACCGACGAGTGTTTGGGAGCGCAAGCTCAAGGGGCGCGAGCGTCTTGATCCAGAACGGTGACTGGTGCGGAATCTTTTCGCAACCGACCGAAAACATCGCGGCGACGGCAAATCAAATCAGGGTGCGAAAACAGCACCTGCGATCAGCAGGACGGGAGACTATGCGCCAGTTGACACGAGCGGCGTTCTGACCTGTCTCGCTTTGTTATTACTAAACATTCTCGGTGATGCTGCCGTTGGATATGCTGGGATGCCATAACGCTTGATTAAGCCGACTGCGTAGCGGAGCCAAACACATGGCAAGCTTTTCTGCCATGTGTTTGGTGGAGCGAAGCGATTTCGGCTTGAACGAGTAAAAAGAGACTTCCCCCTCGTTCGGCCTCGAGGGCCATGATGGTGATTCTTCAATACCTTCAGCAGAAGAGGAAGTCTCCATGAACACTATAACCATCGGCGTGGATCTGGCAAAGAATACGTTTTCGACCTGCGAGGTCAATTTCGCGGGGCGAGTACTGCAGCGGCGGGATCTGCGCCGCGATGATTTCAGCGCCTGGCTGGCGCAACTACCAGTCGGTACGGTGGTTGCGATGGAGGCGTGCAGCGGCGCACATCACTGGGCGCGTCGATGCCTGGAGTATCGCCTCGAACCACGGATTATCGCAGCGCAATTCGTGACTCCATTTCGCAAGAGTCGCACAGCCAAAAACGACCGCAACGATGCCGAGGCGATTGCCACGGCAGCCCGCCAGGGCAACATGCGCTTTGTACCGGTCAAATCGCTCGATCAACAGGTCCGCCTGTCATGGCATCGGTTACGCGAAGGCTACAAGGTCGAGAGCCTGGCCATTGGCAATCGCCTGCGCGGCCTGCTGGCCGAGTTCGGGGTCGTGGTCGCGCAAAGTGATCTGGCCTTGCGCCGCGCACTGGCCGATCTTGATGAGAACCAGGTTTTTCCGAAAGACATGAAGGTGCTGCTGGCTGACCTGAGTGCCCATTGGGCGCAGGTACGCGAACGGGTTGTGGCGTGTGATGCCCGCATAGAAGGCAACGCCCGGACCGACGAACGTTGCGTTCGCCTGCGCGCCATCATCGGTGTTGGCCCGATCACCGCCGATGCAATGGTCGCCTCGGTCGGCTCGGCAACCGGGTTCAAGAATGGTCGCCAGCTGGCCGCGTGGCTGGGTCTGGTGCCCACCCAGCACACGACCGGAGGACATGTTCGATTGGGAACCATCAGTTGCCGGGGTGATGCCTACCTGCGCACGCTGCTGATCCAGGGCGCACGCAGCAGCCTGCAGCGTGCCAAGGCCGTTGGCGTGGACAAGAGCACACCCGAACAGATCTGGATTCGATCGTTGGCCGGTCGCCTGCCGTTCGGCAAGGTCATCGTCGCCATTGCCAACAAGCACGCCCGGCAGATGTGGGCGATGCTGGCCAGGCAGGAACACTACGATGCCGATGCCTGGCTGCAGCACCCGATGGTGCAGCGCCCGGCCGGCAGGCATGCCATCACGGTCGCGGCGATGGCATAAATCGTTTCAACGTCAGCGCGATGCGGTAGCAACGGGTCAGACCCACCTGGAGAGAACCTGACTAACTAGGCGGACGTCCCAAGGTGTGTCGACTGATCCTCGAACACCGACGAACCCGATGAATGAAAGAGGTCTCCGGGCGCGGTTTATACCCTGGTCCGAGTCGGCAGCACAGGCTCAACAAGACCGATTACGGAAATGCAGTCTGGCAACGTTGCATCACCGCATCGAACTGGCAAAAGCAGTACGCAGGACAAGAAGACAAAGCAAAGGCCTGAACGCTTGAGGTCAGGCCATCATGCAGCCGGGGTTGACGGGAAGTCTCTTACGGAATTGTTAGGCCCCTCGGCCAGCTAAGCCAAGTAGCCCAGTTTTGGTGCCGACATCTATATTTACCCACGCGGTGTCACTTGTAACAAGAAGCTCACAACCGTACTCCTGCTTCACCGCAGCGAAAATTTGCTGCAACCAACGCACATAGCTCCAATCACGCGGCTTTGGCGAATGCAATGAATGGAGATCCGCATCCCAGCTGACTTCCATACCGGCACGGTAAATGAAAGGAAATTCCAGGCTCGCGGGAACGACATGCAGCCTCCCTCCACTGTCAATCTCTACACGTGCGATTGCATCTCGATCCATGGGGCCTAACGCCTATTCGGCCCCATGGTGGGGTGTTGCAATGAGTATCAGGCATACAGTCGGTAGCCGCAAACATGAGCTGTCCCCATGAATCAGCAGCTTGCGGCTGAGGGACAGAATCTTGCATGTCGGGATTGAGGGTTTACGGGACGACGTGGTGGTGTCATGGTTTCGCGGGTCGTGATGGTGATGTAATGGAAGTGGATTGGACGTCGCTCAAGGTTTTTCCAGCAGGGTTTTGAGGAATGTCG
The DNA here is from genome assembly GCA_963800395.1 of uncultured Gammaproteobacteria bacterium. GTDB lineage: Bacteria > Pseudomonadota > Gammaproteobacteria > Xanthomonadales > Rhodanobacteraceae > DASSBG01. The sequence continues at coordinate 54,298 of CAWDBD010000027.1, forward strand.
CGTTGCTGTGCTCGGTGTCTTTGGCGGCGTAGACCAGGGTGACGTGGTGTTTTCTTGGCGCGCTGGCGCAGATTGGCGAGGGCTTGCTTGTGCTTCTTCGCTGGCGACGAGTTCTTTGCGGTAGCGTTTGCGGAATTCGTCCCAGCGTGCGGGGTCGTGGCCGAACCATTGGCGCAGTTCGGTGGAGGGGGCCAGTGGCTTGATCCAATCGTCCAGTGCGGCGGCTTCCTTGCTGATGCCGCGCGGCCAGATGCGGTCGACGAGGACGCGGTAGCCGTCGGTGTTTGTGGCCTTGTCGTAGGCGCGTTTGATGTTGATTGTCATGTGCTGTTTTTCGTTTTGGGTTTTGCAGACGGTGGTGCCCGGTCCTGGCCTGAAAATGGATCCCGGGTTTCCTCGCTCCTCAACGCGCGGTCATCCATGCCCGCTCCCCGCGTCGCCTGCGGCGGCCCCAGGATGACGGGAGTTCCATTCGACGGCCTGGCTGGTTGCGGCTGGCCCGCGGCCGGTCCTGCGGTTGGTGCGTGTTGCGAGTGCCTGTTTCAGCATGCGCTTGTGGGGTTTGCTTGTCATGTTGCTGGCTGCGGCTTGCCTGTGTTCTTGCCGGGTGGGCTACACTTTGGCTCTGTTGCTCGGGATGGAAAGTCGGCTTGCGCATTCTGTATCACCATCGCACTCAGGGGCGCCAGGTCGAGGGCGTGCATATCCGGGGGATCGTCAATGCCTTGCGCGGCCTGGGGCATCAGGTGCGGGTGCTGTCGTTTCCGGGTGCCGACCCGGAGCAGGAACCGAACGCGATCAGTGCCGGGCAGAATCGCAGCCGCCTGGGGGCGCTGCTGGCACGTGCGCCCGGTGTGCTGTTCGAGGTGCTGGAGCTGGGCTACAACCTGGTCACGCGTTACCGCGTGGCCAGGGCGCTGCGCCAGCAAAAGCCCGATTTCATCTACGAGCGCTATGCGCTGTTCCTGTGCGCCAGCGTGTGGCTGGCCCGGCGACGCGGCATACCGATCATTCTGGAGATCAATGATTCGGCGCTGGTGCCCCGGGTACGTCCGCTGACCATGAAGCGACTGGCGCGGCGGATCGAGGGCTGGTGCTGGCGCAATGCCACCGGCCTGGTGTTCATTTCCAGCTGGTTTCGCGACTGCGCCAGGGACGCCTACGGCGAGATCGCGCCCTCGGTGATTTCACCCAATGCAGCCGACATTGACCGTTTCGACATTGGCCGCTTTGATCGCAGCGCACTGCGCCGCGAGCGCGGCATCGACGATGCGGTGGTATGCGGCTATATCGGCGGCTTTGTGCCCTGGCACGGCATTGCGGGCTTCGTGCAGCACATTGCCTCTCGCCTGGACGAGTCGCCGCAGTTGAAGCTGCTGCTGGTGGGCGATGGCGCCGATCTGCCGGCGGTACGCAGCGCCATCGAAAAGGCCGGGCTGGGTGATCGCGTGCTGCTGCCCGGACGGGTGGCGCATGCCGAGATACCCGACTGGATTGCCTGCATGGATTATGCGGTGCTGGCCGATTCCAACGAGTACGGCTCACCGATGAAGCTGTTCGAGCTGATGGCGATGGGCGTGGCCGTGGTGGCGCCCGACTACGCGCCGATTGCCGAGGTCATCGATCACGGCCGCAACGGCTGGCTGTTCGTGCGCAAGGATATCGATGCCTGCGTGGATACGGTGCTGTGGCTTGCCAGGGACCCCGAGGAACTGTTGCTTGCCGGCGCGGCGGCGCACACCTCGATCGCCGACCACCACCAGTGGCGCAACAATGCCGAGCAGTTGCTGTCGCTGCTGCCGGACAATCGCGACAAGTCGGACGCCTAGATCACGCACGCGTGGTTACAGCAGGGCCGCGATCTGTTTGCGCAAGGCACGCCAGACCGGCAGCGGGATGCCGTGCTCGCCGGCGAACGGCAGCCAGGTAAGCTCGGCACCGCCAAGCAGGGCGGCATCGCGCAGGCGTTCGCCGGCAGCAAACGCCAGTTCCTCGTCGTCACGGCCATGGGCAATCAGCATGGGCAGCCCTGCCAGGCGTGACAGGCGGCCCTTCCAGTCGTCGTAGGCGATGCAGGAGCTTGAGAGCAGGGCCAGTGCATCGGGCCTGGTTTCGTGCAGCACATGGTCCATGGCCAGCATGCCGCCTTGCGAGAAGCCGGCCAGCAGCAGCGGGCGGGCGCTGCGCACTTCGAGCAGCAGGCCGTGCAGCAGGGCGCGGGCCTCGGCACGGCCGGGCGGATCAAACTGGTACAGGTCCGACGGTCGGCCCTGCGCGGCCTGGGCCCGGGCCTCGGCATCGATGGGCCACCAGCTTCGCCCCGACGGTGCGGCAGGCAGGGGCGCATCGGGAAAGATGAAGCGTGCCGGCAGGCCCAGCGAATGCGCGAACGGCGCCAGGTCGGCCGCCCGCATGTTGCGACCGTGCAGCATCACCACGTCCGCCTGCGCTTGCGGCGGCGCGATGACGATGCAATCCAGCCCGCCCAGTTTCAATACCTGCTGCTTCATGCGTTCCCGTCCAGCGCGCGCTCGATGGCATCCAGCAGCCAGGGGTGCGACCAGCGCGGCGTGAACGGGTGATCCGGGCCGTCGATGGTCTGCACGCTGGATTGGCCCCGGCGCACCAGCCGTGGCACCACGTTGCCGGCCATGGATTTCAGCATTGCTGGCGCCGGTTCGTCGGCGGCGAAGATGTAGTGCACCGTGACGCCGCGCTGCGCCAGGCTCTGCAACTGGCAGCCCAGATCGTCCCGCAGCGGCAGGCGCAGCACGCGCGCCAGATCCAGCGTGCGCGCGCGTAGCTGGCCCCAGACACGCCATGCCAGCACCCGCACGGCGCGCCCGACGGCAACCTGGCCGCGCAGCAACCGCAGCCATGCCGCACCACTGCGCATGCGCTCGGCATGCCGCTGGCTGTCGCGGTGCAGGGCAAAGTACGGGTCCACGCCGGGCTGATAGTCGAAGGTCAGCGGATTGACCATCAGCACCGTGTCGATCGCCTGACCGGCCAGCGCACCCTTGAGCGCATGGTAGCCACCCGAGCACAGGCCACCCATGGCAATGCGCTTGATGCCCTGCGCCTTGAGCCAGTCGACAATGGCCGCCGTGTCGTCCTCGGTCAGGCGGTGATAGACCCGCTCGCTCACGCCATCGACGCGGGTGGCGCTGTCGCCAACGCCACTGAGGTCGATCCGCAGTACCTGCTCGCCGGCGGCAACCCGCCGCGCCGCCAGCTCCACGAACAAGCGGTTGGGGCCCACACGAGCGATGCCGCCAGCGTTGAGCAGCACCACAGCGCGATCGGCAGGGTCGTTGAGCGGCTGGCTGAGGATGCCGAACAGGCCCTGGCCCAGGTGGACGGCCCGGTTGCGCATGGGCCCGTGGGGCGTGGGCATGATGACGGTGTCGGCAAAGCTCATGCCGGTGGCAGATGGTGCCGTGTTCTTGAGCGTCGGGCACTGCCTGCTCCAGTCGACGCTGGCGCCGATGATGGCATCGGGAACCAGGCTGTCGTGGGGCGCCTGCATCATGTCGGCGTAGCCGGGCAATGCCTGCTGCCGCACCTCGCAACCCATACGCGCCAGGCTATCGGCCCAGGCCGTGCTGACTGGCATGTCGTCGCGCTCGATCAGCAGGGCACACGGAGCCGGGCTGTGTTCACGCGCAGCCAGCTCGAGAGCCGACAGGTCCGCCCGGGTGCTGTCGTCGATGGCGAAACCGGCAAGCTCCAGCATCGGCTCCGCAGGCGGATTCGGGTCCGGCGCCAGACCCATGGCCATCTGCATCGCGCGCCCTTCGCGCAGCCACTTGCGGCCCGAGATCACGGCATTGATGGCGACCAGGCCGGCGACATCGCTGCGCTGTTCGGCGGCCCGTGCCGCCAGACTGGCGCCCAGGCGCACACCGCACAGCAGCAGATCAACCGCACCCAGCGCACGCAGCAGATTGCATGCATCGTCGATGCTGGCAAGCCACTGCTGCAGGCGATCCGGATCCAGGTTGCTGCCGGCGCTGTCGCCACTGCCGTCCAGATCAAGGCGCAGCGCCATCAGGCCTGCCCCGGCGGCATCCTCGGCCAGGCGGCGCAGGCTTCGCTGTGCGCACAGTGCCTCGTTGCCGAACGGCGGCACGATCAGGAACCCGCGTTCGCTGGTGCCTTCGGCCGGGGCGTGCAACCAACCAAAACGGGGCCGCTCGGCGGGGCCGAACCAGCCGGCGCGGGCCGGGGGCGAATGATGCGGGTGCGGGTTCGCCACGGCGGCGGCGTCCTCGGCGCCAGTCACCACGTGAAGCGCGCGCCGCGCTCGCTGTTGAGGGCGTCGACATGGCCGCGCACGGGCTTGCCGGTATCCGTTTCGCGTTGCAGACGCAGGAGCCGGCTCTGCCCGGGCGCCAGGTGAAAGTAGTTGTCATCGACCATCAGTCCGGGCGCGTCAATCTGCACCGACTGGGCGAAACGTCGGCTGGCAACACGCAGGACGCGCTCGCCATCGTGCTCCTCCACCTCGGCGCTCAGGCCCACGTCGGGCTCGATGTGGACCGGCAGGCCGGCCGGAAAGTGAAAGGCCTCGGCCTCAAGATCTTCGCCCTCGCCCTCGCGCGCGGCGACGTGCACCACATCGGCCATGGCCGGGCCGAAGCGGTAGGCAAAGGACAGGTCGGCAAAGCCTTCAAGCAGATCGGTAGCCGGCACGCTCAGCTCGCCATGCGCGGGCACCTCGATGGCCATGCTTGCCTCGCCCACCACGATGTCACCGCCACGGTACAGGTGCATTTCCAGGCGCGCCACCCAGCTTTGCGGGCGATCATTGAAGGCATGGATGACAAGGCCGTTGACGCCTTCGTCGCTGATGGCCAGCGCGCGCGGTGCGAGCACGCGCTGCAATGCGTGCCAGCAGGATTTGGGTGTGCCGTCGGCCTCGATCAGACCCCAGCCCGCGCCCGGCCACAGGTCGCGCAGAAACCAGACCAGGGCGCCGCGTGTTGGCGATTCTCGGCGGCGCCACTCGGCAAAGCAGCGCGCCATGACCTCGCCGGTCGCCACGCGGCCCAGCGCCAGGTAGCGTGCGTGATCGTGCACCCGCAGTGCGGTGGGGTCGATGCCGTACAGTTCGCGCACGTAGTGGTCGCGCACGTCGTCGAAATCCCAGCCGGCGCCCAGATCGCGCGGGGCACGGGTTTTCCACAAGGGCTGGTGCACACGTGCAGCGGCTCCGCCGGGAAGACCGTGCGGGGAGGGGATATTGGCAAAGGCCAGGCACTCGCTGGCGAAGCGCAAACCGCTGCGGCGCGCATCGTCCAGCGGTCGCAGGTAGGCGCCGACGCCGAAATACGAGGTCGGCCCCTGATTGGCCGCATGCGGAAAGGCACCGTCCGTGGCACTGGATGCGACATAGGCGATGCCCGCCTCACGCACAAGCGCGGCCAGACTGTCGTGGAAAAGCGCCTGTGACCACAGCTCGCGCGGCGCGCCGGACATCGACGCCTGCTGTTCGGCTTCGCTGTTGCCACACACCAGCGCCAGGCACGGGCGCGCGCGCAGTCGCTGCAGTTGCTGGCCGACCTCGGCATGCACCTCGGCCTGGAAATCGGCGTCGTCTGGATAGTCCATGTTGGCGAACATCAGGTCCTGCCACAGCAGCACACCCTGGCGATCAAGCGCCTCGTACAGGCTGTCGTCCTCGTACACCATGGTGCCGCCGATACGCAGCATGTTCATGCCGGCCCGGCACATCTGCGCCACGGCGGCGGCGCTCTGTTCGTCGTCGGCCTGCAGGCTGACCACGTCTGTCGGCGTCCAGCACGCCCCGCGGCAGAACACGTCGATGCCGTTGACGCGCACGGCAAAATCGCCATCGCGGCGATCGATCTCGATGCGGCGGAAGCCAATCGCGGGCAGGCGCATGCGCTGGTCGCCCTGTGCGTCCCGGTATTCGATGGCCGCCTCATGCAGCGCCGGTTCGCCGTGGGTATGCGGCCACCACAGGTCCGGCTTGTCCAGCTGCAGCGTGCCGCGCGCCCGGCCGTTTTCAATAGCAAGCGCGACCGCATGTCGTGCCGTGCCGCGCTCAAGCACCAGGCTCGCCTCGCTGATGTCATCGCGACAGCGCGCATCGACTTGCACCACACCACGGCCATGGCCGTCTAGCTGCACGGACACCAGCGGATGCTCGCCAATCGCCGGCGCATCATGCAGCAACCACACCGGCCGCCATGGCCCCAGTGGCGCACACGGTAGCGACCAGCCCGGCGTGCGGCCCAGCAGCGTGGTTCGGAACCAGCGCAGCTGCTGCTGTGCCAGCATCGGCACGCGCCAGCGCGGCCGCGGGCGGCGATGTGCCAATTCGGGCGCCAGCGCCCGGCAGCGAATCAGCAGTTCATGCGCGCCCGGCGCAAGTGTCAGCGGAACCTCGTGCCCCCGGAACATGTTCTCCGAGGCCAGCAGCAGATCGCCATCAAGCCAGACCTCGGCCAGGGTGGCCAGGCCGTCGAAGCGCAGGCCGCTGGCCTGCTCGGCAACATCGAAGCGCAAGCGCCACCAGCCATCGACCGCATCCAGGTCAAGCGGGCTGTGCCAGTCCCAGCGGCCCTGGCTGCGCAAGGCGGACGCTGCGGTGCCGGGCACCTCGGCCGGCTGCCAGCGCAGTTGCGCCACCTGCCCGGGCTCCGAGCCGGCGTCCGCCAGCACCATCTCCCAGCCCTGGTCCAGACGACGGCGATGGCGGCCCGGCGTGTCCATCAGCTCACGCGGTCAACTCGCCAATCGCCGCATCGATGGCGCCAATCGACTCGAACACGCTGCGGGTAAGCATCTCGTCGGGAAACTCGATATCGAACTCGCCTTCCAGTGCCAGCATCACGTTGACGCTGGCGTGCGAGGTCATGCCGGCCTGGTACAGGTCGTCCTCGACCCCAAGCTGGTCAACGTCCTTGCTCAGTCGACCGTGGTTCTTGAGGATTTCGCGGATCTGGGCGGCATGGCTCATGGTCGGGGTTTTCGCAACGTGGGGGAATCGGATTCTGCCACAAACATCAGGCGGCACACTCGGCAAGCAGGGTGCTGCGCACTGTATCCCAGGCGTCAGCCCAGGCGGCGAAGCTGGTATAGGCATCAAACTCGCGCTTGCGATTGACGGCGCGCGCCGCCTTGAGGATGAAGGTCTTGGCGCCGGTGGAAATCTCACGCCAGGCATCCACGGCCGGTGCCAGGGTCGGGTCGTCCAGCCATTCCAGATGCAGTTCGGCCAGCTCGGCGGCAGCACCCAGCTGGCGCACGTTGGCGAAGGCCCAGGCGTGGTAATGGTCCAGGCCCTGCTCCAGCATCGCGGGCAGGTCACGCTGGAAACGCTGCGCAAAACGCCGCACCGGATTGTCTGCAGGCATGCGCGCCACATGCCGCGCCAGCAGCTTGCGTGACTCCCCCTTGAGAGTCTCGTCGTCCAGCCGCTGCACGCGGTCGATCGATATCAGTTCGGCAAACAGCGGCATGAAGGCCGGATCGTGCGGTTCGTCCAGGCGGAAGGTGCGCGCGAAGTCCTCGTCCTCGAGCTCGAAATAGCCGGCGTTGTGGAAGTAGCCCATGCGCCGGCCTGGCACATCCAGCGCGTTGATGATGATGCTCGATTTGGTATGCAGGGTGCGGTAGTCGGTACCGGAGGTATCCGGCAGCCACCAGGCATCGGCCTCGCTGGATACCAGACGCCCGGTGGCAAGGTGTTCTTCGGCGTGTGCCAGCAGGCCGCGCCAGCAGTTGAGTTCCTGCACGTCGATGCCGTACAGATCGTACAACTCGGTATGCGGCGGCTTGAAGAAGGTCCACTGGTCATCGAGAAAGTCGATTGCACTGACGCACGGCAGTATCGCCAGTGGCTCGCAGCCCAGGGCATGGATCTGCTCGATCCAGATGTCGATGTAGCAGTTCTTTTCCAGCCAGACACGATTGTCGGCATGCAGCATGTGCCGCTCGTACGACGACGCATCCAGGTCCAGCACGCGCAGGTCGCTTGCCGCCTCGCTCATGGCCACAACCGGTCGCGTACCTCGGCGGGCCACTTCTGCGGATCAAAGCCGTGCGCCTGGAAAAGCGCCATCACCACGCGTTCCATGCCGAAACCCAGGCAGGCCGTATTGGCCACCTCGCCGTCACCGGTACGGATGTCGAAGGCCTCGCCAAAATGCTCCTGGTGAAAATTGAAGGAACACACGGCCGTGGGCTTGTCACTTGAAATGACCGGCACCAGCACCTCGAACTTCAGTTGCTGCTGCTTCTGGCTGGCGGCCAGCATGCGCCCGCCCTTGCCGAAGAAGGGGTCCGATGCCACCTCGCTTTGCGCCGGCAGGCCCAGCGAGCGCAGCAGCTCCAGTCCGCGTTCGAGCCACATGTCACGCCACTCGACCACCTGCTGCGGCGTGCCGCAACGCACGAATTCGCGCACGCGGAACGACTGCATGCGGGTGGGCTCGCGCGACGGTTCGTGCCGATAGACCCAGTTGAGCATGGTCACCAGACGGCCTTCCTCGGGCACCGTTCCGGTGAAGCTGGGATAGACCGGGTAGCAGGCGGCGGGGTTCAGGGTCACGTCGGTCATGCCCTGGGTCTCGCCCCATGGCAGGCCATTGTGGATCAGCTCGCTGAGCTGGCGCGCATCCACTTCCTTGCCGAAAAAGCTGAACACGGTGCCGGCAAGATTCGGAAACGAATCCATGTAGTCGCTCTTTTCCAGCACCTTGCGATCAATCACCGGCGGAAACACGTAGTACTCGGCGCCATCGGCCGCGGACAGGCTGTTGACGAGGATATTGAAGCGTTCCAGCACGTCCTCGAACACGGCGGCGCGGCCGAAGATACCCTCGACGCCCACCGGCACGATCAGGCCGTGATCAACCAGGCCCTGGTAGAACTTGCCGGTGTGGTAGTCGGTTGCGCTCATCGCTACAGGTCCTTGGAAACCAGCAGCATCGACGCACTCTTGCTGGCGATGCGGCCATTGGACACCATCAGCGCGGCGGACAGCACGTCGCGGTAGTGGCGGCCGACGCTGAACGGCGTGTCGTTCTTGTAGGCCAGGATGCCGATGATCTGCAGAGCCTGGTGGCACAGCCGCGGCGCGGCCTCGGAGCAGTACATCTTCAACTGGTTCATCTTCAACGCCCAGCGCATCGAGTCCAGTTGCTGGCGGGCCCGATCGACGCCTTCGGCGGTGAGCTGGTCAAATTCGATCGCGCACGCTTCCCAGTTGTTGCGCATGGATTGGAGCTCCACCAGGGCGCGCGCCAGTGGCGGCGCGTTGGGTGGCACCGAACCGGGCTTGCGCCGCGCGCTGGCACGCACGAAGTTGGCGGCCCGGCCCAACGCTGCCCCGGCAATACCCGTCCACAGCGCCGACCAGAGGATGTGCGAGTACGGCACCATGGTCTGGGCCGAGGAATCGGCAAAGCTGCCGGGAATGATCTGGTCGGGCGTGCCATGGCCGTTGAACATGGCACCGGGGCTGCAGGTGCCGCGCATGCCCAGCGTATCCCAGCCGCCCTTCTGTTCCAGGGTGTATTGCCCGCCGGGGAAAAGCACCAGCACCTGATCGCTGGCGGCGGCCTCGGCATCGCGGCGACAGGTGACAAGCTGCGCGTCGGCGTGGGCGCCGTAGGACACGGTGGTCGCGTCCTTTTCCAGTGTCATCTTGTCGCCTTCGACGACCACGGCGCAGACACTGGAGCGGGTATCGCCGAAAGTGCCCTGCTCGGAAGTGATCGAGGCGATCAGCTGCTGCTCGCCGACCAGCTTGTCCTTCATGTAGGCCCGGAAGTAATCCGAATCGCGCGCGTGACGGGCAATGCAGGCCACCTGGATATGGTGCATGGCCAGGATCATGCCCGAGGAACTGCAACCGGCCGACAAGGCTGCGCACTGGGTGCCCAGCTCGAGCATGCCGGCACCGGCGCCACCCAATTCGACCGGCACGGCGGCCGAGAGCAGGCCGGCCTCTTTCAGTGCGGCAAAGGTCTCGCTCGGAAAGCGTGCCTGCGCGTCCACGTCATTGGCGTGTTCGGCGGCAATGGCTTCGGAAATCCTGCTGGTCGCCGCTACCAATTCACTGTCTTGAACCTTCGAGTGGGCAGTCATGCGCGAATTCCTTTTGTCTGGGCAACGGCCCGAAAATGTGATGAATATCACACAATTGCGGGGCCATGTCATGCGTCAGGGCAACGATCCTCATTATGAACCCTTTTTGCCCGTGCGTAGGGCTGTGCCACACATGACTGCGCTTGCTTGGGTTAAGGTAACTGCATGAGGGGCAGGTTGACAAAGCTTGGCACGGCCTGCGCGCTGTGCTGTCTCGCGGCGTTGGTGCTGCTGGTTTCGTGTTCGCCCGATGCCGGCAATCTGGCTCGGATTCACGAACGCGGCACCCTCAAGGTCCTGACACTCAACTCGCCCACCACCTGGTACATCGGTCGCGATGATGCGCCCGGCGGACCGGAGTACACGATGGTCTCGGCATTTGCCAGGTCACTCGGGGTCAAGCCGGTTTTTGTGGTCAAGGGCTCGGTCAGCGAACTGCTGCAAGCCCTGGCCGACGGCAAGGGCGACATGATTGCTGCCGGTATCACGCGAACCCGCAAGCGCCAGCAGCGATTCGATTTCGGCCCGGTCTACCAGAAGGTCCGCCAGCAGGTGGTGTGCCGGCGCGGCGGACCCAAGCCGCGAAACGTGGCGGATCTGCAAGGCCTGCAATTGCGCGTGGTAGCGCAAAGCAGCTACGCGGAAAACCTGGAGGCATTGCGCGCCACCCACCCAGAGCTCCGCTGGCAGGTGGACAGCAAGGACGGCACCGAACAGCTGTTGCGCCAGGTCTGGCGCGGCAAGCTTGACTGCACAGTGGCCGATTCCAACATCGTCGCCATCAACCGGCGTTATTTCCCCAACCTGGTCGTGGCATTTGATATCAGCCAGGCACAACCCCTGGCCTGGGTGCTGCCGCGCAAAGCCGACGCCCTGCGCCAGGCCATGGATGACTGGCAGGCGCAGTGGCGCGCGCAGGGCCAGCTGAAACGCTTGATGACGCGCTACTACGGGCATGCCAAGGTATTCGACTATGTCGACACACGCGAGTATGTGCGTCGCATCCAGAATGTTTTCCCGCGCTACCGGAAACTGTTCCACCAGGCCGCCGATGCCCACGACCTGCCAGCGCTGGTGCTGGCCGCACAGGCGTACCAGGAGTCGCACTGGAATCCGCACGCGACCAGCCCCACCGGCGTGCGCGGCATGATGATGCTTACCCGCAACACGGCAGCCGAACTGGATGTCGACAACCGCCTGGACCCGGCCGAAAGCATCGCCGGCGGCGCACGCTATCTGGCCAGTCTGGAGCAGCGTCTGCCGGACCACATCCCCGCTGAAGATCGCCTGTGGTTCGCGCTGGCCGCCTACAACGTGGGTCTCGGTCACGTGCGTGACGCACGCGTTCTGGCCGACCGCCTGGGCCACGACCCCGACAGCTGGAGTGAGGTGGCCAAGGTCCTGCCGCTACTGGGCAAGCGGCGCTACTACAAGACCCTGAAGCACGGCTATGCACGCGGCGCCGAACCGGTGCGTTACATTCGCCGCATCCGCAACTACGCCGATATCCTGCGGCACAAGCTGCAGGACCAGTCGACGATGGTGGTCTCCCGATAGCAGGGCTGGCCGCGCACTACTCGCGCGGGGCATCCTCATCCAGCAGGTCCGCGTCGGATGCGGTCAGCGTGTCGCGTTCGATCTGGGTGGCGATGTCGGTATTGGGGCGCAGGTCCGGGGGCGTCGATTCGTGTACCTGTGCCGGTTTGCTTGCCTCCGCTGCGGCACCCTCGTCGTCGCGCTCGCTCAGTTGTACGCGATAGATCGGCTCGGGCATGTCCATGCCGGCCTCTTCAAGCACCAGCTTGACCCGGCGAATCGACTCGCTCTTCACCTGGATGAAATCATGGCTGCGCTGATCCACCCAGGCATGAAAGCGAATCACCACATTGGAGTCGCCCAATGCATCAATGAAAGCGCGCGCGGGCGGCGTGTCCAGAATGCCTTCCAGCGACTGCAGTTGCGCAACACCGATGCGCTGCGCCTTCACCAGGTCCTCATTGACACCCATGCCCACGTCAAACTCGAATCGACGCCGGGGATTGCGCGTGTAATTGAGTGTGACCCCCCTGAACACCAGCGCGTTGGGCAGCCGCAGATGATTGCCGTCCAGCGTCATCAGGATGGTGGCGCGCGAAGTCAGGGCCATGACAATGCCCTCGTTGCCGTCGATCACCACATGGTCGCGCGGTGCAAAGGGCTGGCGCACGCTCAGCAGGATGCCGGCAAGATAGTTTTCCAGGATGTCCTTGAAGGCAAAGCCGAGTGCCACACCAAGCACGCCAGCGGTACCCAGCACGGCACCCACCAGCGCCGTGGCGTCGAGAATTTCCAGAGCCAGCAGGATGCCCGCCACGGTAACCAGCCAGCGCACGGTGCTGCGGTTGATCTCGCGCAACAGCGGATTGTGGCGCGACAGGCTGCCGACCACGGCGCGCCGCGATATCCAGCCCCCGATCCACCATGCCAGGAGCACCACGATGATGGCCAGAACCAGCATCGGCAGCATGGCCAGCAGCCGGTAGGCCTGGTCGATCAGGTGCTGAAGAACAACATGAAAGTCGAAATGCATGAACGTGATCATCCGCCTCGCTGGTGATACCAGCATATCAACATGGCGGCAGTGCCGGTCAGGATCCCGGCTTCATGCCAAGTTAATTCCGGGCGAGCAATCGTTGCCTCTTGCCCATGAAAATTGAAACGAGGTGCGCCGGATGAAAATCGACCATCAAGACAACGCCGATCTTCGCAAGCTGGGTGAACTCATCAAGCCCATCGAAACGGCCATGTTGACCACGCATGTCGAAAGCGGCCCGATGGTCAGTCGACCCGTGCAGACACTCAAGCTGGATGCCGGTGGCGAGCTGATCTTCTTCACCAGCGCCGACAGCGCCAAGGTAGCGCAGCTTACCGAGGACCACGAAGTGAATCTTGCCTATGCGCAGCCCTCCGAGGGCCGCTATCTCTCGGTGCGGGGCCGCGCACGCATGGACCGCGATCGCGAGACCATTGATGAAGTCTGGACCCCGCTGCAGAAGGTCTTTTTCCCGGCTGGCAAGGATGATCCACAGCTGATGGTGTTGCGCGTCAAGGTGCGCGACGCGGTCTGGTGGGAAGCCGATGCGGGCAACTGGCTGGAGCGCGTCATCGATCTTGCACAAGGCTTCTGGAGCGACGAGGCCGAGGATCTGGGTACCCGGGAGCGTCTGCAAGGCTGAGCAGAACGTCAGTATTTGCGACCACCTCAGGTCTTCGCCAGCCCCCGCCTGAAGGCATCGACATACTGCTCGGTGTAGTCGTCAACCATGCGCTGCAGGCTCCAGTGCTGACGGCTTTCGCGGATGGACAGGCGCATGGCCTGATAGCGATCGGGATCAGCCATCAAGTCATTGGCGCGCGATACCAGTGTGGGCACATCCAGCGGATCGACACGCAAGCCGGTCTCACCCTCGATCTGGGTTTCCGGCAGACCACCACTGAGGCTGTACAGCACCGGCAGGGCATGGCCCTGAGCTTCCATCGCCACCAATGGCAGGCCTTCGGCGATCTGCTCGGGATCAGTCGGCACGATCACGAAGTCGGCCTGCTGATAGTAGGGCTCGACATCCGAATCGTGCCCCGGCATGCGGATGCGCCCGGCAAGATCGTGTTGCTCGATCCACTGGCGCATGGGCCGCTCTTCCGGGCCCTCGCCAAGAATCACCAGCTCGAAGCGGGGGTGGCTCGCTGCCAGTTGTCTGCCGGCCTCGAGCAGCGGCCAGACGCCCTTCTCGCGGTTGAGACGGCCGACGAACAGCGCACGGTGCGGCTCGCCGCGTGACTCGAAACGGGTCAGGTCCTCTCCAGCCAGACGCCCGTTCAGGAGTGTGGCCACGCGCCCGGGCAGGAACATGCGCTTGAGCGCCGCGGTGGACGCGGCAGAACAGCCGAACACCCGGTCGGGATAGATGACCCGGGCGGCCTGCAGCATGCGCCTGGGCACGCTGCGCAGCAGTCCGACCCGGGAAGGCGTGCGATGCATGGTGGCCCACCAGCGGCGCCGCTTGTGGCCACGGGTAAGCCGCCACACCTGGCACGACGAACCGAAATGGAAGGAGTGGGTGTGCACAATCAATTCGTCGTAGCGCGCTGCAATCGGTTCCAGCGTGCGTGCCACCCAGTGCCGGTCCGGCATGTCGGTCATGTCGTGCGCACACAGATGCGGCGGCGGCACGATGGTGTTGTCGAGGTAGGTCTTGTAGCCAAGCACGTGCTCGATCCCGGCCTGCTGCAATTGTTCGCCGATCGCCAGCGGGAACTGCTCGTACCAGCGGAACAGGCCGGCCGGCGTGTTCAGCAGCGACAGGACGGCACGACGGGGCGCGGTCACGATCCCGGCTCCCCGGCGGCAGCGACCGCGCTCTGGCGGGCCCAGTACTTGCCATCGATGACTTCCAGCGCGGCCGTTGCTGCGTAGGTGTGACAGCCGTGCAGACCGGCCCTCCAGCTGCCGTCCAGACGGCCGGCGGGGCGTTCGCGATAGCTGTCCGGGGTCAGCTCCTGGACCTCGTTGAAGACCACGGCCCGACCGTAGTTGATGGCGCAATCCTGAGCCGGACGCCAGAGGGTACCGTGACGCCGGAACAAGGGCCCGGCCGGCCGGGCGCGCCGGACATCGGACACGATCGGATTGCACGGATGCGGCTGCCAGTCGGCCAGCAGGTCATCGGCATGGAACAGGTACAGCTCGTCATGAACGCTGCCGCCGCTGGCGGAGAGGTTGGCAAAGATGTACCAGTGACCGTCCTGCTGCCACAAGGTGGCGTCGGTGAAGTTGAAGCCTTCCAGCAACGTTGCCACGGGTGTCCAGGACCAGGGAAACGGATCGGCGCGGTACAGCGTCAACGCCATGCCCTGGCCGTTCTCCGGCAGCATCAGCATGTCGCCATTGTGTTCGAACACCTGCGGGTAGGACAGGTGGCTGTCCAGCGACAGGACAATGCGTGCATCGCCGGCGCGGCCATCGCCATCCAGCGGCATGCAGGCAATGCTGCCCAGATCGCGTGCATAGTCGAAATCTTCGCAGAACAGCCACGTCCTGCCCGCGTGTTCGACCATGCCCGGATCCGCCCAGAAATGGCCAGCGGGGGCATCCAGCACGCGGGCGCCACGGAAGTGCGGTGCTGCGGGATCCAACCGCTCGCCGTCCGCCCGGCAGGCAATCACCCAGTGCTCCACATCCCGGCGACGATGCAGGCTGGCCCGCAGACGTCGCCAGGCCAGCCGCGGCAGAAAGCCGAGCAGGTCCAGGGTCCCGGGCCCGCTTGCCGGCCGCAGTGCGCGAGCCGCTGTACCTTCGAGGGTGCCGGAATGCAGGCGTCCGCTGGCAAGTCGGAACAGCGCGTTGGCTGCCATGTCGGCGAACTTCCACAGCGCCTGCGCGTTGTTGGTCTCGACAGAAAGCAATTGTGTCGACGCTACAGTCTGCGCAAGACACTGCAGCGCCGAGTCGGGCGCACTGATGGCGTACAGACCAGTGTGGGTGACCGGCGAACCGGCAAAGACCGGCTGCCACAAGCCCGCCCGCGACAGGCGCCGCGGAGTCGTGCCAACGCCATGCCACCACAGTCCGGAACGGGCACATGCCGCCATCGACGCCATATCCGCCGCTGCACCGAAGTCGATGACTGACATCCAGATCACGCGCTGCCAGTGCGGCCACGACTTCTTTCGAGTACGCAAGCTGCTCGATGCCCTGCAGTGGCGCGGTCATGTCGCACGCAACCAGGGCCGAGCGCGCCTTGCGGTAGCGCCGACCATCCCATGCCAGATAGCGCGCCGCCAGACCGCGGCCATCGCTGCCCTCTGCCGCCGGTGGCGCCATGACGATGCAGGCAATGTGCACGTATTCGAGCGCCAGCAGGCGATCCACAGACCGTGCGGCCCAGGCAGGCAGCGTGCTGCCCGGCAGCAGCAGGGCAAGCCGCAACGGCTGCTGGACCTCGACCGACGGCAGCAGGCGTGTCGCCACGTCGGTTCAGTCCCGCACCACGGCGAAGTCGCGAGCCGATTCGCTCCAGCGCGGCGCCGCAGCAATCGCCGGCAGCACCTCGGTGGGAACGGCAACGCGTTGCCACATGGCGTCATGCTCGGCATTCATGAAACGCGCCTCGATCACCTTCTGCATGAAGGCTTCCAGCGGTTGCCAGTAATCCAGCGTGTCCAGCAGGATGATCGGGTTCAGATAGATGCCCAGCCGCTTGAGGGTGATCGCCTCGAACAGTTCTTCCAGCGTGCCGCAGCCGCCCGGCAAGGCCACCACCGCGTCGGAGCCGGTCAGCAGGCGATGCTTGCGCTCGCGCATGTCCTCGACCAGCTGCAAGTCGGTCAGGCCCGGATGACTCCACTCCAGATCGGCCATGAAGCGCGGAATGATGCCGACCACTTCGCCACCGGCATCCAGCGCACCGTCAGCCACCGCGCCCATGGAACCGGCCGACCCGCCACCAAACACCAGCACATGCCCGGCTTCGGCAATCAGCGTACCCAGCTCTCTTGCAGCGTTGCGATAGGTCGCATCGGCCTTGTCGCTGGAAGCGCAATACACACAAATCCGCATCGTTGGTTTCCCCGCTCGCCATGCTCGTTGCGCAAAGTGTAGCGCCTGTCGCGCTCCAATCCTGCACCACACAGCCGAACCGGCGCATCGCCACACGGGTTTACTCGGGACGGTGCATCGGGTGTCCACAGCCACGACCGGTTCGGCAGCCATGTGGACTCCTGCGCTATCTCCAACATGCTGGCAATGCCGCAATACGCGGTGCAAATCACGCAAGCCAAAGTGTCGAACGTGCCGGCACGGCGTCGCCAGCTTCAAGTTCAGGAGTCGGCGTCAGATCAGAACACTGCTGCGCCAGTGCGCATCTGCGGCGGCGTGATGCATGGAGCACGGGCCAGATCAGCCATTGGCGATACAAGCCGCGATGGGTGTAAAGTCGGTCACCTCGGCCGTCACCGCCTGCCTGCCAGTCTGTACCGGACCGGGGCGGACGTGCCATGGGGGTGTTGCATCGCGCTGCATCGCGAGGCCGGTTTCGACAGGGGATAACGGATGATTTCTCGATCAGGTGGTTTCGGCAGCAGTCTGCGTTTGTGCCTGGCGCTGGTCCTGCTTTTTGCGGGTCTGTCCGCACACGCGGCCACCACGCAATTCCGCGTGCTGCTGGATGTGGACAACGACCCGGGCACCGGCTGCAGCGTGGCAACGCCCGACGGCAGCTTCGGCGGCGTCGAGCAAATTCTCCTGACCACGGTGGACAGCGCCGGCACCAGCGCCAGCGTCAGTTCGGTTGAACGCCTGGATTGCGTTGACCCCGGCACATCAAGCTTCGGTGCGCCGGTGAGTGTCTCCGCTGGCGGCTGGCCGGTCGGTATCGGCAACGGGCAATCGGGCCTGAACGTGATCGAGACCCAGATGCCCGTGTCCTCGATCGCCGGGCATGCCTTCTTCGTGCGCACCGCGGTGCTGGCCAGCGACAGCACCGGCGACGATGCCATGGGCGTGACCTCGCCGTTCCTGGTGCAACTGGGCAGCAACATCGCCGTGCCCACGCTGTCGCGGATCGCCCTGGCGCTGCTCAGCCTGCTGTTCGCACTGGCGGCCCTGGCCATGTTGCGTCGCCATCGCTCGCTGCTGACGGTAGCGCTGGCGCTGGGTCTGCTCGCCGGATCGGTGGGCACGGCCTGGGCCGCGTGCGTGCTGGATGGCCAGATCGGCGACTGGGCAGGTATCGCGCCGCGGGGTCAGGATCCGCAGGGTGATGGACCGGTCGGTGCCGATCTCGGCGCCTTTTTCGCGCAGACCAGCGGCGGCAACATCTGCTTCCGCATCGATTCGACGGTGGCCTTCAACCAGCCGCCGGTAGCCGATCCACAGTCGGTGACCACGCTGCAGGACACCCCGGTGGCGATCACGCTGACCGGCTCGGATCCTGACCTGAATCCGATCACCTTCAGCCTGGTTGCCGGCAGCGGCCCGAACAACGGCACGCTGACCGGTACGCCGCCCAACGTGACCTACACGCCGAACGCGTTCTACGCCGGTGCCGACAGCTTCGACTTCCAGGTTACCGACAGTCTCGGCGCGAGCGACACGGCCACGGTGTCGATCACCGTCACCGACGTCAACGACCCGCCGACCGTGAATCCGGCGACGTTCTCGATTCCCGAGCACAGCGCCAACGCCACCAGCGTCGGTACACCGGTCACCTACACCGATCCCGACGGCGGCCAGAACCACAGCTTCTCGATCACCGCCGGCAACACCTCCGGTGCGTTCGCGATCAATGCCGGCAGCGGCCAGATCACCGTGGCCAACACGGCGGCGCTGGACTTCGCCACCAATCCGAGCTTCGCGCTGACCGTACAGGTCACCGACGACGGCACCCCGGTGCAGTCAGGCAGCGCCACGGTCACCATCAATCTGACCGACGTCAACGACCCGCCGGTGGTCACCCCGGCCACGTTCTCGGTTGCCGAGAACTCGGCCAACGCGACACCGGTTGGCACCCCGGTTGCCTACACCGACCCCGATACCGGGCAGACCCACACCTATGCGATCACCGCAGGCAACACCAATGGCGCTTTCGCGATCAACGCCACCAGCGGCCAGATCACGGTGGCCAACAGCGCGGTGCTGGACTTCGAGACCAATCCCAGCTTTGCGCTGACCGTGCAGGTGGCCGACAACGGCACGCCGTCGCTGAACGGATCGGCCACGATCACCATCAACCTCACCAACGCCAACGATCCGCCGGTGGTCACCCCGGCCACGTTCTCCATCGCCGAGAACTCGCCCAACACCACGACGGTCGGCACGCCAATCGCCTATACCGACCAGGATTCGGCACAGAACCACAGCTTCTCGATCACCGCAGGCAACACCGGCGGCGCGTTCGCAATCAATGCCTCCAGCGGACAGATCACCGTCGCCAACAGCGCGGTTCTGGATTTCGAGACCAACCCGACGTTCGCGCTGACCGTGCAGGTCACCGACGACGGCACGCCACCGTTGAGCGGTTCGGCGACGGTGACGATCAACCTGACCAATGTCAATGAGCCACCGGCGGTGACGCCGGCCACGCTCAGCGTGCTCGAGCACAGCCCGGCCGGCACCGTTGTCGGCACCGCCAGCGCCACAGATCCGGATGCCGGGCAGACCCTGAGCTACGCGATCACCGGCGGCAACGCCGGCGGCGCCTTCGCCATCGCCGCGGCAAGCGGCCAGATCACCGTGGCCAACACCAGCGCACTCGACGCCATCCTCCAGGGTGGCAGCCCGAGTGCCGCGCTGACCGTGCAGGCTACCGACAACGGCACCCCGGCACAGAGCGGGTCGGGCACCATCACGGTCAACATCACCGACGTCAACGACCCGCCGTCATTCAGCCCTGGCGGCACGGTCACCGCGGCGGAGGGCAGCGGCCCCTACAGCGGCGCCTGGGCGACCGCGGTAAGCCCCGGCCCGTCGAATGAGTCCGGGCAGACGGTCAGCTTCATCGTCACCCCGGTCAGCGCCGACTCGACGCTGACGTTCAGCGCCGCACCGGCGATCGATGGCAGTGGCAACCTCAGCTTCACGTCGGCGGCCGGCGCCTTCGGTACTGCGAGCTTCTCGGTGGTGGCGATGGACGATGGCGGCACGGCCAACGGCGGTATCGACACCTCGTCGCCACCGCAGACGCTGACCATCACCGTCAGCGGCGTCAACAATCCGCCGACGGTGCCAACGCCGCCCAGCATCCCGGGCGTGGTCAGCAACATCAGTGTCAACGTCAGTGCCTCCGGCGGATTGCTGGTCGGCGCCACCGACGACCCGCTGGAAGTTGCCGCCGGCAGCGTCCTCACGGTCGGCAATGGATCGAACCCGGCACCGACCACGACGGTCAATGGCGGCAGCCTGAACATCAATACCAGTACCGGTGCCTTCAGCTACAACCCGCCGGCGGGTTTCAGCGGCAACGACACCTTCAGTTATGTCGTGTGCGACAACGGCGTCGGCGAGACGCCGGCGAATCCCAAGTGCAGCGCCGCCGTGACCGCCACCATCAGTGTTGGCGGCAATACCGTCTGGTTCATCGATGCCGCCGCCAGCGGCGGCGGTGACGGCAGGCTGAGCACGCCGTTCGCCTCGCTGGCCGAATTCAATGCCAAGCAGGCCGGCAGCGGCGTCGACAGCCCCGCCGCGGGCGACGCCATCTTCGTTGCCAGCGGCAGCTACAGCGGCACTGTCACGCTGAAGAGCGGCCAGATCCTGTTCGGTCAGTCCACGGCGCCGCATGCCGGCGACAGTTTCACCGATTTCGACAGCTTTGCCGGCATCTCGCCACCGGGCGGACCGGCGGTGACCGCAGCCGCAAGGCCCGCGCTGGGCGGTACCGCGCCGAGCCTCGCTGCCGCCAGCGGCAATGTCATCAACGTTGCCGCATCCGGCGGCAACACCATCCGCGGCCTGGCGATCGGCAACACCCCGGGCGGCAGCGCAATAGCAGGCAACTTCGGCGGTACCCTCGACATCGACCAGGTGGCGATTTCCGGTACCGGCGGCACCCTGCTGCTGGACGGCGGCGGCAGCGGCACCCTGCTGGCCACGCTGGGCGACCTGGCAAGCGATTCGGCGCCGGGTGACGCCCTGCGCGTGCGCAATACCAGCAACAGCGCCTTCGATGCCAGCAGCACCACGATCACCTCGCCGGGGGCGTTCGGCATTGACCTGGACGCCAATGCCGGCACTTCGAGCTTTGCCCTCGGCACGCTGTCGGACATCAGCACCAGCGCTGCGCCGGCGATCTATGTGGCCGGCGGCAGCGTGAGCATCGCCAACCCGGGCGTGCCCAGCCTGTCCAGCACCGGTGCGCCCGCGCTGGACGTGCGCAACACCACGCTGAGCGGGTTCTCCTTCGCCGGCATCAGCTCGGCAGGCAGCGCCGGCAACGGCGTCAATATCGACAGCGTGAGCGGGTCGGTGACGGCCGCGGGTGGCAGCATCACCGCTGCCGCCGGCATCGGCGTGCGCATCAACGGCGGCGCCTCGGACGTGACCTATCCGGGCAGCATCAGCAACGCCGGCCGCGCCGTGTCGATCACCGGGCGCAACGGCGGCACGGTGTCCCTGGCCGGTGTCATCACCAATACCGGCACCGGCATTCTGGTCAATGGCAACAGCGGCGGCATGAGCGTGTTTTCCGCCAGCGGCTCCTCGCTCAACACCGGCGCCAACGCGGCCCTGACCCTGTCCGGCAACAGCGGTCACGCCATGCACTTCATCGGCGGGGGACTGGCCGTCAGCACTACCAGCGGCAACGGCATCGCCGCGACCGGTGGCGGCACCCTGACCATCGAGGGCAGCGGCAATAGCGTGCAGTCGAGCACGGGCGTGGCCGTGGACATCGACGGTGTCACCATCGGCGCCGCCGGCGTGACCCTGCGCAGCGTCAGCGCGGGCACCACCAGCACCGGCCCGGCCAGCGGCATCGTGCTGGCCGATACCGGCAGCAGCGGCCTGTTCAGCGTGACCGGTGACGGCGGCAATGCACGCAACGGCAGCGGCGGCACCATCCAGCACACCACCAGCGACGGCATTGCCCTGAGCAACGCGCACGGCGTGGTGCTGCGGCAGATGGAGCTGCTGTTCAACGGCAACAGCGCCAATCCGGCCGATATCACCAACCTGGCCAACGACCATGCCATCCAGGCCTCGGCCAGCGGCGACATCACGCTCTCGGCCGTACACATCCGGCACCCGATCGGCAGCGGCTTCGAGGCCTTCGACCTCACCGGCAGCAACCGCATCGACACCGGCAGCCTGATCGAGGAGCTGGACCAGACCTCCAACTTCGCCGGCATCCGCGTCACCAATGCCGGCGTCAGCTTCACCTCGATGACCATCGACGGCTCCACGGTCGACCTGAAGGACCTGACCCCGGCAACGCCTGCGGTCAACGGCAATGCGATGGTGGTGCTGAGCACCACCGGCATCGTCAACGGCGCCTGGAACGTCAACAATTCGACCTTCCTCGGCGCACGCGGCCAGGCCATGACGCTGGCCATCGGCAACGGCCCGGGTTCGGGCGGCACCATCACCAGCGACGTGACCGGCAGCACCTTCACCGCCTCGCACCCGATCAATGGCCAGAACAACGTCAGCGGCACCGTGACCGGTGGCGCTACCCTGCGGCCAAGCTTCAGCAGCAACAACCTCAATGACATCGGCCGCGGCCTGTCCCTGTCCGGGCAGATCATCCTGCAGAAGGGCTCGACCTCGGTGCTGGACGCGTCGGTGTCCGGCAACACGATCAGCAACATCCCGCAGCAGCGCGGTCTGGACACGCTGGCACTGACCGACTCGAGCAGTGGCCTGGTTGATGCCGAGGTGTTCAACAACACGGTCGACGGTACCGGCAAGGCCGCCGTCTACAGCTCCACCCGAGGTGGCGAGAGCGACATGGACCTGCGCGTCGACAACAACAGCATCGGCCAGACCGTTGCGGTCGGCAGCCAGTCGCAGGCCTCGGGCATCTTTGTCGATGTGCAGGGCAGCTCCAGCCTCGACTCGCAGGTTCTCAACAACAGCGTGCGTGCGGCCACCGAAAACATCGGTGCCTGCGGTGGCGCCGATTGCGGCGTGATCACCGTCAACGTCGAGAACTATCCCAGCGGCAGCGCCGTGGCCAATGCCACCATCGAGGGCAATACCGTCACCGGCACTGCAGCCCCCGGCAGCCTGGCACGGGCTGTGCTGGCCAGGGCCCGCGACTGCGGCATGACGCTGCATGTCGATGTGGGTGGAGGCACTGGAGACGGCGCGCCCAACAATGCCAACAGCTCGACCAACGGCTACTATGTGCTGGACGACTCGTTCAGCTGCACGCCGCTGCCGACGGTACAGGTCGAGAGCCTGTCCACGGTCAGTGCAGACAACAATCCCACCGGTTCGGTCACGACCTCCGGCGTCACCAACTTCGCCGGCGATGTGCCGCTGCCCAATTTCTGAGATGCAGCAGGCACAGGTGACAGGACCCATGAATCCCGTTCGCACACAACCACGGAGCAAGGACCATGTCCGAACCCTTCCTCGCTGAAATCCGCATGGTCGGCTTCAATTTCGCGCCACGCGGCTGGGCATTCTGCGACGGTCAGATCCTGCCGATCAACCAGAACCAGTCGCTGTACTCGCTGCTGGGAACTACCTACGGCGGCGACGGCCAGACCTCGTTCGCGCTACCCGATCTGCGCAGCCGCACGCCGCTGCACGTGGGCCAGAACAACGCACTCGGCAGCAAGGGCGGCGAGGAGACGCACACCCTGACGACCGACGAGATGCCCGCGCACACGCATGCGGCAGCCGGATCCAATACCGATCAGGGCGGCAGCGATACCCCGCAGAACAACCTGTTCGGCCGCTCCACCCAGCAGCTGTATGCCCCGGCCGGCAATCCGGCCGCATTCGGCGACGGTACGGTCGCCAGCGTCGGCGGCGGCCAGGCGCACGAGAACATGCAACCGTTCCTGGCCGTCAATTTCTGCATTGCCCTGCAGGGGCTGTTCCCGTCGCGCAACTGAGGAGTCCGCGAGATGTCAGAACCATTTGTTGGAGAAATCCGCATGTTTGCCGGCAACTTCGCCCCGCGCGGCTGGGCCTTCTGTGACGGCCAGCTGCTGGCGGTGTCGCAGAACGACGCCCTGTTCAGTCTGCTGGGCACGATCTACGGTGGTGATGGCCGCACCACCTTCGGGCTACCGGACATGCGCGGGCGGCTTCCGGTGCATGCCGGGCAGGGTCCGGGGCTGTCCGACCGTCGCCTCGGCGCCAAGGGCGGATCGGAAGAAGTAACCCTGACCGTCAACCAGCTTGCGCCGCACTCGCACCCGGCGCATGGCAGCGCGGGCACGGCCACCAGCGTCGACCCGGGAGGCAATGTGCCGGGCACCGGTTCGGCCGACTACCTCAATCCGCGGCCGCCGCCGGTGCTGCAGATGGCCAGCGAGACCATTGCCCCCATCGGCGGCAGCCGATCGCACACCAACGTGATGCCGTATCTGTGCATGAACTTCATCATTTCCCTGTTCGGCATCTACCCGTCGCGAACCTAGAGGATCCAGCCATGTCGGAACCCTTCATCGCCGAAGTACGCATCTTCGCCGGCAATTTCGCGCCGAGCGGCTGGGCCTTCTGCAACGGCCAGCTGCTGCCGATTTCCCAGAATACGGCCCTGTTCAGTCTGATCGGCACCACCTATGGCGGTGACGGCCGTTCGACCATGGCGTTGCCGGACCTGCAGGGACGTGCGCCGATGCACCCGGGACGCGGACCGGGACTGACAGACCGCAGACTGGGCGAACGCGGCGGCGTGGACTCGGTCACGCTCAGCGAAGCACAGATGCCACAGCACTCGCACGCCATGCAGGGTGTCAACGAAACCGCCAATCAGCGCCAGGTGGGCAACAACTTCCTGGCCAGGGGCACGCAGTTGTATGTTGCCCCCCAGGGCAGCGGCACACCGCTGACACCGATGGGGCCGATGCTCGACAACCAGGGCGGGTCGCAGGCCCACAACAATCGCCAGCCCTACCTGAGCATGAATTTCATCATCGCCCTGGTCGGGCTCTATCCGTCGCGCAGCTGAGGAGAAACGAACATGCAGCGTCGCAAATTTCTGACTGTCATGGCCGCCGCGGCGGGCGGTATGCTCACGCTGGCCGGGGCATCGACTGCGCGAGCAGCCAGGGCCCTGACGGGCACGGGTGCCCCACACGGGTTTGCCGCGGGCGAGCGGTTCACGACGGCTGGCAACGCACCGGCAGGATTGACGCTGATCGCGGATGTGCCGCTCAGCCGCTATCAGTCCGACCGCCAGCGCCTGCTGCGATTCCGCGCCGATGCGGACCTGCATGCCGGTATCCACGAGCTGTGCGACAGCGCCGGGAACACGCGGCAGCTTTTTCTCGAGCCCGCGCATGACGGCTCGCGCGAGTGGGTTGCCGTAGTCAACACCGCCACCGCGTGAGCTCTGCGCTGCCGCTGACCACCGCCCTGCTCGACGCGGCCGGCCTCCCCGACGACCTGGCCGTGCGGCCCGAGATTGATGCCGACAGGTCCTTCCTGGCCGCACTGTATGCCAGCACCCGCGAACGCGAGCTGGAGGCGGCAAGTCACTGGAGCGATGCGCAGCGGCAGCAATTTCTCGCGATGCAGTTCGACGCCCAGCACGCCCATTACCGCGAGCATTTCGGTGATGCCGAGTTCGCCATCATCGAACGTGCCGGTGTACCTATCGGGCGACTCTACCTGCAGCGGCGGGAGGACGAGATCCGCCTGATCGACATCGCCCTGAATGCCGATCAGCGTGGCGACGGCCTGGGTACGGCCATGCTCGAGGCGCTTCTCGGGCTGGCCGAACAGGCCGGCCTGGCCGTACGCCTGCATGTCGAGCATTTCAACCCGGCCCTGCGCTTGTATCAACGCCTCGGCTTCAAGCTGGTCGAGGACCGCGGCGTGTACTGCTTCATGGCATGGCAGCCGCCGGCCGTCGGCCGGCACGAACCGCCTCAGGCAAAAACCGCCTCGTAGCGCATGCCGCGCGTGCCCGGCCCGATCGGCACCAGGAACATGTCAATCGGACCCAGCTGCGGGTGCTCGACGCGGTAGGTGCGCTGACCGTGGTCCTCGCCAGAGTCCGCCTGGAACAGCAGCGCGAATGGCTGGTAGTCCTGCTGCGGCTGCCTGTTCAGCAGTTCGACGCGCTCCAGCTCGGCCTCGAACTGCTGCTCGCCGGCCTGGATGCGCATGCGGGTGCCGACGCAGTCTGCAAAGCTGGTGTGATCGTGACGTGAGGACATCATGCCGTCAAAAATGGCTGTAGACGCACCAGTGTACTTCAGCCGCGCACGATACCGGTCAGGCACGGATTCCTCAACTGGGCACCGGCCTCTGTCGAATCCTGGATGGCTCGAAGCATCCCGGCTCGAAACGACACTTGCAGCGATTGCACTGCTGCAGGCTTGAAGCGCGCAGGCGAACCTGTGATTCCCGCGCTGGCCTCATCAGACTTTGCTCAGAGCTGCGAATCGGTCAGCGACCACATCCAGTCCTTGAATTTGCGTGTCCACGGCCGCTTCTGCCATTGACTCAGGCTGGTCGGCTTCGAGCGCACGATATCGGCGTCGACGATGTCGGTCATGTGCTCGGCGAAGTCGCGATCGTAGATGTTGAGGTTGGCCTCGTCGTTGAGCTTGAACGAGCGGTTGTCGAAGTTGGCCGAGCCGACCATGGTCAGATAATGGTCCACGATCATCATCTTGTTGTGGAAAAGGCTCGGCTGGTAGCGGTAGATCGTCGCGCCCGCCTCGAGCATCCCGCCCCAGGCCTCGCGCGACGCGTCATGGGTATAACTGGCGTCGTGATGCGGGCCCGGCACCACGATACGCAGCTTGACCCCGCGCGCCATGGCCTCGCGCAAGGCCTTGCGCGTCAGCTTGTCGGGGATGAAGTAGGCCGCCTCCAGGTCGATGCTGTGACGCGCACCATGGATGGCCATGAGGTACATCAGCTGCAGGTTCTCGCTGCCACCCTCGGGTGAACTGGAGAACATCTGCATGGCCGTGTTGCCTTCCGGCGTCTGTCGCGGGTAGTAGTCGGTGCCGAGCAGCACCTCGCCGGTGGTGGTGATCCAGTTGTCCTCGAATACCGCCTGCATCTGGCTGGCGACCGGCCCGGCGACGCGAAACTCCATGTCACGCCAGTGATCGGGCTGTTGCCCGTGACCGTCCCAGGCATCGGCGATGCCGGCGCCGCCGGTGAATCCGACTGTGCCGTCGACGATAAGCAGCTTGCGATGGGTACGGTTGTTGAGGCGGTCGATGCTGTACCAGCTGAGCGGATGGAAGTAGCGGAACTTGACGCCGGCCTCGCGCAATCGTGCGATCACGTCCTCGTCCATTTTCGACGCACCGATCCAGTCCACCAGCACATGCACGGGTATGCCGGCTCGGGCGCGTTCGCTCAGGGCCTTGACGAAGCGCTCGGACACCTCGCCCGACCAGTAGATGTAGGTTTCCAGATCGATGCTGCGGCGGGCGTGGCGGATGGCCTCGAGCATGGCCGGGAAATACTCGCCGCCATTCTGGAAGTCCTGCACGCTGTTGCCGTCGAGCACGGTCGGGCCGAGCATGCTGGAGACCTCGTTGCGGAATTGGCGGCTGTCGACCGCGCTCACCTGTTGCAGATCATGCGCGATCTGCTTTTCCTGCGGCAGCAGGTTGAGGATCACCAGGGTAACCAGCAATGTGCCGGCAACGCCCAGCAGAATGTAGACAATTCGACGTTTTAGCGAATGCGTGAACTGCATGTGCCATTCCCTCGGTTTGCAGGTTCCGCGCCGCGCTGTGTCCTCAGGTGCGCGGCTCGACGATTTCCATGGCGGCACCCTCGCGCCGGCTCAGTTCCTCGGCCGCGCGCAGCGCCAGGGTGGCGGTGCGCTCAGTATCGGTCTCGAACACCAGCACGTGCGAGCCGGGACCGGTGTCATCAGGCAGCTCGGCCGAGCTGGAATCATCGCGATGCATGTCGTCCATCAGGTCGGCCACTTCCTCGGCCCGCTCGATCCCCTCAAGCGCACGCACCGCATTCAGCAGCCGGTCGCGGGTGTCTGCGTCGGATGTCAGTCGGATGGTCAGATTGGGCATGTGGGTCTCCTTTGCAGGAAACCCAGCCTAAGAACCCCATGATTAACCCTGAGTAAGTGTCAGGACGCCCGCAAAGCCCGCATCCCGCGCCGTGCCCAGATTCTGGACTGCATGGCGGATGTCGCCCTGCCCAGTCAGGAACAGGCAGCGAAGACGTATCGAAATCAGCGCCCAGGCAAGGAAAAGGCCGGCACAGGGCCGGCCTTTTCCATCACCATGTACCCGTCGCGTTCTATCGCCGCATCGCGGCAAAGAACTCTTCGTTGGTCTTGGTGTTCTTCATCTTGTCCAGAGTGAACTCGATGGCGGCCAGTTCATCCATCGGATGCAGCAGTTTGCGCAGGATCCATATCTTCTGCAGCATGTCCGGCGGAATCAGCAGGTCTTCGCGGCGGGTGCCGGAGCGGTTGATGTCGATGGCCGGATACACGCGCTTCTCGGCAATGCGACGGTTCAGGTGCACTTCCATGTTGCCGGTGCCCTTGAACTCCTCGTAGATGACCTCGTCCATCTTCGAGCCGGTGTCGACCAGAGCCGTGGCGAGGATGGTCAGCGAACCGCCCTCCTCGACGTTGCGCGCGGCGCCGAAGAAGCGCTTGGGCCGCTGCAGGGCATTGGCGTCCACACCACCGGTGAGCACCTTGCCCGAGCTGGGCACCACGGTATTGTAGGCACGCGCCAGGCGGGTGATGGAATCGAGCAGGATGATCACGTCGCGTTTGTGCTCGACCAGGCGCTTGGCGCGCTCGATCACCATCTCGGCTACCTGCACGTGGCGTGCAGCGGGCTCGTCGAAGGTGGAGCTGACCACCTCGGCACGTACCGAGCGGGCCATTTCCGTGACTTCCTCGGGGCGCTCGTCAATCAGCAGGATGATCAGATGCGCATCCGGATGATTGTGCACGATGGCCTGGGCCACGTTCTGCAGCATCATCGTCTTGCCGGCCTTGGGCGGTGACACGATCAGACCGCGCTGACCCTTGCCGACCGGAGCGATCATGTCCAGGATGCGGCCGGTGATGTCCTCGCTGGAGCCGTTGCCACGCTCCAGGTGGAACGCTTCGCGCGGGAACAGCGGGGTCAGGTTCTCGAACAGAATCTTGTTCTTGGACGCCGATGGCGGCTCGCCATTGATGTCATCCACCCGCAACATGGCGAAGTAGCGCTCGTTTTCCTTGGGGTGACGCACGCGACCGGTGAGGTAGTCGCCGGTGCGCAGGTTGAAGCGACGGATCTGGCTGGGGCTGACGTAGATGTCGTCGGCGCCGGCCAGGTAGGACTCATCCGCCGAACGCAGGAAGCCGAAGCCGTCCTGCAGGATTTCCAGCACGCCCTCGCCCCAGATGGCGCCACCGGACTGGGCATGGGCCTTGAGGATGTTGAAGATGACGTTCTGCTTGCGGGCGCGGGCGACGTGTTCCTCGATACCCAGCTCTTCGGCCTTGGCCAGCAGCTCGACCGCGTTCATGGCCTTGAGCTCGGTGAGGTTGATCAGGCGCGAACTGTCGCCGGCATCGACGCCCTCGTCGTTTTCGTCAATGTCCTCATTGGGCATGCCGTGACGAGGACCAGGACCGCGATCATTGCGCCCGCGACGGCGCTTCTTGTTGCTGTTGCTGTTGTCGCGGCGCTTGTTCTTGCCGCCGTGCGGCTTGCCGCCACGATTGCCACCCTGGCCGTCGTCGTTGCCGCCCTTGTCGCCGGAATCCTTGCCGGATGGGCTGTCCTTGCCGGACGAACCCGAGCCGGAGGAACCCTGGCCCGAGGACCTGCCGCCATCGTTGCCGCTGGACGAATTGTCCTTGCCGCCACCGGAGTTGCCCTGCTCGCCGGACTCGGCGGGACTGGCTTTCTTGCGGCGAGGGGCACGCTTGGGCTTGTCTGGCGAATCCGACCTGGATGCTGGCTTGTCGCCATCGCTGGACTGGTTTGCGCTGGGCGCTTTCTTTTCTTCAATATCAGACACGGACGGACCTCGAATGGGCGCCGGAGGAGGGAAAAAGGTTCAGGGGGCGGGCAGGCGAGCGCCTGCGACAGGGTGAAAGTAGCATTGTTGCAGCCTGTGCGTCCAGTGCCACATGCAAGTCGGTTCAGGCTGGAGCGTCGGCGCGGAAGCACAGCTCACCGCACAAGTGCCCAGGCATCACCATACAAAACACGACTATCGGCGCACCATCTCAGCCCCCTGAGTAAGGGGGCGATCCGCGCCATCGGCGCGGATGGGGGTGTGGAGACGCAGGCCGGGGCCCGGAATTTCGCAAAGCGAAGTTTTGGGGTTAGCCATGCTCAGCATGGCTACGCAACGCATGCCGGGGCCCGGAATATTGCGACGCAAATTTCTTGCGTAGCCATGCGCAGCACCGACCCAGCCCCCTGAGTCAGGGGGCGATCCGCGGCGCAGCCGCGGATGGGGGTGTGGAGATGCATGCCGGGGCCCGGAACTTCGCAAAGCGAAGTTTTGGGGTCAGCCATGCTCAGCATGGCTGACGCAACGCATGCCGGGGCCCGGAATTTTGCGCAGCAAAATCTCTGGGGATAGCCATGCGCAGCATGGCTATCGGCCTGTCAGGCCACCTTGTCCAGCATCTGCGTGAAGGCACCCTTGGGCTTGGCGCCGATCTCGGTGCTCTCGACCTGGCCGTCCTTGAACAGCAGCAGGGTGGGGATGGACCGCACGTTGTACTTCACCGCCGAATTCTGGTTTTCGTCGATGTTGAGCTTGACGATCTTGACGCGGCCTTCATATTCGCTGGCCAGTTCCTCCAGCATCGGTGCCAGTGCGCGGCACGGACCGCACCACTCGGCCCAGAAATCGACCAGTACAGGCTGATCGGACTTGAGCACTTCGGCTTCGAATTCGGAATCGCTGATGTGCTTGATGAGATCGCTCATGATTTGCTCCAGATACTGAATGTTTAGGGTTGTGCGGACTGCGGGCGACTGCTTGGGCTAGACTGGCGGCACCAAAGACCGCCTGCCGGGGCCCTGTCACGACCGCAATCGATGACGATTGGATGTTGCTGGCCGATGCGCGCAGGTCAACGAGCCGTCTTGCGGGATGGCTCCCATTATGACCCAAATAGAATTATTGCATGGCGACCCAAGTACTCACTGATACCTTCTTCGAACAATTCGACCTGCATCCGCGACTGCAGCAGGGGCTGGCCGAATGCCAGTTCACGCGCTGTACGCCCATCCAGGCCATGGCCCTGCCGCCAGCGCTGGCGGGCAAGGACGTGGCTGGCCAGGCACAGACCGGCACGGGCAAGACCTGTGCCTTCCTGGTGGCCCTGATGAACCGGCTGCTGACGCGCCCGGCCCTGCCCGAGCGCCGTGACCAGGACCCGCGTGCGCTGATCATTGCACCGACCCGCGAGCTGGCCATCCAGATCGAGAAGGACGCTCGCCTGATCGGCGGCCACACCGGCTTGCGCCTTGCACTCATCTATGGGGGCGTCGATTACGATAAACAACGGCAGCTGCTGAAAGACGGCTGCGACATCATCATTGCCACGCCGGGACGCCTGCTGGACTATTTCAAGCAGCATGTGTTCCGCCTGTCCAGCGTCGAGGTGATGGTCATCGACGAGGCCGACCGGATGTTCGACCTGGGCTTCATCAAGGACGTGCGCTACCTGTTCCGGCGTCTGCCACCGCGCGAAGAACGTCAGGCGCTGCTGTTCTCGGCCACGCTCAGTCATCGTGTGCTGGAATTGGCCTACGAGCACATGAACAGCCCCGAGAAGCTGACCGTGGAAACCGAGCAGATCACCGCCGACCACGTGCGCCAGCAGGTGTTCTTTCCGGCACGTGAGGAAAAACTGCCGCTGCTGCTGAACATGATCGAGTCGATGCAGGTGAAGCGTGGCATCGTCTTCGTCAACACCCGCGCAGCGGCCGAGCAGGTGGCCCGACGGCTGAACCGGCAAGGCCATCATGTGGCGACCCTGTCCGGCGACGTACCACAGAAGAAGCGCCAGACCTTGTTGCAGCGTTTCAAGGACGGCAAAATCAGCCTGCTGGTAGCCACCGACGTGGCGGCGCGTGGTCTGCATGTGGACGACATCACCCATGTATTCAACTACGACCTGCCGCAGGACGCCGAGGATTACGTGCACCGCATCGGTCGCACTGCGCGCCTTGGCGCCAGCGGTGATGCCATCAGTTTTGCCTGCGACCGTTACGCCATGTCCCTGCCCGATATCGAGGCCTACATCGACCAGAAGATTCCGGTTCAGTCGATTGACCCGGCCATGCTGGAGGTGACTGCACCACCGCGGACAAGCGAGGAAAAGTCGCCTGACTCCGGCATGCACACCAGCAACAGCAGCAAGTCCTCGGGCGAAAAGTCCGAACGTCCACGCCGGCGTCGGCGTCGTCGCGACGCCAGCAACGCGCCGTCCAACTGAGCTCGGAGCTGCCTGTTGAGCATGTTTCCCGAAACACAGATCGTCATCCCGGCGCAGGCCGGGATCCAGTATTGGACGCCGTGCGCAGCACACAGCACGGCCATCGAGTGCTGCGCACCCGTGTCCACTGGATCCCGGCCTGCGCCGGGATGACGCCGAGGGCAGGGCTGATGCGCGCTGCAAACCCGAATGCAGGAACATCCTGGCCGTCACGGCTGCCGACCATACTGGCCTGGTCGGCGCTGCTGCTGACCGGTCTGTTGTGCATCTGGATGCTGGTGCAACTGGCCTGGTCGCTGTTCACTCCGCTGACCCCCGAACTCACCGGAACGCCGGCCAGGGCCCCGATCACACAAGCCGACAGCACGCAGGGCGACATCAGTCGCTGGCATCTTTTCGGCAATGGCAACGCCAACGCCCTCAAGCGCGACATCATGGAGGCAGGCCAGGCGACCCAATTGAAGCTGACCCTGCATGGCACGGTGTCCGAAGACCAGGGTCAGGGGGGCTACGCACTGATTGCCGATGCCAACGGCATGGAACACAGCTACCGGGTGGGCGATCGTATCCAGCAGGGCGTCAGCCTGAAGGCAGTGCGTGCCGACCATGTGGTTCTGGAGCACAACGGCCGCAACGAGCGACTGAATCTGCCGCGTGAATCGCTGGACAGTGCGGCATCGGTACGACCGCTGGGCCACAGCGGTGGCACACTGACCAACAGCGCCGGCGCGCAACCGGGGCAGACAGCCGGATCTGATGCGGCCACGCCGATCTACGTGGCCCCGCGCATCAATACTGGCCGCGTCAATTGGCAACAGGTACAGTCGGACTTCGAACGTGACCCGGCCAGGGCCATCGCCAACATGCAGCTGCAGCCGGTTTTCAGCGACGGCCAGTTGCGCGGCGTGCGCCTGGGTGGTGGCGCCAGCAATCCACTGGCTGCGGCATACGGCCTGAGTGCGGACGACGTGGTGACTGCGGTCAACGGCATCCATCTCGACTCCATTGCCCGCGGTCAGCAACTGTTTCAGCAACTGCGTAACGCCAAGCACGTACAACTGACCATACAGCGCAACGGCCAGCCACAGACGCTCGATATCGATCTGAGCAAGGGCCAATGAACCATCGGGAATAACACCATGCGTCGCACTATCAAAATCCTGATTCTTGCCCTGCTGCTGACGCCGATGACGATGCCCGTCGCGGCCCAGACCGGGGCTGCGGACAAGGCCGGGAGCAAGGTCAACGGCCCGCAGATGCTCAACCTCAAGGATGCCGACATCCAGGCCCTCATCGCCACGGTGTCGGAGATTACCGGCAAGAACTTCATCCTCGGCCCCAACGTCCAGGGCAAGGTCACGGTGGTGTCGCAAAAGCCGCTGGATGCCGAGCAGATCTACCAGGTGTTCCAGCAGGTACTGGCCGTACACGGTTACGTGACCCTGCCGGCCGGCGACGGCATGGTGAAAATCGTCAGCCAGGCCAGTGCGCGTGGCGATGGCGCCGTGCCGGTGGACAGCAAGCTGCCGAGCGGCAACGGGCTGGTGACCCAGGTGGTACCGGTGCGCTACGTGTCGGCCCCCGAACTGGCGACCCTGTTGCAGCAGTTTGTGCCGCAGGGCGGCCAGGTGGTGGCGCACGGCCCCAGCAACTCGCTGATCCTGTCCGACCGCGCCTCGGTGGTGCATCGGCTGGAGCGCATCATCGCCCGGGTCGATACCGCCAGCGACGCCCACGTCGAGGTGATCCCGCTGCAGCACGCCAATGCCTCCGAGCTGGCGCGCACCCTCACACGCCTTGATGGCAACGGTGCCGACAAGGGACCCAACGGCGTCAACGTGATGGCCGACACCCGCACCAACTCCATCCTGCTCTCGGGCAGCAAGAGCCGGCGCCTGGCCATGCGCACCCTGATCACCAATCTGGACACGCCGCTGGAATCGGGCGGGGCCACCCAGGTGGTGTATCTGAATTACGCCAACGCCAAGGACCTGGTGCCGATCCTGTCCGGCGTTGCACAAGACCTTGAAAGCAGTGGCGCACGAACCTCCGGCACCGGCACTGCGCCAGCTGCCGCTGGCGGGGCCGACAAGGAATCGACCACGATCCACGCCGACGAAAAGACCAATGCACTGGTGATCACCGCCTCCCCGGCGGTGTTCCGCTCCTTGCAGGCAGTCATCCGCAAGCTCGACATCCGCCGCGCCCAGGTCCTGATCGAGGCGGTGATTGCCGAGGTGGGGCTGAGCACGGCCAAGGAGATCGGCGTGCAGTGGCAGTTGCCGCTGAAGACCAACGCGGACGGCAGCCTCAAGGATTCGGTCATCGGCGGCACCAATTTCACCGGCCCCAATGGCCAGGGCAATATCCTGAGCCTGGCCGACCCCAAGAATCTGGCCGGCGCGCTGGCCGGTGGGCTCAACCTCGGCTATCTCAACGGCTCGGTCACGCTGCCGGGCTCGGACACGCCGATCCTGCAGGTCGGCGCCCTGATACGTGCGTTGCAAGGCGATGGCAACACCAATGTCCTGTCAACGCCCAGCATCCTGACCCTCGACAACCAGGAAGCCGAGATCAAGGTAGCGCAGGAAGTGCCGTTCGTGACCGGCCAGTACACCAGTACCAATGCCGGCGGCACCAGCCAGCCGCAGAGTCCATTCCAGACCATCGAACGCAAGGACGTCGGCTTGACCCTGACGGTGACGCCGCATATCAATGAGGGCGACGCGGTGCGCATGGATATCCACCAGGTAGTTTCGTCGCTGGCTCCGCAGGTGACCGGCGCAGTTGACCTGATCACCAACAAGCGCGAAGTGAAGACATCCGTGCTGGTGGCCGACGATTCCATGCTGGTGCTGGGCGGGCTGATCTCCAAAAACACCAGCGACTCCAATCGCAAGGTGCCCCTGCTGGGCGACATCCCCCTGCTGGGCAACCTGTTCCGCTACCGCAGCAACAAGAACGAGAAGCAGGACCTGATGGTGTTCCTGCACCCGAAGATCCTGCGCGATGCGGCCACCGAGCAGGCGGTGTCCAGCGAAAAATACAATTACATGCGTACCGAGCAACTGAAGCTGCGCGACAACCGCGCGCTGCTGACGCCGCGTGACGAGCGCCCGCTGCTGCCGGCCGTGCACGATTTTCTGGCTGATCCGGCGCCCGCCGCTGCCGCCGGCAAGGCCGGCCGCAAGCCGTGAGCGAGGCACCCGCCCGCCCCGGCTACGGTTTCGCCCGCCGACTGGGCGTGACCATGACCGCCTGGCACGGCGACCACGCCGATGTCGCCTGCCGCGCTGATGCCGACAGCGCCGCGCTGGCCGAACTGAGACGCCACCTGGGTGTGCCCATCCGCGTGGCGCGGCTGGACAAGGACGCCTGGAGCAAGACCCTGCGCGAGCTGTACCAGCAGGGCGGCGACGCCAGTGCGCTCAGTGCCGACCTCGACAGCGAGACCGACCTGGCCTCGCTGGCCGAGGAGCTGGCCGAGCCGCAGGACCTGATGGAAAGCGAGGATGACGCCCCGGTCATTCGGCTGATCAACGCGCTGCTGGCCGAAGCGGTGCGCGAAAACGCCTCGGACATCCATGTCGAGCCGTTCGAGTCGCGCCTGGTGGTGCGATTCCGCGTCGACGGCGTGCTGCGCGAAGTACTCACGCCGCCGCGTGCACTGGCCAACGCCCTGGTCAGCCGCATCAAGGTGATGGCGCGACTGGACATCGCCGAGCGACGTCTGCCGCAGGATGGCCGCATCGGCCTGAAGATTGCCGGTCGCCCGGTGGACGTGCGCGTGTCCACCATCCCCGGCGGCCACGGCGAGCGCGTGGTTCTGCGCCTGCTGGACAAGCAGGCCGGGCGCCTGGACCTTGCCGAACTGGGCATGGACGCTGCGACACGCCAGCGCCTGGAACACATGCTCCAGCGTCCGCACGGCATCCTGCTGGTCACCGGCCCCACCGGCTCGGGCAAGACCACCACGCTGTACGCCGCGCTCAGCCGCCTGAACGACAGCAGCCGCAACATCATGACGGTCGAGGACCCGATCGAATACTATCTCGACGGCATCGGCCAGACCCAGGTCAACACCCGTGTCGACATGACCTTTGCGCGTGGCCTGCGCGCCATCCTGCGTCAGGATCCGGACGTGGTCATGGTCGGCGAGATCCGTGACCTTGAAACCGCCGAAATTGCCGTGCAAGCCTCGCTCACCGGTCACCTGGTGCTTTCCACCCTGCACACCAATTCGGCGGTCGGCGCCGTCACCCGTCTGCGCGACATGGGCGTCGAACCCTTCCTGCTGGCCTCCAGCCTGATCGGCGTGCTGGCCCAGCGCCTGGTCCGCCGCCTCGATCCGGACACGCGCCAGCCTTACCCCGCCGGCGACGCCGAGCTGGCTGCCTTCGGCCGGCCCCAAAGCGACGCCGGAACGACGCTGTTCCGGCCCGGCGAAGGCGGCGAGCGGACCAGCGGATACCGGGGCCGCAGCGGTATCTACGAACTGGTTCCGGTGGACGAAACCATGCGCGGCCTGATCCACGAAAACGCAGCCGAAGCCGTGCTGGAACGCCAGGCCCGCAGCCAATCGCCGTCCATCGTCGACGACGGCTGGCGCGTCGCCAGCGCCGGCCTCACCAGCGTCGAAGAAGTCCTGCGCGTCACCCGCGAGCAATAGTCGGAGCCCGTCACCGATGCCGGCCTTTTCCTACCAGGCACTGAAATCCGACGGCCACACCGATCGTGGTGTGCTGCAGGCCGACACCGTGCGCGGCGCGCGGCAATTGCTGCGCGAGCGCGGCCTGGTGCCGGTCAGCGTCGACGAGGTGGCGGCGCAGGGCGATGCGGGCAGCCGTTTTGGTTCGCGCGCGGTACTCAACGGCGCTCGGCGCGCCCTTTTGCTGCGCGAACTGGCCACCCTGCTCGGGGCCGGCCTGCCCATTGACGAAGCACTGGGGGCAATGGCTGAACGCGGCAGCGATGGACGCACGCGAGGCCTGGTACTGGGCTTGCGTGCGCGGGTGATGGAAGGCGCCAGTCTGGCCGAGGCGATGGCTGACCATCCGCGCAGTTTCCCCGAGTTGTACCGCGCCTCGGTGGCTGCCGGGGAGCGTTCGGGCAAGCTCGCAGGCGTGCTCGGCCTGCTGGCTGACGAGGCCGAATCGCGCGATGCCATGCGCCAGGGCATCTGGGCGGCACTGGCCTACCCGCTGCTGCTGGCAATCGTCGCCGTACTGGTAGTGAGCGGCCTGTTGATCTACGTGGTACCGCAGATCGCCGAAGTGTTCGTGCGCATGCACCAGGATCTGCCCTGGAGCACGCGTGCCCTGCTGGCCGGCAGCGCCTTCCTGCGCGCCTACGGCATCTGGCTGCTGTTGCTTCTGATCGCGGTGATTGCGGGCATCCGCCTGCTGCTGCGGGGCAAGGTCTGGCGCCAGCGTCGCGACGCCTGGCTGCTGCAGCTGCCGGGCCTGGGTCACCTGCTGAAAGTGGCCGGCACCGCCCGCGCCACCCGCACCCTGGCGCTGCTGACTGCCAGCGCCGTACCGCTGCTGGAAGCATTGAAGATTACCGCCAAGGTGATTCCCAATCTGGCCATGCGCCGATCGGTTGAAGATGCCGCCGGCAAGGTGCGCGAAGGCGCGTCCCTGGCACGCGCACTGGATGACAGCGGCCAGTTTCCCCCCGTCGCCCTGCGCCTGATTGCAGCCGGTGAACGCGCCGGTGCGCTGGAACGCATGCTGATGGAAGCATCGGGCTACTGCAGCCGCCAGCTCGAGCGGGTACTGGCGGTTCTGACGGCCGTACTCGGCCCCGCGCTGATCCTGGTCGTGGGTGCCATGGTGCTTTTCATCGTGCTGGCCATCCTGCTGCCGGTGTTCAATCTCAATCAGCTGGTCAAATAGCCGCGGCAGCCGGGCCCTTGTGCCGGTGGTGCCGAGCGCGCCGCGTGCGACTCCCTGTGATGCACTGATACGCCCGACCAGGCAAATGCGTATTACGGTTGAGGCCTTGCGCTGTTCTGCGCCGCAGGCGCGACAGGGCCCATCTACCGATTCCGCGTTTATGGGGGCTGTCATGTCGTTTGTTTGCCGATTGTGCGCGTTCGCGCTGCTTGCCTTGCTGGCGGTCGCGCCCGCGGGCGCCCAGGTCATCTTCGGCGCCCGTGTGAACGGCTCCGGTGGCCCGGTAACCGGTCTGTTCCAGGTCAGCAACGGCACTGTGACGCCGATCAATACAGGCCTGATATCCAACGACTTTGCCAGCCTGTCACCGAATGGCGCCATGCTCACCATCAGCAGCGCGGACCCGGCACAGCCGAACGAGGCGTCCACCGATCTGTTTGCGTACAACCGCACAACGGGGCAGACCCGGAGGCTGTTCAACAACAGCACCCAGACCCTGCCCGATGGCAGCCATCTGTTCGCCTCGCCGATGTTCAGCGGCACCTCGGCTGACGGCACCCTGGTCGCATTCGTCAACCTGCTGGCGTCATCCAGCAACAACCAGGGCGGAGGCGGCATTCGCCAACTCAAGGTGTTGCGTGCCAGCGACGGTTTCGACCTGGGTGATGCCGAGCTGGGACACGGCAACCAGACCGACTACTTTGAATCGGAATTCAACGGCATTGCCTGGACCCGCAGCGGCCATGCGTTCGTGACCCCGGCCTACGTGCCCGTCGTCACCAACAGCGGGCGCAATACCATCGCCGCCGGACTGGTGCTTTTTGCCCAGCAGGCGAATGGCTCATTTGCACGTTCCAGCGTGCTCACCGTGCCGCAGGTGTTCGACAATCCCGGTGGCGGTATCGTGGTGCAGACCCATGCCATGCCCGCGATTTCTCCGGACGGCCAGCGCATCGCCTTCTTCCGCCTGACCTGGCCCAACCCGCTCCTGACCCAGCCGGTGACCCCCGAACTGATCGTGATCAATCCCAGTCAGGGTACGGGCAGCGTGCTGGCGCAGTTCAACTCGGGCGTGTACCCGCTCGGCGTCGCCTGGTCGGCCGACGGCAACACCCTGGTCTTTTCGCTGGCCAACCAGGTATTCCAGGGCGGCACCTATCTGCCCGCTGGCGACCCCAATAGCGCCGGGCTGCTGACCATCCCGAGCCAGGGCGGAACCCTGGGCAGCGTTGCCGGGGCACCCAGCGGCTACTTCCCCAATGTGGTCACCTCGGTACCGGGCCTCATCTTCCGCAACGGCTTCGAGTAGCCAGCCCGTCCCTGCCCCGACCATTCGCGACCCGTCGCTGGCGCACCTGCCCTGGCCGGCAGGCTACA
Organism: uncultured Gammaproteobacteria bacterium; assembly: GCA_963800395.1. Lineage (GTDB taxonomy): Bacteria > Pseudomonadota > Gammaproteobacteria > Xanthomonadales > Rhodanobacteraceae > DASSBG01. The sequence goes on from CAWDBD010000027.1 coordinate 93,821, forward strand.
ATCGGGGCATGATTCGATTCGACCGCGTCAGCATGCGCTATGCCGACGGCCAGCAAGCCCTCAGCGATGTCAGCTTCTCCGTGGATGCGGGGGAAATGGTGTTCATCACCGGCCACTCCGGTGCAGGCAAGAGTACGCTGCTGAAGCTGATTGCCATGAGCGAGCGCACCAATCGCGGCGTGGTGATGTTCGAGGGGGTCAACCTGGGGCGGGTGCCGCGGCGCCGTATTCCGGCGCTCAGACGCCGCATCGGCATGGTGTTCCAGGATCATCGCCTGCTGCTTGACCGCAGCGTGGCACACAATGTCGAACTGCCGCTGGTCATCGCTGGCGTAGCCGCAAGCGAGCGCGCCAGGCGCATGCGTGCGGCGCTGGAGAAAGTGGGCCTGTTGCGCTACGAGAAGCAGTTGCCCCGGCACCTGTCCACCGGCGAACAGCAACGCGTCGGCATTGCCCGTGCCATTGTTGCGCGGCCGGACCTGCTGATTGCCGACGAGCCGACCGGCAACCTTGATCCCCAGCTGTCACTGGAAATCATGCAGCTGTTCTCCGGATTCCAGCAGGTGGGCACCACCGTGCTGATCGCCAGCCACGACCTGCCCCTGCTCAAGCAGATGCGCCAGCGCACCATTGTTCTGGACCAGGGCCAACTGGTCGACGATGTGGCGCAAGCGGAGGTGGCATGAAACCTGCGGCGGACAAGCACACCGGAAAGAAGCGACGATCATCACTGGCGGCCTGGGGGCGCCATTGCCAGTGGGCGTTGCGCGCCAGCATCGAGCGATTGTCCGGCCGGCCATTGGGAACTGCCATGACCATGCTGGTGCTGGGGCTGGCCCTCGCCATGCCGCTGGCGCTATGGCTGCTTCTGGGCAACGCGCAGCGCCTTGTCGGCACCCTGGGTGACACTCGTGCCATCAGCGTTTTCATGCAGACTGACGTCGACGCGGTCAGCGCCCGCAGCACGGCGGAGCAGTTGCGTCGGCGCAGCGATGTGGCCGCCGTGAGCCTGAAAAGCCCCGACCAGGGCATGACCGAACTGGCCGCCATGCAGGGCTTCGGCACCCTGGTCGACAGCCTGCCCTACAACCCCCTGCCCTGGGTGCTGCTGGTGCAGCCGAATGCGCAGGGTGGCACGCGCTCGGCACTGGCGCTGGCGGAGCAACTGCGAGCGATGCCGGGCGTGGATCTGGTGCAGGACGAGGCCGGCTGGCGAAAGCGCATGCAGGCCTTGCTGAGCCTGGGCAAGCGCAGCTTTGCCCTGCTGGCTGCTCTGCTTGTGCTGGCCATGCTCATGGTGGTCGGCCAGACCGTGCGTCAGGACATCCGCAGCCGCGCCGATGAAATTGCGGTACTGCAAATGGCCGGTGCCAGCACCCGCTTTGTACGTCGGCCCTACCTGTACGCCGGAGCGCTGTACGGTTTTGGCGCCGGGCTTGTAGCCGTGCTCCTGATCGGCCTGATAGAGTGGCTGCTCGCCGGCCCGAGCCAGGCGCTGCTGTCCAGCTATGGCGGACGATTGCTGCTGCAGGGGCTTGGTCTCGATCTGCTGCTGGTGGTGCCCGTTCTGGCCGCCGCACTGGGCTGGGCCGGCGCCCGCCTGGTCAGCACCTGAGGCACTTCACACAGATGCCACGTCGCCGACGTTGACCACAGCCTGCCAGACCGCAATCATTGTAGCCATGACCGAGACATCCCTGACCCGCCATATCAGCAGCGACACACCACGGGTGATGATCGTTGATGGCTCGCGCGTGGTACGCCGCCTGCTGACCCGGCTGCTCGAGCGCGATCTCGACAACGTCACCGTGCTGTCCTGCGGCAGCGGCGAAGAGGCGATCAAGGCGCTGGGCGAAGGCGTGGTGGATTTTGTCAGCACGGCCCTGCGCCTGCCCGACATGGACGGCCTCAAGCTGGCCCGCCATGTGCGCGAGCAATCGCCGCAGGCCTACATTCCCGTGGTGGTGGTATCCGGTGACGTGCAGGAACGCCTGCAGGCCCGGACCCTGGGCGACGATGTCACCGACTACTTTGACAAGTCGCTGGGTTTCGAGGCCCTGTGCGACTTCATCCGCGGCTACATACAGCCGGCCGGGGTGCCCGGCGGCCAGGTTCTGTATGTGGAAGACAGCCGCGTGGTGGCCCTGGCGACTTCGCGCATGATGAAGAAACACCAGCTCGAAGTACTGCACGTAACCAATGTCGAGGATGCCCAGGCACTGCTGGAAACGGCGCGTGTACAGGGGCGAATCGGTGCCGACGTGGTCCTGACCGACGTCAGCCTCAAGGGTGATCTCACCGGCGCCGACCTGCTGCGGGAGATCCGCGAGGACTACGGCTACGGCAAGGGCCAGTTGCCGGTGCTGGTGATGACCGGTGACGAAAATCCGACCAATCAGGCCGCATTGCTCAAGAGCGGCGCCAACGATCTGGTGCTCAAGCCCATCGAGGAACGCCTGCTGATCACCAAGCTGCTGTTCCAGATGCGGGTCAGTCGCCAGGTCCGCCAACAGGAAGCGGCCGGCAAGCAATGACCGACGCCCGGCTCAAAATGGAGCCGTCCTGGAAATCCCGCGTCGGCGACTGGTTCGATCGGCCGGACATGCAGGCACTGCGTCAGTTCCTGATCGACGAAGGCCGCAAGGGCAAGCGCATCTATCCGCCGATGGAAAACATCTTTGCTGCCTTTGATGCCACCCCGTTCGATGCGGTCAAGGTGGTCATCCTGGGCCAGGATCCCTACCACGGTCCGGGGCAGGCGCACGGCTTGTGCTTTTCCGTGCAGCCCGGAGTGCGGGTGCCGCCCTCGCTGCAGAATGTGCAGGCCGAGATCGAGCGGGATCTGGGCATTGCCAGACCCGGGCACGGCTGCCTGCAGGCCTGGGCCGAACACGGCGTGCTGCTGCTCAACAGCGTGCTGACGGTGGAAGCCGGTCGCGCCGGCTCGCATCAGGGCAAGGGCTGGGAAGGTTTCACTGATCACGTCATCGACACGCTCAACCGGCAACGCGAGCATCTGGTATTCCTGCTCTGGGGCGCCTACGCCCAGGCCAAGGGCAGACTGGTCGATCGCCAGCGCCATTGCGTGCTGAAGGCACCACACCCCTCGCCGCTGTCCGCCCATCGCGGCTTCAATGGCTGCGGCCATTTCTCGGCCGCCAACGACTATCTGCGCCGACACGGCATTGAGCCGGTGGACTGGAGTCTGCCCGCTGCGGCTTGAGCGCGCTTCGCACGCTTTGCGCGCGATTCGCGTATTGCTGGGGACCTGCAGGTCGCATGCAGCCAAAAACTTTCGCGGCCTGCGGCCGCCAGTTCATTTCTCCTGCATGCCCAGGAGAAACAGAACCACAAATGCGTCTGGAACGCATTTGCACCGCGGAGCTGGCCCAGAGAGCGCAAGGCAGGATGCCCGGAGTAAAGAGAGGGCACCCCGCTTTCGCGCCCTGCGCGACTTCCTGTCCGCAGGGTCCGCGCCGACTTGCGGCGTTTCCCGGGGACAGGTGGCTGGATGGACTTCTGGCAGGGGCGGGCCGGGGCGCTGGGCGCTAGGATGGTGGCTTGTGATCGGTACAAACCACCGGGGAGAACCATGAGAACGCATCCAATCTGGCCGCATCTGCTGGTCGCCGCAGCACTGTCCGCATCGCCGCTCTCGGCTGCCGCCCAGACCCAGTCGCTGTCACTCAAGGACTACCAGCACGCCGAGAAACTGCTCGCCATCAACACCCGGCCACTGCTTGATCATGTGGTCAGCCGCGTGACCTGGGTGGACGACAGTCATTTCTGGTACGTCGAACACGACGCCAGGGGCGACCATTTCCTTGCCGTCGATGCCGCCAGCGGCAGCATCAGCCCGGCGTTCGATCAGGAGAAGATGGCCAGCGCACTGGGCAAGATGCTGGACAAACCGCTGAAGGCCGACAAACTGCCGATCAGCGATTTCAGTGTTACCGACCAGGGCACCTACGATGTTTCGGTACATGGCAAGCACTTCCTTTGTGACCTGTCCGGCAAGGCCGAATGTACGGCCAAGGCCACCCCGAAGCCTGCCAAGGGTGAACCGGCTCCGGGCGATGAACCGGGACGCTTGTCGCCGGATGGCAAGAAGGAAGCTTTCATCCGCGACTGGAACCTGTGGGTGCGGGACGTGGCCACAGGCAAGGAAAGCCAGCTGACCACCGATGGCGTCAAGGACTACGGCTACGCCACCGACAATGCCGGCTGGCTGCACTCGAATCGCGCCATCGTCAACTGGTCGCCGGATTCGTCCATGATCGCCACCTACCAGCAGGATCAGCGCGGCGTGGGCGAGATGTACACCGTCAACACCAGGGTGGGCCACCCCAAGCTCGAGCAATGGAAATACCCGCTTCCGGGCGACAAGAAGATCTTCATGATCGAGCCGGTGGTGATTGATGTCGCCAGCCACAAGATGGTTCGCCTGCAGCTGCCGCCGCAGCAACGCCTGTCCAGCCTTTGCGATGACCTGGACTGTGACCTCGACGGCACCTGGGACGACGTCAAGTGGGCTGCGGACGGCAAGACGCTGGCCATGGTCAATTCCTCGCGCGATCGACGGCATGAATGGTTCCGTGTGGCCGATGCCGCCACCGGCGCAGTACGTACCGCATTCGAAGACAGCGTCAAGACGTTCTACGAAAGCGGTCGCGGCATGGTCGACTGGCAGTACCTTCCCAAGACCGGCGAAGCCATCTGGTTCTCCGAGAAATCCGACTGGGGCAACCTGTACCTGTACGACCTGGGCAATGGCACGATCAAGCGCGCCATCACTGGCGGTACCGGGACCGTGGCACAGGTACTGCACATGGACCGCGACACGCGCACGCTCTGGTTCGATGCCACCGGGCGCACGCAGGGCGTGAACCCCTACTACCGGCAGTTCTGGAAAGTCGGCATCGATGGCGGCCAGCCGGTCCTGCTGACGCCGGAAAAGGCGGACCACAGCATCAAGATGTCGCCTGACGGGCGCTTCTTCGTGGATACGTATTCCACCCGCACCACGGCACCGGTGACGGTGCTGCGCGATGCCGATGACGGCCATGTGATCAAGCAGATCGCCCGCGCCGATACCGCGCGACTTTTCGCCAGCGGCTGGCGTCCGCCGGTGCCCTTCACGGTCAAGGCACGCGACGGCAAGACCGATCTGTACGGCATGATGTTCAAGCCGACCCATTTCGACCCGAAAAAGAAATACCCGATCATCGACTACATCTATCCCGGTCCGCAGGTCGGTTCGGTTCGCGGGCGCAGTTTTCTGCCGCGGCGCAGCTCGCATCAGGCATTGGCGGAACTGGGTTTCATCGTGGTGGCGATCGACGGCATGGGCACACCGTGGCGCTCCAAGTCGTTCCACGACACCTGGTACGGCGACATGGGCGACAACACCCTGCCCGATCAGGTCGCGGCCATCAGGCAGCTGGCGCAACGCAACCGCTGGATCGACCTTGACCGGGTCGGCATCTGGGGTCATTCCGGCGGCGGCAACGCCACCGCCGACGCCATGTTCCGCTACCCGGAGCTGTTCAAGGTCGGCTGGTCCGAAAGCGGCAACCACGACAACCGCAATTACGAGAATGACTGGGGCGAGAAGTACCAGGGCCTCCTGGTCAGGAACAAGGACGGTGGCGACAACTACGACAACCAGGCCAATCAGGATGTCGCGAAGAACCTCAAGGGCCACCTGATGCTGGTCCACGGCCAGATCGACGACAACGTTCCAACCGGCGAGACCATGTTGGTGGTGCAGGCCTTGATCAAGGCCAACAAGGACTTCGACATGCTGATCATCCCCAACGCCCACCACGGCTACGGCATCGCCGGCACCATGTACAGCACACGCCGCCGCTGGGACTACTTCGTGCGCTATCTGGCCGGAAAGACCCCGCCGACAGGCTTCCACTTCAGCCTGCCCGAGTCAATGCAACACTGACGGCATGCCGGCACATGCCCGGGCAGCACGTGCTCGCGCTGCCTGGGCCGCGCGATCAGCCTGATGCCAGGCATTCCCCGGCCGCAGCCTGGATCGGTGCCAGCCACAAGGCATACTGTTCGGCCGAGGGATGCAGGCCGTCATCGACCAGCATGCCGGGCGCCCCGTCGCAGGCGCGCGAAATCGCGGTGACGTCGACAAAACGAGCCCCGGCAGCCGCACTGGCAGAGCGGGCCACCGCGTTGTAGGCATCGATCTCGGCAGCAACCTGCTGCGGATCCCGCCCTTCCTTGCGCGCCATCGGTGTCACACCCCAGTCGGGAATCGATACAACCAGTACCCGGCCTGCCTGCTGCCCGGCCAAATGCACGGCAAAGCTCAACAGTTCGGAGAACTCGGCCCGGTAATTGTCGACATCGCGGCCGCGGTACTGATTGTTGACGCCAATCAGCAAGCTGACCAGGCGATAAGGCGGACGCAGTGCCTGGTCGGCCAGCGCAGCGAGCAGTTCGTCGGTACTCCAGCCGGTGGTGGCGATGATTTCCGGCGCGGCAAGGTCATGTCCCTGCTCGTCCAGTGCCTGCGCCAGTCGCACCGGCCAGCGCTCGTGTTCGGCCACCCCTTCGCCTATGGTGTACGAGTCGCCCAGCGCCAGATAGCCGGTTGGCCGGTGCGCACTCATGCCACGCTGGCCACGGAGGCCGGTGAAGCCGCAGCCATGCGCTGCAATACCCGCTCCATGCGCGCCAGCACATCGCCGAGCTGTGCCGGCTCTGGCAAAAGAGTAAGACGCAGGTGGCGCCGGTTGCCCGTGTTGAAACTGCAGCCAGGCGCCAGCAGCACGGACTCTTCTTCAAGCAGGCGCAGGGCAAAGGCATCGTCATCAAAGTCCGGCAAGGCATCCGGGGACACTGAGGGAAAGGCGTACAGGGCACCTTGCGGCTTCACCAGTTGCAGGAAGTCGCTTGCCGCCACGCCATCAAGCACCGCCTGACGGGCCGCGTGCAGGCGACCTCCCGGCTGTACCAGCGCCTCGATACTGGTATCGCTGTCAAGTGCCGGCTTGATCGCCCATTGCCCCGGCACGTTGGCGCACAGGCGCAGCGCCGCCAGCAATTGCAGTCCATCGCGATACCCGGCCAATGCCTGCGTCGCGCCCGACAAGCTCATCCAGCCAACCCGGTAGCCGCAGGCACGATGCACCTTGCTGAGCCCGCAGAAGCTGACACAGGGCACATCGCCGGCCAGCGGTGCCAGCGGCTCGAATCGGGCCTCGTCGTAGACAATGCCATCGTAGATTTCGTCAGCAAGCAGAAGCAGCCCATGGCGCTCGGCCAGGGCAACCAGTTGCTGCAGCACTGTGCGCGGGTATACCGCGCCGGTGGGATTGTTGGGATTGATGATCACCAGAGCCCGCGTGCGCGGCGTGATCATGCTCTCGATCTCATCGGGATCGGGCAGATGACCGCGGTCGGCACGACACGGGTAGTAGCGCGAGCGCCCCCCGTTGAGGATGGTTGCCGCACTCCAGAGCGGATAGTCGGGGCTGGGAATCAGCACCTCGTCACCGGGATTGAGCAAGGCACGCAAGGCCATGTCGATCAGTTCGCTGACGCCGTTGCCGATGAAAACGTGGTCAATATCGCCCACCCGTGCCCCGCGCCTGAGCTGGCGCTCGGCAATGGCCTCGCGCGCCTCGGACAGTCCCTGCTCCTGGCAATAGCCATCGCTGCGCCCCAGCCCATTGGCCATCGCCGCCTGCAGCAGCTCTGGTGCCCGGAAACCGAAACGGCCGGGATTGCCAATGTTGAGGTGCACGACCTGTCGTCCCTGGGCTTCCAGTTCACGCGCGCGACGCGCCAGGGCACCCCGGATTTCATAGCGCACCTCACCCAGGTGTGCCCCCGGAAAAATCGAATTCACCATCGCATCCACAATCAAGCCCGAATGGCGCGCATGCTAGTGCACTGGTTTGCCCTGTTCAATCCACTCAGCGAGTCGCTGGGCGTTCGGATGCAAGGCGCATTTGCGCAGCAAGGCTGGTTGCCTTGCAAGCAGATGGGCTGCGGCAGACGGGCGTCCAGCGGCTCGCCCTTCGGCAGCCACGCTCGCGGGCCACGGCTGCGTTGCAGTACTTGCCAAGGGAACCACCCTTGCCCGCGTACCGCGTCTTGCCGTGGCCCGCGAGCATGGCTCTGAGTGGGTCAAACAGGGCAAACCAGCGCACTAGCAGGCGCGCCGTATCAACTGTAGGATTCCCCGGATGCGCGACCCTGGCACTCCAAGCAGGCATTCCGTGGTCCTGTGCTGGCTGGCCGCTGCCGCCGGCATGGCGCTGGCCACAAGTGTGTTCTGGCCCGGCATGGTCTCCCACGACGCAGCCGTCATGTGGGAACAGGCACGGGGCGGGGAAATGGACACGATCCACAGCCCTGCGCTGACCCTTGTCTGGCGTGCCCTGGAGGGTCTGCACGACTCGCCAGCGGATATTTTTCTCTTGCACCTGGCCATGTTCTGGGGGGCGCTGGCGCTACTGGCCACAACGCTGCCGCGCGCGACCGGGTTCCGCATCAGTTGGCTTTTGTTGATCGGCCTGGTGCCGCCGACATGGGTGCTGATGGCGCAGGTGGGCACCGATGCCGGACTGGTGGCTGCGCTGTCCCTGGCCTGCGCCTGCCTGGTCCGGGCAAATGTCAGTGGCCAGCGCGGATGGCTGCTTGCCGCCCTGCTGATGTGCCTTTACGGCGCCGCGATGCGACACAATGCCCTGCCAGCGCTGCTGCCTCTGCTGTGGGTGTGCTGGTCAGGCAAGCGAACGTCCGGAGTCATGGCCCGGGCCAGCCTCACTCTGGCAAGTCTGGCCCTGATCGGGCTTGCCACAGTGGCCATCAATACCAGTGCACCGCGGCAGCGCGCCGTCTGGCCCGCCACCGCGATGTGGGATCTGGCGGCCATCTCCATCGCCCGGGACAAGGTGCTGCTGCCGGAGGCCAGCGTCGGCCCCGGCATGAGCGTTGACGATCTGGCGCAGGCGTTCGAGCCGTGGGCCAACACCACCCTGTTCGCCCGCACCAGGTCAGGCGTGCGCAGCCCGTTCCTGAAGCCGGACCAGGGCCAATTGAAAAGCGACATTGCCCGAGCCTGGTGGCATGCCGTGGTCAGCCATCCGGGCGCGTACGCCCGCCATCGCTGGCGTCTGACGCGGGCCCTGTTCGGCACGCACCCGTCGGACTGGCCGGTGGAACTGATCTACTTTCCGCGGCAGAACCATGTTGGCGATAACCCGGCCCTTGCCGCACGCACCAACCCCTGGCAGCGCCTCTGGTTCCGCTGGCTGGATCAATGGCGGCGCACCGCGCTGCTTGCAGCCTGGCCGTGGCTGCTTGCGGGCATTCCCGCGCTGCTTCTCGGTTGGCGTCGTCGCGCCAGCATCCATGGCCGCATGAGCCTGGTACTCGTCGCCAGCGGCTGGCTGCTGGCGCTGCCTCTGCTGATCGCCGCGCCCGCCGCCGAATTGCGCTATCTGGCCTGGCCGATCAGTGCGAGTATCATGGCATTGGGCCTGGCGCTCGCCAGTCGCGACAGCGCCCGTCTCACCCGACACGATCCCGCCAGAGAATCACTGCCATGATGAGCTTTGCGCTGCTTGAGCCCGGATGCCTGCATTTCTGACATGAACACCCACGCGCAACTGACTGCCTTGCAGGAGATCGGCTGGCAGGGTGATCTGCCCTCACGCCCGCTGGCGCGGGTCGTGGCACAGCATCGTTCCGGCTACGAGATCCATGACGGACACAGCGTGTTGCAGGCGCAACCGGCCGGCCCGTTTCTCAAACCGGGTCTCGAGCCCGAGCAACGCCCGGCCGTCGGTGACTTCGTCTTTTTCCAGCCCGGCAAGCCGGCCGAGATCGAAGCCATCGTGCCCCGCCGCAGCATCCTGGCGCGGGCGGCCGCCGGTGAGCGCTATCAGCGCCAGCTGATTGCCACCAATATCGATACGGTCATGGTGATGACCGGCCTGGACGGCGACTTCAATCCGCAGCGCATCGAGCGCTACCTGTTGCTGGTAGCCGGTTCGGGCGTGCAGTCGGTCGTGCTGCTGACCAAGGCAGACACCTGCAACGAGGTGTCCGCACGGGTGGCCGCGCTGCAGCAGCGCCTGCCTGGGGACACGCGTGTACTGGCAATCAACGCCAAATCCGCCGATGCCGTCGCCACCCTGGCGCCGTGGCTTGGGCCGGGCATGACCGTGGCTCTGGTCGGCTCGTCGGGCGCCGGCAAGTCGACCCTCACCAACACGCTTCTGGGCGAAGCGCGCATGGATACCGGTGCCGTACGCCAGCGCGACAGTCGCGGTCGCCACACCACCACCCATCGCGCCTTGCTGAAACTGGCTGGCGGCGCCTGCCTGATTGATACACCGGGCATGCGCGAACTGAAACTGACCGGTGAAGAATCGCTGGGCTCGTTCGCGGACATCGAGGCTCTGGCGCGGCAGTGCCGTTTCAATGACTGCGCTCATGAAAGCGAACCGGGCTGCGCGGTGCGTGCCGCAATCGATGCCGGTCAACTGGATGCCGCCCGTCTGAGCAACTTCAGCAAGCTGCAGGATGAGCATCGCCAGCAGGCAGCCAACCGCCTTGCGCGCCTGGAGCGCAAGGCAGACTCCACCTCGCAGGCCAACAGGAAGCGCCGCGGCAGCCAGGCGCGACAGAACCGCCACGAGGACATGGAATGAAACGACTGTCCTCTCCCGTCACCCCCTGGAACAAGCGTCTCTACCCCCTGCTCCCCCTGGCCGTCCTGGCCGGGCTCGGGATGGTATTCTGGCGCCACCCCGAGGCCAGTATCGACCCGCGCATCATGGGCCTGATTGCCGCAATCTCCGTTGTTGCGATCCTGCCCTCATGGTTTTTGCTGCGCGGGCTCATCGACGAAGTATGGATGACCGACAACGGATTGCTGCTGCGCGCACGCGGCGAGGAAGTGCGGATTGTCTGGAGCCAGATTGAGTCGATCTCATCGACCCGCTGGCTCAATCCACCGCGCGTTACCGTGCATCTGAAGCGTGATTGCCGCTTCGGTCGGCGCTTCGTGTTCAACCCGACATGGCGCGCGTTCGAGCTGACCGAGCACCCGGTAGTCGCCGAGCTGCGCCAGCATATTGACACCCGGCCCTGAGGCCCTGATGGTCGTATCGCCGATGCCGCTGCAGTGACTGAGCCTTCCCGCTTCTGCCAACGAACCTGGGTGGTAGAAACACAAGCGGCTGCGGCTGGTGCTTTTGGCCAGCTTTTCCGCTCACCCGGTTTCTGCCCCTAGGCTCCTACTCAGTGATCAACCATTTCGGGTGGCGGTGCTACCATGACCCTCCCGTGATTCAACAGACTTTCGTGACCTGCGTCCATGTCCAAGATACCTGACGAACTCAGACAGGCAGCACTCGACTATCACCGCTACCCGTGCCCCGGCAAGATCAAGATCACGCCGACCACCTCGCTGCTCAATCAGCGTGACCTGGCGCTGGCCTATTCGCCCGGCGTGGCGGCGGCCTGCGAGGCCATCGTCGACGATCCCGACGCAGGCAGCCGAGCTGACCGCGCGCGCCAATCTGGTTGCCGTGATCACCAACGGCACGGCGGTGCTGGGCCTGGGCAACATCGGCCCGCTGGCGGGCAAGCCGGTGATGGAAGGCAAGGGCGTGCTGTTCCAGCAAGTTCGCCGGCATCGACGTGTTCGACATCGAGATCGACGAAAGTGATCCGGACAAGCTGGTCGACATCATTGCCTCGCTGGAGCCGACCTTCGGCGGCATCAATCTTGAAGACATCAAGGCGCCCGAATGCTTCATGGTCGAGCGCAAGCTGCGCGAACGCATGAGCATCCCGGTGTTCCACGACGATCAGCACGGCACCGCCATCATCGTCGGCGCCGCACTGATCAATGCCCTGGAAGTGATCGGCAAGAAGATCGACGAGGTCAAGGTGGCTGCCTCGGGTGCCGGTGCCGCCGGCATCGCCTGCCTGGACATGATGGTCAGCCTGGGCGTGAAGCCCGAGAACATCATGGTCAGCGACAAGGATGGCGTGCTGCACAGCGGCCGCGAGAACCTGGCGGAGAATGCCCAGCGCTATGTGCGCGACACCGATGCGCGCACCCTGGGCGATATCGTCAAGGACGCCGATGTGTTCCTCGGCGTATCGGCCGGCGGGCGTGCTCAAGCCGGAGATGGTGCGCCACCATGGCCGATCGAGCCGATAATTTTCGCCCTGGCCAATCCGACACCCGAGATTCTGCCCGAGGAGGCGCGCGAGGTTCGTCCGGACTGCATCATGGCCACCGGGCGCTCGGACTACCCCAATCAGGTCAACAACGTCCTGTGCTTTCCCTATATCTTCCGCGGCGCGCTGGATGTTGGCGCGACCGGCATCAACGAGGACATGAAAGTGGCCTGCGTGCATGCCATCGCCGATCTCGCCCGCCGCGAGGCCAGCGACATCAGCGTGCGCGCCTACGGTGGCAAGGTGCCCCATTTCGGTGCCGACTACCTGATTCCGCAGCCGTTTGATCCGCGCCTGCTGGTGCATCTGGCGCCAGCGGTGGCACGCGCGGCAATGGAGTCGGGCATGGCCACGCGGCCGATCGAGGACTTCAAGGCCTATACCCAGAAACTGTGGAACTTCGTGTTCCGCACCGGACTTGCTGATGAAGCCGGTTTTCGACCGTGCCAAGGAGGACCCGCGCCGGGTGGTGTTCGCCGAGGGCGAGGAAGACATGGTGCTGCGCGCAGCGCAGACCGTGGTCGACGAGCGACTGGCGCGGCCGATCCTCATCGGCCGTCCCGGATGTCATTGCCCGACGCATCGAGCGCGCCGGTCTGCGTCTGCAGCAGGACCGCGGATTTCGAACTGTGCAACATCCACAGTGATCCGCGCTTCGACGACTACTGGCAGCATTATCACAAGCTCATGGAACGCCGCGGCGTAACCCCGGACGCTGGCCAAGTCCATCGTGCGCTCGCGCGCCACCGTCATCGCCGCGCTGATGGTGGAACGCGGCGATGCCGACGCCATGATCTGCGGACTGGTGGGCCGCTACACCAAGAAGCTGTCGTACATGCAGGACATCATCGGCCTTGATCAGGGCGTGACGCGCCTGTCGGCCATGTCCGGCGTGGCCTGCGATGCCGGAACCTATTTCTTTCTCGATGCCTACGTGCAGGACAACCCGGACCCCGAGCAGATTGCCGAGGCCACCCTGCAGGCCGCCCTGCGACTGAACCTGTTCGGTATCACCCCGCGCATTGCCCTGCTGGCCAGTTCCAACTTCGGCAGTCGCGATTCGGCATCGGCCGCACTCATGCGCGAGGCTCTGGCGCTGATTCAGAAGCGCGCGCCGCGCCTGGAAGTCGAGGGCGAAATGCAGGGTGACGTGGCCCTGGATGCGGTGATGCGTGACCGGCTGTTCCCCAACTCGCGCCTGCGCGGCAAGGCCAATGTGTTTGTCTTCCCCAACCTCGAAGCGGCCAACATTGCCTTCAACCTCGTCAGAGCCATCACCGGTGGGGTGGTGCTTGGACCGATCCTGATGGGTGCCTCCAAGCCGGCGCACATCCTTACCCCGCAATCGACGGTGCGGCGCGTGGTCAACATGACAGCCATCGCCGTGGTCGAGGCCCAGATTCGCGCCGAGGCTGCCAGGCGCTGACGCCGCAGCCGAGCGTGTCGCCGCGAAACATCAGGACTTGCCGGGCCGCTCGATCGCCGCAATCGCCTCGATGCGTGCCTGGCGCATGGCCTCGCCGATGGCCGGGCCCTGCTTGCCGGCGGCGATGAACGGTTGCGCCGGGACTGCGGCGGCGGCATCGCGCGCCTGGCGCAGGAAGTCGGCCTGGGGATAGGCCTCGTCGCCGGCAGCCTTGCGGCCGCGCTTGTCGGCCTCGCAGGCCTTCAGGAACGGTCCAGCCGTTGCGGACGGCGCAATACATCGACCGATTCCAGCAGCTTGAGCACGCTGCCGGGCTTCATCTCCAGTGACCGATGGGCATTGAGGTGATGCTGACATACGGCCTGCGCCAGCGCAGGTGCTCGGCGGGCACGCGCAGGCGCTCGGCCAGTGCCTGCAGCGGCTTCAGCCCGCGTCGCTCGTGGCCGATATGGGAAGGCAGTTCGTCCGCGGGCGTGAGCGCCTTGCCCAGGTCGTGGACAAGCGCGCAAAAGCCGACCAGATCATCGCCCGGGGCCAGGCGCGCGGCCATGTCCAGCACCATCTCGACGTGCACGCCGGTATCGATTTCGGGGTGATACTCGGCCACTTGCGGGACGCCGTAGAGCGCATCGACTTCCGGCAGAATGCGGGCCAGCGCACCGCAGTCGCGCAGCACGCCGATGAATGCGGACGGCCGCGGGCATGGCCAGTGCCTTGCCCAGTTCGGCCCATACCCGCTCGGGCACCAGATGATCGACTTCGCCGGCCTCGACGATCTGCCGCATCAGCGCCATGGTGTCGTCGGCCACGGTGAAACCCAGGTGGGCGAAACGCGCGGCGAAACGCGCCACGCGCAGCACCCGCACCGGATCCTCGACGAAAGCCGGCGAGACATGGCGCAGCACCCGGGCCTCGATATCGCCGGCCCGTCGAACGGATCGATCAGCCGGCCTTCCTGCATCCTCGGCGATGGCATTGATGGTGAGATCGCGCCGTTCCAGATCCTGCTCCAGCGTCACCGGTGGGCTCGGCATGGAACTCGAAACCGCGGTAGCCGGGTCCGGTCTTGCGCTCGGTGCGCGCCAGCGCGTGTTCCTCTTTCGTTTCGCGGGTGCAGGAACACCGGAAAGTCCTTGCCCACGGCCGGAAGCCTGCGCCTGCATGTCCTCGGGCGTGGCGCCGACCACCACGAAATCGCGGTCGGCCACCGTGCCGCCCAGCAACTTGTCGCGGACCGCGCCGCCGACCAGATAGATCTTCATGAAGGCATTGTGGCATGGCGGCGCACGGGTGACGTGACGCGGGTTCCCTCCCGCAGGAGCGGTGGTCGCGGCGGCAGCGGGTTGCAACCTGTCATGCCGGTGAAGCTGCCGCTCAGCTGTGTTGCCGCCGCTCGCGCAATCGTTCGCGCAACTGATCGTAACCGCGGGTGCGGCTGTTGTCGCCGAACAGGTAGGGCAGCATCTCGACAAAGGGATGCGGCTCGATGCCGAGTGTGCCCAGGCCGTCGCGGCTGCCGACCGAGTCGGTGCGCAGGCTGAGAAAGTTGTCGCGCGTGAACGGCTTGCCGGGGATCAGGCCGGCCACGCTGGCCTGGATCCGGCCGATCGCATCGGGCATGCCGATGACCCAGCGGCGCTTGTGCAGGGTGGCGGCGATCTTGCGCACGATCTCGATCAGCTCCAGCGTTTCAGGGCCATACAGTTCCAGTGTCTTGCCGATGCTGGACTCGCGCTGCAGTACGCGCACGATGGCTTCGGCCACATCATCCGCATAGACCGGCGCCATGCGCGAGTGCGGGCGTGGCAGCGGCAGCACCGGCATCAGCTTGAGCAGGTCGCCGAAGCGTTTGGTCAGGCCGCCGTCGCGGCCGAAGATCACCGAGGCCTGCAGCAGGGTCCAGTCAAGACCACTGTTGCGGATGGCTTCCTCGGCGCGACCGCGCGACTTCAGGTATTTCGACAGGCCCTGCCCGGCCTTGAGCGCGCTCATCTGCACCAGGCGTGTCACGCCGGCCTGGCGACAGGCGTCGATCAGCTTTTCGGTCAGCGCGACATGCACCTTGTCGAAGCTGTCGCCGCCGCCCTCGTTGAGGATGCCGACCAGGTTGATGACGCCGTCCTGGCCCTGCATGAATTTGACCAGCGTGTCCTTGTCGTGGACATCGGCGTTGCGCAGGGTGACATTGGGGATCAGCGCCAGTTCGCGGTGCGATTCGCGATTGCGCGTGAGCACGGTCATGCGGTGACCGGCCTTGCTCAGCTTCGGCAGCAGGTGGTGGCCCAGGAAACCGCTACCTCCGAGTATCAGCAGCTTCTCGGCATGCATGTCGCTTCCTCGTTCGGCTGATCGGGATGGACGCAGAGTGTCACCCGCGGCCCGTGTGCGTGCAAGGGATCCGGGTTCAGCCGGGTGCGGCGTGCTGAAATGGCACTGGCGGCTCGGCGTCCTGGGTGGCCGGGCAGACCACCGGCTTGCGCTGCGCTGTCGGCGGCAGGCGCATGATAGGGCTGGCCGTAGCGCGGCATGCGCGCGGCCAGCGGCACGGTCTTCTGGTTGAGCCGCCAGTCGTAGAGCACGCTGAAAGCCAGCACGCGGCGCACGTAGGCGCGGGTCTCGTGATAGGGCATGGTGTCGATGAACACGTCCGGCGGCAGCTGGCGATGCGTGTCCAGCCATGCGTCGACCTTGTCGGCGCCGGCGTTGTAGGCGGCCGAGGCCAGCCAAGGCGAGCCCTGGTAGCGCGCGGCCATCTCCGAAAGGTAGCGGGTGCCGAGGCGGATATTGGTGTCGGCATCGTACAGGCTGGCGGCGCCGTGCCAGGTGTCGCCCAGTTCATGCGCGACGTGCGCACCGGTGCTGGGCAGCAACTGCATCAGGCCGCGTGCATCGGCGCCGGAATGGGCATCGGAGACCCAGGCGCTCTCGGCGCGCAGGATGGCGTAGGCCCAGGCCGGATCGAGCTGGTTGTCGCGCGCGGCGTCGACCAGCTGCTGCTGCCGGCCCAGCGGGAAGCGCTGCTGGTACAGGCGCAGGTTGCTGCCGCTGGAAAAGGTGAATACGGCGCGGTCGTACCAGCCGCGGCGGGTGGCCAGGTCGGCGGCCAGGCGGCGATCGTCGCGGTCGAAGCCGCGCATGGCCTGGTTCCATTCGCGCCGCGCCAGCGGCAGCATGTCCAGCGCATGCAGCTCGAATGCCCTCGCCAGGCCCGGATTGGCCAACAGCCGCTTCTCGCTGGCGGCGTCGCCGGCCAGGTCCAGCGGGCAGATGGCGTAGGGCTGGTTGAGCCAGTCGGCCGACAGGAAGCCGTAGTAGTCGGCGTCGTCGGCCAGTGTCTGGAACAGCTCGCGGGCTTCGTCCTTGCGGCCCAGCCTGGCCAGCGCGCGGGCGCGCCAGTAGCGCCAGCGGGTGTCGCGCTGCTGTTCCGGCGTGAGCGCGTCCAGCGCGCTCAGCACCTTGTGCCAGTCGCCGCTGGTCAGGGCCACGCGCACGCGCCAGGCGCGTGTGACATCGGTCTGCGCAGCATCCGGCAGCTTCAGCAGGCGGCTCAGCGAGTCGGACTCGAAGTCGGTGGCATTGAACAGCGCGATGTCGGCCTCGATCTCGTGTCGCTGAGACGGCTGAAGGCGAAACGCTTGTGCAGGGCCCGCCAGTGCCTTGCCTGCGGCCTCGTCGTCGGCGATGGCCAGGCGCCCGAGTGCCTGGGCCACGGCCATGCGCGTGTGCTCGGAATCATGCCATTTGCGCGCCTCGCGCAGCCGTGCTCCGGGCTTCGGCGGGCCAGCGCCACCCGCCGGGCGACGATGGCGTCGCCGTGCGGCAGCCATCGCCAGATAGTCGATGGTGCCGACCGGCCCCTGTCCGAGGCACGCTCGATGCGGTCCCACAACCGCGCCTTGGTCAGCAGGCCGTGCTTGTGCGCCCATTCCAGCACCGGATCGCAGGCGCCGGGCAATGCGGTCTTCTCCAGATCGTGGCCAGGTCGCGGAAAAGTCCAGGGTGTGGCCGGCGGCGAGGCGTGCGTGCAGGTTGTCGCAGGCCAGTGCGTAGCCCAGTCCATGCCGGTACAGCTTGCGAAGGCCGGCCAGTCCTCACGCCCGGCAAGCTGATGCAGATAGTCGCGGCGCAGGTCGTGCGCCGGAATCATGCCCTTGTAGCGTTGCAGATAGCGCTCCACCTCGTCCTGGCTGACCGAGCCGATGTCGTGCATCATGGCGGCCGCCTGCAGATACGGATACAGCGGGTAGTCCTTCAGGCCCCGGGCCAGGGTGCGCCAGCTGTCGCCTCCGAGCTGGGCGGCGGCATAGGCGGCCGCGAACTGGATCCGCTGCTGCGAAGTCTGATCGGCCAGGGCGTCGCTTTTTGCGCCTCGTCGGCCTGTTCGGCTGCGCCCGCCGCATGCACCCGGCAAAACCAGAGCGCTGGCTAGGAGAGTCAGGCGGACCAGGCGTGGTATAAGCGTGAACATGTTGGTACTGCTTCAGGATTGAGTAACAGTCTAGCGCACGGCCCCGGCAGACAGCTGAACGGCGGGGCAGACGCAATATCTGCCTCTGCGCCGCGCTAGACGCGAGGGTGGATCATCGGCACCGCAAACCAGTGGTCCAGCAACAGAAAGGCGAACAGCGCCATCAGGTAGGTGATCGAATAGCCGAACACGCGCATGGCAAAGCGTTCGTCAGGCGGCTTCAGCAGGCGCACGGCGTAGTAGACGAAACCCGCCCCCAGCACCACCGCGCCGCCAAGGTAGAACAGCCCGCTCATGCCGGTCAGATAGGGCAGCAGCGTGACCAGGAACAGCAGCAGGGTATAGAACAGCACATGCCAGCGGGTGTACTCGACGCCGTGGGTGACCGGCAGCATGGGCACCTGCGCGCGCGAGTAGTCCTCGCGGCGAAAGATCGCCAGCGCCCAGAAGTGCGGCGGCGTCCAGACGAAGATGATCAGGCACAGCAGCCAGGCATACGGGTGCAATTGGCCGGTGGCGGCGGTCCAGCCCAGCACCGGCGGAATCGCGCCGGCGACACCGCCGATGACGATGTTCTGCGGCGTGGCGCGCTTAAGGAACGCAGTGTAGATCACCGCATAGCCGATCAGGCCGGCAAAGGTCAGTGCCGCGGTCAGCACATTGACCAGCAACGCCAGGATCAGCATCGAGGCCATGCCCAGCACAGTGGCAAAGACGAACACCTGCACGGCGCGAGCTTGCCGCTGGCCAGCGGTCGACGTGCGGTGCGTGCCATCAGCGGTCGATGCGCTGGTCGATCAGGTGGTTGAAGGCCGCCGCCGAGGCCGAGGCCAGCCAGATGCCCAGCGTGCCGAACACCAGCGCGCGCCATGGCGGCAGGCCGGGCACGGCAAGGAACATGCCGATCACGGCACAGAACACCAGCAGCGCGACGATGCGCGGCTTGGTCAGTTCCAGATATTCGGCCAGATGGGCTTTCATCGGCGGGCAAGAATCGACGAACCGGACAGTGTATCGGAACACCGCCTCTTGGGCACCTTGCCCGCATTGTTGCCCGGCACGGGCCGCGCGCCGGCCCGGCCAGGTCAGTCCGGCTCGTTGTGCTCGACTGGCGCAATCGACTGGCGCGCCACGCCGCGCAGGCGCAGGCTGAACACCACGCCGCTGCCGTCCCCGAGATTCTGCGCCGTGATCCGGCCGCCATGGTACTCGGCGATCATGCGCACGATGTACAGGCCCAGGCCCAGATGCGGCGTGCGGCCGGCCTCACTGGTGTCGCGCACACTGACCAGCGAATCGAACAGTCGCCCGTCGCATGTCTTCGGGCAGCAACGGGCCCTGGTTGGCGAGCTCGATCACCACGCCTTCGTCATCGGCATGCAGACCCAGGCGGATCCAGCCGTCTTCGGGCGTGAACGACAAGGCATTGTCGAACAGCTTGTCCAGCGCCTGCACGATGAGATCGGGCGCGCCGTGCAGCTGCACCGCTCCGGCGGGCAAGGACAGGTGCAGGTCGCGGCTGCCCGCCAGCAGACGGTAGCCGTCGGCGCAGCCGGCCACCAGCAGGCGCAGGTCAAAGTCCTCGCTCTCGCTCTGGCCGATGGCCTGCTCGATGCGTCCCGCAGCGCCCATGGCCCGCACCAGCGATGTCAGTCGCTCGCTGCCCTCGCGCGCACGCTTGAGGTAGGTACGCTGCGTATCGGGCAGCTCGGCCTGGTCCAGATTGTCCAGTGACGACTTGACGATGGCCAGGGGCGTGTTCAGTTCATGCGACAGTTTTGACGCCAGCGTGCGCAGGTAGTCGGTATAGCCGGATACCGCCAGCAGAAGCTGCTGATGGCTGCGCGCCAGATCACCCAGTTCGTCTGCTTCATCGCTGCCCGGAAGTTCTGCGGGCGCCGGCTGACGGCCAGGCCGGAAGGCTGCCTTGTGCACGGCATCGCGCAGCTGCCGCAGGCGACTGCCGAGTCTGAGCGCAAAACCGGCCAGCACGGCACCGGCCAGCAGCAGCAATGCAAGGCTGCCCAGCAGCAGCCACAACAGACTGCGGTTGCTCAGCAGGGGCATGGCCTGGGTGGACTGCTCCAGCACGATCGCCCCGCGCGGATCGCCCGCACCCGGCAGCGGCTCGACCGCAGCCAGGGTGACCCGCGCACGGGTGATCGAGCTGCGCCAGCTGGTTGCCGGCAGACCGGACAGCGCCTGCCACACTTCCGGCGCCTCCAGCCGCGGAGCAACCTGGTCCATGGCCGACGAACCATGCATGTCATGCGCCACCAGCATCCGGTAGGCCGCGGTCGACAGCCAGCCGGGCATGTCCGCGCCAGCGGTCTGGCCCAGCCGTCCGGCACTGGCGACCACCCAGCCATCGCGATCCACCAGGCGCACACGAGCGGCATCGGGCACAAGCGCAGCCAGGCGCTGCGACAGATCGCGAGAGAAGCGCTGCAAGGGCCTGGAGCTTGCCGGCTCGGGCCGCCCAGAAGCACTGGCATCGACCGCCCGCACCCCCAGCCAGCCCAGGCCCGCCGCTGCCGGCAGCCGCAATTCGACGCGGTAGCCGCTGCCATCCTCCTGCCATTGCACGCGCAAGGGATCGAAGCACTTGTCGCCCGGCTTGTTCAGGGGTCGGGCCTTGATCACGCCCGGGGCCACCGCCGCCAGCTGGTAGTGGCAGCGAGCGCCGCGCATGCCCAGCCACAAATCGACATGGTCGGCAGCAGCGATCGTGCCATCGGGCTTGAGGCGATCGGCGGTGCTGTCCGCGACCGTCAGCAACAGATACAGTTCGCCGGCATGTTCGCCCAGCAGCAGGCGTCCGTTACCGGCGACCGGCTCGGCCCACGCCGCCAGCCGATTCCAGTCGTCGCCGTATCCGTCCACCACCAGCGGCAGCACCGAATGCTGCACATGCCATGCCGGCTCGCGCGGCAGCCGCACCCAGGCGTTGACCGTGCGCGCCAGCATCTGCGCCGAGGCTGCCAGCGAACGCTGCTGCGACTGCCGCAGCACCATGTCCATCTGCCGCAGGTACAGCCAGCCGGCTACCGGCAGCAGGAGCGTAGCCAGGGAGACCAGCAGCAGTTTGCGTTGCAAGGTCATTGGGCGAGTGCCACTGGACAATAGCTGGTCGGCACACAGGAAGACGGCGAACCGGCCACAATCCGGCTCAAATCCGGCCCTTCATGCTGCGCTTGCTCGTTTGCTTTGGCTTTCTGACAATCCCCTGCCACAGCCCCACCCTTGGTACCAGCCGTCACGGCCCGCGCTTCAGGCCACCCACCGATACCCGGCCCCATGCACCGTATCAATGGCAGTGAACTCGGGGTCGATGGCGAGAAATTTCTTGCGCATGCGCTTGATGTGCGAGGTGATGGTGGTTTCATCGACCACCAGCTCGGCATCACGCATCAGCTGTTCGCGGCTCTTCACGTGGCCAGGATGGCGCACCAGGGCATGCACCATCCAGAACTCGGTGACCGTCAGCGGCACCAGTTCATCGTTCCATGCCACCTGCATGCGCTCTGTTGCCAGTTTCAGCGGGCCGCGCTCGATCACCGTTTCCCGCGTCGCCGGCACGCTCAAGGAGTCCATGCGGCGGAACAGGGCGGCGATGCGCGCAGCCAGCTGGTGCAGGCTGGTGTCCTTGCTGAGATAGTCATCGGCGCCCAGCCGCAGCCCGGAGATCACGTCGAAGTCCGAGTCGCGCGCTGTCAGGAAAATCAGCGGCAGGGTCGAGGAGCGCGCGCGCAGCTCGCGGCACAGGTCAAAGCCACCCTCGGGCTCATCGCCGAGGCCCACATCAATGATTACCAGATCCGGCAGCTGGGCCTTGAACGCCACGCTCGCCTGGCCCCGGGTGGCATACCCGCGTGCCGCATAGCCAAGACGATTCAGTGCCTCGACATAGTTGGCACGGATCAGCGGTTCGTCTTCGACAATGGCGATATTGCGCGGCATGCACGGTTCCCTGCGTCGGTGTATCCGGCAAGCCTGCCCTGCAGAAGCCAGGCTTGCAAGCCCTGCGCAACTGTTTTGCTGCCGGGAATGCCTGCTCGGCCTGAACTGCAGGGGCGAATTTGTGCACGCGATCGAATGACAGCCGGTCCGCAGGCTGAATCAAAAAGTGAAACAACGATCTGAACCGCCCCGGGTTTCCCGGAGGCTCCAACCTTTGAGAGGATGGAGCGATGGAAACCAAGAAGAAGTCACCGAAGTATTCCCCGGAGGTCCGCGAGCGCGCGGTGCGCATGGTGTTCGAGCACCAGCAAGAGCATGCCTCGCAGTGGGCGGCGATCGAATCGATTGCCGGCAAGATCGGCTGCACGGCGCAGACGCTGTGCAACTGGGTGCGCCAGGCCGAGCGTGACCAGGGCTTGCGCGAAGGCCTGACCACGTCAGAGCGCGAGAACGCATGAAGGCACTGGAGCGCGAGAACCGCGAGCTGCGCCAGGCCAACGAGATCCTGCGCAAGGCCAGCGGCGTATTTTGCCCAGGCGGAGCTCGACCGCCGGTTCAAGTGATGAAGGCGTTCATCGACGAGACACCGCGAAGCTACGGGGTCGAGCCGATCTGCAAGGTACTGCAGATCGCCCCGTCGACGTACTACCTGCATGCGGCTCGCGAGGCCGATCCAGCCACGGCGCCGCCGCGCGTGCAGCGCGACGACGATGCTGGAGACCGGAGATCCGGCGCGGTCTGGGACGAGCAACATGCGAGGTCTACGGTGCCGACAAGGTCTGGCGGCAGCTGCATCGCGAAGGCATGACGGTGGCGCGCTGCACGGTCGAGCGGCTGATGCGCAGACTGGGCATTCGCGGGCGTGGTGCGCGGCAAGGCGGTGACGACCACGGTCAGCGACAAGGCCGCGCCGTGCCCGCTGGACCGGGTGAACCGGCAGTTCCGGGCCGATCGTCCGAACGCGCTGTGGGTCTCGGACTTCACCTATGTCTCGACCTGGCAGGGCTACCTCTACGTGGCCTTCGTCATCGACGTGTTCGCCCGCCGCATCGTGGGCTGGAGGGTATCGCAGCTCGATGCGCACGGACTTCGTGCTCGATGCGCTGGAGCAGGCGCTGCACGCCCGCAAGCCGTTCGAGCAGGGCGACCTGATCCATCACAGCGACCGCGGGTCGCAATACGTGTCGATCCGCTACAGCGAGCGTCTGGCCGAAGCCGGCATCGAAGCCTCGGTCGGCAGCGTGGGCGATAGCTACGACAACGCGCTGGCCGAGACGATCAACGGGCTTGTACAAGGCCGAGGTGATCCATCGCCAGTCGTGGAACACCAGGGAAGCGGTCGAATTGGCACGCTGGAATGGGTGGACTGGTTCAACCACCAGCGGCTGCTGGGACCGATCGGGTATATCCCGCCAGCAGAAGCTGAGGCAAACTACTATCGGCAACAGCAAGGTCAGGCCATGGCGGCCTGACTCAAACCAAACAGCCTCCGCGAAACCCGGGGCGGTTCAGATCCGTCGCCATCAGATGCGTTGTTGTCCCATGTGTCCTGGCTCACAACCATCAAGAGCGGAGAATCTCCTTGACAGCGCCCGTATTGCAACGTGCCAAAAAGATCCCGGCGTCGCCTCGTCGAATCTTGGTGCAACAACTGCATCGTGCACAAAGCGGAACCGGCGAGCTCGCCCGTATTGACTCAAAAGGCAAATTGGTGATCCGCTCCCCTTTTATCAAGTCAATGTGGATTGCGATGACCAGCACGTTCTGCAAGCAACTGCTCTTCGATCTTCAGCGCAAGTTGGTAGACCTGCGGGGAGTATGTGTAACGCCAAACTTCGTACGCAGTGATGCCTGGCGAACAGCGATGCGCGCCACCGCAAACAAACATTGTCGTCCAGGCTCCGGGACCACAACCACCCGACAAGCCACAGGTGAGCAATTTGACTGCCAAGCGCTGCGCTTTTGGCAACTGTACTGTTGCCCCCGAAGCCGCCGCAAATTCCGCACCCACTTTCCATTTGCCCGTATTGGCGAGATAGACTCCTGCAATTTCCAGAACGGCGGGTTGCGCTGTGGAACGGACCATATGCCTGGCTACGGTTATCGCGTCTGATTTGCCGCTTGAGGTCCCTGCAATACTCGATAGTGATTGCGCTTGAGCGAGTTCCGAACTGGCAGGCAAATCGTTCATTTCCTGAAGATAGTTTTCGGCATCACCCGAATAGGACTGGCAGAAATGGTCCAACCATTGATCATGGTCGTCCCTTGCACCAACTTCCATGATGCCTTGAGACCGGTGGAAGTCACACACAGACGCAGCTGTCCACAACATATGCAGGCGCTCGCCACGCGGGCCATTTTGCAGGTTCTGTGCCAACTCCTGAAAAGTCGTCACGCCGAGCAATGGTCGCTTGACGGTGTTGCCTGGAACGGAAGATCCTGGCGGAATGGTCGTGCCGGTGTGGCCCACAATGCGACTTTTGTCGATCGCACTGGAATTTGTCTCCGCAACCGATTCAGCCCCAGAATTGACACGAATAGCGCTGGCGATGTCCGTCCTCGGCCGGGCTTGGTGCAGATACAACGCAAACCCCGTCGCCACTATTAGCAGGACGGACACTGCCACCCACGCCATTCGCTTTTTCAATTGCCCATGTCCATTTGCTATCTGGTCACTCACAAGTACTAATAGGGCTCATTCCAGGATTCTCTTCGCGACCGGGTACGAGCCTGTCCGGCAAGCGTGTCCTGCATCCGGCAACCATGCAAGCCGATTGACCCGAAAATGCCCGATTTGGCCCGTTTTTCGCCCCCGACGGCGCCCGTGACCGCCCTTGCGGCGGGGTGCAATGAATCAGCGCCACGACCAGGAGCCACCATGAAATCAGACGTCCCCGTCGACCCGGAACTGCAAGGCAACTACGAACCGCTGCGTGTCGTTTTCGCCATCACCGCCCTGTTGCTGGGGCTGGCACTGTCTTTCATTTGATCCCGGAGGAATCCGTCATGACCACATACCCGCTCAATCAGGCAATGGCTGATCGCCACGAGGACCCTGATCCCGACTGGCATCCGTTGCTGCGGCGACTGGCCCCGCCGTTGCTTGAACTCAGCCCGCGTTGTCGCGCATCGTCTGGATGACCCGGCGATAGTCGTCGGCACCAAAGATGGCCGAACCGGCAACGAAGGTGTCGGCACCGGCGGCGGCGATATCGGCGATGTTGTCGACCTTGACGCCACCGTCGACCTCAAGACGGATGTCGCGGCCGCTGGCATCAATGATGCGGCGGGCGTTGCCCAGCTTGTCGAGGGCGCTGGCGATGAAGCTCTGGCCACCGAATCCCGGGTTGACCGACATGATCAGGACATGGTCGATGCGGTCAAGCACGTAGTCCAGCCAGTCCAGTGAGGTGGCCGGATTGAACACCAGGCCAGCCTTGCAGCCGCATTCGCGGATCAATTCCAGGGTACGGTCCACATGCTCGACCGCCTCCGGATGAAAACTGATCAGGCTGGCACCGGCTTCGGCAAAATCAGGCACGATGCGGTCAACCGGCTTGACCATGAGATGCACGTCGATCGGCGCCTCGACACCATACTTGCGCAGGCTCTTGCACACCGCCGGGCCGATGGTGAGATTGGGCACGTAGTGATTGTCCATGACATCAAAGTGCACCCAGTCGGCACCGGCCTCGAGCACCGCATCAACCTCGGCGCCGAGACGGGCGAAGTCGGCGGACAGGATCGACGGAGCAATGATGGTGGGCTGTCTGGCCATGTTCGGAAACCTCCGGGTACCTGTCGGTGTTATGGCGATCAGGCGCAAAAAAGCCTGTCGGAATGAAACGTCGATTGCGTAAGGAAGCGCTGGCCGACCATCACGACATCAAAGCGCCGTACCGGACCACGCACAGCCAACCGTGCAGCCATCTGGCAGGCCCCAGCTTACTTGATTCCGCGCTGCTGCTTGATCTGGTCGTATGCCGCGTTGATGGCGCTGGCGCGCTCCTCGGCGCGTCGCCGCAAATCCTTGGGCAGGTCACCAAGACGATCGGGATGGTGCTCGCTCATCAGTTTGCGGTAGGCGCGCTTGATCTGGCTGTTCTCGGCATTGCGGGTCAGACCCAGGACGGCATAGGGGTCGGAAAATCCGCTGCGCCCCGGCGCACTGCGCGGCCCGGCGGAGCCTGGCTGCCAGCCGGGCCTGGCACCCGCCTGACCGGCCGCAGCACCCTTCATGGCCATCATCGCCATCAGCTCCAGTTCGCTGATTCGCAAGGCATGGGCCACCTGTTTCAGCAGACGCAGTTTCGCTTCGCTCGGCGCGCCCTCGGCCAGCACGGTGTCCACCAGAACATCCAGCATGGGGTAGGCCAGGTCGCGGTAGCCGCCGGTCCAGTCACGCAGCCGCGTGAGGGTGGTGCGCATGTCGAATCCCGGCTGCTTGCCGCTGTTGAACGCATTTATGGCACGTTTGCGCCAGTCGCTGTTCAGTTGCAGGCGCTGCATCATGCGCTCGGCCACCGCAATCTCGTTCTCGGACACGCGTCCGTCGGACTTGGCGATGGCGCCCAGCAGCGCAAAAAGGGGCTCCACAAAGCCGCGATCCGCAACTTTCCGCTGGCGCTTCTTCTGATGGCGACTTACATCAAAGCCATAACCGATCAACGCACCGAACATCAGCGCGACAAAGTTGTGGAACACCACCAGCCCCACCACGGCACCAATCAGCGCACCCAGATATTTCATTGCTCTGGCTGTCCGTGAGGTTGGGCTGACCGCGCGTCAAGACGGGGGCTGGAGGGCACGATTTTTCCGGGTGCGACGGGATGCATGGCGGGGAAGTGAGACAAAACCAGCGCACAGTGTAACGTGTCAACCGAGCGCATTGGCTACAATGCGCATTTCGCCCTCGGGGAATTTCACCGTGCCGACCTCCCTCAGCAAGGCCCACCTGCCTGGTCTCGAATGCATCCACCAGGGCAAGGTCCGTGACGTTTTTGCACTTTCCGATGAGCGGCTGCTGATAGTTGCCAGCGACCGTCTGTCGGCCTATGACGTGGTTCTGCCGGACCCGATTCCGGGCAAGGGCGAAATTCTGACTCGCCTCAGCAATTTCTGGTTCGGGAAGACCAGCCATCTGGTGCCCAATCATCTGCTCGACACACCGATTGAAGAGGTGCTGCCGGCCGGTACCGACCTTGATCTGTACCGCGACCGTACCGTCGTCACCCGCCATCTCAAGCCTCTTCCGGTCGAGGCCATCGTGCGTGGCTACCTGATCGGCTCGGGCTGGCGCGAATACCAGGCCAGTGGCCAGTTGTGCGGGATCAGCCTGCCACCGGACCTGCTGCAGGCACAGGTACTCCCCGAGCCCCTGTTCACGCCGTCGACCAAGGCCGCGGCGGGCGACCACGACGAAAACATTTCCTTCGAAAAAATGATCGCGCTGGTCGGCAAGAATATGGCTGAACGCGTACGCGCAGCCAGCCTCACGCTGTATCGGTATGCCGCCGACTACGCGCGTGATCGCGGCATCATCATTGCGGACACCAAGTTCGAGTTCGGCACCGATGCCGATGGCAAGCTGTACGTGATGGACGAGATACTGACACCCGACTCGTCGCGATTCTGGCCAGCCTCCCAGTACAACACAGGCATCAGCCCGCCCAGCTATGACAAGCAATACGTGCGCGACTACCTGGATACGCTGGACTGGGACAAGCAGGCGCCCGGACCCATCCTGCCCAAGGCCATCATCGACGCCACTGCGGAAAAATATGCCGAGGCGCTGGCACGGCTCTGTGATGAGAGCGGCAGCGCGCCGGATTGAAACAGCGATGGGCATTTTACCCGGCCCCGGGTTCAGCGTAGAGTTGTTATCCGGGCCATGTGAGCGGAGAGCAGTTCATGCACGATGTACACGAGTGGTTTGGCAACTACAGCGCCGATCACCAGAATCCGACCAACCGGGCCATTCACTGGCTCTGCGTGCCGGTGATTCTGTGGTGCGTGGTGGCGTTCCTGTGGCTTGTTCCGGTGCCTGAGAATATTGGCCGGGCCGGCCTGTGGGCTGCGGCGGCCATGCTGGCGGTGTTCGTGTTTTACCTGCGCCTGTCTCGCCCGGTAGCCCTGGCCATGGCAATTGTGTTCATCGCCTGCGCCGTGATCTGTGAGGCACTGTTGCGGCTGCTGGGGCCGACTGGCCTGCTCTGGCTGGCGATTGGCCTGTTCGTGGCGGCCTGGATTGGTCAGTTCATCGGACACAAGATAGAAGGACGAAAGCCGTCTTTCCTGACTGACCTGGCCTACTTGCTGATCGGCCCGGCCTGGCTGGCCGGCAAGGTGTTGCGCCGCCTGGGCATCCGCTACTGAGGCGACAGTGATGCTGTGCATGGCGCCCCGCTGACTTGCGGGTCTTGAGCGTCACTCAGCCGACGGTGGAGAAAGTCGTGCGGACGATGGATATAGTACCGTCGGACACCGCCACGCGATTGCGACCATCGCGCTTGGCCCGATACAGGGCATCATCGGCATGGATCATCAGCTGGCGCAGATCGTAGTTGGCGCGTGCGGTCGAAGCCACGCCGGCGCTTGCCGTGACATTGGGCGTGTCGTCGCTGGCGCCGGACAGCGCGGCAATCGCGCTGCGGATACGCTCCGCGTACTCGACCGCCATGTCCAGTTCGCAGTTGGGCATGACGATGCCGAACTCCTCGCCACCCAGCCGACCAAACAGGTCGTTCGCTCGCAGCTGACCCTGGCAGGCGAGTGCCGTGCGCTGCAACACAGCATCGCCGGTTGCATGGCCATGGGTATCGTTGACCAGCTTGAAGTGATCAAGGTCGATCAGGATCAGGCTGGCGTTGGCACCCTCTTTCTTGCAGGCTTCAAGCAGGGGGCCGCCTGCATTGACAAAGTATTGGCGGTTGTAAATGCCGGTCAGGCTGTCAATCTCGGCCAGCTTGCGAAGGCGCTGCTGAGAGCGGAGGAGTCGCAAGACCCATACGCAAAGCACGACCAGGGCGATAAGCAACAAGGTTGCATACAAGCCGCGGGTCTCGGCAACCTTCTCAGAAAGCGTCTGTTGAAGCTGCAGAATGCGGTTCTGCTTCTGTGCAGCATCGGCCCGTGCCTGACTGGCCTGCACACGCTGCTTGACCTTCTGGTACGCCAGCGACTTGGCACTCACCTCGTTGAGATAACCCTTGTCGGCAGAGGTGTACTGCTCGTACCAGGACAGCGCGGCAGCCGTGTCGCCGCGAGCCTTGTAGATCTCATACAAGGTCTTGCAGGCGGCTGCCAGGCTCTCGCTGAAATCCTGCCCGCTACTGGCACTGACCACCCGCCTGGCATAGATGGCGGCGTTTTTCGGATCGCCCGATTGCAGGTAGGCCTGTGCCATCTCCGCTTCAAAGCCCGAGATCAACTCGGCATAGCCGGTCTTGAGTACCTCGTGATAATGCGGAGTCAGAATGGCCAGGGCGGAGACCGGATTGCCCCGGGACAGATCGAGTTTGGCCAGAAGGATGCGCAGCGAATTCCCGAGCATCGATTCGTTCGCCTCGGCACAGGTGTGCTGGGCCACTTCAATGGCGGGGTCGCTGGTGCTCAACTGGCCGCTGTTGTAGGCCGCCAGCAACTTGAAATAGCGCCCCTTGCAGAGCGTGTCGCTGGAGCTGTCCGCGGTCAGCAGCTTGTCGGCGGCCGAGGTGGCAAGGTCATACTCGCCCACCTTGTTGTAGAGAATCGCGGCGGTCGCGTAGAACTGCGTTTGCGCTTGCTGGCTGGAAATTTCCGGCACTTCCGCGACCAGTTTCACCAGCCGCTGGAATGCGCTGTCGTATTGCAGCGACAGTGCATCGACATTCATCAGTGTGACTTCGACGCGGAAACGAAGATCCCTGCTCGGGCAGTCCCTGGCGATCAGCTCAAGCTGGGTCGTTGCCTTGGTGTAATCGCCGCGGTACACAAGCTCCCAGGCCTGCAGGTAACGCAGGTGCCAGCGCGCATCCTCGGGTAAAGAATTTGCTTCGGGCCCCAGCTCGCCGAGAATGCGCTTGAAATGGTCGTGGTCGGAGGTCTTGACCGAATCGGCCAAATTCAACTGTTGCGCAGGGGTGTCCGTCGCGCCCAGTGCCACAGGACACAGCAGCATGAGCAGCACAAGACCGCGCCAGACGACATGCGCCCGGCGCGGCCCGGAAGTCATGTGCAGCATCGAAATAACCACGACGTTGCTCACCCGTGGGACGCCATCAGCGTCCGGGTCAGACGGCCTCGGCGAGACGACCGTCCAGCTCGACGGTCTCGGCGGCATGCACCTCCGGCGCCATGACCAAGCACACCATGTCACGACGAGCATCCAGCACCGACGCCAGCCGGTCCTGATCGCCGCGCAAGATGGCCCACTGCGCATCAGCATCGATCTGCGCATTGTTCATGGCGGTGTACAGCGCGGGCCTGGTAGCCTGGCGCATGTTTGCGTTCTGACCAAGATTTTCGAGAAAGCTAATCAGATTGGACATTGTAATTCCCTCAATTGAGATGTTGTCAGGGCCAACTCCTCAGGGAGCGGCAGATAGGGACAGGTCCTTCGGATTATCGGGCCAATGACCGCCCCTTTGCCCGGATCAGTCGTTCGCGACTGGCCCGAGCCCTTTCAGTATGCTCCCATCGAGCTCATCGATGTAGCTACGTACTTCACGGTTTTGCTGCATGGATTGGGCCGGTTCCAGCACCAGAGTATCCTCCATGCCGATATCCGCGCCAGGTAAATCACCCAGCGCAACCGTCTCCATTCGGGGTTCATGTATAGGCAGGGTCACTGCGCGATAGATAATGACCGGATGATCCAGCGGATAATCTTTCGCCAGTACATCCACCAGTATCTGGCGATAACCGGCCGCGGTCTTCAGGCGCTTCAGGCTGCGATCTCCGGCCACACCAGCCTGCCACAGCACCAGGCAGGCACTGGGATCGACGCGGCGTTTGTAAATCATCAACTGGGTCGCCTCGAAGTGCTGGCAGCCGAATTTGCCCGGATCGATACCCAGATCGGCATACAGGCAATCCTCGGCGGAAATTCCCGGCTCCATGTGCGCATCGTAACCCTGCTCGCGCGCCAGCTCGATGGCGCGGTGCGCCGGCCAGGCAAAAACGCCCGGGTGCCCGTAGAAGGCTGCGCATACCTGCCGGCCCTTGCGCACCTCGGCCAGCAGCGTATCGATCATCGCGTGATAGGTCTCCATGCGCGAGCGACCTTCACCGTATAGCGGCTGCAGGCTGCGCACATCCGCATTCATTTCCTCGACCCACTGTTCCACCACGCCGTCGGATGCCGCCACGAACACGACATCGGCCTGCTCGATATAGCTGCGAGCCAGCGGTCCGATGTGTGAACCCAGCGTCATGCCGATGCCCACGCAGACCAGATTGCCGCTCGATTTGTTTGCGTTCATGCCCATTCCAGATTCAGGGATTACCCGATTATGCCTTGTCTTGCATTTATTCAGCTTGACTGGTGCACAAAAGAAAACGGCCGCTTCATGTGAAGCGGCCGTTATTACCCGAGATTTTGCGAAAGCTATTCGACGGGCTTGAGTACCGCGGGATTGGCCACCTGCACGGCCTTACCGCCGCTGCCAATAAGGCTGGCCATTTCGCCCTGCATTTCGGCGGTGACCGCCGGATCTGCCGCAGGACTCAACAGCGATCCGTGCTCACCACTGGTGAAGCGGGTCGCCGCACGCACGCCGGCTGCCGACTGGGTGCTGGAATCGATGGCGGTCAGGCCCAGTGCCGCAATCAGCGGCTCGGTACCGGAAAGCGGTGCACCTGGCACGCTGTTGGGAATGACCTGGTCGGACGGCGAGCTGTCGCTGCCCACCACTTCCTGCAGCAGCAGGTTCTTGCCCGTGGTGAAGCGGGCAAAGTTGATCGGATCACTCGAATCGACGGCGGTCTGCGCGGCCAGCATGAACTGGTCGTAGGCTGGCGTGCCCTGCTCGACACCGGCCTGAGCCAGACCGGCGTGAATCTGCGGTCCGATCGACACCGATGCATCCAGCAGGCGCGCAATGCCGCCACCCGGAACGTTCAGGACGGCCGTCTGCACATTCGGATCAACGGCCATGAACACGGTACCGACAATGCTGCCCAGCGACTGACCGGTGTAGCTGATATCGCTTGCGTTGAAGGCGGTACCGGGCTTGTCGGGCAGAGCCATGCTGCCGATGCTGTGCTCGAGCTCGACCAGATCGGCCACCCCTTCGCGCAGATTGTCACGCGAGGTGAGCAGGCTCTGCAGGTTGATGAAGTGCGAACCGGACGGATCCACCTTGCCGTCGGGGCCTGGGGCACCGGTATCGTTGTTCATGACATCCAGATTGAAGGTGCGTTCCTGGGCCGCTGCCGCAAAGGGCGTGTTGCCGATGTAGAACGGATTGCTCGAATCGACACCGTGCAACGGCAGGTCCATGGCGACAACAGCGTAGCCCAGCGAAGCGTAGGTCTGCGCCACCGCCAGCATGTCGGTACGGTTGCGGGTGATGCCGTGCTGGAAGATGACCACCGGCCAGCCACCAGCCGGTCGAGTGCCCGTGTTGGGCACGGTCACCAGCAGCGGCGCGCCCAGGGACTGGTTGGCTACCGGGAACGGGTTGTAGGCAGTGACGTTGGTGGAGGTGGGGTCGAGGCCGAAGCTTGCCGCCGGCCCTGCATAGGCGCCGGGCGCAGCGTGCCAGAAATCCGTCAGCGGCGCAGTCGGATCGCTCTGGCTGGGCACACCCAGGTAATACGGCAGATTGATGTAGCCGATATAGACGTCGGCGATCGGCGCCAGACCCAGGCCCAGATCACCAAGTGTCTTGCCGGTCGGGGCCAGTTGCGTGGTGGCTGCAGGAGCCCCCTCGATCTTGCTGGTTACTGCGTTCAGCACGGTGTTGGTGCTCTGCGTCGTGGCTACCCACGACAACACGATGTCAGCACGGGATACACCCGCGCCAGCGGCTGCAGCTTCCTGGGAATTGACCAGTTGCCGCACCGGCTCCAGCTGGCAAGCCTGGGCGTCAGTGAGCGATTCGCTGGTCGACTTGCCGTTCACGCACAGGGCTGCGGCGCCCTTGGCCAGGGTATAGGTCAACGAAGCTGTCACCGGAGTGCCGTTACCGTTGGTAATGCCATTGGTCAGCACCGCCATGTAGCTGGTGCGGGGCTTGAGCGGGCTGGTGGGCACGATGGCCAGGGTCTTGCCGTCCGTATCGGATGGTGCCATGGCAACCACGTACTCTTCGGGCGAGGACAATTCACGGGTGATGCCCGTGACCTTTCCGCCGGGCCCATCGAGAGTCACCTCGTACACGTGCACGTCGTTACCCGCACTAAGCGAGTCCGCACTTGGCGCGGTTGAAAAACTGGTGCTCCACGGCGCCACGGTGCTGAAGCCGTCGAGCGCGTTCAATGCCACCTGTGGATCACTGAAATCGGCCGGATCGGCAACAGGAATATTGAGGGTGAGGTCCGTGGTTCCCGAGAACAGCAGGTTGTTGGGGAACGGAATCACGCTGTTGGCCGGATCGAAGTTGGCGACGATGGCCGGTGGCGGTGGCGGGTTGTTGCCAACGCTGGAAGAGCCGCTGCTGCCGCATGCGGTCAGCAAAAGGCTAAGAGCGATCAGGGCGAATAGGTTACGAAGCTGCATGATGAAAGTTTCCTTGTGCGCGGGGCGCCTTGCAGGGCATCGGGCATGCGCGGGCGTGTTCGGAGTATCCCCCGCTATCTTATGCAGTTCAAACGCATGTTTGCAATGATTGCGTGCGCTGACGCCGCGGCTCCGCGCTGCTGCGATGCATCAAAAAGTGCGTGGACAAGGGCCGGATTCGGCCCTGGCAGCGGCATGTACTGCCAGCGAAGCATGCGCTGAGCACGGATGATCAAGTTTTGACAGCAGCTTCCTGCCACGCTCCCGGTTCGGGATCAAAGCCGCGTGGATGCACCCCAAGCACGTTTTCAAGACGCGAATTGTCCGCCAGCAGATCATCATTCAGCCGCGCGGCGGCGGAGGCTGCGCGACTGAAACGGGCCATGGGTGTGATCCCGCGCAGCAGCCACGCCGGCACCGGAAGCGCCACGGTGCGCTGCGGCACGCTGTCGCGCACGCGTCGAAACAACTCGCTGGCCGTGAGTCGCTCGCCGCCACCGCACTCGATACAGCAGCCACTGGCATCGGCGTTGTGCAGGCTCGCCAGTACCGCGGCAGCCACGTCGTCAACATGCACGGGCTGGCGCAAGCCCTGCGCCTGCGGCAGGGGCATGGCGCGCCAGCGCAGGGCCATGCGCGCCAGCCGGCTCAGGCTGCGGTCCATGCCCGTACCCCACAACAGGGTCGGTCGCAACACCGTCCAGGGCAGGCCCAGGTCATCACAGCGCCGGGCCAGCACATCCTCGGCCCGGCGCATGCGCTCGGCCAGTTCCCGTTCACCGCGGTGGGCAGAACGGGCCTTGCTCACGGCGCTCATCGAACTGAGTGCGACAACCTGCACGGCGCTGGTCGGACGCCAGCACGCGAACCAGTCAACAAACAGATCCAGTGGGCCGAGACTGAGCACGGCCGCGACTGGCGGTAGCGGCGGCACCGCATCGGGCAGGCGCGCACCGATCCAGCGCACGCCGTCGTCAGTGTCGTGCTGGCCAGCATGCCTGCTGAGCGCCAGTACCGGCTGCCGCTGGTCCCGGCATCGCGCCAGTACCCGCGTGCCCACCTGCCCGCTGGCTCCAAATACCAGCAGCGGAGCTGATGCCGCCACGGCCGAAGTGCTCACAGCCTGTCGCTGGCTCCGTCAGGCAGGGGTATGCTCAAGGTGAAGCCATGTCGGCGCTGGTCTTCGCTTCCAATGGCCAGACGCAGCCCCTGCTCATCCAGACGCTGCTGGTGGTTGAACAATGCGGTGTCGAGGGCTTCCTGCTCGGGAGCGGTCATGCCTTCCCTGCGCGGGCCGGAAAACGCGATATCCACCCGCCCGTCGTCAAAACGCGCGTCAAAGTTCGCCACCGTGTCCGCAGCGCAGCCACGCATGCCCACCTGCAGCAGGTTTACCAGGGTCGGCGGCAGCCACGGCCATGGCGGCAGGACCGGAAGATCCTCGAGGCTGGATTCCAGCACCGGCCCATTCGGGTTGCGCGCGCGGGTCAGCACCAGGGCACTGTCGATGACTTCACCCAGCTCGATGGCATGGTTGTCTCGCCCGGCCATGGCCACGGTCGCCAGGGCTACCGCGAGATCGTCCTCCGGTACCGGCACAACGGCCTTCTGCAGCAGCTCCGGCATGCGCTGCAGCATGTCGTCATCGACCAGGGCGGCACGCGCCTGGAACAAGCGCTTGCGGGCACCGGTGACATGCTCCATCAGATGCTCCAGGTCATCCTTGTCTGCTCCCGGCATCAGCTCCACCGGCTGCAGGCAGTATTGCACCGCTGCATCGTAATCATGCACCCGCTTGTGATAATCGACCAGGGTATTGACCAGGCTCTCCGGCAGGACCGTCGGCGCCGCCGGCTCGCGCACGAGGCTCGCTGCCAGGTCACCCAGCATGCGCCCCAGGACGGCATCTGAACGCTGTTTTTCTGACTCTTCCTGCACCTGATGCAGGACCCGTCGTGATTCTTCGCTCTGCTCCCGGCAACCCGCCAGTTGCGAGCGCAGCCGCAACACCAGCAGCAACGCCAGCACCAGTACCGCAGCGGCAACTATCCATCCGATCATCTGTCATTCCTTGCACCTGCCAAGCTGCGAATAATACAGGGATTTTTGCCGAAAAACCGGAAAAACAGAGGCCATCCCGAGCAAGCTGACTGGCGCATGCAGGGTGTTTTGCCAAGTTTACGTACAATCGAGCATGGTTTGACTGCCCTCCGACGCCTTTTCTCATGCCTTCTCCACGCAAGATCATTCATGTCGACATGGACGCGTTTTATTCGTCGGTGGAGCAGCGCGACGACCCGTCCCTGCGCGGACGGCCGGTCGTGGTGGCCTGGCGTGGCGCACGCTCGGTGGTGTGTGCCGCCAGCTACGAGGCACGCAAATTCGGCGTGCATTCGGCGATGCCGGCGCTGCGCGCCGAACGGCTGTGCCCCGATGCCGCATTCGTGGCGCCGGACTTCGCCCGCTACAAGGCCGTGTCACGCCAGATTCGCGGAGATCTTCGCGCGCCATACGTCGCTGATCGAGCCACTGTCGCTGGACGAGGCCTATCTGGATGTCACCGCCGCCGAGTCGGGCCTGCCCTCGGCCACCGCCTGCGCCGAAGCCATACGTGCGGCGATCCGCGAGGAAACCGGCCTCACTGCGTCGGCCGGCATCGCACCCAACAAGTTTCTGGCCAAGGTGGCCTCGGACTGGAACAAGCCGAACGGTCAGTTCGTGGTGCGGCCGCAGTGACGTTGACCGTTTCCTGATCCAGCTCAAGGTGGGTCTGATTCCGGGGGTCGGAAAAGTCATGCAGGCAAGGCTGGCCGAATTGGGTGTGTATACCGTGGGGGATCTGCGCGGCATGGCTCGGCACGTGCTGGAAAAGCGATTTGGGCGTTGGGGGCAGCGCTTGTACGAACTGGCGCGCGGCATCGACGAACGCCCGGTCTCAAGTGAACGCCTGCTGCAACAGATCTCCTCCGAAGACACCTTTGCCGAAGACCTGCTGCTGGAGCAACTGGAGCCGCACATCCGGCGGCTGGCCGCCAAGACCTGGGCCGCCTACGAACGCAAGCACGACGACGAGCACCCGCGCGTGGCCCGCACCGTGGTGCTGAAGCTCAAGACCGCTGACTTCAGGAATCTCACCCGCAGCCTGACCCCGACACAACGGCCACAGTCCGAGCGCGAACTGGCCGACATCGCCTGCGCCCTGCGCCAGCGCGTCGAACGCCCCGCCACCACCCGCTACCGACTCGTCGGCGTGGGCCTGTCCGGCTTCGTCGACGCCGAACTGCATGCCGCCGAACAGGCCGATCTGTTCGATTCAGGCTCCCCCGCAACAGCCTCCCCGCCCCATCGGGAATCGGACTGAGGAGAGGCATGCGCCCCAACAGCACATATCGACTCACCGCCAAATGGCACCGACATCTCGGCGACGTCCAGATTCCGTCATTCCCGCGCACGCGGAGAGAGTCCATGGATGGACTCGGCATTGAGGAGCGAGGAAAGCGGGAGGCGCTTTACAACAGCCGAACGGCTGGTCATCCAGCGCCTTTGGGACGTCGCGGTGGCATCGATGTCACTGGCTTGCCGCTTGCGTGGGAATGACGAGCGTCAAGTGCCATCAAGGATAATGGGATCAACAATGGAGCACAGTGAGATCCATGCATGATCGATGGCGGAGAATGTCTTTGACCACGTCCTTCGGTCAGCCCGTTGTTGGCGTCCCAAGAAGGCGTGCGCTGCACAAGCTTCAGCAGGAATCACCATGACAAGCCCGGCCACACTGATGTGGGGCATCCTGTTCGGCTCGATCGGCCTGGGCTTCTTCCTCTATGGAAAGCGCCAGCGCATGATCGTGCCGCTGTTCTGCGGCATCGCCCTGATGGCCTACCCCTACTTCGTCAGCGCCACCTGGGCATTGGTGCTGATCGGCGTGGTGCTGATGGCGGTGCCCTACTTCCTGCGCTACTGAAACTGCGCGGGTGCCGCACCCGCACCGCACCGGCACCGGCACCGGCACCGGCGAGACTACTTCGGCTGGTAGCCATCGACGAAGTTCAGGTTGCCGAAGGTCAATGGATCAGAGCAAATTCGCACCTATTCGGTGGAGGAAAATGTCTCTGACTCCTTGTCCTGGATGAAGTCTGCGGGCCCTGCAGATGAAGACACAAATGATCGCTCATGCCTTTCGCACGAACTCGGACTTGAGGTTCATGGCGCCAACACCATCAATCTTGCAAGCGATGTTGTGGTCACCCTCGACCAGACGGATATTCTTCACCTTGGTGCCTACCTTG
The DNA here is from genome assembly GCA_963800395.1 of uncultured Gammaproteobacteria bacterium. Lineage (GTDB taxonomy): Bacteria > Pseudomonadota > Gammaproteobacteria > Xanthomonadales > Rhodanobacteraceae > DASSBG01. The sequence goes on from CAWDBD010000027.1 coordinate 131,899, forward strand.
AGCACGGACGAAGACCCTTTGACTTTCAGGTCCTTTATCACCGTTACCGAATCACCATCGACCAGCGTGTTGCCGCTGGCATCCTTGACCAAGACTGTATCGGTATTTTCATCACCATCCGTCGCAGACCATTCATGGGCGCACTCGGGGCAGACATACATGTCTCTGTCTTCATAGGTGTAGCTGGAACTGCACTTGGGACAATTCGGCAAGTCACTCATCGCATCTTCGCTTCCATCATGATTGGGCCAACGCTTGAGCTCAGCCGCAGCGAGGCCCGTAACGGGTCTGGCGACGGCTGGAGCGCGCGCGTAGCGTGCCCGGAACGGGAATTGCTGCCGAGAGGAAAGTTTCATCGGCTTCCCGTTCATTGTCGCAGGTTCGAACTGCCGAAGTCTGAGCGCAGCAATGGCGGCCTGTGCGAATGCTGGAGCACTCGCAGATTCAAGCTTGAAATCGCCGGTGCGGCCGTATTTGTCTATGCCGGAAGAGCGTCAGCGGCTGTGGCGGCGGCAGCTTGAACGGCAACGTCTACGAGCAAGGGCAAAAGAGTGACGCGCTACAAAAGCGTGACGGTTGACGAATTTAATTGCCTCCGTCCCCTTTTTGGTTGACAGAGCGCCAATACGAGCGTTGACATTGCGAATGCGAACGGTTATTGTTTGCAACAACTCCCCTCGACGAAACAAATTCGATGAAACTCTCCGCTATAGCTGCAACGTTGCTGCTGAGCATGACGGGTGCGGCGGTCGGCCAGGACTTGCCCACGTTCACGCTGGTCCTGAAGAACCATGTCTATCATCCCGATGAATTGAAGGTTCCCGCTGGAACCAAGTTCAAGCTCATCGTGCGCAACGAGGATCCCACTCCAGAAGAGTTCGAGAGCACGGACTTCAATCGCGAGAAAATCGTGCTGCCGAACACCAGCATGACTGTATACGTTGGGCCGTTGCGTGCCGGTAGCTACCGATTCTTCGGCGAGTTCCATCAAGCCACGGCCCAAGGCCGGCTGATCGCGGAGTAGTCACATGCCTGGCGTAGCGCTACTGGTGTTTCGTCAGGTGATGGAGGCGGCATTGATCGTCTCCACCGTCTGTGCCGCCACCTGCGGTGTGGCGCGACGGGGATGGTTTGTCGCCGCAGGCATAGGCATCCTCATCGGCTACGACGCCCACCCGCCGGGGATCCAGCTGGTCTTTTACGCCACTACATTGCTGCTGTTGGTCGTCGGCATGCAGCGACCAGGCCGAACCGCGCCGTCGCCCTCACCAAGGATGCGTTCGCCACCCGCGCATTCAGCCTCCGAGTCCGTGCGTTAACCCATCCCCTCTTCTTGCTCGCCCGTATCCCCGGCAGCTGGCGCCGGGCGCGAGCGTGTGTCTTGAATCATCAGCCCAGGAACCCTCCCGTGTACCCATCCTTCTCTCGAAAATCTGCGACATTACGCCCCCACCACCGTGCCTGGCGTGTACGCACCCTGGCGGCAGGCGCGATCCTGCTGCTCGCCACCGGGGTGGTTCAGGCAGATGATTTCATCGTCTATTCGCCGCACGTCCTCGCCACCCAGTCGGAGATCGAGTTACGCGGTTATGGGTATGGCGATTCACGTGCCGACTTCAACGGTGGCCACGCCGCCGAACTCTCGATTTCCCACGCGTTCACCGGATGGTGGAAGCCCGAGCTCTATCTCGCCCGGTATGAGCGGGCACCGGGAAGCCGCGGGCGCTTGCTGGGCTACGAGTTCGAGAATACATTCCAGTTCACCCAGCCGGGCGAATATTGGGCCGACTTCGGCTTTCTGGCTGCGTACGAACACCAGATTGTCGCCGGCGATCCTGACGCCATCGAGTTCGGACCGTTGGTTGAGAAAGCGGTGGGACGGTTCAGCCACCGCTTCAATGCCATCTGGGAGAAGCAGGTCGGTGCGGGTGCCGACAGCAAGTACGAGTTTCGCTACAGCTATTCGGGTACCTATGCGGTTTCCACCGCATTTCGCCCTGGCATTGAGGTCTACGCGCGGCCTGCCGATCACGCATATCAGGCCGGCCCTGTCGTGGCCGGCGAATGGCACATCCCCGGCACAACCAGCAGTTTCGAATACCGATTCGGCGTGGTGCTTGGTCTCAATGCGGCGGCACCCCGGCAAACGTGGCTGGCCCAGGTGGAGTACGAGTTCTTTTGATGGATAGTCGAATCTCTTTGCATCACGCGTGCCTCTGTGAGATTGAACACCGGCCGAACCTGGCCAACCCCTGGACGCGCTGCTGGCCGCGCTGGCCATCACCGCCGAGCGCCGCAAACGCCGAGGCGAGTGATCGGCCGCGGCGCGACGGCTTGTCGTAGCCCGGATGAAACCGCGCGGCGCTGCAATCCAGGCCGCAGTGATGGCGCGCCTGCGTCGTTGCGTGATCGTGCACAGCCAAAACGTCCATGGGTTGCAGCCAGGAGCTTGGTCCGTAGGAACGTTCGAGGCGAAAAAGTGGCAGCAACAGGACAGATTTTCGCCGATTCGCAGGCGCATAGTGGTTCTATGGGTCAAGAATCGGCGGAAATATGGACGGCGCTGGCGCTTTTGCAGCCCGGACGATTTCTACGGCCCACGCTCCTAGCCCGGATTATTCATGAGCGTCCGTCGCGAGACCGACGAGACGCCGCTGTGGCGCGCGATGCGCACTGAAGATGCGCGATGGCGTACTCGACAGTACGTCGAGCGCAGCTGAGGGAGTAGCGCGTGCCACAGCGAGTGTATCGGCGGTCGCAGCAGGAGGTTCATGAATAATGCGGGCTAGCCAAATTTGCAGGCGAAATGCCGGCGGCGTAGGATCAGAGCGGTCGCAAGTCCGTTCATTCAGGGGCACCACCATGCAAACCCATGCTGTCTGTCGCAAGGGCAGAAGCCGCGCGCCACGCCTGTGCGCCACCTTCTTGTTGATCCTCGCCGGCACCGGTCTGGCCCATGCGAACATTTGCCGCGTGACAACTGGCGGCAGCACCGGCGGCACCGGCACTTGGGGCTTCCCCATGGCTCTGCAAACGGCGCTGACCACCAGTACCTGCACGGAAGTCTGGGTTGCGGCGGGCGTTTACAAGCCGGGCACCATGACCACGGATACATTCAATATCCAGCCCGGCGTCGCCGTTTACGGCGGTTTTGCAGGAAACGAGACGAGTCGCGGCGAACGCAACCCGGCGGCCCACATCACCATCTTGTCCGGTGATATCGACAACAACGACACCTACACCAATGGCAACAACATTGTCGAAAACTACGGCGACGTCTCGGGCAGCAACAGCTACCACATCATCACCATGGACGGCACCGGCGGCACCTCGATCACCGCCAGCACCGTGCTCGACGGCTTCACCATCACCGGCGGCGTTGCCTACAGTGCGCAACCCAACGGTGGTGGCCTGCATTGCAGTGGCCAAGGCAGCGGCCGCGAGTGCAGCCCGACCCTGAGCAACCTCACCTTCAGCGGCAACAGCGCCCTCTCCGGCTCCGGCGGCGCGATCTACAACGATGGCACCAGCGGCGGCACCAGCAGTCCGATCCTGAGCAATGTTACTTTCAGTGGCAACGGCGCCCAGACAGGCGGCGCGATGTACAACGGTGGCGAAAATGGAACCAGCAGCCCGATACTGAGCAACGTCACCTTCAGCGGCAACACCGCCTACGACGGTGGCGCGATGGTCAACTGGGGCATTAACGGCGGCACCAGCAGCCCGACCCTGAGCAACGTCACCTTCAATGGCAACGACGCCTACGACGGCGGCGCGATGGCCAACGTCGGAAACAGCGGCAACAGCGTCCCGGCCCTGAGCAACGCGATCTTGTGGGGCGACACGGCCATCAACAGTCATCCGGAGATTTACAACATATCGGCCACACCCGTCATCGACCACAGCGTGGTGCAAGGTTCCGGCGGCAGCGCTGGCTGGGACATGGCGCTGGGCACCGATGGCGGCGGCAACCTCGGCACCGATCCCGTGCTTGGCCCCCTGGGCATCCACGGCGGCTCGACCGCAACCCTGCTGCTGGGCACGGGCAGCTCCGCCATCGATGCCGGAGATGATGCGGTATGCACCGCCGCGCCAGTCAATGGGCTGGACCAGCGCGGCGTCACGCGCCCGCAAGGTGCGCAGTGCGACATCGGCGCGGCGGAAATGGACACCATCTTTGCCGACGGATTTGAGCTCGCGCCCTGACAGACCGCAACCGGCGCGATATCGGGGAGATCGGGGGCGGAAGCGGAATCAGGTTGATTTACCGAAGCAATGCATTGCTCCCTGCAACACTGCGACATCAGCAGCACCCATTCCCAACATATGGCCCATGCAAAAGGCCGATGCTTTGCAAGCATGCTCCCGGCGCACCAAGCCCGAAACCACGCAACCGAGTATCGAATGCGCCGACCAAGTCTCGGTTCAAGCAAATACGCGCGAGCCTGAGCCCGTTGTTGGGTTGTGTCCTTCTTGTCGAGCGGCTAGATTCGAATCGAAACAGACGAAGGGAATCACATGAAACACAGAATTCTGATCTGCATCGCAGCCGCAGTGAGCGGATCGTGCGCTGCGCAGTCGGTGTACCAGTGCAAGGCTGCGGACGGCACGAACATCTATTCGCAGATGCCATGCGGGACGCATCAGAAGAAGTTGAAGCTGAAGAAAACCCGGGAACCAGACCCCAACGCGTTGTCCCGTCTACATGACGCTCAGGCGCGGCAACGCGCCCGCGCTGACAGCCGTGACCTGGACCAGCAGGAGGCTGCCTGCGTGGACTCAATGACCTATGAGGCGACGCGGACGGCAAGAAACCACATCGAGTCAGAGGAGCAGAGGCGTGCCGATCTCAAACAGAAACTCTTCTTGACACCCGACGTTATGGCGGCCGGCATGTTAAAGCTGAGCCTGCGCCAGGATATACAGGCCAGTACGAAAGACATTGAACGCACGCGCTCGCAATTGAAAACCACCGTCGCCCATGCTCAATGGCAATGCAGGCAGCAGCGCCTATCACTCGAAGCCGCCAACTCCGGACTCTGAAGTCACGCACTGGGAGAGGGTGACCGCGGGGCGCGTGGGGAACTGGATGGGGGTACTTCCCACAGACAAGTACTGAACCTGCCCCTTTTTCCGTCGCCGCCTTGATCCGGATCGGTCGGGGCAAGCCACTTCCAGGCGGAACCATTTGGCTATTGTGAGGGTATTGGATATTCTCGAATCCGGTAACCGCTGGAGCACGAGATGTCGGAACGAACTGTTGGTTGGTCTGGACGTTGGGTCTGGTTGTTGCTGTGCCTGCCGGGCATCTGCCTGGCGCAGGTCGCCGGGCCGTCGATTACCAGTGGACCGGTTGCCGCCGCCGCGAGCGTTCCGCTGGTCGATCCGGTTGCGCTCGGACTGCTGCTGCTGACACTCGGCGCCGTGGGCGCATGGTTTCTGCGCCATGGCCATGACGCGCGCAAGGTATTGCCCGTGCTCGTGATCGTTGCAATCGGCGGGTCTGTCATGCTCAGCCCCCGGCTCATCGCCCAGGTGACGGCAAGCTTCACCAATCCATCCGGTGAAACGCTGCCGATTGCGATTGTCCCGATCACGGGACAGCAAGGTATTGCCGGCTTCGAACCGGACGACTTCACCAACAGCGCCGGTGCAAGCCTGACAATCGTCGATCTCACGCCGCCCGATTTCGTCCAGTGTTTTCCGAACAATAGCGTCGGCATGTTGCTGCCGCCCGGATCGACAACGCCCTCGCCTTACCCGGATTGCAGCGTCGGCCTGGAATTGACGGCGGGCAACGCCTGTCGCGTCGATGTCGACACCATATGCCGCAATCTCGCGGCCGCCAATCTCGCCACCATCAGCGTGACCCCGACATTGCAGTTCGCGGCCGGCGGCAGCGGCAACCTCACAGTATCCAACGATGTGAACTCGCCGGTATCGGCGCAGAACGTCGCTGCCACCATACCCGGCGGCAGCGGCCTCAGCGTACAGGCGACCAACTGCGCGGCCAGCCTTGCCGCGGGCGCGAGTTGCACGATCACGCTTGCCGCCAGCGCCACAGAAGGCCCAACCACCGTCTCCATTGCAGGCGATAACACGAATACCGTGACTGCAGACGTCACAGTAGTGGCCGCGCTGAACGCCGCCTCCCCGTCGTCCGGAACCGCTTCGGGCGGCACCGGCATTACCTTGACCGGCAGTGGATTGACGGGCGCAACGGCAGTGACCTTCGATGGCATTGCGGCGACCAGCGTCAATGTTGTCAATTCCACCACGGTGACGGCGGTGACCCCGGCACACGCCGCAGGAAACGTCAATGTCATCGTCACGACTCCGGCTGGCAATGCGACCCTGGTCAACGGCTACACCTACCTCACGACGGCAGTCGGCCAGCCGAGTGGTGGCGGCGTCATCGCGGCCTTGGGTGGAGGACTGAACAATCTTGTCGCCGCCACAGCCGACAACAGCACCGGCATTGAGTGGGGTGGTTTTGGGACTGCAGTGGGCGCGGGTGCGCAAAGCGATACCGATGGCGATACCAACACCACGACGATCAGCGCGGCCCTCGGCAATAACGGCGGGATACCTTACGCAGCTCAGTGGTGTGCAGCCTTTGAAGTCGACTCTCAGGGCAACACGCCGTGCCAGGCCGGCAACGCGTGCTACAACGACTGGTTCACGCCAGCAAAAGATCAGCTGAATCAGTTGTACTCGAATCGGGTGGCGATTGGCGGCTTTGCGACCGCCAGCTACTGGAGTTCCACCGAATTTTCCGGCAATCCTGCAACGGTCGCCTGGGGGCAAGACTTCACCACGGGCGCGCAACTCGCCGGCACCAAGTCGACCTCCCTGCGCCTTCGCTGCGTACGCAGCTTCACGCCATGAAGCAATCGGGGCCCCAATCCGCATCAATGGCGCTCAGAGCCTGACGCTCCCCTCGAAAACCCGGAAACGGGAAGCAAAGTGGTCTATTGTCCGCATTCTTGCGCCTTCCGTTCCCGCCAGCAACCAGGCGGGCAACAGCCTGATATCGGCATGGGCTTGCGGCGGCTTTGCTGCTAGTCTTTCCGAAACGGTCGTTGCGGAGCGAATGTCATGGTGCTGAAGCACTGGAAGGTTCAGTTTGCTTGTATTTCATTGGGTCTGCTGGTCTTCGCCCAGGTGCATGCGCAGGCAACCCGGACCTGGATTTCGGGCGTCGGCGACGATGCCAACCCCTGCAGCCGCACGGCGCCGTGCAAGACCTTCCCCGGTGCCATAGCGAAGACGGCCAGTGGCGGCGTCATCGATACCCTCGATCCGGGCGGCTTCGGTACAGTCACTATCACCAAGTCGATCACGCTGGAAGCATCCAACGGCGCTTCCAGCATCCTGGCGTCCGGTGTCAACGGCGTCATCGTCAATGGCACGGACGTCGTGGTGACCTTGCGGGGTCTGTCGCTGGAAGGCGCGGGCTCGGGTCTTGCCGGCGTCAAGTTTCTAAACGGAAGCAAGCTGATCGTGGATCACTGCGATATCGGCAACTTCCGCACCGGCGGCGAGGCCTATGGCATCGACTTCAGTCCATCGTCGGCGGCGACCCTCATCGTGCGCGATTCGAACATCCACGGCAATGGCGTTGCGTTCGATTCGGGCAATCCCGAGGATGTTGCCATGCAAAGCGCCGGCATCCGTGTGGCCCCCGGCAATGGTGCGTCGGCCACGGTCGTGCTCGATGGCGTGCTCGTGACGCAAGGGACGGACAACGGTGTGCAGGTGTTCGGTCCCTCGAACGTGACCGTGCGTGACAGCACGATTGCCGACAATGTCAACCATGGCATCTGGGCCATCGGCCTCGACAGCGGCGGCACCCAGCCCCGGGAAGTGAGGATGATGCTCGACAATGTCGCCGTGCACGGTTCGATGAACGGCCTCACGGCGGTGGGTCATGCCAGCGTCGGCATCAACGGTGGCACGATCAGCAGCAACGCCCAGAACGGTATCTGGGCCAGCGGCGAAACCGGCAACGATGCCGTGAACCTGCATCTCCACGGCACCTTCATCAGCAACAATGCCGTAAACGGCGTACTGGTACAGGGCGCGAATCATGCGGTGAACACGTACCTCGACAACGTGGTGATCGGCGACAACCCGCAGTCAGGCATTTTTGCCCAGGGTGGACATGCCAAGGTCGTGCTCACCGATTCGACCGTCAGCGGCAGTGTGCAGGGGATCCGCGCCAACAATGGGGCCGCGGTGATTTCCTATGGTGGCAACCGGCTCTACGGCAATACGGTTGATGGCGCCCCCACGGACACGCGGACCACGCAATGAGCGCGGCAACCGTCATGCCCATTATCCGGACGCGCCTCGTCTCTGGCCTGCTGTGGTTGGCGTTGCTGGTACCTGCGGTGGCCGCGGCCCAGCAGACCGTTGGCTCGAGTTGCGCCAATCTTGACAGCGTCGGCGGCACGCAGAGTTTCAGTCTGGACCTGCCGGTGGCTGCAGGGCAGTGGATCATCGTCAGCGCCGCCGCAAGCGATACCAGTGTGCAGTTCGCTGCTCCGGCGGTGACCGACACGGCCGGCAACGACTACGCAGCCTATGACGCCACGCTGATGGCCGGTGACTCGGGCGTGCTTGTTGTTTTCGCGGCGCGCGCCGCGATGGCCTTGAGTGCCGGCGACCCCATTACCGTGCACTATTCGGAAACAGGTTCGGTGGTGGCTCAGGGCTGTGCCTCGGCCGCCGCCTTCCCCGGCGTGATGGACCTTGCTGACCCCAGCGACGGCTATGGCGAGAACTACGCTTCCGGCAGCTTGCAGATGGTCAATACCGCCTCGCCGACGTCTGTTCCGAATGAGCTTGTTTACAGCGCCTTCGCCTCGGCCTCCACCCCCGGATCGATCACGGCCCTGAGTCCGGCCCACGGGCTGGGACAGGCCTGCAGCACGGACAGCTTCACTGTGCATGCTGCCGGCATGGAATTACGGTTCAAGCCAGGCCGGAATCTACGAGGATGCCGCGGCCAGCAATGGCAATGCCGTGCCCTGGGGGGCGTTGATCGTCACTTTTCTGAGTGATGACCGCATTTTTGCCGACGGGTTCGAGAACTGACGGCCAGAGCGGTAACCTTACTGGCGAATCAGGTCGATACGCGGCACGGTATTGATGCACGTATTGTCCGGATGGTTGCGAGCGGCCCGTGCAGGCCCTGACTTGTTCGGGTGCAGGGTCTAGTGATTTGCTATACGCGAAAAGGCAAAAGGCAAGACTTGACCCTGAGTCTCAGCGAAAGGATCCAACTTCTGTCACTCGTCATGCGCCTCTCGATATTGCTGGATGGTCATTTCAAGCCATTGAAAGATTGGTCTAAAGGCTCCACAGTCCGCCAATGTCGCATTGGCCTGAAAATACTCGGAGAACTGCAACTTTGATTGTTCCTCAACCTTCTGGACAAGATATCGAGCATCTTCTTCTAGATGCTGACCCAGCTCATTCGAGAGGTTGACCAGAACCTCAAGGTTCGGATTTTTTGCTGTCGTCATTTCATCGCGGAATGCAATTTGACCGGCTTCGATGGCCACTACCAAAAATTCATTCGACACCAGCGTTTCTATAGTCACGGGAAGTTGTAAATTTATCCCGTGTCCGTTGAGCGTAGCCTCAGCCTTCTGAACCCAAACTGGCCGAGGCAAGAAACCTAGATAAATGCCCCGCACGCGATCCACAGTTCTTAGCGTTGTCCCCGCGAGCACTCGATAGGAATTCTGCTTGTTCGTATTAAACTGGCTCCTTCCTTCATTGTCGTCGTCGAGAATCCCTGTAATTGGAAATGGGTACTCCCTCCCCAGATCTGCTAGGCCGAGAACGAATGAAACTACCTTCTTAGCGCTAGCGCCGAGATGAACTCACACAATGGCGGTTGATCAGGGTAGAGGAGCTCGTAAACCCTATGCAAAATTGTGACATCCGTTGGGCCTTCCACTATCACCTGTGGCATTTCCGCATCTTGCAATCGGCCTTTCAGCTCTTGCCCAGAGATCTGCAACTGCTCAATCTGATCGTGTAAGACTTTTGCGCGCTCCGATATCAGAGCCGCCACACCTACTGACCTATCAAAGTCAGCAACAGAGTCCAAGGGCACCGCTACAGTTGCGTTACCTGCGAATTCGTGCCCGTCGCAGCTTCTAACAAGCCACTTCTTAACATTGTCTTGGCTTAGAGAGTAGAAGGCAGGCGAATGGGTAGACAGGAAAATTTGGTTGTTTTTTGCAAAATCCGATTGGAACTGATCCGCGAGATCAAACGCCCTACCCATTTCCAGTGAATTTTCGGGCTCTTCGTAACCCCAAATGTGGTTCTTTTTAGACTGCGATGCGACGAAGCTGAGTATGAATGGAATGTGCCTTGCCTGAATGCCATCTCCACGTTTCTTAAGCGGAACTTCATGATGGGAAAACTTGGTAGTGAAATCTAGGGCAGTGAACAGGTTTTTCAGATCTCGAGGCATGCCAATAGAACTTTCGAAGCCTAGCCTTGCTTCTATATCTTGAGCCATATCAGCGGTGCTTTGATTGATGCGATCAACTAACCCGGCGGATACTTCCGAGATCCCGGCTCTTTCATCGTCAATTAGCGCATCATGGAGCATTGTCAAATAATGCGAGAAAATATCGCGCCCGCGAACCGCCGGCACATAATGGAAAGATATTTTTGATAAGAATCGACCGAGGGTAGTGTTTGGGATGTCCTTGCTGCCCAACACCACAGTTTCAGGCAGATCTGAATATCTCGTCCAAGTGCGCTTCACTACAAACTGCTTTGGGAGGGAGTTCCAGTTCTCGTAATTACGAAACGTAACTTTTATCCAGATAGTAGTTTTCCCCTTTGCCGCTCGTGCCTCCTCAGCGCGCGAGCGCGACAGGTCCTCCAAAAACTCAATGGGGCACTTCAGTTCCGTTTCGTTGTTAAAGAACAAGTTGAGCGCTTTAAGGACATTCGACTTACCAGCATCATTTTGTCCAATCAGGATGTTTACATCCTCACACTTGGCCAAAGAAAGCGAGTACACCGAGCGAAAATAGCTAACTTCAATTTTTTCAATGATTTTCATCTCTGTCCTGCACCAAAAATTGATGCTGTTATGTGGCCTAGCGGGCGCCCATTGTCGTCTGCCATTTATCGACAAGCCCGGCACTGCGACTCGTCAGCTTCAACGCCGCCCCAACTAAAAGGGTCAAAAGGGTCAACTAAAAGGGTCAGAGTGAATTTCTTGGACGGTCGATTCCAAAAATGTCTCTGACCCCTTTTTCGCAGACCGATGGGTCGGCGCCCGCCGCTTTCCTGACCTTTCGGATACACCGGGGCAATCTGCGCGCACAGATCCTTCCACGGCACCACCTGGTCCATCTCTGCCAGGAAGATGTCGCGACGTGTAGACTTGCGGTGCTTCTCGAAACCACCATCGGCCTCGGTGGCCAGCGTCATCTGCCTGTGTGTCATCGGATCAGTTCCAAACGGGGTCGTTGCTTGGACAGCGGGGCAAAATCAGAGTTTCCCTAGGGCGTTAATACTTTACCTTCTCGAGTCGCCTCTTTGCCAAATCTTTGTAAAAGCTAGTTCCGTTCCCTGGGTTATGCACAATTTTATTTAGCCATATTCTCGTATTTTTCCAATCCTTTTTGCCCCAATAGACTTGCGCAATTTGGTACCTAAACGCTTGCAAGCTTGGTGCATTTGGATATGATTCTTTAAATTGTTTGAAAGTAGAAATTAGTTCCGGCATGTATTTCGAGAAAGAGTCCTTTATGCCATAATTAGATCCATATCGACCAGGAGCGTGCCATCCAATTATAGTTTTCATCTTTTCCTGATACGCAACTTTAGCTGCTTTCGTGCGTGGAAATTCTGATATTATTTTGTCGTACCAATGTATGGCTGCATCGGCATTATTGATCCAACTGGCATCGATAGCGAAGGATTCCTTTTTATCGCTCGACCAGAACTGCGCATGTTCAAAGTACGACAATGCAACAGCATTATTTACGATGCTATCTGTTGTTTTCGTTGCAACTTGGGATAACGTTTCGATCCTTGGCTTTACCTTTTTTGCCTGTTTTGACGATGGATATTTTCTTGTAAGCGTATCCCATGCGTTCATAGCTGCTTCGACGTCGTTCTGTTTAAATGAAATGCTTCCAAGCATATAATATGCTTCAGCCTTCTCCGAATCAGGTGTGCTACCAAATATTACATTTATGAGTTCTGTCTTCGCAGCCTTCGTAAGACCGTTGTTGTTAAGCATTCTTGCCTTTCCCACAGAAGCCGTTGCTTTCTGTGGAGTTTTTTTATTCGGCACACATGCCGATACGCAGATCACGGACAGTAGCACTATAAAAATTGCCAGATTGGTTCGTCGCATTATATATCCTTGTTGTCTAACGCTACAGCGAATAGTTGGCGTACACTTCGAGACAGGAACAGCCGACTATGCCGCTACTCAACGGCTCTGGAATTCGTCGAATGCTCATTTACGCGGTGCTGTGCTCTGAGAGTGCGAAGAGCGAATTCCAGAGCGCTGATGAAGGTGCAACATTCGGAGTCGCCGCCGAGTACGATTTCAATCTCTTGCACGCCGCGCGACGTATCACCGTCGATAGCAACCCGCAAATCGGTACTTCCATTGTCCTGAAGCCTCAATATCGTACGGCCACCATGGCCCGAATCTCCACCCTTCGGGCAGTTCGTACCTACCTCGACCATGAGGCAGTTCATCTCTTGGAACTCTTTAACAGCCGTATTGACACTGCTCATTAGATTGTATCCCTTGATTGTGGAAATGCGCTTTGTCGGAGCGGCGCGCGAAAGTCATATTCGTTGCAGGCTAACTCTTATTAGTTTGAGAAATGGGATATATTCCTGCAGCCTAATCTATACCAGATACATGCTATATGCTGGAGACATCCCCAAGTAATCAAAGGCCTGCGTCGCGTAACGCAGCGTTATGCTTCAGCGCTATCTTGCAACGCTCGCCGCGTAGGGCCCGTTGATACATCTCATCTTTGCAGCAGTGGCAGAGTCAGGCAAGTCGATATGATTGCGGCGCGGTAGCAGGTGCTCCGCCAGGGACTGAGCGTTTGAAAAGAAAACCATTCTCACTTTTGCGTTTTTCGCGTCCTTCGCGGACAAAGATCTTCTCGTGCGGCGCATCGCGGGAACGGCTCAATCCTACGAGAAGCGCTTGCAGTGATTGCTTGAACGCAGCGTAGTCGGCGGGCATGGGCTCGGCGTGTGCGGGGCGATCCAGCAGCGCCTGCAGCGCTGGCGGCACCGGCACTGCTTCGCCGATCAGCGGCTCGACCACGGACTCGAACTTGGCCGCGTGGGCGGTGGCTGCCACGGCGTAGTCGTGTTCATCGCCGGCGGCGCGGCGGCGTTCCAGCACGCAGGCGGCGGTGGCGGTGTGCGGGCACAGTACCTGGCCGTGTTCGCGGTGCCAGCGGGTGATGGTGGTGCGGATGGTGTCGTCGTCGACCCAGTCGGCTGTTAGCTGACTGCGCAGGGTTTCGGTGTCGGGATGGAACCAGCGCAGGCGTTCGAAGTTGCTGGGGGCGCCGACGTCCATGGCGTTGGCCAGGGTGGCCAGGCTGGGGCGCGGGGCGTAGTCGTCGCCGGCGAAGAAGTCGGCCAGCACGCGGTTGGCGTTGGTGGCCAGGGTGATGGGGCCGATGGGCAGGCCGCAGTCGCGCGCCAGCAGGCAGGCCAGTGCGTTGCCCAGGTTGCCGGTGGGCACGATGAAGCCGAGCTTGCGCCGGCTCTGGCGCCAGTGTTGCAGGCTGGCCAGGGCGTAGTAGCTCATCTGCGGCAGCAGGCGGCCGAGGCTGATGCTGTTGGCCGAGGTCAGGTGCAGGCGCTGGGCCAGGTCGCGGTCGGCCAGGGCCTGCTTGACCAGGCGCTGGCAGTCGTCGAAGTGGCCGGCGAGCTTGAATGCGTGCACGTTGTCGCCGAAGCAGCCGAGCTGGTGGGCCTGGCGCGGGCGATACCTTGCCATCCGGGTACAGGATCACCACCCGGAAGCCGGGGCGCCGATGGAAGGCCGCGGCCACGGCGGCGCCGGTATCGCCGGAGGTGGCCACCAGCACGGTGCGGGTTGCGCTGCCGGCATCGGCAAGCCGCGCCATGGATGCGGCCAGGAAGCGTGCGCCGAAGTCCTTGAATGCGGCGGTGGGGCCGTGGAACAGCTCCAGCAGAAAGGTCTTGTCGTCGGCAACCGGGGTCAGCGGCAGCGGCAGGTCCAGTGCCTCGTGGCAGATGGCATCGAGCTCGGCTTCCAGCGGATCACCGGCAAAGAACGGCGCCAGCAGGCGGGCGGCGACTTGCGGCAGGGTGTCGGCGCCATCGAAATCGGCGGGCGTGAAGCGCGGCAGGTGTTCCGGCACGTACAGGCCGCCGTCGCTGGCGAGACCTGCCGCCAGTGCGGCGGAGAGGCTGGCCGGCGTGGCCTTGCCGCGTGTGCTGAGGTAGTTCATGGCAGCACCTGCGCGGCCGGGCCGGCCACCGGCGACACCCAGGCCTCGCTCTCGAGGCCGGCATCGGCAAAGGCCGCCTGCATGGCCGGCGCGGCGCGTGTGGCCTCGGTCTCGTGCTCGAACCAGGCCACCATGCTGGGGCCGGCGCCGGAGATGCCGGCACCCAGCGCGGCGTGATCCATGGCCGCCTGGCGCACGCCGGCGAAGCCGGGAATGAGGCCGGCGCGGCGCGGCTCGACCAGCACATCGGCAAGGCCTGCCCGGATCAGTGCCAGGTCGGATTGGTACAGGCCCGCCAGCAGCAGCGCCAGGTGGCTGGATTGCTGCACGACGTCGGCCAGCGGGTAGTCGCCGGCCAGCACCGCGCGCGCGTCGCGCGTCTCGATGGCAAGCTGCGGATGCACCAGCACGGCGCTCAGGCCCGGGGGCACCGGCAGCGACAGCAGCCGGTCGGCGGTGGTCAGGCACAGGCCGCCCAGCAGCATGGGGCCGACGTTGTCGCCGTGGCGGCCGCCGCTGGCCACCTGTTCGCCGGCCAGTGCAAACGGGTACAGGGCGGCTGGCTGCATGGGTTCATCCAGCAGGGCATTGGCTGCCACCAGGGCGGCCACCGCCGAGGCGGCCGAGCCGCCCATGCCGGAACCGAAGGGAATGCCCTTGTCCAGCTCGATGGCAAAGCCGTAGGGCAGCTGCAGCGCATCGCGCAGCGCCATCAGGGCGGCGCCGGCGGTGTTGTCGGGGGCGGTCATGGGCAGCGCGACACGGTTGCCGCGAATGGCGTCGATGCGCACTTCGGCCGCAGCGATGCGGCGCACGCAGGCGATGTCCTGTGGCCCGGCCAGGCTGTGGCCCAGCAGATCGAAACCGGCAATGGCGTTGCCGACGCTGGCCGGGGCCGAGGCGCGCACGCTGTTGTCGACAGGCGGGCTCACAGCACGGCTCCCAGTTGCCCGGCAATGCGCAGCACATCGGCAAATACGCCCGCGGCGGTGACCTCCGGCCCTGCGCCCGGGCCCTGCACCACCAGCGGGTTGTCGCGGTAGCGGGCGGTGGTGAACTGCACGCAGTTGTCGGTGAGCTGCAAGGTGGCGAAGGCGTGGCTGCGCGGCAGCTCGCGCACGCCGACCCGGGCACGGCCGGCGCTGTCCAGTTGCGCGACATGGCGCAGCACGCAGTCGTTCGCCTGCGCCCGGGCCAGGCGCGCGGCCATGTCCTCGTCCATCACCGACAGGGCGGCCAGCAGCTGATCGGCGGGCACGTCGGCAAGGGCGTCGGGCACCAGGCTTTCGATCTCGACATCGGCCAGGCTCAGGTCGCGCCCGGCTTCGCGCGCCAGGATCACCAGCTTGCGCGCCACGTCCATGCCGGACAGATCCTCGCGCGGGTCGGGCTCGGTGTAGCCGCGCTGCTGCGCTTCGGCCACCTGTGCGGAGAACGGCCGGCTGCCGTCGAAGCCGTTGAACAGCCAGGCCAGCGAGCCGGACAGCACGCCGTCGATGGCGATCAGCTCATCGCCGGTATCGAGCAGGTCGCGCAGGGTCTGGATGATGGGCAGGCCGGCACCGACCGTGGCCTCGTAGCGCCAGTGCGCGCCGCCGCTTGAGAGCGCTGCGCGAATGGCGCGCCAGCGATCCAGGTTGCCGGCGCCGGCGTGCTTGTTGGGGGTGACCACGTGGATGCCGTGCCGCAGCCATGGGGCGTAGTGATCGGCCATCTGCTCGGCCGCGGTGCAGTCGATCAGCATCGCGTGCGGCAGATGCTCGGCGCGCACGTGATCGACCAGCGCGTCGATGTCGCAGTCGCGGTCGGCCCGCTGGTCGGCGGCCTCCGGCGTGTGCCCGGCTTCGCCCAGCCACATGCGGCGGCTGCCGGCGACGGCGCGCACGCGCAGGTCCAGCCCGCCCTCGTCCCGCAGCCGCGCGCGGGATGCGGCCAACTGCGCCAGCAAGGCCCGGCCCACGCGGCCCGCGCCGATCAGGCCGATGCTGATGGTCTGCGGCGACAGCCAGAACGCGGCATGTGCCGCGCGCAGGGCACGCTGCACGTCGGCCTGCCGCACCGCGAGCGAGATATTGCGCTCCGACGCGCCCTGGGCGATGGCGCGGATGTTGACGCGGGCCCGCGCAAGCGCCGCAAACAGGCGCGCCGCCGTGCCCGGCGTGCCGGCCATGCCGTCGCCGACCGCGGCCAGCACCGCGATGTCGGCCTCGGTGCGTACCGCCTGCAGGCTGCCTTCGTTCAGTTCCACGGCGAAGCTGCGCGCCAGCGCCCGCTCGGCCTGCTCGCGCTCGCTGCCGCGTACCACGCAGCAGATGGAATGCTCGGACGAGCCCTGCGAAATCATCACCACCGACACCGCCGCCCGATGCAGCGCCGAGAACACCCGCTCGGCGGTACCCGGCACGCCCAGCATGCCGGCACCCTCGACGGTGACCAGGGCCAGGTCGCGCATCACGCTCAGGCCCTTGACCGGCGCGCCATCGGATGGCCCGCCGATGCGACTGCCCTGCGCCTCGGGCGTGCGCACACCGCGGATGCGTACCGGCATGCCGGCGGCGATCACCGGCGCCAGCGTCTGCGGATGGATGACGCGCGCACCGAAATAGGCCAGCTCGCAGGCTTCGTCGTAGCTGAGCCGGGGCACTGACACCGCGTCGGGTACCAGACGCGGATCGGCCGACAGCACCCCGTCGGTGTCGCCCCACAGGGTCAGTTCATCGGCGTTGAACAGGCGCGCCAGGATGGCGGCGGAATAGTCACTGCCATTGCGGCCCAGGGTGGTCATCTGCCCGCCCTCGTCACGGGCCACGAAACCCGGCGCGACGCGCAGCCTGCCGGCATGGCTCTCTCGCCAGGCGGCCAGGCGTTCGGCGCTGGCATCCCAGTCGACCCGCTTGCCCAGCTCGCCCGGCGCCACCACCAGCACCTGGCGCGAATCGAGCCACACGGCATCCTCGCCCTGTGCCTTGAGCACGGCACAGAGCAGGCGCGAACTGAGCAGCTCGCCGCAGCCGTGCACCGGTGCCAGCGCGGCCTCGCTGGCCACACCCAGCACCGACAGCGCATCCAGGTGCCGCGCCAGGCTGTCGAACTGGGTGCCGATGTCCGCCAGCATCGCGGCGGCGTCCGCACCCAGCAGCGCCTGCGCCAGTTGCCGGTGTCGCTGATGCAGTTGCTCGGTTCCCGCCTTCCAGTCACGACCGGCCAGCGCGTCCGCGGCGAGTGCCACCAGGGCATCGGTGACGCCACCGGCAGCGGAGACCACGACCACGCAGTCGCCGTCCGTCTGCCCGCGCACGATCCCGGCCACACGCCGGAAGCCCTCGGCATCGGCGACGCTGGAGCCGCCGAACTTGTGCACGCAGATCGACCCGGCGCGCGGGTCGGAAGAGGATGGTTTGCTACTTGGCATGCCGGTCTCCGCTGAGGCCTTGCCCGCCAGGGTTGGCGAGCCGGCGATGCCATGACCCGCTACCCGTGTCCGGGTGGGGCCGTGTCCTTGAAATCAGTCGCGCACGGGCACCCACACCGGAGGTGTCGTGGTCGTCGTGGTGGTGGTGGTACGTGCGCGAATCATGGCCACAGTGCAGCAGATGCCCCCACCCGAGTCAAGCCGGAAACGGCGCGTGGCGCCTCGTGCCGGATGCGGCCGCATGGAAAGCCGTTGGTCGGTCCGGGCTCATGTCTCGCGGTACGGCGCCGATCTAGAAGTGCTGTACCAGCTGCACATACACGTCCCGGCCACGCCCGGGCATGTGGCCGCCCAGAGGCACGTCGCTGTGCATGACCCGGTTGTAGCCGGACAGG
Source organism: uncultured Gammaproteobacteria bacterium (assembly GCA_963800395.1). Taxonomy (GTDB): domain Bacteria; phylum Pseudomonadota; class Gammaproteobacteria; order Xanthomonadales; family Rhodanobacteraceae; genus DASSBG01. Next base: position 150,219 of record CAWDBD010000027.1, read on the forward strand.
GCATCGTAGTAGTTGCGGCCAAACAGGTTGGATACGCCCAGGCGCACATCCAGGCCGCGCCCCGAATTCCATTGTGCCGCCAATCCCAGCAGGGCATAGCCGGGGTGGCCGGATCAGCAAGGCGGGCATCGGTATTGGCGCGCGAAACGCGCTTCTGCGCCGCAGCGAAGGTTTCCGAATCTCGAAGCGCCAATGCTGCGCGGCCCAGGCGAGGCGCACATCGCCGTGCAAGGGGGCGATGCGGTAGAGGTTGTCATGGCCTCCGGCTTGCAAGCCGCGGGTGTAGCTGACGCTGCCGTCCAGCTGCCAGCGATCACCCAGTTGTGCCAGCCAGCCAAGATCCGCCCCATACAGCTGGGCCTGCACGTTGCTGAAGCGCAGCGGTGTCGGATCACCATTGAGACCACTGACCTTCACCGTATCGGCATCATGCTGGCTGCTTGCCGGATCAATCGGCAGCCCCTGGATGTAGTTGACGATGTGGGTGAGGAACACGCGCGGAGCGAGCAGCAGGCTGTCGCCCTGCCAATCCAGACCCAGATCAGCCTGATAGGCAACTTCCGGCTTCAGGCCGATGTCGCCGACGTAGTTGTTGCCGTCGGCAAGGCCCGCCGTGGTTTCCAGCGGAATGTAGCCGTAGCGTTCCAGATACGACGGCGAACGGGTCTTGCGCGCCAGGCCGAATTGCACGCTGCGCGTATCGTCGAGACGGTAGTCGAGCCGTGCCATCGCATCCACATTGTTGTCGTGGCGCGCGCGGCTGGCCGCATTGAAGGTCTCGGTCAGGTGCTGGGCCGGCATCGGCAGCATCATCGGTACGGCGCCGGGACCGGTATCCATGTTCACGCGGGTGAAGCGCGTGCCGGTGGTCAGGCGCGCCCGTTCGCTGATATCACCCTGCCACTGCGCATACGCACTGTAGAGGTTGCGCTCGGCGCGGTTGAAGATGCGGATGCGGAAGGCGGGCATGTCCGGGTCTGTGACCGTGGCGCTGTTGCGCGCCAGGTAGGCGTTGATGCCGGTGCTCAGTTCGCCGCCCCACAAGGAGCGGGTGCGCCACAGGTCCAGACCCCAGTCGCGGGCGCTGGCCGGTACCCGGCGCGCATCCGGACCGGGCATGAGCGGATTGAAGTCCGGAGTCGGTCGCCGGTCGACATTGTTCATGGCGTGCGCGACGTGGATGTAATACACGCGGGCATTGACCTGGCCGTCATCAAGATGGCGCAGGTATTCGGCGCGGGCTATCGCCGTGTGCATGAACTCGGTATCCAGCGGGAACACCGGGTTGCCGGCGCCATCGGTCGCGTCGTAGCGCGCGTGCAGGCCCAGCTCGCTGCGACCCCACCTGACACCGTAGTCGGCACCGACCTGGCTTCTGCGGAATGCCGTGTCGCGGATGGTGCCGTCCCGATACGAGGCGTCGCCGGCGTGATCGCGCGAGGCCACCACGTCGAAGCGCTGCCGATCGCTGGCACCGCCCAGGATGCCGCCCACGGAATAGCCGTGGTTGACGCTGTGGTAGTCGAGCATGCCCGTGCCGTGCATCTGCCAGGCCGCGGAATCGGCGAAGCGGGTCTGCCGTGAAATGGCCTGCACGGTCACGCCCAGCGTCTCGATGCCGTCGGCCACGGGCGCGATGCCCCGGCGCAAGCTCATGGTGTCGAGCAGCGTCCGTGGCATGTAGTGCAGCGGCGTATCCATCCAGTTGGGACCACCCGGATTGATGTGCATGCCGTCGACCAGAATGTTCTGTCGCACGCCGTAAAGCCCGCGATACTGGATCTGGCCCGCCAGCGGACCATTGTCGTTGAGAGCCGCGCCCGGGATGCGGCGCACCAGACTGGCGCTATCGGCGGTGACCTGCGGCCCGGTAGCCGTGCCGCTCGACTTCGGCACGCTGAAAGTCGGCTACCGGTGGCAGCGGCCAGGTTTGGACATTCACGGAGTCCAGCTGCTTTGCCTGTCGCCTGTCCGACTGGCGCGACGCGCTGCGGCGACGGATTGCTGTGCGGCTCGGCGAGCCGTTGCCCGGCGAGCGCGGTGATCAGGCTGCGCGCCGTTGATTCGGCCGTCATACGTGCCGGTCCTCGTTTGCTGGCAGCGTGCGCGGCCATGGTGAAACCGCCGCAATAGGGCCAGAGCCGAGCGCGGCAGCAGACGCGCTGGCGAGCGAACCGGCGAACAACATCGGAACATGGTGAGATCCCTGTTAAAATAGCCCATCAATTTTAGGCTTTTCCAGACGATATGCCATGCGGCAAATTGTCGCAGGCGCTCGTGCATGCGGGCCACGCCCGGCGATTTCCAGCTACCATCACGGCATGAACGATCCTGCTTCAGACCTGCCGCTGCGGACGCAAGCTCACCCGCGCTGCACATGCTTCTGCGGCTGCGCTGGTTATCGGTGTGCGCCCAGTGTCCGTGATCGTTTCGTGCTTTCGCGCTCGGCATGCGCTGCCCTTGCTGTGCTGGCGCTTGTGATTGCTGCTTGGCGGCTTGGTATGTCATTAGCTCTGGCGGAACGCTGGTATCCCGGCACGCCTGCTTCGTCGCTGCTGGTGCAGCTGCTTGTGGATGTGGTGGCACTGACTCTGCTGCTGTATTTCATCGTGGCCCGAGCACCCCTTTATCTCCTTGTATCTGTGTGCAGATCGTTCTGGCGGCCTTGATCTTGCGTGCTCGCTGGCGCTTGGCTGGTGACCGTTGGTTTGCGTGCTTGCCTATACGCTGCTGATGCTCTGGCACTGGCCGCTGCCATGGCATGCACGGTGGCGCGGCTTCGGCCTTCACATTTGGGCATGTGGTTCATTTTCTGCTCAGCACCGCGATCATCATCGTCTTTGTGATCCGCTGCTGCGCCTCTGCGCGCTCGCGACGAGGAGCTGGCGAACTGCCGTTGCGCGTCTGCGCGAGAGCCGTTCGGCGGTGGGCACCATGGCTGCAGGCACGGCGCATGCACTGGGCACCCGCTGAATACGATCGCCCTCGGCTCGAGGCCCTGCGCAGTGGCGAGCTGGACGCGCAGCGAAACGCAGGCCGAACTCGAGTTTGCATCAGCAGGTTGACCACTGCCGGCAGGCGCTGGATCTTGCGTGACCGTTCCCGCGACACGCCGGTTCATCGAGGCCGGCACTTTTCGACCGTGCTCGACGACTGGCGTCTGCTCACCCGCAGGTGGCGATCAACACTCGATTGGTACTGGATGTTCCGGCCGCCATCCGTGCCGATATCACCCTGTCCCATGCCATCGGCAACCTGCTGGACAATGCCGTGCGCGCATCGCGGCAGAACCATTGCGCAGATCGAGCTCGCCATGCACCTGCGACGGCGACATGCTGGAGATCGACATCGATGATCACGGCCCGGGCCTGCCGCAGGCAGAAATAGAAGCCGGGCGCCGGGGCATCCCAAGGGCCTGGGTCGCTGCGACCGGTGCAGCCACGAGCGCCTGGGTGGTGAGTAGCGTCCGCGCGCGCGGATGGAACCGGTTCGCGTACCCGCATCCGCTTGCCGCTGCGCGGAGCGCGCGCGATGAGAAGCAGAGACCGCCGCGCTGATCATCGACGACAACGCGGCGTTCAGCGGCAGCCTGGCGCGCATGCTGCGCGTCGAGGCTACATGAGGAAACGGCTGAAAGCGCGCACGGGCTTGCGCGGGCAAGGCACTTCAAGAATGCGTGCGAGACCCTGACATGAAGCTGGGCGATGACAGCGGCATCGACCTGATTCGGCCGCTGCTGCAGGTGCGCTCCGACTGCGCATTCTGCTCCTTACCGGCTACGCCAGCATCGCCACCACCGTCAGCGCCATCAAGCTCGGCGCGCACGACTATCTCAGCAGCCGGCCTCGGCAGGTGACATCGTGCAGCACTCGAGCAGAGCCGCGAGAACGATAGGGCGCCGGCTCGGTTGAAGAATCGCGATGCCCCTGCGCCGCCTGGAATGGGACACATCCAGCGGGTGCTGGAGCGCATCAGGGCATGTCTCGGCAGCCGCCGCGAGCTGGGCATGCATCGCCGTTTTGCAGAGACTGCAGACGCCGGGGGCGGTAGCCGCAACACCGCTTCAGCGCAGCTCTGCCTGTCGCCTACTGTGGTAACGGATGTAATTTTTCAACTAGGAGCAAGTTCATGGCCATGAACGTCGCCCACAAGCTGATCCAGTCGACACCTGGTCGACGGCGACATGACGCCCGGCGAGGAAATCGCGCTGAGGATCGACCAGACCCTGACCCAGGACGCCACCGGCACCCTGGTGATGCTGGAGCTGGAGGCGATGAATCTGGAACGGGTGAAGACCGAGCTGTCGGCACAGTACGTCGACCACAACCTGATCCAGGAAGATTTCAAGAACCCGGACGACCACCTGTTCCTGCAGAGCGCCTGCCAGCGCTTCGGCGTGCATTTCTCGCGCCCCGGCAACGGCATCTCGCACGCGGTGCACATGCAGCACTTCGGCAAGCCCGGCACGCACCATGCTCGGCTCCGACAGCCACACGCCGGCGGCCGGCTCGATGGGCATGCTGGCGATCGGCGCCGGCGGCCTGGAAGTGGCCATGGCCATGGCCGGCGAACCGTTCTTACACCAAGATGCCCGAGATCTGGGGCGTCAAGCTCACCGGCAAGCTGCCGGACTGGGTCTCGGCCAAGGACGTGATTCTGGAAATGCTGCGCCGCCACGACGTCGACGGCGGCGTGGGGCGCATCATCGAGTACTACGGCCCGGGCCTGGAACACCTGTCGGCCATGGACCGCCACGTGATCGCCAACATGGGCGCCGAACTCGGCGCCACCACCACCGTGTTCCCCTCGGACGACGCGGTGCGCCGCTTCCTGACCGCGCACGGGCGCGGCGACGACTGGAGCGAGCTGGTGGCCGACGAGGGCGCCGACTACGACGTGCACGAGACCATCGACCTGTCCAACCTGGAGCCGCTGATCGCCAAGCCGACCAGCCCCGGCAACGTGGTGCGCGTGAGCGAGATCGCCGGCCAGCCGCTGTACCAGGCCTACATCGGTTCCTCGGCCAACCCCGGCTACCGCGACTACGCCATGGCCGCGGCCATGGTCGCCGGCAAAAGCGTGAGCGGCCAGGTGTCGTTCGACATCAACCCAGTCTCGCGCGGCATCCTCGCCACGCTGATGCGCGACGGCCACATGATGCATCTGGTCGAGGCCGGCGCGCGCCTGCACCAGGCCGGCTGCAACGGCTGCATCGGCATGGGCCAGGCCCCGGCCAGCGGCCGCAACAGCCTGCGCACCACGCCGCGCAACTTCCCCGGCCGCTCCGGCACGCGCGAGGACGCGGTGTTCCTGTGCAGCCCGGAAACCGCCACCGCCTCGGCGCTGAAAGGCGTGATCACCGATCCGCGCACGCTGGACATGGACTACCCCGACATCCGCGACAGCGAGGACCCGATCGTCGACACCCGCAACCTGGCCGCGCCGCTGCCGCTGGCCGAGGCGCGCAACATCGAGCTGGTCAAGGGCCCCAACATCGCCTCGCTGCCGAACTTCGACCCGCTGCCCGATGCGCTGGAAGTGCCGGTGCTGCTGAAGGTCGGCGACGACATCTCCACCGACGAAATCATGCCGGCCGGCGCACGCGTGCTGCCGTTCCGCAGCAACATCCCGAAGATCGCCGATTTCGTCTACGAGCAGGTCGATGAAAGCTACGTCCAGCGCGCCAGGGACACCGGCGATCACGCCATCGTCGGCGGCGAGAACTACGGCCAGGGCTCCTCGCGCGAACACGCGGCGCTGGCCCCGCGCCACCTCGGCCTGCGCGTGGTCGTCGCCAAGGACTACGCCCGCATCCACTGGCAGAACCTGGTCAACTTCGGCGTGCTGCCGCTGAGCTTTGCCGATGCATCCGACTACGACAGACTCGACAAGGGCGACATGCTCGACGCTGGAGAACCTGCGCCAGTCCCTGGCCGACAGCGACACCATCGAGGCGAAGACCGGCAACGGCAAGACCCTCAAGCTCAAGCACCAGCTTTCCCCGCGCCAGGTCGAGGTGCTGCTGGCCGGCGGCCTTATCAACTGGATGCGCGAGCGCCAGGCGGCGTAAGGACCGGGAGTCGGGACTCGGGAGTCGGGAGTCGGGAGTCGGGAGTCGGGAGTCGGGAGTCGGGAGTCGGGAGTCGGGAGTCGGGAGTCGGGAGTCGGGATGATCGTCCGCGAAGGACGCGAAAAGCGCAAAGGAACGAACGTCGCCCGGAAAAAGACGGGTGATTGGAGAACCTCGTCATCCTGGGGCCGCGCGCAGCGCGGAACCCGGGATCCAATTTGGGCTTCCCCGACCTCGCCGGTATTCGTTTGCCGCGCGATCAACAATGGATCCCGGATCGCGGCTACGCCGCGTCCAGGATGACGGTCTTTATCGCCGGGATGGAGCGAAGCGCGGAGCGGGAAGATTTCAGGACTCGGGGCTCGGGAGTCGGGAGCTCGGGAGCTCGGGAGTCGGGAGTCGGGAGTCGGGAGTCGGGAGTCGGGAAGATGGTCCGCGAAGGACGCGAAAAGCGCAAAGGAATGAGCGTTGCCCGGAAAAAGACGGGTGATTGGAGAACCTCGTCATCCTGGGGCCGCGCGCAGCGCGGAACCCGGGAATTAATTTGGGCTTCCCTGTCCTCGCCGTTATTCGTGTGTCGTGCGATCGACAATGGATCCCGGATCGCGGCTACGCCGCGTCCAGGATGACGGCCTTTATCGCCGGGATGGAGCGAAGCGCGGTCCGGGAAGGTTTCGGCCAGGACTCGGGACTCGGGATGATCGTCCGCGAAAGAGGACGTGGAGGAGATGGGCATGAGCGGCCCGGCCGCTTGAACCCGCCACCAAAACCGTCGTCATTCTGCGCGGAGCCGAAGGCGGAGTCGCAGAATCCATGCTCGCCAAGTACCTGGAGCTGAGGCACTCCGCAACAAGATCCTGCGACTCCGGTCGCTTCGCTCCTTCTGCGCAGGATGACGCAGGTTTGGCACTGCTCGCCGCTCGTCCCTCGCATCTCGTCTCTCACTGCACGGGTACGTCATACAGGAGATGCGGGGTGGGTTCGGGCTCGAGGGTGTAGTGCCACCACTCCAGCGGGTAGTTTCTGAAACCGTGCTTGCGCATGGCCTTGCGCAGACGTTGTCGGTCGGCGCGCTGGGCCGCGGTAGCGCCGGGCCAGTCGGTGTGCGCGGCGGTGCCGAAGTAGTCGAAGGCGGTGCCCATGTCCAGCGGCATGCAGTGGGGCGTCGTCGGTGCAGTGCATCAGGGTCAGGTCGACGGTGGCGCCGCGGCTGTGACCGGAGACCGGCGCGATGTAGTCACCCAGGAGTGCGCTCTTGTCCAGCTTGGGGGTAGTGCGCGGCCCTGGTGCGGGTATCGTCGAGGTCGTGGGCCCAGCGCACGAAGTGCGCCACCGCGCGTGCCTCGGTCGTAGCAGTCGAACAGTTTCAGGGCGCAAGCCTGTCACGGCGCAGGTCGTGCTCGACTGCCGCCAGCGCCTGGGCTGCTTTTTCTTTCAGCAGGCACCTGGCGGCCTCGTAGCCGTCCACCGGCTCACCGACGAAGTTGTCGTGGCCGGCGTACTTGATGTCCTCGGCGATGTCCGGCACCAGGCCGCGGATGCCCGACCAGGCTGGCCTCCTCCGCCGTGGCGGCCGTCGACACGCCCACATGCGGCGGGATGCGGTCGCCCTTCCGCTGTCAGCTTGCGGCGCAGGATTTCGGCATTGCCGCGGATGATGGCGGCGGGGTTGTTGATTTCGTGGGCGACACCTGCCGCCAAAGAACCGATGGCGGCCAGCTTCTCCCGGCGGGCCAATTCCTGGCGGGCGCGCAGGAGTTCGGCGTGTTTGGCTTCGAGTTCCCGGGTGCGGTCGGCAACCTTTTCCTCCAGGGAATGATTGAGGGCGTCAAGCTTCATATAAGACGTCTGCAGGGCAGCCTCCGCTTCCTGCCGGTCGGTAATATCCAGACAGGTCACCACCGCCCCTTCGACCTCCCCCGTCTCGCTGCGCATGGGGGTGGCCGTGTATTCGACGGAGACGAAACTGCCGTCCAGTCGGGTGATGGTCTGATCGTGCCGACGAAAGGAAGTCCCCTGTTGGAAAACGGCCGCCAGCGGATCGTCCTCCCGCTCCCTCCCCTCGACCGTCGCCGGACGCAGAAATTCCCGGTGCGGGCGACCGAGCAGACGTTGCGGATCCCAGCCCAGCAGCCGGCCGCCGGCCGGATTGACGAAGGTCGCCCGTCCCTGCCGGTCCAGGCCGACGATCCCCTCGCCGGCGGAATCGAGAATCAGCTCTTTTTGCCGCTGCAGCCGGGCCAAGGCCAAAACCTGTCCCCGGACCTTTTTCGATATCAGGACGCCGAGCCCGAGGAAGCCGCCGAGAAAAATAACATTGACCGCCAACAGGTCGCGCATCCCCCGGGACAGACTCTCCGCCGCTCGCCGTCCCAGCGACTGCCCCCGCTCGACCGCCTGTGCGGCGAGCACGGGGTGAACCCTCTCGATCCCCTCGAACAGATCCCGGGTGCGGCTTTCGAGCGCCGCGCCCTCCTGTTCCAGATGCAGGGTGTCGCTGGACAGACGGTAGAGTCCTCCTTGGCCGAGGCGGATTGTCTGGTATTCTTGGACAACGGCATAGCCGCGACCGAAGAGGATATTGCGCAGCTCGGCGATGGCAGCGGGCGCCAGGGCGGCCGATGCGGCCGGGGCGTTCTCCTCCGCCAACAGGCGCAACTGGTGCTCCAGGCGTTCCAGCAACGGTTTGAGCTGATTATCCTTAAGATCGGCCAGATGATCGAGCTGGTTTTCCCCGGCGAGGGTTTCCACCAGCCGCGACAGTTCGGAGAGTTCGCTCCTGACCTCTTTGATGGCGCGGGTGCGGTTGTGGACGAGGGTGGGAAGAATGTCCGGGCCAAGGCGGCAGCCTCTGCCCCGCTGGCGTTTCGCCACCGGCGAATCAGCACAGCTTCCTCCAGCCGCTGCTGCCCTTCCACTATTTCCGCTTCCGCCGCAAGGATTCCAGCAGAGTGCGAGCTTTCCCGAGGGTGATCTTCCCCTCCAGATCGACGGCCAATGGGCGGAAGCGGATGCGCCAGGCGGCCGCCTGCGCCCTCACCTCCACCAACCCCGCGATGGTCGCCGCCAGATCGTCGAGAACGGCAGCGGGGACCGGCGCCGGATGGGTTTCGCGGACGTCCTCCACCTCGCGGAGCAGTTCCGTCAGAGTTGCGGAAGACGTTTGTGGCTCGCGTCCCTGCAACAGAGCATGAATTTCGCCGCGGACTTCCTGCCCCAGGCGCTGCAGCCGGGCGGTCCCTTGCGTCAGATGCTTTTCCTGCTCGAACAGTTGCATCCTCTCGCGATTCAGCCCGGAAAGGGTCCAGCCGACCAAGGCACTGGTGGCGGCGCGGGAGAACAGACCGGTGGCGACCAGAACCCAGACCAGCAGGGTGACCGAGCGGCCGTAGCGCCGGGCATTCATGGCAACTGCTGCTCCAGGGTCTGCCCGATATCCTCCCAGCGGAAGGGAAAGCAGTTCGCCGCCAAGCAATCGGGTCGGCCAAACGGCATGACTGGCCTGGCGCGTATTCCCGGCCCGAGGTGCAGCGGTACGCCGACCCCCAGATCGAAGGTCCCCAACCCCTCCAAGGCATCGACGACAGTCTCCCGCCCCGGTTTTCCTTCGATGCGCTGCAGGGCGGCAACCAGCAGACGGGCGGTCAGATAGCCCTCCAGGCCGACAAAGGTTGGGGCGACCGCAGGCATACGGGTGCTTAGCGCCTCATGGTATTCGCGCACCAGGGGGAGACTCTGATTGCCGATATGCGGCACCACCTGCGTGACG
>CAWDBD010000028.1:0-422227 GCA_963800395.1 uncultured Gammaproteobacteria bacterium
TGACAAGATAAAGCTCTACGAGCAACTGCTTGACTCTGACGTACCGGAAGACCCGTATTTGTCGCGCGAGTTGCAGCGCTATTTCCCCGAGCGTTTGCATGCCGACTATGGCGAACACATGCAGCGCCATCGACTGAAACGCGAAATCATTGCCTCGGCAGTAACCAATTCCACGGTCAACCGCATGGGCGCCACATTCATGATGCGCATGCAGGAGGACACCGGTCAGGACCCGGCGGCCATCGCCAAGGCCTTCACTGCCGCCAGGGAGATCATTGATGCACGCGTCTTGTGGCGTGATATCGAGGCGCTTGATGCCCAGGTTGCCGAGGCAACACAGATTGACGCCAAGCTGCAGACCTGGAGTCTGCTTCGCTATCTGACCCGCTGGTTGCTGATTCGTCCGGGTGGCAGCCTTGAAATCGCTGCCAATGTGGAACGTTACCAACCGGTGGTCTCGGCATTGCGTGACGCCTTGCCCGGAGTGTTGACGCCGACTGGCAAGGGTGACTTCGAGGGCAATGCAGAAAAATGGGCAGGCCTGGGCTTCGGTGAGGCCCTGGCGCAGCGCCTGGCGCGCACCCCGGTGTTGCGGGCATCGCTGGACATGGCTGAAGTCTCGCACAATTGCGAACAGCCCATCGAGCGGGTCGCGGGTGTGTTTTTCGGTCTGGCCGAGGCGCTGGATCTGGAGTGGTTGCGCAGCGAGATCGAGAGCCTGCCGGTGGAGAGCCGGTGGCATGCCCAGGCGCGCGGGTCACTGCTGGACGAACTCAATGAGCAGCATCGCGCGCTGGCAGCACAGGTCCTGGTTTGGGATACGGACATGGCCGCCAACGAGGTCGTGGCGGCCTGGTTGAACAGGGACGATGCACACCTGAAATACACCCGTATCATGCTTGCCGAGATATTGTCTCAGAGTGCGGACTATCCGATCGTCTCGGTGGCCGTACGTGGCCTGGCGCTGCTGGCACAGGCGAGCTGAGCGGCGGAAAACGGGGACAGCCCACCAGGGCCTGGACAGGCAGGCGCCTGCTCTCGCGCCTTTTCACGCACAGCCATCGATACCCGTGCGTGCGGTGCGCCGGGCCCTGCCTTGGCCGGCAAGACGCTCGGCAGTCCCGGATCCGAATGGCCCGCACAGGCCAGCGCTGGTCTGCGCTACCATGACAGGCATGAAAATCGCCTTTGTCGCCAGCTCTACCGAGGAAGCAAAGCAGGCCATGTCGCGTCTGGCCGAGGCGTACGGCAATGTCGATATCGAACAGGCCGAGGTGATTGTGGCCCTGGGTGGTGACGGGTTCATGTTGCGTACCCTGCAGGCGCATTGCCGCAGAGGCTTGCCGGTGTACGGGATGAAGCTGGGACGCATCGGTTTCCTGATGAATCGTTTCCAGGAACAAGGTCTGCTGGAACGATTGCAGGATGCACAGCCGGCGGTACTCAAGCCATTGCGCATGACTGCGCTGGATGCGGCCGGCGAACGCACCGAGGCGCTGGCTTTCAACGAAGTCTCGCTGTTGCGCCAGACCAATCAGGCCGCGCATATCGCCGTGTCGCTCAATGACCCGGAGAAGCTGTCCACCTTGATATGCGATGGGTGCTGGTGTGCACGCCGGCCGGTTCCACGGCCTACAATCTTCGCGCATGGACCGATTCTTCCGCTTGACGCCAATGTGCTGGCACTGACCCCGATCAGCCCCTTTCGACCGCGCAGATGGCGCGGAGCCTTGCTGCCGACACGCACGCGAGTCGGTTGCGGGTGCTCGACGGTGGCAAGCGGCCTGTCAGCGCCACGGCGGATTTCCAGGAGGTTCGTCATGCGTCCGAGGTGACGGTTGCGCGGCAGACGACATCGAGGTCACCCTGATGTTCGATCCGGATCACAGGCTTGAGGAACGGATTCTTGATGAACAGTTTGCCCCCGAGTGAATTGAAAAACGGCGTAGCCCACGGTGCGCATGCTGCCGCATCGGTAGGTGATCACGTCCTGACGGTCGGTATTTCCTCGCGCGCGCTGTTCGATCTTTCCGAGAGCCATGCGCTTTTCGAGCGCGAGGGCCTCGATGCCTATCGTGCCTGGCAAATAGAGCATGAGGACGAAGTGCTGTCACCGGGGGTGGCGTTTCCGTTGACGCGCAAACTGCTGGCACTCAACCAGTACGAGCCGGCTGTGCCACGGGTGGAAGTGATTCTGCTTTCGCGCAATTCCGGTGATACAGGCTTGCGGATTTTCAACTCCATCCAGCATTACCAGCTGGGCATCACGCGTGCGGCTTTCACCAGTGGCGCACCAACATCGCATACATCGGTCCGTTTCACGCGGACCTGTTTCTGTCGGCCAATGGTGAAGACGTCGGGCGAGCACTTCGCGCCGGAGTGGCCGCTGCCACCATCCTGCCATCGCCCGCAGCCGAAACCACTTCGGATCAGCTGCGCATTGCCTTTGATGGCGACGCCGTGATCTTTGGCGACGAGTCCGAGCGCGTCTCCTCAGAGCAGGGCATCGAGGCTTTTCATGCCAACGAGGCATCGCGTTGGGCCGAGCCGCTGTCGGGAGGCCCATTCCAGGGATTCCTGTCGGCGCTGCACAGGCTTCAGGCTGCCTTCCCGGCCGAGCAGGCACCCATTCGCACGGCCCTGGTAACCGCGCGATCAGCGCCTGCCCACAAGCGCGTGATTCTGACTCTGCGCGAATGGGGCGTGCGCATCGACGAGGCGCTTTTCCTGGGCGGCCGCGACAAGGGCCCGTTTCTCGAAGCCTTTGGCGCCGACATCTTCTTCGATGACTCCCCGGCCAACATCGATTCGGCTCGTGGCAAACATGTTACCGCCGGCCATGTCCCCCATGGGCCGCACAACGCGACGGGAATGCAGGACCAGTGACTGGGGCGCGGGGCCGATGACAGCCGCTGGCCTGTGCAGCCGTCCAGTGACTCTGGTCTCGCGCTTGTCCGGGCTGGGCAAATGAGTCATGAGTGGTGACTGCGCAGGTCGGCCTGGCCGGCTCTTGTGGAGCCTTGCATTACACTACCGGGGAATCCTGGTGCGAAAACCGGCCTGGGCCCGGACTGCTTATAAGGAAGAAAGCCAGTGTTGCCTGTAGAGCGTTTTATCGTGGTTGCGGAAGTCGAGGAGGCCGGTGCACTGGTGCAGCCCCTTTTTGATCGCCGCTATCGTTTGCAGGTGCCGGATTTTCCGCTTCACGTTGTGGCGATGCATGTGGCTGCAGACGGTTCCAGCCAGGTGGCATGCTACATACACTTCACCGATTGCGGCGACCTGCTTCTTTCCGGTGGTGCCTGTACGGACAATCGTGTTCTGCGGCGCATGAGCGCGGAGGAGCGGGCGGCCTTGCGTGAGCATGGAGGTATCTTCCAGTACACGGTGGCGTGGAGTGCACGTCATTTTTCGTCACGGTTTGCGGCCATATTCGGGTATACGGGTGACACGCTTACGCGCCGGGTCATTGATGCGCTTGGCTGGGAGCATACGGAGTACCCGCATCTGACGGTCGATTGGTTGCAGGATGTCAACGAGCGCAAAAAGCGTCAGATGGTGGCCAAGGCGCATTCCTTCGGGGCTTTCTGACAGGTGCGGTGATGCGCCTTGTTGACGCCAGCAGGTAGCTCTCTGATACGGCGCCAGGCATTCGTATCGCCGTCCTGGTCATTGTCGGGCATGGGTGTTTGCATATGGTTTGGTTGAGCAGCTTTGCGGCACCGTCACGCAACAGACATGTTGTCAGCGCGTGTGCGGGCAGACAGTTCTGGGACGGACACCGCGAGACGCGAACGCGCACTCGTGGTCCGCTTGAATTTGCAGGACTTTTCGCTCAATCGGCGAGGGATTCTGGCTTGGCCACGATTGCCGCAATCCGCGTCAATGCGATGTCCGGCGTGTTGCCCGCATGCATGCCACGAATAACCCGGACAGGAGGGCTGTAGCCGTGCCGGCTTCGGGGTACGCGGCCAAGATTCTGCAGCAGTGTCGCGAGTGGTTGCGTTTGCGGCCGTTCTGGCTGCGAGCAATGGTGCTGTTTGCCGTCATTGCCGTCACGCATCCGTGGCTGTACGCACACTCGAGTTTCTACTGGTACCTGCCCGGTGGGGTGCGCTTCATGCTCCTGCTCCTGCTGCCCTGGCGTTACTGGCCGTCCATCATCGGTGCAGAGCTGTTCGCGCGCTTCGCGCATGACGGCACGGGCTATCCGTTCAATGCCGAATGGACCTTCTGGGTGGTCTTCTCGCAGCCGCTGGTATCCTTGCCGGTCGTATGGTGGATGAAGCAGCGCTGGCAGGTCAGCGACATCGAGATGCCAAAGGGCATGCTGTTTCTGCTGCTGGGCATCGGTTTGTTCGGCGTTGCCAATACTGCGGCAAACTTCTGCTATGTCCTGGTCACCCCTGATCGGTTCTTCGAACGCAATGTGCTGAACTGGGTTGTCACTGCATTCGTCGGCGCGACTGACGTTGCGCTGGTGCTGACCCCTCTGGCCATTGCGCTGGTGCGCTGGTCGAGCACACTCGTGCAACGGTATATCTTCTGGCGGGATCTGGGCCTGGCAACGCTGATTGCGTTGACCTTGATGCTGATCACCGGCATTGGCCTGGATCAGGGCGGCTTGCGCGGGGACTACCTGCCGCTGCTGATGCCGTTGCCGTTGGTCTATTTCGCCTATCGCTACGGCTGGCGAGGTGCAACTGCTGCGCTGGTGCTGCTGGGCCTGATCCAGGCCATAAATATCCATGGTGGGGTCTTCCCCGGCGTCAATTCGCGCAACCTGCTGCTGCTGGATCTGAGCGGCTTCATGGCGCTGCTTCTGGGTAGTGCCATGGATGCCCAGCGTCGTGCAAAGCAGCGTCTGGCGAGCCGAAACCGCGAGCTGAAGGAGCTGGGCAGCCAGTTGCAGAAGGCCGCTCGGCGCAATCTGCAGCTGGAAGACCGGCAACTCAAGCGCGTGGTGGCTGCGCTGCACGACGAGCTGGGCCAGAACCTGACCGCCTTGCGCACGCATTTGAAGTTGGCCGAGCCGGAGTTGGCCGGAGCCGGCGTGGCCCATGTAGGGAACGCTCTGTCTCGACAGGTTGACCGGATGCGCGAGTCGGTGCGTGACTTGATGAACGGTTTGCGCCCGGCGGCGCTGGACGACCTGGGGCTGATCGCGGTGCTGCGAACGGGCCCATTGGCTGAATTCCTGCATCAGGCTGGTGTGCGCTACAAGTTCCGGCTGGCCGGCGATGCCGATCTTGCCGCCGACCTGCGTCCCGATCTGGCGACTGCCATATATCGCATCGCCCAGGAGTGCGCGACCAATTGCGTGCGGCACGCCGAGGCCAGCGAGTTTTCGCTGCGTCTGCTCATGACGCGGCGGCATGGAGATGTGCTGCTGGTTCTGGAAGCGCGTGATGACGGGATCGGATTGCCTCCGGAGAGGGTCACCGCACGCGGTGGGCGTGGGCTTCAGGGCATGCGGGACCGGGTCCTTGCCTTTGATGGGGTGCTGCATGTGCGCCAGCTGAAACCCCACGGGACCCGTATCCGCGTGCTGCTCGCGCAGTAGGAGTGGGACTGCCCCCAATGCACCGTGGTGAGCCGTCAGCGGTAAGCGGTGAGCGGAAGATCTTGTGCGACCATCCCCCGCTCACCGCTCACCGCTCACCGCTCACCGCTTACCGCTGACGGCTCACGGTGCATCGCGGGCATGGCCCGCTCCTGCATGCAGACTCGCACCCGGACGGCTTTCAGATGCCGGCGCCTTCGCGCAGGATCGTTTCAAGTTGCTGGGGTGATTTCCAGTGCCACCCGCAGATGTAGCGGGGAAGGTTCCAGATGTCGCTATCGGCAGTGATAGGTTGCGCACCATCGCCGAAGGCGGCCTTGAGACCGATTGTCGGGCCGTTTTCGGGTAGCCAGTGCTGGCGCAGGAAGTCCGGTACATGACCGAAGGGATAGCAGAACAGGGTAGCGTGGCGCGGGGCCAGATGATCGTTGAGAATCTGCTGCGCAACTGAAATTTCGGCCTCGGCGCGCTGGGCAGTGTCGACGCTGAGAAAGCTGCCACGCGGCATGTCCCCGGCGCCGGGCTCGGTCAGGCAGGGGTGATTGTGGTCGAAGCTGTGATTCTCGATCGCCATCAGACCGGAAATGCCGGCAGCCCGCCACCAGTTGTTTCCCATCCTGCCTTTGCCGGACAGGTAGACCTTGTCCATCTTGTCCCGCGCCTGCGCGGACGCGATCACGAAGGCCGTGAGGTGCAGGTTGGGCTGGCAATCCGTGCCGCGTTCGGTCCGCAGATCGCGCATGGCATTGAACAGGCTGCGTTGCGGCCCGTGCTGGGGATGGTCGAGGTCGAAATAGTCGAAATCGCTGCCATCATCGCAGGTCAGGGCTACGCAGCCATCAAGGTCACGGTCAGCCAGGCCGAGCAATTGTTCCACCGCCCAGTGGACGGGAACAATGCGCAGCCCCAGATCATCGATCATGCGCAGATCGGCGGCAAAAGCGACGTGGTCGTTGTCGGCATAGTCGTTACCGGCAATGCTGACGGCGTGGTAGGTGAGAACGGGAACGTGCATGGACCAATTCTACCGTCCACGCTCATCGACTGGCTGAACCGTTACAATAGTGGTCTTTCATTTCAGGACACCGCGACATGCCCGCAGTCAAGCTCGATCCATCCGATTTGTACGATATCCGCTCCGAACTGAGTGAAGAAGAGTGCATGGTGCAGGACAGCGTGGCGCGGTTTGTCGATGAAAAGGTGTTGCCCATCATTGGCGATTGCTTCGACCAGGCGCGATTTCCAGCCGAGCTGATCCCCGAGATTGCCGATCTTGGCCTGCTCGGTGCCACCGTGCCGGTTGAATACGGTGGCGGCGGCATGAATGGCGTCTGCTATGGCCTGATCTGCCAGGAGCTGGAGCGGGGCGATTCGGGCCTGCGCAGTTTTGCCTCGGTGCAGTCGTCCCTGTGCATGTATCCGATCCTGGCTTATGGCAGCGAAGCGCAGAAGCAGCGCTATCTGCCGAAGATGGCCGCCGGCGAAGTCATCGGCTGTTTCGGCCTGACCGAGCCGCATGGTGGTTCGGATCCCGCCAACATGAAGACCCATGCCCGCAAGGACGGCGACGACTGGGTGCTGAATGGCGCCAAGATGTGGATCACCAACGGCAATCTGGCGCATATCGCCATCGTCTGGGCGCAGACCGATGACGGCATCCGCGGCTTCATCGTGCCCACCGACAGCAAGGGCTTCAAGGCCCAGGAAATCCACAAGAAAATGAGCCTGCGGGCGTCGGTGACCTCGGCTCTGTTCCTGGATGACGTGCGTGTGCCGGGCGACGCGCTGCTGACCGGGGTGAAGGGCCTCAAGGGACCTCTCGGCTGTCTGACCCAGGCCCGCTATGGCATTACCTGGGGACCGATCGGCGCCGCCCTCGCGTGCTATCGCGAAGCGCTCGAATATGCCGGCGAGCGCATCCTGTTCGACCGGCCGGTGAGTTCCAATCAGGCAGTGCAGCTGAAGCTGGCCGACATGGCCCGCCGCATCACCATGGCGCAGCTGCTTTCCTTGCGCCTGGGCCGGCTCAAGGACTCAGGCAGCATGCAGCCGACGCAGGTTAGTCTGGCCAAATGGAACAATGTCCGCATGGCCATCGACATTGCCCGGGAGTGTCGCGATATTCTGGGCGGGGCAGGCATTACCACGGAGCATGCGGCGATTCGTCATGCCCTGAATCTCGAATCAGTGATCACCTATGAAGGTACCGAAACCGTGCACCAGCTGGTGGTGGGACGCGAGATCACCGGCATCAACGCCTTCTGACAGGCTGCGTCGCCGGCGCCTGACTCTGCCGCTGCTGGCCGCACTAGCGGCCATGGCCACGCCGGCCGGCGTGCGGGCCGATTTTCCGCATATGGGTGACGTGGTCATGGCCAACGGCTTTGACCGCGCCACTGCGCATGTCGGCGGCAGCAACTACCTCTGGTACGGCCTGGGTCCTGATTGCGACCGCAGTTCATATGGCGTGCTTCCCAACTACCACCGGCCCGGTGTGCGCGCGCAGGCTCAACAGCAACTGGCCACGATGCATGCCCGGGGCATGCGTTCGCTCAGCATCGGTGTTGCCTTTCGAGACGGCAACGGCAGCGACAACGTGATTGATGCCAGCGTCCCGGCCCAGGTCAACCAGACGGCGCAGAATCTGTATATCATGCTGGGTGACATCCAGGCGGCGGGCTTCGAGCGCGTTCTGTTCCGGTTTTTCCCGCAGGCCAACATGAACCCGTCATTTCCCGATTTCGATGGCGGCACGGTGGGGCTGTATTGGCAGTTGGTGCAAGCCATGCATGCGCAACTCAGTGCCACGTTTTTGCCGTACAGGATTGACCTGGGCGTCGAACTCGCGCCGGCCGACAAGGGCGATGTGTTTTGCGACTTCCCACCCAAGCAGTACGAGTGGCAATGCCCGGCCGACAAGGCATGGAGCAACGCCGTTCGCCAGTTGTGGCGCAACTACAAGCAGGCCTACGGCACCATTGACAGTGTGGGGTTCTCGTTTCTCGGTGGTACCGACCAGGCCAAGCGTCGCATGCGCCACATGAAATACGTGTACGAGGGCGACTACCCATCCAGGGTGGCCATGGATCTCTACGGCGAAGCGAGCCACGATGAAGGCGACCAGTTCATCAACCTGGCATCCTGGCTGCGGCACTACAGTGACAGCTACGGGTTCCCGCTGCCAGACATCACCATAAGCGAAACCTGGTACAACGACCCGATGGCCGCTGCAACGCTGTCGTCGGCCATCAACGCCAGCGGCCAACGCGTGGCATGGCTTTCCCAATGGCCGCTGGAGCGCGATGCAAGCTGCTCCGACGTCTCCGTTCCGCCGCCGTACCAGTACGATATCAACCTCATGTACGGTTTTTGAGGGAGGCTGAACGGGATGGATTGGCAGACACTCGTGCTGGAAACCGAGCGGCTGATCCTGCGTCCGCCGAGGATCCAGGACTTCGATGCGTACGCGGCCAACATGGCCGATGCCGAGGCATCACGATTCATTGGTGGCATGCAATCGCGCCCGATTGCGTGGCGCGGGATGCTGCAGCTGGCCGGTGCCTGGCCGGTCCAGGGTTTCTCCATGTTTTCGGTCATCGAAAAGGCAAGTGGCCGCTGGATCGGCCGCCTGGGACCCTGGTATCCGGAAGGCTGGCCCGGTCCGGAAGTGGGCTGGGGCCTTGTGCGCTCCGCATGGGGCAAGGGCTACGCCAGTGAAGGTTGCGTCGCAGCCATCGACTGGGCCTTTGCCAATCTTGACTGGGCGGAGATGATTCACTGCATACACCCCGACAATGAGCCGTCCAAAGCTCTGGCGCGACGTTTGGGTTCGGCATGTCGGGGCCCATGCGTCATGCCGCCGCCTTTCGAGAGCGAGCCATGCGAGCTGTGGGGTCAGACCCGGGAGCAATGGCTCGCCCGACACCCCCGGACTTCGTAGCATGCAGCGCGAGGGGCTTCGTGTTGAATCCCGGGAAGTGTGTCAGCGAGATGGAAATGTCCGACTCGGGGCGGAAATGCGGACCAGGGCAACGTCAAGGGTGTGTCTTGCGACGCAGAAACAGGCTTGTTCAGCCCCGATCCGGCGTCAACGATTCGATCAGAGCTGTCTTGATGCCGTCAGCTGCCCCATATTTTCTGCCGATGTTTGCACGCGTTTCATTCGCTGCCGGCAATAGCGCTTACAATATCCGCTTTCCTTTTTGAACCCCGGACTCAGTCGCATGAATGAAAAGCCGGCCATCAGCGCGCGCCAGAAAGGCTTCAATCGCGCCGAGATCGTTGACCAGAACTTCAGGGAGTTCGTCGAGCACTGGCAGGGTGACGCGCGCACGCCGCCGGCCGATCACGAGCCTGTCCTGCCGGGATCCGGTCTTGATGCTGCCGGATTTCGCGACCTGTTCGAGTCGCAGATCATCAGCCGCCAGCTGGACCTGATGGCGCGCGTGCTGCGGGTCAAGAACAAGGTCTTCTACACCATCGGTTCGTCCGGGCATGAAGGCAATGCCATGATCGCCCGGCTGACACGCTATACCGATCCGGCGCTGCTGCATTATCGCTCGGGTGCCTTCATGGCCGAGCGCAGCCGCAAGTTGCCGAACATTGATCCGGTGATTGATGCCGCGTTGTCATTCGCCGCCGCCAGCGATGACCCGGCCTCCGGCGGTCGGCACAAGGTGTGGGGTTCCAAACCGCTGTGGGTATTGCCGCAGACCTCGACCATTGCCTCGCACCTGCCCAAGGCGCTGGGTACTGCGCTGGCCATCGAGCAGACCCGGCGCATGCGCCAGCCTTTGCCGGTGCCAGGGGACAGTATTGCCATCTGCAGTTTCGGCGATGCGTCCACCAACCACGCCACGGCACAGGCCGCATTCAACTCGGCAGCCTGGACCGCCTATCAGGGCCTGCCTGCACCGGTGCTGTTCGTGTGCGAGGACAACGGCATCGGCATTTCCGTGAAGACACCGTCGGGCTGGATCGCCAGCAACTACCAGCGCCGATCCAACCTCGATTATTTTTATGCGGACGGTCTGGATCTGGCGCATGGCTACAGTGCCGTGCGCGATGCCATTGATCACTGCCGCCGGCTCAGGAGGCCCACGTTCCTGCATCTGAACACCACGCGTGTCATGGGTCACGCAGGGACCGACTTCGAGATTGAGTGGCGCTCCATCGAGGAGCTGGTGGCGCTGGAAGCCACCGATCCGTTGTTGCGCTCGGCGGCCATCGCGCTCGAATCAGGGCTGTACAGCAAGGAATCGATTCTGAAGCTGTACGACGATACGCGCACGCGCTGTTTTGCCGCGGCCGATGAAGCGGACCAGAGACCCAAGATTTCCAGCCTCGAGGCGGTCATGGCGCCCATGGCTCCATTCTCTCCGGAACCGGTGCGTGCCGAAGCCGAACGAACCGATTATCTGGACAAGCGGCTGGCCGTCTTTGGCAGCGAGGCCAAGCTGCCGGAGAACCAGGCGCCCCGTCATCTGGCCATACAGATCAACCAGGCGCTGCACGACATGATGTGCAAGTACCCCCAGGCGCTTGTCTTCGGCGAGGACGTGGCGCAGAAAGGCGGTGTGTATACGGTCACGCGCGGACTCAGCAAGGCCTTTCGCGGCGCGCGGGTATTCAACACCCTGCTCGACGAGACCAGTATCCTGGGGCTGGCCCAGGGCTATGCCAATCTGGGCTTGCTGCCGATACCCGAGATCCAGTATCTGGCCTATCTGCACAATGCCTTCGACCAGATTCGTGGCGAGGCCGCCAGCCTGCAATTCTTTTCCAATGACCAGTTCCGCAACCCCATGGTCATGCGCGTGGCGAGCCTGGGCTACCAGAAGGGTTTTGGTGGCCACTTCCACAACGACAACTCCATCACCGCGCTGCGGGATGTTCCGGGTCTTGTCGCTGGCTGCCCGTCACGCGGCGACGATGCGGCCAGCATGTTGCGCACGATGATGGCGCTGGCGCATGTGGATGGCCGCGTGTGCGCATTTCTGGAGCCTATCGCCCTGTACATGACCAAGGACCTCTACCAGCCCGGCGACGGTCAGTGGCAGTTCGCGTTTCCGCCACCTGGCGAGGCCATGACCCTCGGCGAGGGGCGCGTCTACAACGACCAGGGCAGGGATCTGGTCATTTTCACCTATGGCAACGGCGTGCCGATGAGCCTGCGTGCTGCACGGGACATCGAAAAGCAGCATGGCTGGAGCGTGCGTATCGTCGATCTGCGCTGGCTGGTGCCGCTCAACGACCCGTTCATTGCCGAGCAGGCGAGCATGGCCGAGCGCATCCTGGTCGTGGATGAGGGGCGCAAGAGTGGGGGTGTCGGCGAGGGCATCATCACGGCCCTGGTCGAGGCCGGACTCGGTGACAAGCCCATCCGGCGGGTCGTCGGTGCCGATACCTTCACGCCCCTGGCCGATGCGGCGCTGATGGTGCTTCCGGCGGAGAAAGACATCGTCGAGGCTGCCCGGCATCTGGCTTGACCCGTTTCTCATCAAAAAGCGCCACGGCTGATCGGTCTGGCGGACGGTGATCGGGTGCTTGCACGCTTGCGCGCGCGCCGTTCACTGCTAACATCGACGCTTCAACCTGCAAACTACGGAGAATTCAGATGGGCAAGGGTGACCGCAAGACCCGACGTGGCAAGATCAACCGCAGCAGCTATGGCAATTCACGGCCGCATCCGTCTCCACAGGCCGAGGCGAACAAGTCCGAATCCGACAAGGGCAAGTCGCCCAGGAAGACCGCTGCACGCAAGAAGGCGTCCTGAGATGCAGAAGATTGATTTGCCAACGCGCAAGCCGTCCGGATCGGCTGCATGAAGGCCGCAAAAGATACGGTGGTCAGTTTTCACTACCGCCTCATGGACAAGGACGGTGCCCTGATCGAGGATTCCGCGTACCGCTGACAAGCCACCGCTGGTCCTGTTGGGTCACGGTCAGCTTGTGCCCGGAGTCGAGGCGGCTCTGGAAGGCCACGAATCGGGCGACAAGTTCGAGGTCGAGGTACCGCCCGATCAAGCCTACGGTGAGCATCGCGAGGGCATGATCCAGCGAGTTCCGAAAAAATATTTCCGCAATGCCAGGCATCTGAAGCCCGGCATGACCACTGTCCTGAGTCTGCGTGATGGCGGTCAGCAGGCGGTTACCGTGCACAAGCTGGGCATGAGCACGATCGACGTGGATGTCAATCACCCCATGGCCGGCAAGACGCTCAACTTCGCCATCGAGGTTCTCGACGTTCGCGAGGCCACGCCGGAGGAGCTGGCCCACGGCCATGCCCATCCGCCCGGTGCGCACGCCGAGGACGCCGAGAAAGCCGAGGGCCAGGCGTCTGCACCGTCTACGGGCTCAGAGGACGCCGTGCAAAGCTGAAGTGCCTGGACCAGTACGGGTTGTCCAGCCGATCCAGGCGGACCTTGCCGCCCGAGTTGGGGGCATGCACGAAACGGCCCTTGCCGACATAGATGCCGACATGGCTGATGCGCGAGCTTCTGCCGTGGAAGAAGACCAGGTCACCGGCATCGAGCGCATCGCGGGTGACGCGTGGTGCGTCAATCCGGCCCATGGCGCGTGAGGTACGGGGCAGGGCAAGGCCCAGGGTACTGTTGTAGACGTAGCGCACCAGGCCGCTGCAGTCGAAGCCGGTCTCGGGCGTGTTGCCACCCCAGTGGTAGGGCGTACCCACCAGTCCCAGCGCACCGAACAGGACGTCATTGGCTTCGGTGCGCGGCGGGCGTTCGGGATTGCCGGCGCAGCCGGCGAGGAGCAGCAGCATGGCCAAGCTGATGAGGCAGGCCAGTGTGCGCCGCAGCGGTCGCTGCTTCGATCGATCCGGTGCAAGTTCGACTGGGCGCATGCTGGCTCCAGCGTGGGTGTCGCTTTATCCTATCAAATCAGGTGCTTGAAAAGAAGTATTCAAGTGCTCGCTGATCGCGTGGCGAGTGCCTCAGGCGTTGCCTACCAGGGTCAGGCGCGGGCGCTCGGCGGTCGGCGGCAGTGGCTCGGCAGCCGCGGCAATATCGGCTGTCAGGCGTTGCGTGAAGTCCTGGGTGCGGCGGTGTGCAGCCTCGACGATGGCCGGCGGCAGGCCGCCTTCGGTGCTCGACAGCGTGGCCAGTTCGGCAAAGACCTCGGCCAGATGCGGGCTGAATTCGGGATCGCGTCCGGATTCGTCCAGCGCCGTGATCAAGGTCGCCAGCCAGTCGGCACCGGGGGCACGGAGGGCAAGCAGGGCTTCGGCTGTATTGATCATGACGGGATCCATTGCGGGTTCGCTAGAAACCAAGCAGGAATCGTGCCAAGTCAATCCGGGCTGCCTTCCGCGGCGGATGCGGCCAACTGCATCCGGTTTTGCAGGCTGCAAGCCACTATTCCCAGCGTCACGTGGCGCAGATCAGCCCGTCAGCAAGCCATTGCCGCAGGCAGGTGACCAATTGCGCCGGTACCTGCCGATTCGGGACACCGGCGCGCTGCAGGGTGCTGCCAACGGCCGCCAGTGACTGGCGGCGCTGCAGCGCACGCAATGCCCATGCCTCGGCTTGTGGCAACTGTCGCCAGCGGGCCTCGTTGTCATGTCGCCAGAGCAAGCACCATTGCGCCCGCCGATGCCGCAATGGCTGGATGTTTGCCGCGCCGCTCTCACGGGCTTGCAGCAACTCGGGCGCATTCCAGGCCAGCCGCAGCATGCGCACGGATGGCGCCAGGCTCAGTACCTGCCGAGGCCAGTTCTCCTCGGCGATCGCAGCCATGTCGGCTGCGGTCATGGCCGGGGCATCGGCGGCGTCCAGTACCTCGCCGAGCAGCCATTCGAATCGGGCCAGCTCGGCAGCCCATGCCGGCCGCGTGCGCCGCTGGCGCAGAAAATCGGGCAGATGACGGCCGAACCAGCGTATCGAGTGCGTGGTCGAGGCCTGCTCGGCAATGTAGCGGTCGGCAAGCGCGTCAAAGCGCGGTGCACCGAGAGCCTGGCGCAGCACCGAATAGTCATCCTGCAGGACCTCAAGCAGGCGCAGTGCGTAGGCTTCCACGTAGACGCCGAGACGTTGTCCTGCGTCGGCGTTGCGATCACCGCGCAGGAGGCTGGCTGCCTGCATGGTGCGACCGGTCACGCTGGCCTGCACGCTGCGCTGCCACTGCCGTGCAGCTCGGGAGCGGTCTGTTGCACACCGGGCCGGGTCATGCGGCGCAGTCCCGGCGTTGCGCGATTGCGCGTGCCTGCTCCAGTTCTGCCAGCAGTTCGCGCAGAGTGGGGATGTTGTCATCGCGTTCGATCATCGTGGGTACCGGGCCGAATCGCGCAACGGCGTCGCGATACAGTGCCCACACCGCATCGGCAACTGGCGCATCGTGGGTGTCGATCAGCAAATCGCCCTGGCGACTGTGACCGGCCAGATGCATCTGCTTGACGCGTTTGGCCGGTATGCCGCGCAGGTAGTCCTGCGGATCGAAGCCGTGATTGTGTGCGCTGACATATATGTTGTTGACGTCCAGCAATATGTGGCAGTCGGCCTGTTCCGCGATGGCGGCCAGAAACTGCCATTCGCTCATCGAGTCGTGGCTTGCTGCAGCGTAGCTGGAGACGTTCTCCAGCAGGATCTGCCCACCCAGGACGTCCTGCACCTGGGTCACGCGCGCGGCAATGTGCGCCACGGCTTCCTCGGTAAAGGGCAGAGGCATCAGGTCATGCAGATTGCGGCCGTCGATGCCGGTCCAGCACAGGTGGTCGGAAATCCAGGCCGCGCCCGTGCGCTGCTGCAGGCGTCGGAGGTCGGCAAGATACTCGCGGTCGATCGGGTCGCAACTGCCGATGGAAAGCGACACACCATGCAGCACCACAGGATAGCGCTCGCAGATTCGGTCCAGCCAGTACAAGGGGCGGCCACCGGGCACCATGAAGTTCTCCGACAGCAGCTCCAGCCAGTCGATGGCCGGGTGACCGTCAGCGATCTGCTCGTAGTGCGGCGTGCGCAGGCCGAGCCCGAAGCCGTGGATGCGGGCGTGTGTGTTCATGAAGGAGATGGCACCGCGATCAACCCGGGGAAGTAGCGGATCGCGGTACCTTCATGGTCATGGCGGCTCAGCCGCCATGACCATGAATCAGGACTGATCCTCGCTCATGTCGTCTTTCTTGCTCATGACAAACTTGCCGCCCAGATCCTTGCACTTGGCCTTGGTGGTCATCACGTAGCCTTCACCCTTGCAGGAGTTCATGCCCTTGCACGAGCTGTTGGCCGTCTTGCAGGCACTTTTGCCCTTGCAGGCGTTGCCGCCCATGCACTGGCCCTTGCTGGCGCTGGCGCCATCATGCATCGAGCCGGCAGTGACCGGTGCGGCCATGAACATCGCGGCGGCGGCAGTCGCCAGGGCGGCAGCGCCGAGTTTGCTTCGAGTTTTCATATCCGATTCCTCGTTGGGGGGTGGATCAAACATGCCAGCTCCGTGAGCGGCACATCAGCAGACCTCGCGGCAGGGCAAATCATTACAGCGATGCATGGCCATGCCGCGGCAGCTGCCCGCGCCGGTGATGCAGGAGCCGCGGGATCGGTATTGATGGCGTGCATTGCGCCACAATCCGGGCTAGATTGCTCTGGACGCCTGTTTCCGGCTGGTGCAGAACCTGTTGCGCGGGTATGCCGTGTCCGCAGCCTTGACCGGGGCGGAGTCTCCAGTTCATGCAGCTCAGGAGCCAGAGCGTGACGCAAACAGGGTCGCAACGATAATGCCGGGGTCTGAACCAGCGAATGGTGCACCTTCAGTGGCCCTGCAGGGGGTGAGCAAGTCCTTTGCCGATACGCTTGCGGTGGACGACGTCAGCCTGACCCTTGCAGGTGGCGAGACCACGGCCCTGATCGGCTCCAGTGGCTCGGGCAAGTCCACCCTGCTGCGGCTCATGATCGGCCTGATATGGCCGGATCGTGGCCAGATCAGTATCGGCGGTCGACCGCTGCAGCGCGACAGCATTCTGGCGACACGCAGCAGCATCGGCTACGTGATCCAGTCGGGTGGCCTGTTTCCACACATGACCGTGGCGCAGAATCTTGCCTTGCAGGCACGGCACCTGGGCTGGCCGCAGAGCGCCATTGATGCGCGCAGCGAGGTGCTGCTGCAACTGACCCATCTGCAACCGGCACTGCTGCAACGTTTCCCGGCCGAGTTGTCGGGCGGGCAGCGGCAGCGGGTAGCCCTGATGCGTGCTCTGATGCCCGATCCGCCCGTGCTGCTGCTGGATGAGCCGCTGGGTGCGCTCGACCCGATCGTGCGGCATGACCTGCAGAGTGAATTGCGCGACATTTTCAGGCGGCTCGAGAAGACGGTGGTCCTGGTGACCCATGATGTGGCCGAGGCCGCGCATTTCGCCAGGCGCCTGGTGCTGATGCGTCACGGCGCCGTACTGCAGGATGGCTCCCTGGAAGACCTGCTGCATCACCCTGCCGACGCGTTTGTCGAGCGCTTTGTTGCCGCGCGCCGGGTGCCCGAGGCACTGCGCCCATGAGGCGGCTGATACTGGCGTCGCTGCTGTGTGTTGTGTGCCTTGCGGCGCAGGCAGCGCCGGTCGTGGTGGGCTCGAAGAATTTCACCGAGTCGGTGGTCCTGGGGGAACTCGTCAGAATCGCAGCGCAGCAGCGGGGCATCGCGGCGCAGCACCGCCGGCAACTGGGCGGCACACGCATCTTGTGGCGCGCGCTGCGTGAAGGTGATATCGACACCTATGCCGAATATACCGGGACGATCAGCCAGGAGCTTCTGCCCGGGCTGCCTGCAGGAGCGAGTCTGGCGCTGATGCGGGCCCGTCTGCGTCCGCTGGGCATCGGCGTCACCGAGCCGCTGGGTTTCAACAACACCTACGCATTGGGCATGCGCACG
This sequence comes from uncultured Gammaproteobacteria bacterium, assembly GCA_963800395.1. GTDB lineage: Bacteria > Pseudomonadota > Gammaproteobacteria > Xanthomonadales > Rhodanobacteraceae > DASSBG01. The sequence continues at coordinate 17,434 of CAWDBD010000028.1, forward strand.
GAGGCGGCGCGCAAGTTGCACATTGACAGCATTGCCGACCTTGCCTTGCACCCGGACCTGCAACTGGGTTTTTCCAATGAATTCATGCACCGTGACGACGGCTGGCCGGGTCTGAAGAAGGCCTACGACCTGCCGCAGTCGGCGCGTGGCGTGGACCATGACCTGGCCTATCGCGGGCTGGCCAGTGGTGCGCTTGATGTCATTGACCTGTACTCCACCGATGCCGAGATTGCCTACTACCACCTCAAGATCCTGCGTGACGATCGCCAGTACTTTCCGCGTTACGACGCCGTGTATCTGTATCGGCTGGACCTGAATCAGCGGGCGCCGGCTCTGGTCAAGCTGCTCGACAGCCTTTCCGGCAGCATCGATGCGCAAACCATGCGTGGCATGAACAAGGCGGTGAAAATTGATGGCAAGAGCGAGTCGGAGGTGGCTGCCAGTCATCTCGGTGTCACCCTGGACGAGCCGCAGAGCGGATTCTGGCAGCGCCTGGTGCAGCGCACACTCGAGCATCTTCGCCTGACCGGCATTTCCCTGTTGCTGGCCCTGCTCATGGCCGTGCCGCTCGGGATCCTGGCGGCACGGCGCAGGCGACTGGGGCAGGTGGTGATGACCCTGGTCGGCCTGTTGCAGACGGTGCCGTCGCTGGCCATGTTCGTGTTCATGATTCCGTTGTTCGGCATCGGTGCAGCGCCGGCAATCGCTGCGCTGTTCTTCTACAGCCTGCTGCCGATCGTGCGCAACACCCATGCCGGTCTGGTCAATATCGACCCGGCCCTGAGCGAATCGGCGGCGGCACTCGGTTTGCCGGGCCGTACCCGCCTGCTGCGCATCGAGTTGCCGCTGGCCCTGCGCACCATGCTCGCCGGCATCAAGACTGCGGCTGTCATCAACGTCGGTACCGCAACGCTGGGTGCGTTGATCGGCGCCGGCGGCTATGGCCAGCCCATCCTCACCGGTATCCGCCTGGACGACATCGGCCTGATCCTGGAGGGCGCCATTCCCGCAGCAGTGCTCGCACTTGCGGTCCAGGGCCTGTTCGAACTTGTCGAGCGTGCCATGACCCCGCGCGGGCTGCGTCTGCCATCGGTAGCCTGAGGCGACCTCACCTGCGTAGAATCCGGGTTCCCTTGATTGCATGGGCGGGCACATGTACCCGCCATCACCATGTCGGCGTCTCACATGAAGTCAGAGCACAGTGATGTATTGATCCTCGGCGCCGGTGTCATTGGTCTGGCTTGCGCCTTGTCGCTTCTGCAACGGGGCGTCACCGTGCGGTTGCTGGATCGTGGGACGCCCGGCTGCGGCAGTTCCCACGGCAATTGCGGCACCATCACGCCCAGCCATGCCGAGCCGCTGTTCATGCCAGGGATGGTCGGCAAGGCCCTGCGCTGGATGCTCAGGAAGGACGCGCCGTTCTATGTCAGTCCGCGCCCGGATCCGCAGCGGCTGCGCTGGCTGCTGGGTTTCGCGCGCCGCTGCAACTGGCGTGATTTCGAGCGCGTGGCCGAATGCCGCGCATCGATTCTGCAGTATTCCCGCCACCTGCTTGGCAAGTGGGTTGCCGAGGAGGGCCTGGACTGCGCGTTTCGTGAGACCGGTACGCTGTATGTGTATCGCGATGCCAGCGCGCTTGCCGCCGATGCCTGGCATGGCGAATTGCTGGATCGCCTGGGCATCGAGGTCCAGCGCAAGACCGGTGCCGAGGTCGAGGCCATGGAGCCGGCCTTGCGGCCCGGCGTTGCCGGAGGCGAGCTGCATCCGGGTGACGCGCACCTGCGTCCCGATCGCCTGCTTGCCGAATTGGCGCGCAGGGTGCGCGAACTGGGCGGCATTGTCGAGCAGGACACTGAGGTGACCGGCATGAAGCTCAATGCAGGACGCATCGAGTCGGTGACCAGCTCGCGAGGGGACTTCGCTGCCGAGCACATCGTGCTGGCGATGGGTGCCTGGTCGCCGAAATTGGCGGCTACGCTGGGGCTGCGTTTGCCCATGCAGCCAGGCAAGGGCTACTCGATCACCACCAGTTGCCCGCCTGTCTGTCCGAACCGACCTCTGACACTGCACGAGGCCTCGGTGTGCGTGACATCCTGGCCGGACGGTTTTCGCATAGGCAGTACCATGGAGTTTTCCGGGTATTCCGAAGGCATCAACCGCCTGCGGCTGGATGCGCTCAAGCGCGGCGCTGCCCGCTACCTGCACCATCCCTGGGGCGACACGGTGAAAGAGGAATGGTGGGGCTGGCGTCCCATGTGTGTGGACGAGCTGCCCCTGATCGGCCCGAGCTCCCGCTGGTCCAATCTGCATCTGGCCACCGCCCACGGCATGATGGGCATGGGCATGTCCGCCGCAACAGGGGAACTTGTCGCAGCGGGCATTCTGGGCCAGCCGGCGGAGATCGACCCGGTTCCCTATCTGCCGCGGCGCTTTGGGCTTTGAGCGACCGGGGCGAGGATCAGTCAACTTTCCATTCGCAATACAGGGTTTCAATGTGAGCACGAGTGATTCGTTCGATCTTGCTGTCATCGGTGCCGGTTCCGGCGGGCTGGGGACGGCCATCCGGGCGGCCAGCCACGGGGCGCGGGTGGCGCTGTTCGAGGAAGGGCCGCTTGGCGGCACCTGTGTCAACGTCGGCTGCGTGCCGAAAAAAGCCATGTGGTATGCCGCCGAGGCCGCCGATATCCAGCAGCGCGCACTGGAATACGGGTTCGATAGCAGGCCGGGTGCACTCGACTGGAGCCGTTTCATCGGCAAGCGTCAGCAATACATCGAGCGCATCCATGCCAGTTATCGGCGGCGCATTGACGGTCTTGCCATCGAACTGATTCCGCAGCGTGCCCGCCTTGCCGGCCCGGGCAAGGTGCGTACCGCCGATCGCAGCATCGACGCCGGTCATGTCGTCATCGCCACCGGCGCACATCCGCGCCGGCTGGACTTGCCCGGCTTCGATCTGGGCATTGATTCGGACGGCTTTTTCGATCTTGATGCCTGCCCGCGACGCGTTGCCGTCATCGGTGGCGGCTACATCGGCGTCGAGCTGGCGGGCGTGCTCAACGCACTGGGTGCCAGGGTTGATCTGTATACGCATCACAATCTTCTGCGCGGCTTTGATGGCAGACCTCACCAGGCGACTGGGCGAGATCATGAGCAGTCATGGCATCGGCATGCACACCCGGTGCAACGTGAGCGGCGTCCAGAGGAGTGACAAGGGCCTGCAAGCTGGGCTGCGACGATGGCCTCATGGGGCCGTATGACACGGTGCTGTGGGCGGTGGGTCGACTGCCCAACAGTGCGGGTCTGGGCCTCGAGGAGCAGGGCGTGGAACTGGATGCTCGAGGCCATGTCCTGGTCGACAGCTGCCAGAACACCTCGGTCGCCGGCATTCATGCCATCGGCGACGTGACCTCGCGCGTGGCGCTGACGCCGGTTGCCGTGGCTGCCGGTCGCAAACTGGCCGATCGCCTGTTCGGCAACAGGCCCGATGCACGGATGGACTACGACAACATCCCCAGCGTCGTGTTTTGCGCACCCGCCGCTGGGCAGCGTCGGCCTCAGCGAGGTGGAGGCGCGCGAGCGCGACGGCGATGCCGTGCGCAGCTATGTTGCCGAGTTCACCCCGATGCAACTGGCCTTCTCCGATCATCCCTTCAAGGCATTGATGAAGCTGGTGGTGACTGGCGAGGACGAGCGCGTGGTCGGGGTGCACATCCTCGGCCCCGGCGCCGACGAAATGCTGCAGGGTTTTGCCGTGGCCGTGAAAATGGGAGCGCGCAAGGCCGATTTCGACGCTACCGTGGCGATTCACCCAACCTCGTCCGAGGAACTGGTGCTGATGTGAAGCCGAGTTCGGCGACTGATGCGGTTCGGTTGCCGGGAGGACGGTAGAAGTCACGCCGGCGGGGTTGGTCCCGGCTGCCATGCTCTTTTTGACCGACAGATGGTTTATGATTCCCGGATGAACGCATCTCCTTCCGAAGTCGCCGACGGCGCGCCACGCGGCAGCATCGCCTGCGTCGGCCTGGGCATGACCCTGGGCTCGCACCTGGGACCGCTGGCGCGCAGCCATATCGAGCAGTCCGACGTGGTCTTTGCCGCGCTGTCTGACGGCATCGTCGAGCTGTGGTTGCAGAAGATGCACCCGGACGTACGCAGCCTGCAGCCCTACTACGGCGACGGCAAGACCAAGTCGCGCATGATCACCTATCGCGAATGGGTCGAGGTGATGATGGACGAGGTGCGCGCAGGCAAGAAGGTCTGTGCCGTCTTCTACGGTCACCCGGGCATTTTTGCCTGGTCGCCGCATGAGGTCATCAAGGCGGCCCGTGCCGAGGGCTACCAGGCGCACATGGAACCGGGTATCTCGGCCGAGGATTGCCTGTACGCCGATCTGGGTATTGATCCGGGTCGCCAGGGCTGCCAGCACTATGAAGCCGGCCAGCTGCTGTTCTCCGAGACACCGATCAATCCCTGCGCCTATCTGGTGCTGTGGCAGGTCGGGCTTGTCGGCGACCGCTCGCTGAAGCGCTTTTCCACGCCCCCGGCCTACCGCCAGGTGCTGGTGGATGTGCTCGCCCGGGACTATCCGCTCGATCACGAAATCATCATCTATCGTGCCGCCACCCTGCCGATCCACAAGCCGCGCATCCGCCGCGTGGCGTTGCGTGATCTGCCTGCCACCGCGATCGAGGGTGAGGATACGGTGGTCCTGCCGCCAGCGAGTCGTCTCAAGCCCAACCACGAGATTAGGAAGCGGCTGCAGGCCCTGGACCGCGAGCAGGGCGCCGACTAAAGCAGCATTTCACACGCAAGAACGGAATTTATGGTAAACAACTTCCGCTGCGTCCATGCACAAATCATCATCAAGGGGAATACTCATGTCCAGTACCATCGAACTGCTCGAAGACATTGGGGGTAATGCCTCATTGCGCCATGCTTCACCTGAAGTCCTGGAACAAACGCTCGCTGAGATGCAGGCCAGTGAAGGGCTGCGTGAGTCTGCCATCAGCGGGGAAAGGCGCCCATTGTTTCGGGAGTTTGGTCCTGACGTCAATCAGGCAACTCAAGTCCAGAACAATCCCAACCAGAATGGGTTCGAGGACGACGAAGACGAAGACGGCGATGACGACGGTTCTCGCAGAAGGGAGGATGACGATCACGACAGTGATCGCTAGCAAAAGCTCGTGGTCGGGGGGCATCATCAATCGGTCCTCGCCAATATGTCTGTTGCTGGCCGCACTTCTGGCGGCAGCTTCGCCTTGCTCGGCCCTTCAATCGCCGGGCAAGGTGCCTTCCGGCTCCGCCGAGGCCGCCAGGCTGCTGGCCAAGGCCGAGCAGATCAAGAAGGTCCAACATAGCGAATTTGTGAAGTTGCTTGGTCAGCTGCACGATATCCAGAACAGTTTGTCTGCATCGCAGCAATGGCATCTCAAGTACCTCGATGCCTGGCAGTCCTCATATGCGGGGCAATATGCCCGGGCAATTCCGCTCCTCAAAGCGGTCATTGATCACTCCGGGGATTTCGATCTCACGGTTCGCGCCACGGCAATCCTGATACAGGCCCAGTCGCTTAGTCGAAATTACGAAGAGGCTTACGCCCTGTGCAACCAACTGGTCGCCGACTTACCTCGAATCAAAGACCCCGAGACTCGTGGTATTGCCTTGAACCAGATCATCCAGATGCTGAATGCGGTTGGCCAGCGTGATCTGGCGCTGAACTACATTCGCCAGATGAAAGCCTATGTCCCGGTGAAGAACGACCGCTGCCTTGCAACCATGCTTGAAACCAAGGCGCTGCTCAACCTCCGCAGGATTACTTCCGACAGTCCGCGTATCGACAAGACAATCGATTTATGTCTTGCCGCCGGGCAGGCGGTGAGCGCCAATGCGCTGCGACTGGATCTTGCCGCCCTGCTGACGGATGAGGGCCACGCGAAGAAAGCCATTGAACTCCTGACTCGCATGGAACCCAGCATCAGGGCTGCGGGATATCACTTTCATATCGCCTCACTGCATTACAACCTGGCACTCGCGCATTTGAGCCTGGGCCAGGATTCGATCGCACGCTCGTTTGCGCTTCAGGCCCTGGCAGACAACAGTCCCGATGCAGTAAACTTTGTTGTCCAGGGCGCCAACGAAGTTCTGTTTAAAGTGGAGAAGCGGGCGGGTCATCCTGAAGCCGCCTTGTCTTACTACGAAAAATTCGTTGCCCAGAAACAAATTGCAACCGACGATGCCAAGGCGCGTGCGCTGGCCTATCAGATGGTTCGGCAGGAAGTCGTTGCCAGCCAGTTGCGACTGCAAGCGCTGGGCAAAGAGAACAAGATTCTGCAGTTGCGACAGAAGGTGACCGAGAAGGATAGTGAAACCAGTCGGCTGTATATCGCCCTGCTGCTGGTAGTGATCGTGTTCATCGTGCTGTGGATGTATCGACTCAAGTATTCGCAGATGCGATTCCGAAAGATTGCCCGGCATGATGGCCTGACCGGGGCGTTCAACCGCCAGCATTTCCTCGAGGATGCCAGGAAGGTCCTGCGACGCATGCAGCATGTCGATGACATGGCCTGCCTGGTATTGCTGGATCTGGATTACTTCAAGCAGGTCAATGACAGCTACGGTCATGCGGCCGGCGACGAGGTGTTGACGCGTACCGTGGCAGTGTGCCGCCAGGAGCTGCGTGACTCGGATCTGTTCGGACGCCTTGGCGGGGAAGAGTTCGGCATTCTCATGCCCTCATGCTCGTGTGCGCAGGGCGAAGAGATTTCCAACCGCATACGCACCAGCCTGGCGTCGGCCCGGATCCAGCTGGACTCGGGGGCGCAGGTCAAAGTGTCCGCCAGCTTCGGTCTGGCCTGCACTCGCATTTCCGGATATGAGCTGCCGCAGCTGCTTGGCGTGGCCGATGCTGCCTTGTATCGGGCAAAGAATGCGGGGCGCAACCGTCTTGTCGTCGGTACCGAAAAGGACGAGCCCGGCCTTGCGCAGGGCGAGATGCAGGGCGCGACCGAATACACGGGGATGGTAGGCAAGGGGCTCGGCGCCCGAAGCTGAGACTTCATCTGGACAGATGACGCTGCATCGGTGCATGTGCCCAGGGATACGGAGCTGGCAGAAGCGTTAGACTGGGGCGATGCAAACCTTCACGCTTCATCTGGGCTCGGTGCCCCTGCTGGTCAGTTTGCCGCATGACGGCAGCGCCATTCCCGATGAGATCTCGGAGCACATGTTGCCCGCGGCGCGGCGCTCTCCGGATACCGACTGGCATGTGGGCAGGCTGTACGATTTTGCCCGGGATCTGGGCGCGAGCATCATCAAGCCGCACTTCTCGCGCTACGTGGTCGATCTCAACCGGCCCAGCGATGGCCACGCGATGTATCCCGGGAAAAGGGAAACCGGGCTTGTTCCGACCGTGATGTTCAGCGGCGAGCCGATCTATCGCGACGGCATCTGCATTGATGCTGGCGAGGTCGCTCGCAGGTTGGAAGGCTACTGGAGGCCCTACCATGATGCCCTGGCCGAGGAACTTGCCCGCCTCAAGCGCCTGCATCGGCATGCTGTGCTCTGGGAAGGCCATTCCATCCGTGCCGAAGTACCGATGCTTTTTCAGGGTCGCCTGCCGGATCTGAACCTGGGTACCGCGGACGGAAACAGTTGCAGCAAGGCGCTTGCGCAACGCCTGGTCGGCGTACTCGAATCGCAGGCAGACTACAGCCACGTATGCAATGCCCGCTTCAAGGGTGGCTACATTACCCGCCACTACGGTCGCGCCATCGAGGGGGTCGAGGCGGTGCAGCTGGAAATGGTACAGGCCTGCTACATGGACGAGGACAGCTTCGCCTATCTGCCGGAGCGCGCAGCGAAGGTTCAGCCAGTGATCCGACGCCTGCTGGAGGCCTGCCTGGCCTGAGTGTGTCATTCAAAAGGTGATTTGCCGGTTTTAGCCGGGGTCTGTGGCGAGGATGCTCTGCACTACGCGGGGGTGACATCTTTTGTCAGGCTCAGGCAGAATGGTGGCTTGTGGTGGTCTGGGGCGGTGTGCTCGGGCACGTGGACAGGTGCTGAACCGGGCATGATTGATCCATGAGGGCACCAATCCAGGGGATACCGAGGGTCTCATGGGACGGGATACGCTGATTTGCTGGATTCTGCTTGCGCTGCTCGCGCCAGCGATACTGCTGGCTGACGCCCATGCCGCCAGCACCAGCGATGCCGTCTCTCCAACTCCCGAGGTCCTGTTTGCCAAGGCCGAACAGGTGAGGACCTCGGACCACCCCCTGTTCGCCCGCATTCTGACCGAGCTGCATGCAATTGAAGCTCGGCTGACGCCGCATCAGCGATGGCACCTGATGCTGCTTGATGCCCAGCACCTGTGCTTCACGGAGCGACGTGAGCAGTCGATTCCCGCATTGCACGACATCATTGCACATTCCGGGGATGCCGCGCTGATAGCGCGTGCCAGAACCCAGCTGATCATGAACGACTTTCTGGCGCATCGATATCAGCAGGCCTATGAGCAGGCCAACACGCTCATGAAGGGCTTGCCAAAGATCAGCGACCCCATCGCGCGCCTGTCCGCGCTGAGTACTATCGTGCAGCTGCTGAACAGTGTCGGTCAGCATGATCTGGCGCTGACCTATGCCCGACAGATCAAGGTGAGGCCAGGCGCCGGGAAGGCTCGCTGCGAGAGAGATCTGGCGGAGTCACAAACCCTGCTGTATGCCGGCAAAGCGACGCCGGACAGTCCCGGTTTGCATGAAACCATCAACTCGTGTCTGGCTGCGCATGAAATAGTGGCGGCCGATGCACTTCGCCTTGATATAGCCGATGTACTGGTCGAGGATGGGCGAGCGCGGGAGGCCATTGCCATGCTGCAACGCATTGCTCCCGATATTGAGGCGGCGGACTACCAGTTCCATGTAGCCTCGCTGCGGGTCGCGCTCGCTCAGGCGTACGAAAAACTGGGTGAACTGGACAAGGCGCACCGGTTTGCGCTGGCCGCACTGAAGGCCAATGCCCCTGACGCTGCCAACTGGACGGTGCAGGAAGCCAACAAGTTGCTCTACCGCCTGGAGAAGAAACTGGGGCATCCTGCCGCAGCGCTTGCCTATCACGAGAAATTCGCTGCCCTGAGCCAGGCGTCAGCCGACGATGCGCGGCAGCGCGCGCTGGCCTACCAGATGGTCAAACAGGATGTCATGGCGCAAAAGCAGAGCCTGGAGGACCTCGATAGGCAGAACCGGATCCTGCAGCTGCGTCAGACCGTGGCCGAGCAGGAAACCGAGACCGGTCACCTGTATATTGCGCTGCTGCTCGTGATCATTGCCTCGACCGCATTCTGGCTGTATCGCATAAAGCACGCGCAGATTCGCTTCCGGCGGCTGGCCCAGCACGACGGCATGACCGGAACGCTCAATCGCAAGCACTTTCTGGAAGTGGCCGGCAAGGCGCTGGATCGCCTGCAAAGGAGCAACGACGGGGCATGCCTCGTGCTCCTGGATCTGGACCACTTCAAGCAGGTCAATGACCGCTACGGTCACGCCGCCGGAGATGACGTGCTTACGCGCACGGTGGCCATTTGCAGAAAGGACCTGCGCGAGTCGGATGTGTTCGGTCGCCTGGGTGGTGAGGAATTCGGCATCCTGATGCCGTACAGCACCTGCGAGCAGGGCGAGGAAGTGGCCAACCGCATTCGCAGCACGCTGGCATCTGCCCGGATATTTCTGGCCTCGGGCGACGTCGTCCGCGTGTCCGCCAGTTTCGGTCTGGCCTGCAGCAGGACCTCGGGCTATGACCTTCCACACCTGCTCGGTGTGGCCGATGCAGCCCTGTATTGCGCCAAGAACGACGGTCGCAATCAGCTGGTGGTGGGGACCGACAAGGATGGGCCGCGGGTGCAGTCAGGCAACCGCCAGGAGAGCGCGCACGCCTGATGTGCTGGTCCGGGTTGCGTGGCAGGGGTGTGAAGCGGTGCGGAGGTAGCGCTGATGGGACTGTGCCGGACGCTTGAGCGGGTTTTGTGTGCTGCGCACGCTTGTTTGAACTGGATGACCAGCCGTTCGGCTGTTGTAAAGCGCTTCCGGCCTGCGCCGGGATGACGTGTGTGTGAGTTTTGCGGCGGGATAACGGTCGCGTGAATCCGGCGCCGGGATGACGGCTTGCGCTGCGACGCTATTTCAATGCCGCCACGCATTTCAGCTCGATATGAATCGCGGTGGGCAGTGCGTCGATGCCCAGCGTCGTGCGGCAGCAGTCGACGCCCGCGAAGTATTCCTTGTACAGGGCATTGTAGGCCTTGAAATCGCGCTCCATGTCGGTCAGAAACACCGTGACATCGACCAGGTCTTCCCAGCGTGCGCCACTGGCTTCAAGCACGGCGCGCACGTTGGCGAACACCTGACGACACTGGGCCTCGATATCGTGGTCGATGACTCGGCCTTCACCGTCGTACACGTTGCCGGGGACGCTGTTGTCCTCGGCGCGGCGCGATCCCACCCCGGACAGGAACAGCAGCTTGTCCACTCGGCGTGCATGCGGATAGGCGCCGACAGGTTCGGGTGCAGTCCGGGTCCGGATCGAATCACTCATGCCTGTGTCTCCGTGTTCCATTGGTTTGCGAGGTTCTCCAGGGCCTTGCGATAGGCGGGCTCGCGCTCATCACTACCGGCAATATCCAGTCCCAGGTCATGCATGCAGCCGTCCTCCAGGCCATAGATCCACGCGTGTACCTTGAGCGGCTGGCCACGTTGCCAGGCATCGCTGACGACAGTGGTATCGGCGACCTGCATGGCCTGTTCGATGGCATTGAGCTCGCACAGCCGTGCATGGCGCACTGCGAAAGGCAAGTCGGCGGGCAGGGCATCACAGTGCAAACGCGCGACACGGTCTACGTGGCGCAGCCAGTTGTCGATCAGGCCAAGGCGCTTTTGTTCCAGTACCGCGCCGACGCCGCCGCAACCGTAGTGACCCACCACCAGCACGTGCTTGACCTGGAGTGCCTCGACCGCGAATTGAATGGTGGACAAGGCATTCAGATCGGTATGCACGATCACGTTGGCGACGTTGCGATGCACGAAAATCTCGCCCGGATCCAGATCCACGATCTGGGTCGAGGGCACGCGCGAGTCCGAACAGCCGATCCACAGGATCTCCGGCGAGTGCTGGTGCGCGAGACGCGAGAAGAATCCGGGGTCCTCGGCACTGACCCGCCTGGCCCATGCCCGGTTGCGCTTGATCAGGTCCTGGATACGATTCACGAGATGTCCCCGGTGGCGATGCAGACGTTCCTTGGCTCGGTGAAAAAGCGCAATGCGTCGGTGCCGCCCTCGCGCCCGAGGCCTGATTGCTTGACGCCGCCGAAGGGCGTGCGCAGGTCGCGCAGCATCCAGCAGTTGACCCAGACGATGCCGAACTCGAGTGCCGCGGCCATGCGCTGGGTGCGGTCAAGGTCGCGCGTCCACAGTGAGGCAGCCAATCCATATCGGGTGCCGTTGGCGATGGCGAGTGCGTCGCGCTCGTCGTCGAACGGGATCAGGGTCACGACCGGGCCGAATATCTCTTCCTGATTGCTGCGGCAGTCGGGCGCAAGCCCTTCGATCACGGTCGGTGCGATGAACCAGCCCCCGGCGCAGCGCCCTTGCAACTGGACAGGGTGACCACCCGTGAGGATGGTGCCGCCCTCATCGCGGGCCAGTTGAATGCAGTCACTGACCTTGTTGTAGTGTGCCTCGGACACCAGTGCGCCGAGGTCGCTGTCGGAATCCTCCGGATCGCCGACGCGCAGTGCCATGACCTTGTCCAGGTAGCGCTGCCTGAAGTCATCATAGATCGAGCGTTGCACCAGCAGCCGTGACCCGCACAGGCAGATCTCGCCCTGGTTGGAAAAGCCCGAGCGCACGATGGTATCGAGGTTGCGCTCGCTCAGGTCCGCGTCGGCAAAGACAATGGCCGGGTTCTTGCCGCCCATCTCCAGCGACAGCTTCTTGAACTGTGTGGCGGTGGCGGTGGCGATGGCCGCGCCGGTGCGGGTGGAACCGGTGAATGAAACCGCCTTGACGCCGGGGTGCTCAACCAGCGAAGCGCCAAGTTCCGCGCCAGTTCCATGGAGAATGTTGAGTACGCCGGCGGGCAGGCCGGCTTCGATGGACAGCTCGGCCAGCATCGTGGCGGTGACCGGCGTGATCTCGCTTGGCTTGGCCAGCACGGCATTGCCGGTGGCGAGCGCGGGCGCAATCTTCCATGTGAAAAGATACAGCGGCAGGTTCCACGGGCTGATGCAGGCCACCACGCCCAGCGGCTGGCGCAGGGTATAGTTGATGGCGCCGGCAGCCATGGCATGCGACTCGCTGTGGTCGGTCTGGATGGCCGCAGCGAAGAAGCGCAGGTTGGCGACGGCGCGTGGTATGTCGACGCGACGAGCCAGTGCCACGGGCTTGCCGGAATCGCGCGACTCGGCGCTCGCGAAGTCGTCCAGGCGTGACTCGATCAGTTGTGCCAGATGTTCGAGGCAGGCAGCACGTTCGGCGGCCGGCAGCGCAGCCCATGCCGGTGCGGCGCGCGTGGCGGCTTCGAATGCCGCGTTGGCATCATCGACATTGCTGCGCGGGCAGTGAGCGAGAAGTGCTCCGGTGGCCGGTTCAAACACGTCCAGGTAGTGCCCGTTGACGGGCGCCTGCATGCGGCCATCAATCAGGTTCGCTAGTGTCTGCGGTTTGGGCATCTGACCATCGGCCTGGAGTCTGTCGGGTTTTTCGCAGTCGAGCGTGAAGGCGACTGCCCGGGTCGATCCGTTTTCTGGTCCCGGCGGAACAGCCGCAACCATCAGACCAAATGGGCCGCAAGAGCACAAGCCCTCGAGGCTTCCTGGCCGGACATGCACTCCACCGCTGGACTCCCTGAAAGTTCAACTCCCGGCGCACGATGGCGCAATGATCGGGAGTGGTGCCGAAGGGGGGACTCGAACCCCCACGCTTTTAAAGGCGGCGGATTTTGAATCCGCTGCGTCTACCAATTCCGCCACTTCGGCATGAAGCAGTCGTCAATTATGACGGCAAGCTCTGATTGAATCCAGCTTTGACTTCACCGGTCAGCACGCGCTGTAGCAGGCCCGGGCCAGCGCGTGACATCTGCACGCCGTGCCGCTTGCGCCGGAGCCGTTCAGGGCGCCGATCAGTGGGTCTGGTCGAGACTCAATTGGCGCTGATCGCGCTGATACCAGTCATTCTCCAGCGGCTTGAACACTGCGCACTCGGTCATGGGACCGGAGTAGATATGCAGGCTGACGCAGACATCGTCTGCGCTGGGATTGCAGATGGCGTGGTACTCGTGCGGCGGGATCAGGCTGCCGGCCGAGCCGGTGCCGGCCTGGATGGTACCTGCAGGACGAAAGCGGAACTTCGACTCGGCCTGCTCCATTTTCTCGTACTGGGTGATTTCCAGCTCGCCCTGCCAGACGCCTTCGACGCACCACATGCCGCTATGGTCGTGGATGGGCGTGCCCTGACGCGGGCCCCAGGTCATGGCGACCACGGCGTAGCCGAACATCTCGCTGCGGTAAAGTTCGCGCCGCGCGTAGTGCTCGTTGCAAGGCTCGAAAACGCAGTCGGGAAGCTGGATAGCCTGTTCCCGGATCATCTCGCACAGACCGCTGCGCAGCTTGTCGGTGATGGCAGGCAGCGTGCCACAGGCCACCGCATCGTCGAGGGTCTTTATCAGTCGGCTGCTGCCGGGAAAATTAATACTCAGCATCAGGCCATTGTAGCGCCAAAACTCTGCAGTTTGGCCATGAAGCCACCGATCGCCGGACCGAACTGTGCCAGGTCGACCAGAAATGCATCGTGACCTTGGGGCGAGTCGAGTGCCACAAACTCCACCTTGGCGTAGCCTGCGCCAAGGCCGGTGGCAATCTGCTCCTGTTGCTCCAGCGGGAAAAGGATGTCCGATTCCACGCCTATCACCAGGGCATGCTCGATGTGGATGGTGCGCAGTGCCGCGATTACGTCACCGCCGGCGTATTCACCAGCATCAAACCAGTCGCTGGCGCGCGACAGGTAAAGGTAGCAGTTGGGGTCGAAGCTGGAAATGAATTTCCGCGCGTGCGCCTCCAGGTACGATTCCACCTGGAACTCGAAACCGAATGGGTCGTCAGGCCGCTCCTCGGAATCCAGCCGGATGCGTGCAAAGCGGCCATTCCATTCCATTGCCGACCGGTAGGTGATGACGCCAAGCTTGCGCGCGATGGCCATGCCATGCACGGGGTAGTGATCTTCGTCGTAGCGGCCATTGTTCCAGTTGCGATCCAGACGGATGGCCTCGCGTTGCAAGGAGCGAATGGCGATGGCAAACGGCTGTGCCCGCGGGGCGGTGGAAATGCTCAGGTGGCTGCGCGCGCTGCCCGGATGGCGCAACAGATAGGCCAGGGACGCCATGCCTCCCATCGAGCAGCCGACCAGCGCTGCCAGATAGCTGATACCCATCGACTGCACCAGGGCATGCGCCGAGTCGGCGACATCCTCCAGCGTCAGGGCCGGGAAGCTCAGACCATAGGTCTCGCCCGTTTCCGGATCAATGCTGGCCGGTCCCGTGGAACCCTTGCAACTGCCCAGCGAGTTGACACAGATGACAAAGAAGCGGTTGGTGTCGATCGCCTTGCCGGGCCCTACAATGCCCTCCCACCAGCCACCGGACGGATCGTCGGCATTGCTGGCCGCGTGCGCCGTGGGTGACAAGCCGGGCAGGATCAGAATGGCATTGTCGCGCGACGAGTTCAGCACTCCCCAGCTTTCGTAGGCCAGCTTGGCCTGGCGCAGCTCGCCGCCGCGCTTCATCGGAAATGGCGAGGGCAGGTCGAAATAGCGGCGGGCGTCAGACATCAAGATGACTTGTGAGAATGGGCGGAGGAAGCGGCACAGCGGGCACTATACCGAGCGTGTACGCGAACGGCCAATTCAGGCCCCTGATTGAGTCTGGTGCAGGCGTCAAGCCCTCTGCGGCGGGAGCATACCTGCGATACCCGACAGGGAGCGGTGAGTCGTCAGCGGTACGCGGCACAGCGCCGGACGTTCCGGCACGCGCTGCCCATCAGGGACCATGGCACCGTCCGGCAGCCTATGGAATGGCGTGATCGATGGTCAGGGAGACTTTCCGGTCGGTTCGGCTTGTGACTGTTTCCGGGTTTGCTTCAAGATCGCCGGCTTGCGATATGGCCTGGCCGCTGGCAGAGATGCGGGCGCTGACGCTTATCCTGGTGAACATCGACAGCTTGAGTTGCGGCGACATCGCCATGGCATCGGTCAGGGTCACGTCGGCGGGCAGGTCGGCAACGGTCAGACGTTTCACTGCCAGCGGCATGGGCGGGCCCTTGACGGCCCGGGCAAAGACGAAGACGGTGTCCTGCGGCTTGGGCTTGTCGCGCAGCGTGGGCGCCAGACTGACATGCACCTTCAGCTTGACGGGACTGGCGGCGGCCTGGCTGCTGTCATTCTGTGTGCTTGCTGTACCGCTTGAAGTTGCGCCTGCAGGCATGCCCGCCGCTTCACGGGCCCGCGCGATCTGCTGGCTTACCGCTGCGGCCACCTCGGGGTTGGCGCGCGCGTCGATCTGGCTCAGCAGGTGCTGCCAGGTCGAGGCCGCCTCGGTGAAACGACCCTGCTGGTAATCACTGATGCCCATCAGCCACAGTCCGCGCTGGTTGTCGGGGTCGATCTTGAGTGCCTTGTCGAGCTGGGTGCGCGCCTGGGGGGTGATCTGGTGCTGCGCCTGGCTCAGTGAACTGGCCTCGGCACTCGCTACCAGAATATCGGCGTTTTCCGGAGCCAGTTGCACGGCTCTAGCCCATGCATTGCTGGCTTTGTCCTGCTGCTTCATGGCTTCGTAGGAGCGCGCCAGCAAGGTCCAGCCGTCCAGGTCCTCGGGGTTTTTCTCCAGCCGTGCCTGCAGTTGCGTGACGGCCGCTGCCATGTCGACCTGAGGCGGCTGGGGGGCCTTTTCAGCGTTCGCGTCCAGCGCGGCGGGTGTACCGATCCAGACGTACAGGCCAAGAGCGCTTGCCGGCAGCACGAAGGCCAGTACGATGGCCAGGATCACCACCTTGCCGCGCGCGCCCTTGCGCAGCAGCGGCCAGAGCACGAAGACCAGGGCGGCAGCGGCCATCAGTGTCGCAATGACGGGAAACAGCGGGTTCACCAGTTCTCCTCCCAGTCGGCGTCAGTCTTTTCGGTCACGGCGGCCGCCTTGGGGTTGGAACGACGGCGCAGCCAGATCAGCGCGCCGGCTCCGCCGAGCAGCAGGATCACGGCCGGCCCGAACCACAGCGCCCAGGTCCCCGGTTTGACCGGTGGCTTGTAAAGCACGAATTCGGAATAGCGATCGACCAGGTACTGCTTGATTTCGGCATCCGTCTTGCCGGCCTGCATCATGTCGAAAATCTTGTGCCTGAGGTCACGGGCCAGGTCGGCGTTCGAATCGGCCAGGTCTTCGTTCTGACAGACCATGCAGCGCAGCTGGCTGGTCAGGTTCTGGAAGCGCAGGCGCTGCGCGTCATTCTTGAAGGGCAGTGGTTCGATGGCATGGGCCAGGCCGCAAACAGCCAGCAGCAGCGCCAGGATCAGGGTTCGCAAGGCGGTGGTCATGGGGAGGTCTCCGCGGCAGCTTTGCGAATGATGGGCTCCAGCTCGCGCGTGATGACGTCATTGCTCAGCGGGCCGATGTGCTTGTAGCGGATCATGCCGTGCGAATCGACCAGGAAGGTTTCCGGCGCGCCGTAGATGCCGAAGTCGATGGCCTTCTGCCCGCTGACATCAGTAATGACCATGTCATACGGATTGCCATGACGGGACAACCATGCTTGGGCGTCGTCGCGCTGGTCGCGGTAGTTGTAGCCGATCAGGGGAACGCCCAGATGGCTGGCATCGGCCATCAGGATCGGATGTTCCTCGCCACAGGCAAAGCACCAGCTGGCAAAGACATTGAGCAGATAGGTCTTGCCCAGCAGGTCTGACTTGCTGACCAAGGTATGCGGCTGGTCCAGGCGTGGCAGGCTGAAGTCAGGCGCCGGCTTGTTGATCAGTGGTGACGGCACGTAGTTGGATACGTGCGAGGTGTTCCACCAGATACCGAAACCGAACAGCGCCATCAGCAGCAGAAAACCACCCAGCGGCAGCAGGCGATTCATGAATGGCTCTCCACGGCAACCCTTGCCGGCGCACGGCGCGCCTCGGTTACCCGGCGGAAGCGACGATCTGCAGCAGCAAACAGGCCGCCGAGCATCATCAACAGCCCTCCCGCCCAGATCCAGCGCACGAAGGGCTTGTCGTAGATACGCATCGACCAGGCTGATTCTGCGGGTGCGGCATTATCCAGGGGTTCACCGAGGGCCACGTACAGGTCGCCAAAAAGGCCCGGCTGGATGGCCGCTTCGGTCTGCACCTGGCCGCGGGGGTAGGTGCGCTTTTGCGGGTGCAATACGGTCACCACCTCGCCATTCCGGAGCACGCTGACCGTGCCCTGCTCGGCGGTCCAGTTGGGGCCTTCGCGGTGCTGCAACTTGTCGAAACGGAACTGATAGTCACCCACGGTCTGCTGCTGCCCGGGTGTCATGCGCACGTCACGCTGGACGCTGAGCGCGGTGGTCAACATGGCTCCGGCGATGAATATGCCGACGCCGGCGTGGGCAAGCAGCATGCCGGTCATTTCGGCCGGATAGCGTTGACCGGCAGGCGCTTCGCGCCAGCGTTTCAGGGCATAGGACAAGACCCCGACAAGAATGTAGACCGACGCCATGCCACCGAGCCAGCCGCGCCAACCCAGGCCTTGCGAAGCAAACAGGGAATACAGGCTGATGATCACCACGGCGGCAACGGCGCAGCGCAAGAGCAGCAGGGCGATGTGGCGAGGCTCGCCGCGACCCCAGCGCAGGAACGGCCCGGTCGGCATGATCAGCACCAGCGGCGTCATGAGAAGCACGAACAGAAAGCCGAAGTAGGGTGGCCCGACCGAGATCCTGCCCAGATCGAATGCCTCGCCAAACAGGGGATACAGCGTGCCCAGCATGACCATGGCCGATGCTGTCGTCAGAAGCAGGTTGGCGACGAGGATGGCTGTCTCGCGGGAAAACAGCGCGAACGGTTTGGCCTGGCTCACCTTGGGTGCGCGCAGTGCGTACAGTAGCAGTGAGGTACCGATGACAATGCCCAGATAGATCAGGATGAAAATGCCGCGTTTGGGGTCCGAGGCAAAGGCGTGCACGCTGGTCAGGACACCGGAGCGGACCAGGAAGGTGCCAAGCAGGCTCATGGAAAAGGCGAAGATCGACAACAGGATGGTCCAGGCGCGAAGACCGCCGCGTTTCTCCGTGATCGCCTGGGCGTGGATCAGCGCCGCACCCACTAGCCAGGGCATGAACGAGGCATTCTCGACCGGGTCCCAGAACCACCAGCCGCCCCAGCCGAGTTCGTAGTAGGCCCAGGCGCTGCCGGCCACGATGCCGAAGGTGAGGAAGGCCCAGGCCACGTTGGTCCACGGGCGTGCCCAACGCACCCACATTTCATCCAGCCGACCTTCCAGCAGGGCGGCAATGGCAAAGGCAAAGGCGACCGAAAAGCCGACGTAGCCCATGTACAGCAGCGGCGGGTGGAAGGTCATGCCGGGGTCCTGCAGAACCGGGTTCAGGTCGGCGCCATCCAGCGGTGCCGGCAGCAGACGCGTAAATGGATTGGAGGTCAGAATGATGAACAGCAGGAAGCCCACGCTGACCAGACCCAGCACGCCGAGTACGCGGGCCATGAATGCGTCCGGCAGTTTGCGGCTCAGTGCAGCCACCGCCACGGTCCAGACGTTGAGGATAAGAATCCACAGCAGCAGCGAGCCTTCGTGTGCGCCCCAGACCGCCGCAATGCGGTAGTACCAGGGCAGCTCGCTGTTGGAGTTCTGCGCCACGTAGGCAACCGAGAAATCAAATTGCAGAAAAGCCAGAGTGAGGATGCCGAATGCCAGCAGCACGAATACCGCCTGGCCGGCCGCGGCCGGCCGCGCAACGGCCATCAGCCTGGTATTCCCGCGCCAGGCGCCAATCAGCGGCAACACACCCTGTGCCAGGGCCAGCAGCAGTGCCAGGATAAGCGCGAATTGTCCGAGTTCGGGGCTCATGGTCGGGACCCGGAGCTCGCGGCTCGGCTGTGGACCCGGGACTCGGGACTCGGGACTCGGGACTCGGAGAAGCGCCCGACTTCGCCGGCCAGTCCGCGGGTCCCTAGTTGGGCGTAATGCCTAAGTGAAATCTTCATGCTGTGGTGATCCTCACGCTGTTGCTCTTAGCGAGTCCCGGGTCCCGGGTCCCGAGTCCCGGTATTTGAGCCGAGTCCCGAGTCCCTAGTCCCGTCCTTGTGGTGCGCCTTCTCCATCGCCTGCTTCAACTCGCGCGGCATGTAGGTTTCGTCATGCTTGGCCAGCAGCTCGCTGGCGATGAACCTGTTTCCCTGCATGTGTCCGGTGGCGATGATGGACTGGTTGTCACGGAAAAGATCCGGGGCGATACCCGTGTAGGTGACGTGCATCCGGTCGTCGGCATCAACCACGGTGAAGTCGATGCGCAGCGAGTCTTTGGCGCGCTTGATGGAGCCGGACTTGACCATGCCGCCCAGGCGGAAGGTGGAGTAGGGCCTGGCAGCGCCTGCCACCACCTGGCTGGGGGTAAACAGGTAGTTCATGTTGCGGCTCAGGGCGTAGGCGATCAGGCTGGTGGCTACACCGGCTGCAATCAGCAGCAGCACAATCAGGATCAGCCGACGCTTGCGTTTGCTGCGCATCAGTGCCCCCTCCCGGTTTGTTTGCGTCTGAGCATTGCGCGTACCTCACTCAAGGTTCGGCGGCGACGCAGTGCCGGTGCGATGAAGTCGGCCAGCAAGACCAGGAAGAATACAGCGAAGGAGGGCCACACGTAGATGGCATATCCGCCCATGGCAAAAAACGTGTTCATGACAGGGAACCTCCGGCCAGTTTCTGCACCCACTTCTTGCCGCGCTCGAGCGACAGCAGCGACGCCTGCGCACGGCCCAGCAGGCTGGCGCCAAAATACAGTTTGGTGGCGACCATCATGGTCAACAAGGGCCACAACATCGACGATGACATTTTCGATGGGCCAAGGATGCGGATTGTCGTGCCCTGGTGCAGGGTGTTCCACCACACCACCGAGTAGTGCACGATCGGCAGGTTGACCACGCCGACCAGCACCAGGAAGGCGGCTGCACGCGCGCCGCGGCGAGGATCCTCGAATGAGTGGTATAGGCCGATCACGCCCAGATACAGGAACAGCAGCACCAGCTCCGATGTAAGCCGCGCATCCCAGGTCCACCAGGTGCCCCACATCGGCTTGCCCCACAGCGAGCCGGTGACCAGGGTGATGAAGGTGAAGGCGGCGCCGACGGGCGCGCATTCCATGGCGATGATCTCCGCCAGCTTCATGCGCCAGACCAGTGCCACGAAGGCCGCAATCGCCATCACCCCGTAGATGAACAGGCTCATCCAGGCACTGGGCACATGGATGAAGATGATGCGGTAGGCATCACCTTGCTGGTAATCGGCCGGGGCCAGGACCAGTCCGCCGTAAAGCGCGACCGCAGCGGTGATCAGCGCCAGCACCAGCAGCCATGGACGCAGCACGGTGGCGAAACGATAGAAGCTGGGTGGCGATCCGAGCTTGTGGAACCATGTCGTGAGGATATTCATGAGTCAAGTACGATTCTGAGCGCTGCCGCGCAGGCCAGCGGTGCAAGCACCAGAGCGAGCGCCAGAAATGCAGCCAGAAAGGCCAGCGGGGCGTGCCAGGGAAGACCTTGTTCAGCAGCCGAAACCGCACCAGCCGCGAAGATTACAACAGGCACCATCAGTGGCAGCAACATCAATGCCAACAGCATACCAGACTGACGGGTATTGGCGGTCAGCGCCACCAGCGTCCCGCCAATCAGGCTGATCAATGGTGTAGCGATCAGCAGGGCCAGCATCAGCACCGGCAGAACGCCGGAGGGTAGGTTCAGCATCGCCGCCAGCAAGGGCGCAATGATCAGCAGCGGCAGTGCCGTGGTCAGCCAGTGCGCCAGCATGCGCGCCGCCAGCAGCGGCGCCAGTGGCTGCGGTGCCAGCAGCAATTGCTCCATGGATCCGTCCTCGACGTCACCGCGAAACAGGCTGTCCAGGCTCAGCAGCATCGACAGCAGTACCGTGACCAGCACCACGCCGGCAGCAATACGCCCCAGGAGTGCCGACTCCGGCCCCAGTGCAAACGGGAACAGCGTGGCCACGATCAGCGCGTAGAGCAGGGGCAGCAGGGCATCACCGCGGCGCCGCCACACCAGCAGCAGGTCGCGGCGCAACTGGGCCAGCGCAGCCCGGCCCACGCCAGGTGCCTGTCCGCTCATGACGACAGTCCGATGCGGCGGAACGCGCGATCCACGTAGGACACGGTCCCATGGCTGCTTGCCAGCACCGCGCCGCCTTCGTCGACATGGCGTCCGATCAGGCGATTGACCAGGGCGATACCCTGGTGATCCAGGTTGGCCCAGGGCTCATCGAGCAGCCACACAGCGGCCGGCACCAGTACCAGACGCGCCAGCGCGACGCGTTTTTTCTGGCCTGCCGAGAGCTGCTTCACGGGCTCGTGCTCGTAGCCGGAAAGACCCACGCCCTCGATGGCGGTCAGCGGTGTCACGCTGCGGCGTCGCCCGTACAGCCCCTGGCTGTAGTTGAGATTCTCCAATGGTGTCAGTTCGGTTTTCAGGCCGAGCTGGTGACCGAGGTAGAGAATCTCGCCGGCGGCATTTTCCCGGTTGAGGCGGCGGCCATGCAGCAGCACTTCACCCTCGTTGCCATGCAGCATGGCAGCCAATACGCGCAGCAGCGTGGTCTTGCCACTGCCGTTGTCACCCTCGACCAGCATCAGTTCGCCGGCATGCACGACAAAGTCCAACGGCCCGAAAATCGGCTCGTCGCGTCGCAAAAACGCAAGGCCTTGCGCTTCGAGCAGGGCCAATGGGGCGGGCAGGTCGCTCATGAGTCCAACC
This sequence comes from uncultured Gammaproteobacteria bacterium, assembly GCA_963800395.1. GTDB lineage: Bacteria > Pseudomonadota > Gammaproteobacteria > Xanthomonadales > Rhodanobacteraceae > DASSBG01. Next base: position 39,483 of record CAWDBD010000028.1, read on the forward strand.
ATTGTCCCAGTGCTTGCGACGCTTGTCATCTACCGATTTCGCAGGCAGGCCAAATGCGCACCAGTGAAGCAGGTGGTGCTGGTGGCTCAGGCCCTGGCTGGTGCGAATGTCAGTGCCAGGCCGTTCATGCAGTAGCGCAGCCCGGTCGGTTTCGGCCCGTCGTCGAAGACGTGGCCCAGGTGACCGGCGCAGCGTCGGCAGTGCACTTCGGTGCGGGTCATGAAAAAGCTTCGGTCCTTCTGCATGGCCACCGCGTCGGGCAGGGGGGCATAGAAACTGGGCCAGCCGGTGCCGGAGTGGAACTTGGTTTCGGAGGAATACAGGGGCAGGTCACAGCCGGCACAATGGTAGATACCCTTGCGCTGCTCATCGTTGAGCGCGCTGCTGCCGGAAGGCTCGGTGCCGGCCTGTCGCAGGATGCGGTAGCGGGCGGGTGACAGTCGCTGGCGCCATTCGGCGTCGGAAAGCTGCCATTTGGGGTCGCTGGCCGATGGCCGGCCGTCGCTGCCGCCACTGATGGCCTTGCTGCAGCCCAGCGTGGTCAGCAAACCGAAACCAGCCAGCCCGGCGGCGGCATGATGGATGAAGTGTCGTCTGTTCATGTCGGGTCTCCCTGCGATGTTCGTGCTGGCTTGGTTGTGCTGTTCAAATGAGCGCGGCAAAGCGTTTCACTTCAGTGCGCCGGGGCCTGCCCCCAGACCTGCTCAAGACGCTGGTCGCGCCCGCAGTTCCAGCGGTAGAACTTGTAGCGGATCGGATTCTTGCTGGCGTAGTCCTGGTGGTAGTCTTCAGCCGCGTAGAAGGGGCCGGCGGCAACGATCTGCGTATACAGGTGATCGTTGGCGAATCGCGGTGATTGCTGCAGCTTTTCTTCCGAGGCCTGCGCCATCTGCTTCTGCTCGGGCGAGTGATAGAAGATGGCACTGCGATATTGATTGCCGACATCGCAGAATTGACGGTTTTCCTGCGTCGGATCGATGTTGTGCCAGAACACGTCGAGCAATTTGCGGTAGCTCACCTTTTTCGGGTCAAAAATCACTTCAACCGATTCGGCGTGGCCGGTGCCGCCGGCCGAGACCTGCTCGTAGGTCGGGTCCTCGAGGTGGCCACCGGTATAGCCGGCGGTCACCCTGACGACGCCCTGAAGGCGCTCGAACGGTGGCTCCATGCACCAGAAGCAGCCGCCGGCAAAGGTCGCCTTGCGCAGTCCTTCGGGTGCCGGGGGTGTCGATGTGGCCGCAGCCAGGCCAGCCGCCGTCAGAAAGACAAGAGCGGCAAGCATGCTGATGATCCTGGGGAGTTTCATGTGCTGTCCACGTCTGGAGTCCGTGGATACAGACCGCAAGTCGGCCCCGTTCATTGCAAGCGGATTGAAGAACCGTTCAGGCAGGCAGATTGCCCTGAAGCCTGATACTGGCACGAGCAGCGGTTTTACCTGTCAGGGCGGCATTCAACCGGCCTGGGCGCGATTGATCATCTGTTGCGCATGGGCTTCGGTTTCGCGGGTGATCTCGATACCGCCCAGCATGCGCGCCACTTCGTCGCGACGGGCCTTGTCGTCGAGCAGTTCAACCCCGGTTCGCGTGCGCGACTTGCTGCTGGACTTGCTGACTTTCAAGTGAGCATGGGCCTGGGCGGCCACTTGCGGAAGGTGGGTGACGCACAGCACCTGGCAGCCTGCGCCCAGCTTGCGCAGCTTCTGTCCGACCACCTCGGCCACGGCGCCGCCAATGCCGCTGTCGACTTCATCAAACACCATGCTTGCCGCATTGTCGCCATCCAGCGCGGCCACCTTGATGGCCAGGCTTATTCGGGACAGTTCACCGCCTGAGGCCACCTTGCGCAGTGGACGCAGATCCTGCCCCGGATTGGCGCTGACCATGAACTCGCAGCGTTCCTGACCCAGTGAATCGGGCTGTTCGCCCTCCTGCTCGATGAGCCTGATCTCGAAGCGGCCGCCAGCCATGCCGAGCTCCTGCATCAACTGGGTGATGCTGCGGCCCAGCGTCGTGGCTGCCTTGTGTCGGGTGTCGCTCAGCTCGCTGGCTGCGGCTTGATAGCGTTTCAGGCACGTTTCTCGCTCTGCCGCCAGCTCTTCGAGTGTGGCGCCGGCGCCCTGCAGCTCGTCCAGCTCACGAGCCAGCTCGGTCTGTTTTTCGGGCAGTTCGTCAATGGGCAGGCGGTGTCGCCTCGACAATGCATGCAATTGCGACAGATGCGTGTCGAGATCGGCAAGCCGCTCCGGTTCCGGTTGCAGGTTCTCGGCGTAGTGGTTGATGGCGTCGACCGCTTCTGCAAGCTGGATCTCCGCATTGGCAAGCAGTTCGCCCTGGCTGGCGAGGCCATCGTCGAGATCAATCAGACGGCTCAGCTCGGCCTGGCTGCGGGCGAGCGCGCGGCGGACGGCAAAGTCACTGTCGCCATCGAGCAGCTCCAGTACCGCATTGCAGCCCTCCAGCAGGCGATCGGCATTGGCCATGCGCCTGTGGGTAGCCTCCAGATCGGCCAATTCGGCGGCAGGCACCGCCCATTGCTGCAGTTGTGTCAACTCGTGCTGCAACAGCTCGATGCGCGACTGGCGATCTTCGCCGCCGCTCAGGTCGCGGATGCGCGTCGCGATACGACGCCATTCACGGGCAAGTTCACGAACGCTGTCACGCTGTTTGCCGTTCTCGGCAAACGCGTCCAGCAGATCCAGTTGGTGGTGCCGTGAAAGCAGCGACTGATGCTCGTGCTGACCGTGGATCTCGACCAGCATCGAGGCCAGTTCCGACAGCTGCGCGAGCGTGGCCGGGCGGCCGTTGATCCACGCACGCGAGCTGCCCTCGGCCTTCAATACCCGGCGCAACTGGCAACCGTCGTCTTCGTCCAGGTCCTGTTCACGGAGCCATTCCAGGGCGGCGGGCAGGCCCATCAGGTCAAACGCAGCGCTCAGCTCGGCGCGCTTCTGCCCGGAGCGTACCAGCGTGCTGTCGGCGCGTGTGCCCGAGAGCAGCATCAGCGCATCCACCAGCAGGGACTTGCCGGCACCGGTCTCGCCGGTGACCACCGTCAGTCCGGCGCTGAAGTCGATTTCGGCTTCTTCGACGACAGCAAAGTTGCGTACGTACAGATGGGTGAGCATGCCGGTCAGGCCGTGTCCGAGACGCTGCGATTGTAACGTCTGGAGAGGATCTGGGAAGTCTCCGGGAAGACTGGTCTTGATGACCGGGTATTGCAAGTTGCCTGCCGAGACCCTATTGATGGGGTCATGAGCCATTCTGCCCAATCCGAAACCGAGCTCGATCCGCGCGCACGGGCGCTTCTGCGCACGCTGATCTCGCAGTATCTCAGCGAGGGCCAGCCGATTGGTTCGCGCACGCTGGCACGATCTTCGGGTCTGGATGTCAGCCCGGCGACAATCCGCAACATCATGTCCGACCTGGAGGAGGTCGGGCTGGTGGCTGCGCCGCACACCTCGGCCGGGCGCATTCCGACCGCAAAGGGCCTGCGCATGTTTGTCGACAGCCTGATCCAGTTGCAGCCCCTGGGTGAGGACGAGTTGCAGCGATTGCAGCGCGAATTGCCCGATTCGCCCGCCGACACGCGTGATCTGCTGGGCAATGTGTCCACCCTGTTGTCGGCGGTGACGCATTTCGTGGGGGTAGTGACGGTGCCACGAAACGCCGATTTCGCGCTGCGCCATGTCGAGTTCATGGGGTTGCCGGACAATCGGGTGCTGGTGATCCTGGTGTTTTCCGACAACCAGGTGCAAAACCGCATCATCCAGCTCACCCAGCCACTGACAAGTCGTGAGCTGGAGCAGGCATCCAACTACCTCAATCGCCGCTATGCCGGGCAGCAGATGGATCAGATTCGCGAGCAGCTGGTTCGCGAATTGCGCGAAACCGGGAGTGAGCTCAATCGCATGCTCAGGCAGGCAGTGGATCTGGCGGCGGGCGCATTCGCTCCCAGTGGCGAAGTGGACATGATGGTCAGTGGACAGACCAACCTGATGGGTGTGGAAGCATTTGCCGACATGGCGCGCTTGCGCGAGCTGTTCGAGGCATTCCAGCGCAAGCGTGATTTGCTGGCATTGCTGGAGCGCTGCGCCGAGGCGCCCGGCGTGCGACTTTTCATTGGCGAGGAGTCGGGGCTGGCTCCGCTCGATGATTGCACCCTGGTCAGCGCCACCTACGGTGTGGAGGGGCGGGTCCTGGGCGCGCTGGGCGTGATCGGGCCCACGCGCATGGCCTATCAGCGCGTGATTCCCGTGGTGCAGGCAACGGCCGGTTTGCTCAGCAACGCCTTGAATCGCGTGGTTCAGTCCCAATAACAGGCTCAGGCACAGCGCATGATGGTCACAAGGGGGCGGTCATGCGCTCCATTCATGTGCGCCAGCCCGTATTTCAGCCGGGTGTGATCATGGCGACCATTCGAGAGAACCGGACATGCAAGAAGACAACAATGAACCCGATCAGCAGACCGTGACCGGCGATGCTGAACACATGGACTTGATGCAGGAGCTTGAAGCGACGCGGGCGAAGCTTGAAGAAGCGGAAACCGCGCTGGCACAGGTGCGCGACAGCCAGTTGCGCGAGCGTGCCGAGATCGAGAATCAGCGACGTCGCGTGGCACGCGAGCTGGATCAGGCGCGGCGCTTTGCCAATGAGCGCCTGCTGCGCGAGTTGCTGCCGGTATGCGACAACTTGGAGCGCGGTCTTGCCATGGAGCACCCGGGCGGCGAAGGCCTGCTCGAAGGCATGCAGTTGACCCTGAAAGCGCTGCTGAAGGTGATGCAGGACGGCGGCTTGACCCAGATCGACCCGCTCGGTGAAACCTTCAACCCCGAGCTTCACGAAGCCATGAGCATGATCGAAGGCGAGGATGGGCAGCCACCCAATACGGTGGTCAACGTGCTGGAGAAGGGCTACGTGCTCAACGAGCGTCTGCTCCGGCCGGCACGGGTGATTGTCACGCGCGACGCTTGAATCGGCAGCGTGACACCCCACATTGATTAACAACGCGGACGCGGCACCCGAGCCGCTCGAGAAAACAGTGGAGTAGAGAACATGGGCAAGATCATCGGTATCGACCTGGGTACCACCAATTCATGTGTGGCCGTGATGGACGGCGGCAAGGCGCGTGTCATCGAGAATTCCGAAGGTGATCGCACCACGCCATCCATTGTCGCTTTTGCCAAGGACAACGAAGTGCTGGTGGGTGCTTCTGCAAAGCGTCAGAGCGTCACCAACCCCAACAACACCTTCTACGCCGTCAAGCGCCTGATTGGTCGCAAGTTCAAGGATGACGAGGTGCAGAAGGACATCGACATCGTGCCGTACAAGATCATTGCGCACGACAACGGCGATGCCTGGCTGGAAACCGCCGAGGGCGAGAAGATGGCGCCGCAGGAAATCTCGGCCAAGGTGCTGATGAAGATGAAAAAGACCGCCGAGGATTACCTGGGCGAGTCGGTGACCGAGGCGGTGATTACCGTGCCGGCCTACTTCAATGATTCGCAGCGCCAGGCCACCAAGGATGCCGGTCGCATTGCCGGACTTGAAGTCAAGCGCATCATCAACGAGCCGACGGCGGCGGCGCTGGCCTACGGTATCGACAAGAAGGGCGGCGACCGCAAGGTTGCGGTATTTGACCTGGGTGGTGGCACGTTCGACGTGTCGATCATCGAGATTGCCGAAGTCGATGGCGAGAAGCAGTTCGAAGTGCTGGCTACCAACGGCGACACCTTCCTCGGTGGCGAGGACTTCGACAAGCGTCTGATCGACTATCTGGTCGAGGAATTCAAGAAGGACCAGGGTGTCGATCTGCGCAAGGACCCACTGGCATTGCAGCGCCTCAAGGATGCAGCCGAGCGCGCCAAGATCGAGCTGTCCACCAGTCACCAGACGGAAGTCAATCTGCCCTACGTGACGGCAGACTCGTCCGGCCCCAAGCATCTCACCATCAAGGTCACCCGCGCCAAGCTGGAGGCCCTGGTCGAAGATCTGGTCAAGCGCACCATCGAGCCGTGCCGTACCGCCCTCAATGACGCCGGGCTCAGTGTTTCGGACATCAACGAGGTCATTCTGGTTGGTGGTCAGACGCGCATGCCCAAGGTGCAGGAAGCGGTCAAGGATTTCTTCGGCAAGGAGCCGCGCAAGGACGTCAATCCGGACGAGGCCGTGGCCGTGGGTGCATCCATCCAGGGTGGCGTGCTCGGCGGCGACGTCAAGGATGTGCTGCTGCTGGACGTGACCCCGCTGAGCCTGGGTATTGAAACCCTGGGAGGTGTGTTCACCAAGCTGATCGAGAAGAACACCACGGTGCCGACCAAGGCATCGCAGACCTTCTCGACTGCCGATGACAACCAGAGCGCGGTGACCGTGCATGTGCTGCAGGGTGAGCGCGAGCAGGCTCAGTTCAACAAGTCCCTGGCGCGCTTCGACCTGGCCGGTATCGAACCGGCTCCGCGCGGCATGCCGCAGATCGAGGTCACATTTGATATCGACGCCAACGGCATTCTGCATGTCAGCGCCAAGGACAAGAAAACCGGCAAGGAACAGAAGGTCGAGATCAAGGCCGGTTCGGGTCTGTCGGAGGAAGAAATCGATCGCATGGTTTCCGATGCGGAAAGCCATCGCGAGGAAGACAAGAAGTTCCAGGAACTGGTGGTAACCCGCAACAAGGCCGACCAGCTGGTGCACGCCACCCGCAGTGCCATCAAGGAGCACGGTGGCAAGCTCGACGCTGGCCAGATTGGCCCCATCGAGGAGGCCCTGGCCGATCTCGAAAAGGTCATGAAGGGCGACGACAAGGAGCAGATCGAGTCGCGTATCACGCAGCTGGAACAGGCCAGCCAGGCCCTGGGCGCCGCGGCACAGCAAGGTGCAGCTGGACCTCAGCCCGGCGCACAGGATGCATCGCAGGACGCGCCGCAGCCTGATGACGTGGTCGACGCCGAGTTCACTGAAGTCAAGGACGACGACAAGTAGGCTGCGATTCGGGGTTCGGGATTGTGCAGGGCATGGTTTGCAGGAATTTCCAGTGTCCACCCAATTCCGAATGCCGCATGTTGCGCCCTGCCGCCGGCATAATTCCGGAAGTATCAGGAGCAGTGACTTGTCACTGCTCCTGTGCGTTTGAAAAAACCCGAGCTGCCACACCACAAGCCAAGTCATGAGCAAACGCGATTATTACGAAGTTCTCGGCGTCAGTCGCACCGTAAGCACGGTGGAGCTGAAGAAGTCTTTTCGCCGGGTAGCCATGAAGTGTCACCCGGACCGCTGTCCCGATGATCCGGATGCCCAGGAACGCTTCAAGGAGGCCAAGGAGGCCTACGAGGTTCTGGCCGACGCTGACAAGCGGGCCGCGTATGACCGCCACGGTCATGCGGCGTTCGAGCATGGCATGGGCGGCGGTGGTGCCGGCTTCGCTGACGTGGGCGATATCTTCGGCGATATCTTTGGCGACATATTCGGCATGGGCGGTGGTGGCAGGGCCCGTGCCCGACGTGGTGCCGATTTGCGTTATGTGCTGGAAATTGACCTGGAGCAGGCCGTTTTCGGTACCGAGGAAGACATCGATATTCCATCGCTGGTGGCTTGCGAGACATGTTCGGGCAGTGGCTCGAAGGATGGCAAGACCGAAGCGTGCGGGACCTGTGCCGGGCACGGGCGCGTACGGGTCCAGAACGGCATTTTCTCGATGCAGCAGGCCTGCCCCCACTGCAACGGCAGCGGCCGTACCATTGCCAATCCCTGCAAGGATTGTCATGGCGAAGGACGCCGTCAGCAGACCCGTACCCTGTCGGTAAAGATCCCGGAAGGGGTCGATACCGGCGACCGTATCCGTCTTAACGGGCAGGGCGAGGCCGGGCCGGCGGGTGTAGCGGCCGGTGACTTGTATGTCGAAGTGCACGTGCGCGAGCACAGCATCTTCCGGCGCGATGGCGATGATCTCTACTGCCAGGTGCCCATCCGGCCGGGACAGGCTGCGCTGGGTGCTCGTCTTGCGGTGCCCACACTGGAGGGCGAGGTGGAAATAACGGTGCCTCCGGAAACCCAGACCGGCGAGACGTTTCGCCTGCGCGGCCGGGGCGTGAAATCGGTCCGCAGCAGCCGAACGGGCGACCTGATTTGCGAAGCGGTGGTGGAAACACCCGTACGTCTGACGCGCGAGCAGCGCGAATTGTTCGAGCAGCTGGACGCGACATTCCGCGAAGCCGATACGGAGCAGCATTCGCCACAGGCCAAGACCTGGGTGGACGGCGTGCGCCAGTTCTGGTCCAGAGTCACCTCGTAGCCCGAACGCGCGCATTCGCGTAGGATGCTGCTCAGGGCTTTATCGCTCTGATCAGGTGCGGCGGCGTCAGGCACATCGTCGCAAACACTGTTTCTGCGTCGCCTTGCAACACTCCGTGTGCGACTTTCGGATCCCAACGATGCCAAAACCCTTGCGACTTGCGATCAATGGAGCCCGTGGCCGCATGGGCCGCCAGCTTGTGGCCCTGAGTCGGGACGACCCGCGATTCGGCGAGGTGGTCGAGCTTGGTTCCGACAGCGATTTCTCGCAGCTGACCGGCGTGGACGTACTGGTCGATTTTTCGTCACCGCAGGGTCTCTCGGACGCGTTGGCACACTGTCGCAGCCAGGGCGTTGTGCTGGTATCGGGTACCACGGGTATCGGCAAGGACGGCGAGTCCTGTCTTGATGCCGCCGGCAAGGAGATTGCCGTCTTGCACGCGGCCAATTTCAGCCTCGGTATTGCAGTTCTGACCAGGCTGCTGGCCGAGGCGGCATCCATGCTGCCCGATTGGGATCTCGAGATTCTGGAAGCGCATCATGGCGCCAAGCTGGATGCGCCATCGGGTACGGCCCTGGCCTTGGGGCGTGCTGCGGCCGAGGCGCGCCAAGCCGATTTCGAGGCGGTGCAAAGAATCGGGCGTCGCGGTGAAAGTGGCCCACGCGACACAGGCGAGATCGGCTTTTCCAGTATCCGCGCCGCCGATATCGTTGGTGAGCACCATGCCATACTGGCCACAGCCGGCGAGCGTATCGAACTGGGTCATCGCGCCACCGATCGCGCCATTTTTGCACGCGGTGCGCTGGCGGCCTGTGCATGGCTTGCCGGACGCGAGCCGGGGCGCTACACGCTGGATGACATGCTGGGCACCAAAGTCGAGGGTGCCTGAACAGCGCGGGAACCATCACATGGTCGGACTTTTCCATGCCCATGCTGGTCTGCCCTGTTTGCCGAATGCTTCCTGTCGTCATCCTGGGGCCGAGCGTAGCGAGGAACCCGGGATCCATTTTCGCTTGAGCCAACCGGTCGGGCTGTTCAATTATCGGACAAAGTCAAAATGGATTTACTCACGCCGTCCCGGCGTTCGCCCTCCGGGCCATTATCGCCTTTGGCAATCCTGCCTCGGCGTCCGGGTTCCGGCCTGCGGCCGGCCCCAGGACGACGGTGGTTCGAGGTTCCCCGGCGTGAAGATCGATGCCGGGCTCTTCGCCGCGGCCGGCCCCGGGATGACGGCAGTGCGCGGATGCCTGATGTGGCGCAGGGCTGTCAGTCGCGCTTGCGGCGATCCAGCCAGACTTGCAGACCCTGGGCATTGAGCTCGATGTCCATGCCGATAATCGCATCCAGCGCAGCATCGTCGCCCTGCCAGCCGTGCCGGCGCGCGCGGCCCATGTACAGCGCATGCAGGCCGCGCGTCAGGCGGCCGTGGCGGTCGTCGTCGCCATCGGCGCACAAAGCCAGCGCCACCATGGCGTCGATCTGCTCGTGCAGGTCCTTGCCCAGGCGCTCGAGATCCTCGATGCGGCCGAAATGGGTGGGATAGATGGCCGGCGGATCCAGTGCCAGGAGACGGTCGATGGAGGCATGCAGCGCGTCCGGGTCGAATTGCACCGGCGAGGTCGTGGGCAGGATGAACGGCCCCTTGCCGGTATCGAATTCACGGTAGGACAGGCCAAAGGTGTCGCCACTGAAGATGCAGCCCGTGGCGGTGTCACGGATGGCATTGTGATGGCGGGCGTGGCCGGGCGTGTCCAGGCAGACCAGGATGCGGCCGTTGAGATCGACTTCGTGGCCGTCGGGCGCTTCGTCCACGCGCGCTGCCGGCACCGGCCTGATGCTGCCGTAGCTGCGCTGCATTTCTTCCTCGCCGTAGACGGCGGTGGCGCCGGCCCACAACTTCGAGGGATCGATCATGTGGCGGGCGCCGCGCGGGTGCACTACCAGCCGCGCCTGCGGCAGCTTCGACATCAGTTCGCCGGCGCCGCCGGCGTGGTCCAGATGCACGTGGGTCAGGATCAGCCAGTCGACATCCGCGGGTGTCAGTCCGGCATCGTCCAGGGCCTGCATCAGACGTGGCAGGGAATGCCGGGTGCCGCAGTCGACGAAGGCCGCGCGTCCGTCTTCCACGATCAGGTAGGCGGCGTCAAAGGAAGGCCGGTAGAAACCGGTATCAATGGTGTGTATGGAAGCTTCGTCTGTCATCCCTTCAGGCTAGCAGATCATCGGCTGGCACGGGCGCGTCACGACAAGGTGTTTTCGCGCCGCCATTGCCCGGGCGGCATGCCGTGGCAGCGCTTGAAAGCGCGCTGAAAGGCCGCACTGGAGGCGTACCCGACCTCTTCGGCGATGCTGTCGATGCTCACATGACTGTCGGCCAACCGTCGCGCAGCTTGCTGCATGCGAAGCTGGGTCAGGTAGTGCATCGGCGCCTGGCCGATCACGTCCTTGAATTCCCGCGCCAGCTGCGAACGCGAGCTGGCGCAGCGCGCGGCCAGTGTCTCGACGTCCCAGTTCCTTGCTGGTGCTGCATGCATGATCTCGAGCGCCTTGCGTACCAGCGGATGCTGCAGCCCGGCCAGCCAGCCGCCCGTCTCGCCGGAAAGCTGCTGCACATGGCAGCGGAGTGATTCCATGAACAAAAGCTCGGCCAGCCGCGTTCTCAGGCTGAGCGAATCCGGTGCCGGGTTGACCGAGACATTCACCGCATAGTCGATCAGCGGCTGCAGGCTGTCAGGCAAATCCACGATCATCGTATCCGGCAGCGCATCGAACAGGGGCGCGAATGCCGACCGGTCGCAACCCAGGAATCCGCACAGGATCTGCGTGTCGGGACCTTGGTCGAGCTCATACTCGACATTGTGCAGATCGAGCAACCCCTGTTCGCCCAGCATCGTATGGAAGGGCATGGGCGAAGACTCGCGGTGCTCGCCGAGATAATGAATGCCGCCACGCGGCAGAACCACGACCTGGTGGGGCTCCAGCGCCTGCCAGGGCCCGGGCGGATGGCGCACCAGGCAGCGGCCCTTGAGTGCCAGATGGAAGGCGATCACATGCCGGGTGCCGGGCGGCAGGATTGAGGAAATGTTCTGGGGATCGGCGCCGGCCTGGATACACCACGGGCCGCGAATGGCCACGCGGAACAGCACTGTTCCGCTGAGGCGCACACGGCCAAGCACGTCGGAAAGAAGCTCCGTGCTCATGTTGTCTGGATGAGCGTTTCGGGCATGACCTCTGGAGTATAGATCATTGTTGACGCAACGGCGCATGAGCATACTTCGTGCCAACTTTCTGAAAGCCAAGGGGATATGACATGAAAGGTGCTGTGACCATGTTGTACGGACTACTGTGCTATCTGGCCTTTTTCCTGGTCTTTTTGTACGCCGTCGGATTCATCGGCGATTTCGTCGTGCCACGGACCATTGATCGCGGCCCCATGTCAGCGTGGCCAACCGCGGTGATGATCGACGCCGGTCTGCTGGGTCTGTTTGCCCTGCAGCACAGCGGCATGGCACGGCGAGGCTTCAAGCGCTGGCTGACCGGCTGGCTTCCCGAATCGGCCGAGCGCAGCACCTACGTACTGCTCTCGAGTCTGGTTCTGGCCCTGCTGTTCTGGCAATGGCGGCCAATACCGGCATCGGTATGGCAGGTGGCTGCACCGGCAGGCCAATGGCTGTTGTACGTACTGTATGCACTGGGCTGGTTGATCGTGCTGACCGCCACCTTCGCCATCAATCACTTTGACCTGTTCGGTCTGCGCCAGGTCTGGTACGCCGCGCGGCGGCAGCAGCGTCCGCCGCTCAAATTCACCGAGAACTTCTACTACGCACTGATCCGTCATCCGCTGATGCTGGGCTTCATTATTGCCTTCTGGGCCACGCCGCAGATGACGGCGGGTCATCTGCTGTTTGCGATGGCCAGCACCGGCTACATCCTGCTCGCTGTGAAGCTGCTGGAAGAGCGTGACCTGTTGGCCATGCATGGCGAGGACTATCGCGACTACCAGAAGCGCGTGCCGATGATCTGTCCGTGGCCACGGCCACGGGCAGCCCGCCGCGGGACGGCAAGGGAACTTTCATGAGTGCGCGATTGCAGTCGCGCCAGTCGCGAGTCGCCGCACGCCAGGATCCCTTGCGGCGGCACTACCGGGACCATCCCGAGGACGCGCTGATCACCGGTCGCGGTCGCAGTCACTCGACAGATCTTGCCGATCCACTGCATATATGGGCGGAGGCGGGCAGCCGCGAGTACGGCCAGCGCTGGAAGCTGGGACTACACAAGGCCGTGGCCGGCGAGCATGACGCCCCCAATCCGGGCGACCTGCTTTGCCAGGCACTGGCCAGTTGCATGGACTCGGTTTTGCGGATGCTCGCCGAGCGCCACGGGATTGAACTGGAATCGCTGCAAGTTGATGCCACCGGGGATGTGAACGTGCGCGGCACGCTGCAGGTCACCAGGGGCGTGCCGGTGGGCTTCCAGCAATTGCGCTGTCATGTACGCATGCTGCCGCGTGGTGCTGTGCCCGTGGTGCTGATGGAGCGCCTGGTGACTGCCGCCGAGCAGAGCTGCGTCAATCTGGCCACGCTGCGCGGCGGCGTTCCGGTCGAGCTGCGCTGGAATTCGGGGGAGTGAGCGTCTCGTGGGTGCGCACTGACCATGATGGTGCCCATCTCGGACGTCCCATGCATCGCATGTACGCAACCGTGCATGACGACAGCAGGCAGTTCGCAGCCTCTGCTCCCAACCATCCTGTGGCTCGCCCACGACAGTGCCTGTATAGATAAGGAGGCATTTCATGATTCCTGGAAACAATAATGTCGTCGTCGAAGCCTGGAATACCATCCTGTACGACAAATTCTGCCGTTTTCGGCATCTGCTGGTTGACGGGCTTTCGAAGCACAGTGACGCAGCGCTGACGCGCACGGCCTATGCTCCGGGTCAGCGCATTCTCGATATCGGTTGCGGCTTTGGTGATTCCACTCTGGAGATCGCGCTCAGCGTCGCACCGGATGGCGAAGCCGTTGGTATTGACTGTGCCGAGCGATTCATCGCCTCGTCACGCAAGGATGCTGCAGAACAGAACGTTGACAATGCGAGGTTTGTTGTCGCCGATGCCCAGGGCGACTCACTCGACCGGCCCTACGATCATGCCTTTGCACGCTTCGGTACCATGTTCTTCGACTGGCCCGGAGCCGCCATGCGCAATATCCGCAAGGCGCTCAAGCCGGGCGGCAGTCTCACCCAGATCGTGTGGCGCCGGCGAGAGGAGAATCCGTGGTTGTACGAGGCCGAGCAGTGCGTCAGGAAAATCGTGCCCGCGGTCGAACACAACCAGACCGACGCGGTGCATTGCGGGCCGGGTCCGTTTTCCATGGCCGGGCCCGACATGGTCAGTCTGATGCTGCGCAGCGCCGGGTTCGAACGCATCACGTTCGAACGTCATGACTGCGATATCTGCGTGGGCAGCAACCTGGATGAGGCCATCGAGTTCGCAATCGCCCTCGGACCTGCCGGAGAAATCATGCGACTCGCCGGTGAACAGGGGGAGGCGCTGAAACCGGAGGTGATCGATGCGCTGAAGATCGCGTTGCAGCCGTTCGTGCGTGAAGACGGCGTCTGGGCGCCGTCCAGCACGTGGTTGATCACCTCAACCAATCCGGATTGAAACTGTCGCCTGTCTGCACGGATGGCGCCACACGGTCCGAAGTGCGAACGTTCCGGTCCTCATGCCACCGGCTCAGGGTTGATCAGAGGGCCCTGGACTGCGCTGGACTGGCCGCGCACAAGCTTGTATGCCACCGCGGTCATCGAATCAAGTCCGTGCTGGGCAAAGCGCGGTTCGTCGCCGATGATTTCCCGGCGTGCCAGTTCTTCCACCTGCCAGTGTTCGCCGTACAATTGCGTGACCTCGTCGCGAGGGACCGAGAACGGCGGTCCCTGCATGCGCTCCTGGTCGTATTCCATCGTCAGCAGCAGCGCACGGCTGTCGTGCGGCAGGATCGAGGACAGGTGCGCGGCATAGCGCCGGCGCATTGGCGGTGGCAGGGCGATCAGTGCGGCGCGATCATAGACGGCTGCGCACGTCTCTGCCAGCTCGGCGTTCAGATCAAGGATGTCCGCGCACACAAGCTCGATGCCACCTGACTCGAAATGGGTGCCAATGGCCGATTCGCGGGTCTGCGGCTCGAGCCCGTTGTCGTCGAAGAAGGCGCGCACTGCCTGCTCGGCAATTTCCACGCCCAGCACCCGGTAGCCTTGCTGGACAAGCCACAGCATGTCCACCGACTTGCCTGCCAGTGGTACCAGGATGCGGCTGCCTGCGGGAACCGCAAGTGCCGACCAGTACGCGACCAGATCGGCTGACGGCGTGGCCTGGTTGAAGCCGGTCTGGCCCGCCTGCCAGCGCTCGATCCAGAATTGCTTTTCCATTTCATGCCTCTCGAGTCCTGTTGAACAGGCATGATAGCCGCATGCGCTCGGGGTCCCATGGCCCGGAAGCGACGGCACCGGCAGGAAACTGCCAATTTCGTCACGCCGGAACGGCGATCCCTGAATCGGACGCGAATGACCGGTTGGCGCAATTCCCACGTGATGTACGAGGTGCAGTAGGGTAAATCGGGTCGGTGAAGGCCGCACTCCCCTGTTGCGGCCTGCCTCGACCTGATTCGACACTCACGCAGGGAGAACAGAATGAACAAGACTACCGCCGCGATCATGCTCGCAGTCGCCGGTGCCGTCACGCTCGGCGGATGCACGCAATACGTCAAGAAGGCCGACTACGACGCTGCCATCAGCAAGTTGCAGGCTACCGACCAACATCTGCAGGAACAGATCGACAGCCTCAGTGCCGACATGCAGCAGCGTTTCTCCAAGTACGACGCGCGACTGACCGAAATGGAAGGCCGCATACGCGTCGATACGGTGGCGCATTTCGACTTCAACAAATCGGAACTCAAGGATCCGGACAAGAAGATGCTGGACGACTTTGCCGATGTCATGCGCCAGCATCACAGCAATGCGCTGGTCACGGTGGAGGGATTTACCGATCCGGCCGGCTCGCGAGCCTACAACAAGCGTCTGGGCCAGCGTCGTGCGGACGCCGTGCGCAATTACCTGGTGAACGATGCGGGCATGTCGGGTGATCGCGTGCGCGCCGTGAGCTACGGCGAATCGGTCGATCGCCAGGTCGACAAGGGCGAGACCCGTGACAGTGGAGAGCGCAATCGTCGTGTCTCGCTGGTTATCGACTTTGCCGGTGCCTGATACTGCATGAGCACGGGTCGGCCAGGGAGGGCCGGCCTCAGCGTCGCGCGAACAGGCGCGCGCACAAGTCGACCTCGGTCTTTTCGCCGCTCAGTGTCAGGGTGTCGTTGGCCTGGACCTCGGTCGCAAGCTCCGGCACCAGCGCATTGCTGCCTCGGTCGATGCGCAGGATGCTGACGCTGTCCGGCAGGCCCAGGTCGCGCAGCATGCGCCCGACCAGTGACGGGTTCTGCAGTTTGACAACCCGCACCTCCTGCTCGCCGTCCGGGTCGGAATTGGCGGGCAGCGCTGCCGGGTTGATCACCAGGCCTTCAAGCATCAACACCGTCGAGTACTGGGGGTTGACGATGCGCACGCCCGAGTTGCGCAGCTGGGCATTGTCGGCCGGATTCTCGACCCACGCAATCACGTTGCGGGTATTGAAAACATCGCGGGCCAGGCGCGCAATTCTCAGCGTCTGTCCGGCATTCTGCGACATCACCACGACGGTACCGGCATCGGTCAGGCCGGCGTCCCGCAAACGCTCCAGCAGCCTGGCCCGGTTTTCCTCGGGGGTGTGGCGATCTCGATCATCGGGCTCGGTGCCGGCGATGCGTACCGCCTCGATGTCGTGGCCGGCGAGACGCTCCACCAGCCTTTCGGCTTCAGGTCGCGACCCGACGATGAAGACCTTGTCGCCGACCTGGTGCTTGCGCGGCAGAATTCGGCCGAAGACGATAGGTGACACGGTGCAGGTGACCACCGCCACCAGAATGATCGCGGCGTCCATGGCTTCGGAAATGACACCCATTTCCAGACCGATCTGGGCTACGGCGACGATAAAGGACAGGCGCGCGCTGAGGAGAACACCGGAGGCGAGTGTTTCTCGCCAGTTGAAACCGGCCCGCATGATGAGCGCCGGCAGCAGCTTTACCAGATACGCCGAGATGATCAGCACCGGCACCATCAGCAGCGTGGCTTCCGAGGCCATCAGCGCGGACAGGTCGAACTTGACCCCCACCATGATGAAGAAGATCGGGATCAGGAAACCGTAGCCGATCGCATCCAGTTTTTCGCGCAGCATGCTGCTGCTGTTTCCGGACAGCAGGGAAATGATCACGCCCGCCAGGAAGGCGCCGAGGATATTGGCCACACCGAGGCTGTCCGACAGGCCCATGAATACGAGAATGATGGCAAATGAACCGCGTATGCGTATCTGTGCCGTAGCCGTGGACAGCGCCTGCATGACGCGCCGCGCAGGAGCATGTTGCTTGAAGCGCGTGCCAATGCGGTAGACCCCGATGAAGGCGGCAAAAAGAATCAGCACCAGCAGGACGCGGGTATTGGCGCCTTCACCGAGCAGCAGCACATAGGCGCTGATGAACAGTATGGTGAGGAAGTCGGCAAGCAGTGCGCTGACAAGGATGGCCTGACCGAAATTGGTGGTGGTCAGGCTGCGCTCCTTGAGTACCGGTGCGACGACGCCGAGCGAGGTGGTGGTCAGCACCATGGCCATGATCCACGGGTCATGAGCCAGGCCGGCGCGCAGCATGGCAAAGCCGACCGCCAGCGACAGGCCGGCAGACAGCGTGAACATGAGCGCACCGACGACAAACGGGTTGGTGGAAATCTGGCTGCGGGCGGCAGCGGCTCGCGTGGTCTGCGCCTCGGAGAAGTTGATCTCCAGCCCGGACAGGAACATCAGGTAGGCGAAGCCGAAGACCGAGAGCACCCGCAACACGGTGTCGTCATGAATCCAGTTGAAGCCACTCTGTCCGAACACGATGCCGGCAATGATCTCGCCGACCACCACGGGTATGCCGAAGCGCTTGACCGGTGCCAGCACCAGTGGCACCAGAAAGGCCAGGGCGCTGACGATGAGCAGGGGAATGAAAGAGAAGTCGGTCTGATGCATGGACCCAAGTTTGCCAGACAAACGTCTTCGGGTCTGCCCATGATTTGGGCATCAGCTCGGCACATGATCTGTCGACGTGATGCGAGCCCCGCGATCGTTCAAGTGGCTGCATGCCACAGAGGCATGTGTTGGCCTTGCCGACCTGATATGTGCCGGTCGCGAGTGGGCTCGCGACCGGCAGCTACATGCGTGTGTCGCTCAGAGTTCGAAGCCGTCGCGGAAAATGAGGTCGGAAGCCTGGACATCACCGGCGTAGATGCCAGCCCATGATTCGCTGATTTGGGGGTCAAGCGGGTCGACCCAGAGCATGCTCGCGGTGATGGCCATGCGGCCATTGCGAAAGCCGTCGCGCTCGATACCCACGGAGCTGACCAGGGAATCGACCGGTGCTGCCGGGTCGATGTCGGTACCCGGGGTTACACCAACTTCGGCGACCGTCACGGGGGGCAGCGGGTTCAGCAGCCTTTCGCGAATGTACAAGCCTTCAATACCGTTACGGACGGCCTGGAAAGCAGTCTCGACCGGCTTGCCTGCAGGCGTTGACAAGGCCATGAAGGCGGAGGAGCGCCAGCGTGCGAACTCCAGGCTGTCATCCTCGCTGCCACTGCCGGGAACGCGCCCCGAGAAATGCCAGAACAGGAAGTCCTGCATGCCTGCCTCGCCGGTGGTGGCAATCGGGTAGACGGTGCCGGTGGCCTCGTCGTAGACGAAGATGCCCTGGTGCAGAGGAACGTCCACGGCATAGCCCGACGGGTATTGCTCGTTGCAGTAGGCGACCAGTTCTGGCCGTCCATCGGTTGGGCAGTCCAGTATTTTTGGTATCGTTTGCGTTCCCCAGGTTGCCCAGAATGCCACCTGGCTGCCATCGCTGCTCAGAGAAAGCACTTCACCAAAGTTGGTGAAAGTCTCTCCCGGCGCCTGGCCCGGCACCTGATCGCCGATCCCGACGATGGTGGTCAGCGGCAGCGGTGATGCAGCCAGCAGCACGCTTGCAGAGGAGCCTGCATGGGGATGGGCGCGGTAGATGCCGCCCATGGTGGGCGTATCCTCGTTGTCCCAGCCGGTGAAGTAGATGCTGGATACGGCCGCACTCGGGGGCGCCGTGGCGCCGAACTTCACGTCGCTGCCTGTTGGTTGGTTGGGAATCCGCGTGTTGGAACTGGCGACCAGTGCGGTGTAGGGCACGGGCGAGGACGTGGTCACGTCCCGATAATAAACGCCGGTCTTTCCCAATCCATCGAAGGGATCGGTATAGTTGCCCTTGAAGGCCACGTAGCGGCCATCAAATGCTGTCGGGGCACCGGGGAACTGATCGAAACGGGTGCCGATAACGGCATCGGGGACGGAGAACCACGGGAAGCTCGGGGTCACCTGATCAGCTTCCACGACAGCGCCGAGCAGGCTGGCCGCCGTCCACGCTGGCGCGCCATCGGACACGTAGATTCCGGAGGTGCCGACCCGCGTCTCGCTACCGTCGAGGAGATAAGTCCAGACGGGCTGGCTCTGACCGCGTGTGGCCAACAGCGCAGAGTTCGCGTCGATGCGGGGGATTGAAGGGAACTCCGTGAAGTCAGCCAGCACTCCGGTATAGAGCGTGTTGTTCGGGTCGGGCACAGTATCGTTGCGAGCGAGGACCTTGCTGATCACGCCACTGACAGCATCGGCCGTGTACACGCCATCAATCTGCTGGCCGCCACTGCTGCTGCGAGCACGGAATACGAGCAAACCGTCACTGTTGATGGCGGGCTGATTGTAGCTTCGAAATACGTAGCCGGCACCGCTGCCCGGGGCATTGTCGGCATTGTTGGCAACGTGTTGCCAGGTTACTGTTTGTGCGAGCGCCGGCGTGCACAATGCGACGCTCAATATGGCGATAAGTCTCGTGCTGCTCTTGAACGGATGCATAATGATCTCCTGTTGACCTGCAGAGCATGGGAGCTACCACACTGGTAGGGACTATACAGCCCGGACTTGAACGGGTGCACAATGGTCTCCTTTTCGCCTGCAGAGCGTGGGAGCTACCACGCTGGTCTCAACCATATAACCCGGAGCGTTGCGGCAACCTGATCTGGGTCAAGTGTCGGCCCTGGCGGCATCCCGGTCGAAGGCACTGTCATCTTGATCGGGATGCTGATGGTGCCGAATGCGCGTGATGCATGGAGGCTCCATTCATGAGCGTTATGGCCTGCTGGTCACCGTCTCTTGAGCGTCAAACCGGCTATGTGCGTGGGGCGTGGTGCCAGTGACCGACGTACCCCCTGGTCCTGCCCGGGGTCGAAGCACGCAAGTACGGCTGCCCGGATGGCTGGATTTGGCGTCATATCGGATTGGCTGGCGAGCATGGCCGGGTCTGTGCGTGCCCCGCCTGCACTCCCGTCGGGCGTGGGGCAGGCCAGGCTACAGGGCCTCGAACACGCCAGCGGCGCCCATGCCGGTGCCGATGCACATGGTCACCATGCCGTACTTCTGCTTGCGTCGGCGCATGCCGTGGACCAGGGTGGCGACGCGCACCGCGCCGGTTGCACCCAGGGGGTGGCCCAGGGCAATGGCGCCGCCCAGCGGATTGACCTTGGCCGGGTCCAGATCCAGGTCCTTGATGACCGCCAGCGCCTGGGCTGCGAATGCCTCGTTCAGTTCGATCCAGTCGAGGTCGTTCTGCTTGATGCCGGTGGTCTTGAGTGCCTTGGGAATGGCCGCCCTGGGACCGATACCCATTATTTCAGGTGGTACCCCGGCGACATCGAAACCGACAAAGCGCGCCAGCGGCGTGAGGCCGTAGTCCTTGATCGCCTGTTCGCTGGCCAGGATCACGGCGCCGGCACCATCGGACATCTGCGAGGAATTGCCGGCCGTGACCGTGCCGCCGTACTGACCGTTGCGGAACACCGTACGCAACTTGGCCAGCACTTCGAGGCTCGTACCGGGGCGTGGCCCTTCATCGGTGTCGATTACGCGCTGGTCTTCGCGTACGCTGCCATTTGCGACATCCGGGTAGCGATCATCCAGCGGGTAGGGCGTGATCTCGTCCTCGAACTCGCCGGCCTTGATGGCAGCCAGCGCGCGGCGGTGACTTTCGACTGCGAATGCGTCCTGCTCCTCGCGCGTGACCTTCCATTGCTCGGCCACTTTTTCCGCGGTGATGCCCATGCCGTAGGCAATGGCGATATTTTCGCTTGTGAATATGGACGGGTTCATCTGCACCTTGTGACCCATCATCGGCACCATCGACATCGATTCGGTGCCGCCGGCAATCATCAGTTCGGCTTCGCCCAGGCGGATGCGGTCCGCAGCTGTGGCGACAGCCTGCACGCCGGAAGAGCAGAAGCGGTTGATGGTCATGCCAGGCACGGTATCGGGCAGGCCCGCCAGCAGGGCACCAATGCGCGCCACGTTCATGCCTTGCTCGGCCTCGGGCATGGCGCAACCGATGATGGCGTCGCTGATGCGCTCGGGATCGATGCCGGCGCATTGCTCCAGTGCCGCGCGGATGACATGCGCCAGCATGTCGTCGGGACGGGTGTTGCGAAACACGCCGCGCGGCGCCTTGCCGACCGGCGTGCGGGTGGTGGCGACGATGTAGGCGTCTTGAATTTGGCGGGTCATGTTGTGGTTCCTCGGTTCTTGTATCGGGACCAGGGACCAGGGACTGGGGACCGGGAAGACAAAAGCGTGCAGTGTGCAGCGCTTCTGGTCCCCGGTCCCTGGTCCCCGGTCCCCATTTCGAAAATGGATCCCGGATCAACGCACATCCATGTGCTGTCCGGGATGACGCCATCCTGGCGTCAGTTCCTGAGCGGTTTGCCTGTCTTCATGGTGTGCTCGATGCGGGCCTGGGTCTTGTCGGTCTGCGCCAGCGCCACGAAGTGCTTGCGCTCCAGTTCCAGCAGCCAGTTTTCGTCCACTTCGCTGCCGCGTTCGATCTGTCCGCCGCACAGGGTGTCGGCGATGCGCTCGGCGATGTTGAAGTCGTGCTCTGAAATGAAGCGTCCCTCGAGCATGTTGACCAATTGCGTCTTGAAGGTTGCCGTGCCGGTATCGCCGGCGACGCGGATATGGCGCGCGGGCATCGGCGGCCGGTAGCCGGACTCTGCCATGGCGGTGGCCTGCTGTTTGGCCACATAAAGCAGCTCATCGCTGTGAAAGACGATCACGTCCGAGTCGCGCAGCAGGCCCAGTTCTCTTGCCTCCAGTGCCGACGAAGCCACCTTGGCCATGGCCACGGTTTCGAAGTAGCGCTTGAGGTTGTCGAAGGCATCGCCTGTCGGCGCCGCAGAGCTGCGCAGTGCAATTTCCTTGAGACCACCGCCCGCAGGCAGCAGGCCGACGCCCGCCTCGACCAATCCGACGTAGCTTTCGAATGCGGCCACGGTGCGGGCCGAATGCATCTGGAATTCGCAGCCACCACCCAGGGCCAGACCCCTGATGGCGGCAACCACGGGGACCAGCGAGTACTTGATCGCCATGCTGGTAGCCTGGAAGTTGGCAATCATGGCCTCGAACTCGGCCAGCTTGCCATCCTTGAGCAGTCCCAGTGCACCCTTGAGGTCGGCGCCGGCCGAAAAGGGTCCGTCGGGCTGCCAGATGACCATGGATTGCAGTTTGGCTTCGGCTTCCTGCACCGCGCGCTGGACGCCATCGAGTACATGGTCATTGACGGTATGCATCTTGGTCTTGAACGACAGGATGCCGGTGTCGTCGCCAAGGGTCCACAGGCGTACGCCATCGTTTTCCCACAGCGTGCTGCCTTCGGCGGCCTTTTCGCCGAGGATGCGTTGCGGGAAGATCTGGCGCTTGTAGACGGGGTGGGACGAGCGCGGCAGATCCGTGTCCTTTTCCGGCGAATACGAGCCGTCGGCGTGGTGCACGCCGCGGCGACCGTCGCTGACCCATGCAGGCAGGGGCGCGTTGCTCATGGCCTTGCCGGCTTCGATGTCGTCGGCAATCCAGCCGGCCACCTGTTGCCAGCCAGCGGCCTGCCAGCTTTCAAACGGGCCCAGTTTCCAGCCATAGCCCCAGCGAATGGCGAAATCGACATCGCGCGCGGTTTCGGCGATGTCCTTGAGGTGGTAGGCGGTGTAGTGGAACAGGTCGCGGAAGCAAGCCCACAGGAACCGTGCCTGCGGATCATCGCTCTCACGCAGCTTGCCGAATTTCTCGGCCGGGTCCCTGATGGCGAGGATCTCGGCGACGGCGTCGGAGGCTTTCTGCTCGGACGGGCGGTAGTCCTTGCTGGCCAGGTCGAGTACCTCGATGGTCTTGCCGTTCTTCCTGTAGAAGCCGGCGCCGGTCTTCTGGCCCAACGCGCCTTTCTCGATCAGCGCTGCCAGCCATTCGGGCGCCTTGAAGTACTTGTGCCAGGGGTCATCGGGCAGGGTGTCGCCCATGGTCTTGATGACGTGCGCCATGGTATCCAGTCCGACCACGTCGGCAGTGCGGTAGGTGGCGCTCTTGGGGCGACCGATGGCCGGGCCGGTGAGTGCATCGACCACATCAAAACCCAGCCCGAATTCGGCAGTGTGGTGCATGGTCGAGAGCATGGAAAACACGCCGATGCGGTTGCCGATGAAGTTGGGCGTGTCGCGTGCATACACCACGCCCTTGCCCAGCGCCGTGGTCAGGAAGGCTTCCAGCGCTTCAAGAACATGGGGGTCGGTCGACTTGCTCGGCACCAGTTCAACCAGATGCATGTACCGGGGCGGGTTGAAGAAGTGAACCCCGCAAAACCGCGTGCGCAACTGTTCCGGCAGGGCGCTGGCCATCTCATTGATTGAAAGACCGGATGTGTTGCTGGCAATAACAGCATTTTCAGGTAGATGCGGCGCAATTTTCTTGTAAAGATCGAGCTTCCAGTCCATGCGTTCGGCAATGGCCTCGACGACAAGATCGCAGTCCGCCAGCAGACCGAGGTGCTCGTCGTAATCGGCCGGGATCAGGCTGTTCGCCAGCGACGTGTCGCCCAGCGGAGCGGGTTTGAGCTTGCCAAGATTCTTGATGGCCTTGACGGCCACGGCATTGCCGGGACCTTCCTTGGCAGGCAGGTCGAACAAGATGGTCTCGATACCGGCATTGGACAGGTGGGCGGCAATTTGTGCCCCCATGACGCCGGCACCCAGCACGGCAGCCTTGCGAACGGGTAGCGATTGGGTAGTCATGCAGAACTCCTGTCAAAAGTCAGTTGATGCCAGCGCCAGAGTGCGCGGCATGATGGGGGTCAGGCACTGCGCATGCCGGCGGCGGCAAAGTCGATCAGATAGGACTCTGCCTGTTGCCGGTGCTGCGCTTCGCTCACGCCTTCGCGACGCTTGCTGATGCCAAAATCAGCCATGACGTAGGTCAGGGCGCCAGCCACGATATCCAGACGCCAGTAGAGTGTTTCCTTGTCCAGATCAGGCAGCAGGCGTGCAAATTCATGGGCAAATCGTTTCAGAACATGGCCGTAATTGTCGGACAGGAACTTGCGCAGGCGATCGTCCCGGTCGGCGTACGCTCGGGCCAGAAGCCGGACAAAGGCGCTGCCTCCGCGGGTATCCAGTGCAAGCGTCAAGGCAGGCCCTGCAAAGGCATCCAGAACATCCTCGAGTGTCGTCGACGGCTGCCCCTCAATCCGTTCCAGGCTCTTGATTCGATTGGTATTGAGTTCATCCAGGCGCCGCCGAAAGACTTCTTCGATAAGCGTTTCCTTGGATCCGAAATGGTAGTTCACTGCCGCCAGGTTGACGCCCGCATCGGCAGTGACCCTGCGCAATGACGCGGCAGCAAAGCCGTGGTCCGCGAACAGCTTCTCGGCAGCATTCAGAATGCGTTGCTTGGTGGACAAGCTGGATCGGCTCATGCAGGGAAAATTCTGTATTAAACAAGCGTTTGAATCATAGCCCTTTGCCTGCCGTCGGTCAACGGGCAGCACCCGCTTGTGTCGAAAATGTGACCAGACCATGCAAACATGTGTTCGATTGCGTTAGTATTGACATTGGTTAGGCGCCGCAACTGCGTGAATGTGCGCTGTTTTGGGGCCGTCGTGCGGCAATCGGGATGGGTTGTCGCTTTCATCATGAATCATCTTTCTGGAGCAGAGCCCTCATGGCGCTGGAGCGCACCCTTTCCATTATCAAACCCGATGCCGTGGCCAAGAACGTCATCGGCGAAATCTATTCCCGTTTCGAAAAAGCAGGACTGCGCATTGCCGCCTCGCGCATGCAACAGTTGAGTCGCGCGCAGGCCGAAGGCTTTTACGCCGTGCATCGCGAGCGTCCTTTCTTCAGCGCCCTGGTGGAGTTCATGATCTCCGGTCCGGTTGTGATACAGGTGCTGGAAGGCGAAAACGCCATTGCCAGGAATCGCGAATTGATGGGCGCTACCAACCCGGCCGAGGCCGATGCGGGCACCATCCGCGCCGACTTCGCCGAAACCATTGATGCCAATGCGGTGCATGGTTCGGACGCAGCGGAAACGGCAGCATTCGAAATCGGCTATTTCTTTGCCGCATCCGACGTCAACGAGCGCGGTTGATGGCATGACGCAGAACTCCCGCACCAACCTGCTTGATCTCGACCGTGAGCGGATGCGGGAGTTTTTTGTCGGCATTGGCGAAAAGCCCTATCGTGCCGAACAGATCATGCGCTGGATTTATCATCGCCTGGAGTCCGACTTCGAGGCGATGACCGATCTGGGCAAGACGCTGCGCACCAAGCTCAGCGAATGCGCCTATGTCGGCGTGCCAGAGACAGTACATGAGCAGGCATCTCGCGACGGCACCTGCAAGTGGCTGCTGGGCATGCACGCGGGCAATGCAGTGGAAACCGTGTACATTCCCGAGCCCAGCCGCGGCACCTTGTGCGTCTCCTCGCAGGTGGGCTGTGCGCTCAATTGCCAGTTCTGCTCGACCGCGACACAAGGCTTCAATCGCAACCTGAGCGCGGCCGAAATCATTGGCCAGGTGTGGGTGGCGGCAAAGAAGCTCGGCAATGTGCCGCACCAGCAGCGCCGCATCACCAACGTGGTGATGATGGGCATGGGCGAACCGCTGATGAACTTCGACAACGTCGTCACCGCCATGAGCCTGATGCGTGATGACCTCGGGTTCGGCTTGGCCAACAAGCGCGTGACGCTGTCAACGGCCGGGATGGTGCCCATGATCGACAAGCTCTCCGAGCAG
Organism: uncultured Gammaproteobacteria bacterium; assembly: GCA_963800395.1. Lineage (GTDB taxonomy): Bacteria > Pseudomonadota > Gammaproteobacteria > Xanthomonadales > Rhodanobacteraceae > DASSBG01. The sequence goes on from CAWDBD010000028.1 coordinate 65,072, forward strand.
GCCGATGTTTCCCTGGCGGTGTCGCTGCACGCGCCTACGGATGACTTGCGTACCGAGCTGGTACCGCTGAACAAGCGATTCCCGATTGTCGAGTTGATGGACGCCTGCCGCCGCTATGCGAAGCGTCGGCCGCGTACCACGATCACCTTTGAATACACGTTGATGAAGGGTATCAACGACCACCCCGAGCACGCCCGCAAGCTGGCCAAGCTGATGCGCACCCTGCCGGGCAAGGTCAATCTGATCCCGTTCAATCCGTTTCCCGGCACGCGCTACGAATGTTCGGATGCCGATGTCATCGCCCGGTTTCAGAAGATTCTCAATGATGCCGGGATAATCGCCATGCTGAGGCGCACCCGTGGTGACGATATCGACGCGGCCTGCGGTCAGCTCAAGGGCAGGGTGATCGACCGGACCAAGCGGCAAGCACAGTTCCGGCAACATCTCGAGGAGACTGCCAGCCATGCCGCGTAACCGTTTCGTATTGCTGGCGCTGCTCTTCCTGGCTCTCCCAGCCTGCCAATCAGTGCAAAGCGACGGCACACGGAACTCGCAGTTACCGCAAGAATCGGCATCCGATCAGCGCCGCAATGCAGCCCAGATACATACCGAGCTGGGTCAGCGCTACATGCAACGCGGGCAACTTGAACAGGCGCTGGGAAAACTGAAGAAGGCGCTGAGCTTCGATGCAAACTACGAGCCTGCGCATACCGTCATTGCCATTCTGTACGAGCGTATCGGCAACCTTGCGCTTGCCGAGCAGCACTACCGAAAAGCGGAAAGCCTGGCCCCGGACAAAGGCGCAACCAACAACAACCTCGGGCAGTTTCTTTGCAGGATCGGCAAGGTGGATGAATCGCTGACCTATTTTTCCAAGGCCGTGGCTGATCCGTTCTACAAGACCCCGGCGGCTGCCTACGTGAACGCAGGTACCTGTCTCTTGAAGGTTCACAAGACCGCGCAAGCCATCACCCAGTTGCGCAGTGCGCTGGCAATCAGCCCCGCCAACGCCGATGCGCTGTTTCAGATGGCCGGCGCCCTGGTGCAGCAGAAAGACTACTTTCATGCGCGCGCATTTATTCAGCGCTTTGAAGCGCTGGGCCAGCCCCGGCCCGAATCACTGATGTTGGGGTACACGATCGAAAAGGGTCTGGGCGAGCTGGAGATCGCCCGGCAATACGCCAAGAAGCTGCAAGACCAGTTCCCGGATTCGGATCAGGCTCGCAGACTGCAAGGCCAAACATCATCATGAGCAAGAAACGCAATAAGAATTCGCAGCGCCGCAAGATGCAACACGCCCGGGTACCGGATCAGCGCGCAGCCTCACCCGAAAATGAGAGCGTCGCAGAGCCGGTGTCGGCGGAGAGCACTGACGCCGACGCTGAAGCACAGTCGACACCCGATATCATGGTATCCCGGGTGGCCGATGATCAAGACCTGTCTGCTCGCGAGCAGCAGGCCAGGGACCTGGGCTGCCAGCTTCGCCAGGCACGCGAGAACAAGGGCATGGACCTCGATGAGGCCGCGCATCAGATGCACCTGCCCTGGCGCGTGGTCGCCAAGCTCGAGTCGGGCGACTGGCAAGGGATCGACTCACCGATCTATCTGCATGGCTATTTGCGCAGCTACACCAGCCTTCTGGGCATGGAAACCCCCAGTCTGGTCGAGGATGTGGCGCAGCAGGTAAGCGCACCGCAGGCACTCGTTTCAACCGGAGGGATCTCGCGCGGGCGTTACCTTATGCAGCGCTATGCTGTCGCCTCGACCTATCTGGTCATTACCGCCCTGATTGTCGTGCCGGTCATCATTCTGGGCATCAACGGGGGCCTGAAGCACAATCTGGCGCGTCTGGCGCCGTTGGATCCGGCGCCCGTGGCCCAGGTCGGTGACAAGACAGACGCTTCCACAGCATCACGGGGGACCGACAGGCAGACCAGCGAGGCGGCACAACAGAAACCGCTCATGGCATCCATGGCGCCTGTCAATCTCATTGATCAGGGCCAGCCGGGCACGGTCAAGCCGGCAACGCCTGCGGTGCAAAAGGCTCCGGAAGCCCCGCCTTCAGCCCCAGCTCAGGCTGACGGCTCGCTGGTCATCGAGCTGCATGCGCCAAGCTGGGTGGAGGTGACTTCCAGCGGCGGCGACCGGCTTGCCTATGCGTTGCTCGAGGCCGGCAAGCATGTATTCCGGGGAAAAGGGCTGACCGTTCGCCTGGGCAATGCCGGCGCGGCCGAAGTGCGCATGGATGGGCAGAAGCTCGATCTGGGCGCCTATCAGCGGGCCAATGTGGCCTATTTCCGGGTTGATTCGCAAGGTGAGCTGCACAACCCACCAGATGCCTGAACGCATGGCGGCAGAGTCGCTGTTTCGATACAGGACTTAATCAGACGGCCCGCTTCGGTTATGCTTGCGCGACCGCACGGCAGCCGCGCCCGGGTGCGGCCGATTTGCAGGCGCACCCAGAACCAACCGGGCAGCCGCACAACCGGCTTGCTGCGGTACCCCCTCTTACTGCATGCGCGCATGGAGTCCGCAAGGTAGACCAATGGCTTTTGAAGACTACGACGATTACGAAAAAAGTGAACATGTTGTGCAATGGTTGCGCGACAATGCGTGGGCCATCGTGTCCGGTATTGTGCTGGGCCTGCTGCTGATCTTCGGTGTCAACCAGTGGCGGACCCACCAGGCCACGCATCGCGCCGGAGCCGCTGCGCAATATCAATTGATGACGGATGCTATCCAGGCCGGCAACAAGAACGCGATCGACGCCGCTGCGAGCACGCTGAAGGACGAGTACAAGGACACGCCTTTCGCCGTGTTTGCTTCGCTTCAGCAAGGCGAGCTTGCCGTCAAGAAAGGCTCGCCTGCAGAGGCCGAGATGCCACTGAAGTGGGCGCGCGAACATGCCGGTGACCCGGCATTGAAGGCACTGGCCGAGTTGCGCCTGGCGCGCGTGCAGCTGGCTGCTGGCTCGCCTCAAGCGGCTATTGGAACCATTGATGCGCTGCCGAAAGGCAGCTTTGCTGGTCCGGCAGCCGAGCTGCGTGGTGATGCGCTGCTGGCGCTGAAACGGCAGGATGAAGCCCGCAAGGCCTATCAGGCCGCATTGGACGGGTACGATGAAGGTGCGGCACCGCGTCGCCTGGTACAACTGAAACTCGATAACCTGGCGCAAGCCGGGAAGCAGGGCTCATGAAACGCATATTCTTCGTACTGTTGCTCACCGCCGTGACGCTGCTCGCGGCGTGCGGCAAAGACAACAGCAACATCAAACCTCCGCATGAACTGGGCGACTTCACGCCGTCGGTGAAGGTGCAGCGGCTGTGGACAGCACAGGTTGGCCGTGGCGCGGATAAGGCGGGAATGCGCATGCGTCCTGCATTCGAGGACAATACCATCTATGCAGCCAGCACAGACGGCTACATGAAGGCCATTGATGGCACCACGGGCAGGACCCTCTGGGAGAAGACCAAACCGTGGCGTGCCGAGGGCGACATCAGCTATTCGGGCGGGCCCGCAGTGTCCGACGGCGTGCTGGCCGTGGGTACACTGGATGGCCATGTGTACACTTATGAGGCAAAGACCGGCAAGCGACTGTGGAGCACACAGGTCGACTCGTCCATCCTGAGCACCCCTGTGTTTTCCGGCGACATGCTGCTGGTGCGTACCGACAACGGCAAGGTTACCGCGCTCAAGCGAGCCGATGGCAGCCGCGCCTGGGTCTATGACCAAAGCACGATTCCAACCCTGAGTCTGCGTGGCAACAGCAACCTGCTGGTGTCGCATGGTGTGGTCTTCTTCGGTAGTGACAGCGGCAAGCTGGTCGCAATCCGACTGGACACCGGAAAGCCGATCTGGGACCAGGAATTGTCCCAGCAGCAGGGGCGCACGGAGATCGAGCGACTTGATGATTCCGACGGCAATCTGATTCTGGATGATGCCACCTTGTACGCTTCGGCCTATCACGGCCATTTGCTGGCGGTGGATGCGCGTGAAGGGCGATCGCTCTGGGATCATCCGTTCTCCAGCTATGCGGGAGTTGCACTGGGCGGCTCAACCCTGGTGGGTGTTGATGACCAGTCCAACGTATGGGCGTGGAGCACGGATGGTGGCGGCAATTTGTGGAAGCAGGATGGCCTGACCTGGCGCTGGCTGGGTACCCCGGCCGTGCAAGGCAATACCGTTGTGGTCGGTGACCGCGAGGGCTACGTGCACTGGCTGAAGTTGTCTGATGGCAGCTTCGCGGCGCGCACTCGCATGGGCCGTGATGCCATCCGCTCGCAGCCTCTGGTGCTGGACGACGGGCGGGTCATCATCGAGGATGCCAGCGGCAATATTTCCGCCTGGCAAGTAGGCAAGCCCTGAACGCGACCGATGCCGTGGAGCACAACACGCCATTGCCCGTGGTCGCCCTGGTGGGTCGGCCCAACGTAGGCAAGTCGACGCTGTTCAATGCGCTGACGCGAAGGCGGGATGCGCTGGTTGCGGATTTGCCCGGCGTGACGCGTGATCGCCACTATGGCGTCAGCGACCTGGGCGTGCAGCCGTTCATGCTGGTCGATACCGGTGGCCTCGGTGGTGCTGACGCCAGGCTGGATAACCTAACCGAGCATCAGGTGCGTCTGGCCATCGACGAGGCCGATGCGCTGCTGATGATGGTTGATGCGCGTGACGGCTTGCAGGTTCATGATCAGGCCATCCTTGATGAACTGCGTCGCAGCGGCAAACCTCTGCTGCTGTTGATCAACAAGATCGACGGAGTCGACGAGGCTACCGTGAGTGCCGAATTCACGGAGCTCGGAGTCGCTGGCATGCTGGCCATATCGGCCTCGCACCGCCGCGGCCTGGATGCCGTTGTCGAGGCTCTCGACCGGGTGCTTCCGGATGCGCTGGAAACACATGGCGAACTGCCGGAAGAAGGCATGCGGGTAGCCATTCTGGGTCGACCCAACGCCGGCAAGTCGACGCTGGTCAACCGCTTGCTGGGTGAGGATCGGCTGGTGGTTTCCGATGTCGCAGGTACCACCCGTGATTCGATAAGGGTAGCCCTGGAGCGTGACGGTCGGCGCTATACGCTGATTGATACCGCTGGCATCCGGCGCAAGACCCGCGCCGCCGAGGCAATCGAGAAATTCAGCATCATCAAGGCATTGAAATCGATCCAGGCCGCAGAAGTGGTCGTGGTGCTGATCGATGCGCACGAAAACCTGGCCGAGCAGGACCTCAGCCTGATCGGACATGTGCTGGAGGCCGGTCGCGGTCTGGTCATTGCCCTGAACAAGTGGGACGGCATGGAGCCCTATGATCGGGAGCAATGCAAGAAGGCACTCGATCGCCGACTGGAGTTCGTATCCTGGGCGCCGCAAGTCACCATCTCGGCCTTGCATGGTTCGGGGCTGCGTGAGCTGATGCGTGCAGTGGGGCGTGCGCACGAGTCGGCAACCAGAGAATTTGCCACCGCCGAATTGACGCGCGCCGTCGAAGCGGCCTACCGGGCCAATCCGCCGCCGCTGATACGGGGCCACGCACCCAAACTGCGTTTTGCGCATCCGGGCGGAAGCAACCCGCCGACCATCATCGTGCATGGTTCGCGCACGCAGCATATTTCGGCGAGTTACAAGCGCTACCTGGAAAACTTCATGCGCAAGCGCTTCAAGCTGGTGGGTACGCCGGTGCGAATCGACTTGCGTGACGGCGACAATCCGTTTGCAGGTCGCAAGAACAAGCTCAGCGAACGGCAGATCAAGAAGCGCCAACGCCTGATCCGGCACTCGCGCCGCAAGTAGCGATGACCGCGGGCGGGCGAGCATCGCTTCTCGGGGTGATACTGGCCGGTGGGGAAGGGCGGCGCATGCATGGTGCAGACAAGGGGCTGCAGCTTGTCGGAGAACAGTCGCTGGTCGCCTGCGTTCATGCTGCCATTGCCCCTCAGGTGGATGAGGTGATGATCTCGGCAAACCGCAACATCGAGGCCTATGCGGCTATTGCACCGACGTGGCGCGACCGGCACACAGGTTTCGCCGGCCCGTTGGCGGGTATCGAGGTGGCGCTGGAAGTGGCTGCTGACCGGTGGCTCGCCACCGTCCCGGTGGACTGCCCGACACCTCCTGCTGACCTGGTTTCCCGGCTTCATGCTGCCTTGCAGGATCATCCACAGGCTCGCTGTGCGGCCGTTTTCGACGGTGAGCGGGTGCAACCACTGTTCGCGCTTTATCGGGATGGTCTTGGCGATGCAGCGCGGCGCGCTTTGCGGGACAATATCGGACCATGGTGCTGGCAGCGTGAAATTGGCTGTGTGCAGGTCGATTTCAGCGATTGCCGACACGCCTTTCGCAATCTGAACAGCCAGGCCGAGCTGGATGACTTCAAGCACTGATTTGAGCCCGCTGGAGCCGCCACCGCCGATCTCCCTGGCGGTAGCGCTGGATATCCTCGCGCGCGTCGGTGCCACGCACCCACTTGATGTGCAGACCCTTCCATTGAGCCGTCTTCGTCAGCGCGTGCTGGCCGAGCCCTGCACCGCGCCCCTGGACCAGCCGCCATTCGACAACGCTGCCATGGATGGCATCGCGCTGCGAGCCAGTGATCTGGGCGAAGAGGGCTGTCGCCTGCGGGTGCTGGATACGGTGCTCGCCGGTCATGCCCATGTCGGCGAGGTACCCGCGGGCGCCTGCGTGCGCATCACTACCGGCGCTGCCATGCCAGCAGGTACCGATACGGTGGTAGTCAAGGAAGTGCTGGAATTTGACCAGGGCGGAGTCACCGTTCCGCCTGGTCAGAGGGCTGGAGCCAATGTGCGCAAGGCCGGTGAAAGCTTGCGCCGCGGTCAGCCGGCGCTTGCCGCCGGCACTCGTCTGGGCCCGCGCCATGTGGCCTTGCTGGCGTCACTGGGACTGGACAGCGCGCGGGTGCGTCGCGCTCCGCGCGTGAGTGTCTTTTCCACCGGGGACGAGTTGCGCGCGCCGGGCATGGCGCTTGCCGAGGGCCAGATTCATGACAGCAACGGCGCGATGCTGGCCGCGCAGGCGGAAGCGGCCGCCTGCACGCTGGCACGGCAGGGTCATCTCGACGACCGCCCGGGCGAGCAACTGGCTGCGCTGCGCCAGGCTGCTGCCGACAGCGACATCATCGTCACCGCTGGCGGCGTGTCGATGGGCGAGGCCGATTACCTGCCACGCTTGCTGAACACGCATGGCCGCATCCATTTCTGGCGGGTGCGAATGAAGCCGGGCCTGCCGGTGCTGTTCGGCGAACTGGACAATTGCCTGGTAGTGGGCCTGCCCGGAAACCCGGTTTCTGCCGCCGTGGGGTTTCATGTTCTGGTGCGCCATCTGCTGCAGGCCATCGAGGCTGCAGCGACAGTGGCGCCTCTCAGCGCACGCCTGCGCTCGGGCATCCGCAAGCAACATCGGCGCGCCGAGTTCGTGCGCGGACGCTTGCTTGGCGATGCCCAGGGCGGTCTCTGGTTCGAAGCGCACCCGCAGCAGGGATCAGCGCAGCTCCTTGGTCTTGCTGCCAGCGATTGCCTGGCATTGCTCGAGGAGGACGTGCACGATCCCGAGGCCGGGAGCGTATGTCGCGTCTGGCCGCTGGAAGGGGGCGTGGCTTGAGCGCGCCTGACGAAGTCCGTGGCGTGCCCTTGCGTGAGCAAGCGCAAGCCGAGGTCAGCCCGGAACAGGTCCCGGACCTGCAGCGCCGTGGCGCCCTGCTGATCGATGTGCGCGAGGATGGCGAGCGTATTGGCGGCATGCCGCGTGGCGCGCGTGGCCTGCCCCTGGGCACGCTGGAGCGACGTGCCACAGAACTGCTGTCGGAACCGGATCGGCAGATTCTTGTCCTTTGCGCAAGCGGTCGGCGCTCGCTGCTCGCCGCAGGCCGCTTGCGCGAGATGGGTTGCCGCTGCGTGGCCTCGGTAAGCGGGGGCTTTGCGCGCTGGCAGGCGCTTGGTCTGCCGCAGGAGAGTTCGACGGTCAACACGGATTTCGCCGAGCGCTATGCGCGCCAGATGCAACTGCCGCAGATCGACCTCGCCGGCCAGAAAAGACTGGCTTCGGCGCGTGTGGTGGTAGTTGGAGCCGGTGGGCTGGGTACCCCGGTGCTGCTGTATCTTGCCGCTGCCGGAGTAGGGCACCTGCGGGTGATCGACGACGACCGGATCGAACGCTCCAATCTGCACCGCCAGGTCATTCATGCCGATGTCCGGGTCGGCATGGGCAAGGTGGAGTCGGCGCGCTTGAGCATGCTGGCGCTCAACCCGCGCATCGGGATCGAAACGCGCAGCGTGCGCCTTGACAGTGACAACGCAGCGGACCTGCTGTCCGGCAATGACGTGGTCGTGGACGGCGCCGACAATCTGCGCACGCGTTATGCCCTCAGTGCAGCGAGCATTCGCCTGGGTATCCCGATGATCTATGGTGCGGTGGAACGCTTCAGCGGGCAGGCCAGCGTGTTCGATCCGCGCAAGCCGCGCTCGCCCTGTTATCGCTGCCTGTTCCCGGAGCCGCCCACGGGTGCCGCTATCCCAAGCTGCAGCGAGGCCGGTGTGCTCGGTGTATTGCCGGGAATGGTTGGCATGATCCAGGCCACCGAAACCATCAAGCTTGTCCTCGGCATCGGTGAACCGCTGGTCGGGCGGCTGCTCAACTTCGATGCCCTGTCCATGAAATTCTTCGAACTGGCTCTGTCGCGGAATCCGGACTGCCCCGGTTGCGGCGCCAGCCGCCCGGCAGCGCAATCCTAGCCCGCATTATTCATCAGCGTTCGTAGCGAGCCGGTTCAAGGGCATGTCCGGCGTGGCTTTCGCGACCGAGCAGTGCGCAGGCGTAGCCGGCACTACGTCGAGCACGGCGACCAAGTGAAAGCCGCGCCGGGCGTGTCATTGGGCCGGCGCAGTAGAAGGTTGGTGAATAATCCGGGCTAGACGAACGGGCGCCGTGTCCCGTCCAGGCTTGCCGATTTGTGGCCGGGAGGCCGAACGCCGATAATGGCGTACTTTTGCTGACGATTCGACCATGACCGCACGCATTCTGGATGGCAAACGCATTGCCGCCGAGCTTCTGGACCGGACCGCCCGACGCATCGCCGAACGGTCGGCGCAGGGACTGGCGCCTCCGGGACTGGCCGTGGTCCTGATCGGGGATGACCACGCCTCGCATGTCTATGTGCGCAACAAGCGCCGCGCCTGCAAGAAGGCCGGGGTCCGGGCCTTTGACCACGACCTGCCGGATAGCGTCAGTCAGGCTGAACTGTTCGATCTGATCGACCGGCTGAATGCCGATCCGGATGTGCACGGCATCCTGGTGCAATCGCCGCTGCCGGCGCATATCGACGAGGATGCGCTGGTCGACCGGATTGATCCGCGCAAGGACGTTGATGGCTTCCAGGCGGTCAATGTCGGGCGGCTGGCGCTGCGGCGCTTTGGCTTGCGCCCGTGCACACCCAAGGGCGTGATGACCCTGCTGGGGCATACCGATCGTCCGGTACGCGGCGTGCATGCTGTAATCGTCGGTGTATCCAACCATGTCGGTCGACCGCTTGCCCTGGAATTGCTGATGGCCGGTGCCACCACGACCTGTTGCCATCGCTTCACGCAGGACCTTGCCGGCTTTGTCTCGCGCGCCGACATCCTGATCGCCGCTGTCGGCAAGGCCGACCTGATTCATGGCGACTGGATCAAGCCCGGCGCCGTGGTGGTGGATGTGGGCATCAATCGGCTGCCTGATGGCAGTCTCACCGGCGATGTGGAGTTCGAACGCGCCGCCGAGCGTGCATCATGGATCACGCCGGTACCTGGCGGCGTGGGGCCGATGACCGTGGCTACCCTGATCGAGAATACTCTGGCGGCCGCCGAGCAGGCGACCACCGCTGGCGGTGCCACCGGGTAAACAGGCCAGGAGGCCGGCCACGGACACCATTGGGTGCTCAACGCGCTTGTCACGCAATCCGGATCGCAACCCGAATGCCTCAGTGGTTCGTGTTCTTTTGCTTGCGGGCAATCTCTGCTTCGCGGATTCGCTGCAGGTTGACGCTTTCCAGAATCTGCTGCCAGTTGTCGGGCCGCGGACCCTGCCAGCGGCTGTCGTCGCCGTCGAGGATGATGCCCCCCATTTTCTGCCCGAAAAAGACATTGACCCGTTCGGGCCTGTCGCCACTGGCGTGCAGGATATAGGCTGGAGCTTGCGGGTCGGGCCGTGCAAAATTGCCGTGCGCCGCATCGAGGCATGTCTCGGCGCCGGTGAGCCAGGCAAACGAATCCGGAAAATCGGTCTGGGCAAAGCTCTGCTGCACGACTGGCGGCATGTTCACGTCACCGACCACCACCATCGGCACCCGGGCAAAAGCCCGTTCGCCCCAGCGCTGGTACTCATCGGCATGCAAGGGCGTCATGCTGCGGTGGTCACCGGTAATCATCAGTACCCCGTGATCAAAAAAGTGGCGTTCCCGGAGCTTGCGGTAGAAACGCGCCAGCTGTGCATCGACGTAGCGGAAGGTGGTCAACTGGTCGATTTTTCCTGATCGCGGGTCGACGAAGGGCGGGTGACTGGTGACGGTCAGCAGGGTGGCCACGAATGGCCTCCTGTCGGTGCGATGGTCCAGCCAGTCGAGCACGCGGTCGAACAGTGCCTTGTCTTCCGGCGCGTCGAACTGCCAGCGTTTCATGCCCTTGTAGAAAGGGCTTTCTGCCCCTTCGATGCTGTCAAAGCCGAGCGTCTTCAGCCAGGGGGTCGAGTTCACGAAACCCAGATCCCCACTGGTGAAATAGTGGCTTGAATATCCGGACTCGCGAGCGATGCTTGTCAGCGTACGCTCGGTGAAGCCGTATGCGCGCAGCGGCAAGGTGCGCGCCATGCCGGGCGGAGGCAGGGGCGCGCGCCCCGTGTAAAGCGCAATGCGCCCGCCGTTGGTGTTGAAGCCATTGGCCAGAAAACGGGAAAAGTAGTGATTGTTTCTCGCGATTGCATCGAGCAGGGGCAGGGCATCCATGTCGCCGCCGAGCAGCTTGCTTTGGTACGCCGACAGGGATTCGACCGCCACCAGAATCACATCAGGCCGGTCACTGTGCGGGTTGCGGCTGCAGCTTTTCGCTACTGCCGGCTGATTGGCCAGCAAGTCCCGACGGAACGGCAGGCTATAGGCATGGTTGGCGGAGTTGGCCTGGTTGACTTCCAGCAGATTATCGACAATTTCCGGATGCACATAACGCGCGGGTGACAGCGGTGCGGCCCAGAGCACTGCCGTGGCGCCAGCGAACACGAACAGGGCTATCGCGGATTTTGCTGCGCGGCCACGCTTCCAGCATATGGCGGCAGCAATCAGCAGCACCAGTAGTGCAGCCGCCAGCCAGCGACCGATGTCTGGCCGTTGCAACAGGGCGTGCAGGAATCCGCCGATGGCGCCTCCCTCGCCACCGAACGCGAGCAGGTCACCCAGGTAGAGGCGATGCGCAAATGAGGCAAATACGGCAAGGTCCAGAGCGTAAAACAGTACCAGGGCAAGCGCGCACAGGCGCAACAGGGCACGCAGCCAGCGCCACGGCGCAAGAAGGTCGAGCCCCAGCAGACCCGCCAGGAGAGCCAGCGTGGCCAGATCATGGTGCACGAGCCCGCCAATGATGCACCGGTCACAGCCGGTATAGGCGCTGACCATGCCATCGACCTTGATGGCGCGTACACCGATCAGCAGCGCAAAGCCCAGCAGGGCCAGCCATGCCGGGTTCAGAAGTATCGAGCGCCAGGTTCTGGCGCTTTCGGTGCGGAAAGGGGGAGTGGGCATCTTCGATGATCATCACCCATCCGCTATAATGGGTCAATTCACCCAAGGGAACATCAGCATGCGAGTACTTGCCCAGGCGCTGACCTACGACGATGTGTACCTGGTGCCAGCGCATACCACGGTGCTGCCGCGTGATGTGGACACCTCGACCCGCTTGACACGCAAGCTGCGCCTCAATATTCCCATTGTCTCGGCGGCGATGGATACGGTCACCGAGGCCCGTCTGGCCATTGCCATGGCGCAGACCGGGGGCATCGGCATCCTGCACAAGAACATGTCGCCGGCGCAACAGGCGGCCCAGGTCCGGCAGGTGAAGAAGTTCGAGGCCGGGGTGATACGCAACCCCATCACGGTCGGCCCGGAGACATCCATCGGCGAAGTGCTGCAGTTGACCCGGGCGCATGAGATATCGGGCGTGCCGGTGGTGGATGGCAAGAAGCTGGTCGGCCTCGTCACCAGCCGTGATTTGCGTTTCGAGAGCAAACTGGCCGACCCGGTGCGACATATCATGACCCGCGAGGACAAACTGGTCACGGTGAAAGAAGGCGCCGCGCACGACGAGGTTCTGGGTTTGCTGCACAAGCACCGCATCGAGAAGGTGCTTGTGGTCAACGATGACTTCCAGTTGCGCGGACTGATCACGGTCAAGGACATACAGAAGGCGCGTGACAATCCGCATGCCGCCAAGGACCCTCACGAGCGCCTGCTGGTGGGTGCCGCCGTGGGTGTGGGCGGTGATACCGAGGAACGCGTGGCTGCGCTGGTGGAGGCTGGCGTGGATGTGCTGGTTGTCGACACCGCCCACGGCCACTCGCAAGGCGTCATCGACCGGGTCGCCTGGGTGCACAAGAACTTTCCGGACGTGCAGCTGATCGCCGGCAATATCGTCACGGGCGATGCCGCGCGAGCCCTGCGCGATGCCGGTGCCGATGCCGTCAAGGTGGGCGTCGGCCCGGGGTCGATTTGCACGACGCGCGTCGTTGCCGGCGTCGGTGTGCCGCAGATTACCGCCATCGACATGGTAGCAAGCGCATTGCAGGACGAGATTCCCCTGATTGCAGACGGCGGCATTCGCTACTCGGGCGACATTCCCAAGGCCCTGGCCGCGGGTGCTTCGAGCGTGATGCTGGGTTCGATGTTCGCCGGCACCGAGGAGTGTCCCGGTGAGGTGGAACTTTTCCAGGGCCGTTCCTACAAGACCTACCGTGGCATGGGCTCACTGGATGCCATGTCCCAGGGATCAAAGGATCGCTACTTCCAGGATGAGGTGGATGCCGACAAGCTGGTGCCGGAAGGCATCGAGGGCCGGGTACCGTACCGTGGGCCGCTGCGCAACATCGTCCACCAGCTCATTGGCGGCCTGCGCGCATCCATGGGTTATCTCGGTACTGCCACGGTGGAGGATGTGCGCCAGAAGGCGCAGTTCGTGCAAGTGACCTCGGCCGGCATCGTCGAGGCACATCCGCATGATGTCCAGATCACCAAGGAAGCACCGAATTACAGGTTGAAGTGATGAATGCCGGGACTCGGGACTCGGGACCCGGGACTCGGCAGAGCGTGCCAACCCGAGACCGACCGAGTGCCGCTGCATGCCCGAAACCCAGACACCCAACCCCGAAGTCCGTCAGGACTCTGCCGCCCGGATTCATGAGGACAAGATCCTCATCCTCGATTTTGGCGCGCAGTACACACAGCTGATCGCCCGGCGCGTGCGCGAGCTTGGCGTGTATTGCGAGATCTGGGCCTGGGATCATGACCCCGAGCAGGTAGCCGCTTTTGGTGCGCGTGGCATCATCCTGTCCGGTGGCCCCGAATCGACCCTGCTTGTGGATGCACCGACGGCGCCACAGCAGGTGTTTGACGCCGGTGTGCCCATACTGGGCATCTGCTACGGCATGCAGACCCTGGCCAAGCAGTTCGGCGGCAGCACCGAATCGGACGATGGACGCGAATACGGCCATGCCGAGATCGACATCATCGCGGAGGGGCGTCTGTTCGAAGGCCTGGACGACCATGACGGCGCCGGCCGTCTGGATGTATGGATGAGTCACGGCGATCACGTCGCCACGGTGCCGCCCGGGTTCGAAGTCACAGCGCGCAATGCACGCGTGCCGGTGGCCGCCATGGCCAATGAGGACAAGCGCTGGTACGGCGTGCAGTTCCATCCCGAGGTGACGCACACGAAGCAGGGTGGGGCGCTGCTGAAGCGTTTCATGATGGATATCTGCGGCTGTCGCGCCTTGTGGACGGCACCGGCGATCATCGCCGACCAGGTGGCGCGGGTGCGCGAGCAGGTCGGTGACGACCACGTGCTGCTGGGCCTGTCGGGTGGCGTCGATTCATCGGTGGTGGCGGCGCTGCTGCACGAGGCTATTGGCGACCAGCTCACCTGCGTTTTTGTCGATACCGGCCTGCTGCGCTACAAGGAAGGCGACCAGGTCATGGACACCATGGCCGAGCACATGGGCGTGAAGGTGATCCGGGTCGATGCCGCCGACGAGTATTTCGCCGCACTCGAGGGCGTGGCTGATCCGGAGGCCAAGCGCAAGATCATCGGCAACCTGTTCATCGACATCTTCGACCGCGAGGCGGAAAAGCTCGAGGGCGTGAAGTGGCTGGCCCAGGGCACCATCTACCCGGACGTGATCGAATCGGCCGGCAGCAGCACGGGCAAGGCCCATGTCATCAAGAGCCACCACAATGTCGGTGGCCTGCCCGAGCATATGAAACTCAAGCTGATCGAGCCCTTGCGTGAACTGTTCAAGGACGAGGTCCGGCGCATCGGCGTGGAGCTGGGCCTGCCGCGCGAGATGGTCTACCGTCATCCATTTCCTGGCCCGGGCCTGGGCGTGCGCATCCTCGGCGAGGTCAAGCGCGAGTACGCCGAGTTGCTGGCCCGCGCCGACGCCATTTTCATCGAGGAACTCAGGGCCGCCGACTTGTACGACAAGACCAGCCAGGCTTTCGCCGTGTTCCTGCCGGTGCGCTCGGTCGGCGTGGTTGGCGACGCCCGCGCCTACGAGTGGGTGATAGCGCTGCGCGCGGTGGAAACAATCGACTTCATGACCGCGCACTGGGCGGAATTGCCCTATGCCTTTCTCGCCAGGGTTTCCAACCGGATAATCAATGAGTTGAAGGGCATTTCTCGCGTTGTCTATGACATCAGCGGCAAGCCGCCCGCGACCATTGAGTGGGAGTAGCGCCCTGCCCGCGGCAGAACTTGCAAAAACGAGCGCGAAGGACGCAGAGAGCGCAGAGAAATCAGGAGCAGGAACTCCCAGCTTGCCAGGGCGTGTATCCGCCGGATGAGGCACGCATGCAACCTGTACGATCCGGCTTCAGACGGCACAACGGCCGTGTTGCAATTCAAATGATCTTTTTCGCGTCCTTTGCGTCCTTCGCGGATTGAGCCCCTTTCAGAACTCCTGATATGCCTGTCACTGCCATGACAAAACCGCCGCAGCCAAACAACTGGGATGATTTCAGCGATACCGACCGCCAGTGGATGCAGCGGGCGCTGGCGCTGGCTGAGCATGCGCGCGATGCCGAGAACGAGATCCCGGTGGGCGCGGTGTTGGTGCTGGATGGCGAGTTGATCGGCGAGGGCTGGAACCGCAACATCACCCTGCATGACCCCACCGCGCATGCCGAGATCGTGGCCTTGCGCCAGGCCGGCCTGAAGTGGCGCAACCATCGCCTCACCGGTGCCACGTTGTACGTGACGCTGGAGCCATGCAGCATGTGCGCGATGGCGCTGATCCATGCACGGGTGGCGCGGGTGGTATACGCCGCGGACGATCCCAAGACCGGCGCGGCGGGCAGCGTGTTCGACACACTGGTGTCTGAACGACACAATCACCGCATCGAGGTGCAGGGCGGGCTGATGGCGGAGCAATCGGCCGAACTGCTGCGCACGTTCTTCCGGGCGCGACGCTGAACAGGCAGATCCTGGTGATCTTCCGGTTTGCTGGTGTGGCGATTGGCCCGACAACACCTGGCTGATGCAGCATTTCGTCATCCTGGGGCTGCTGCAGGCGAAACCCGGGACCTATTTGCATGCTCGACTACACGGTACTATTCAACAAGATCAAAATGGATCCCGGATCGCCGCTGCGCGGCGTCCAGGATGACGAGCATGCCAATCCGCTGCTCCCGCCTTACGTCCCGGATGAACAACCTACTGGGAAATCACAGCTAATCCTCCGGGCCATCGGCTACGCCGATGTTCGCTTTCGGCAATCCTGCCTCAGCGTTGGGGTCACCACTTTCGCGGTGCCCAGGATGACGAGCCATCCGTGACACCAGTCGATGCCAAACCTCTGGCGTTGGGTTGCAGCTCAGCCTTGAACCGATAGCATGGCTGCGATGATGCTTGAAAAACCCAATCCACACTTCGAGGCAATCAGCGAGTCGGCGCTGCTGGTGCATCTGGAGCAGCGTATCGAGCCGGAGGTCAATGCGCGCGTGCAAGCACTGTGCGCACGCATCGAGCGGGCTGACATCGAGGGGCTGACTGGCATCATGCCGGCTTACGCCAGTGTCCTGATCCGGTTCGATCCCGATGCCTGGCGCGAACATGATGGCACCGATCCGCACGCAGCCCTGTGGCAGCGCGTGTGCCCGCACGTGCAAGCGGTATGCGCATCGGACTACCCGGCCGAGGAAGTGCCGGGCGCGCTGCATCGGCTGCCGGTGTGCTATGGCAACGAGCACGGTGAGGATCTGGCCTCGGTTGCGGAGCATTGCGGAATGAGTGTTGATGAAGTCATCAGGCTTCACAGCGAACGAGAATACCGCGTTGCCATGCTCGGATTCGCGCCCGGCTTCGCCTATCTGCTGGGGCTGGATCCGGCCCTGCAGATGGCACGCCACGAGCAGCCGCGCACGCGCGTGCCGGCCGGCTCGGTCGGCATCGGCGGCGCCCAGACGGGAATCTACCCGCGCCAGTTGCCGGGCGGCTGGCAGCTGCTCGGTCGCACGCCGGTGCCCCTTTTCGATGCGCAACACAATCCGCCCGCGCTGCTGGCACCCGGTGATCGCGTCCGCTTCGAACCGATCGACGCAGAGGAATTCGACAAGCAGGCGAGGACATCCCGATGACGCTTCGTGTGCTCAAGACAGGTCCCCTGACCACGCCCCAGGACGGCGGGCGGCCCGGCCATGCGCAATTCGGCATCGGTCGCTCCGGTGCGGCCGACAGGCCGGCATTCATGCTGGCCAATCAGCTGGTCGGCAACCCGGTTGATGCCTGCGTGCTGGAAATGACCCTGATGGGACCGGAGCTGCAACTCGAGGCCGACTGCTGGCTGGCCCTGACCGGGGCGCCGCTGCCGCAGGCGACGATCGATGACCGGCCCTGGCCGATGTGGCGGCCGGTGCACGCAAGGGCCGGCAGCCGGCTCAAGCTGGGCGGCATGGCTTCAGGCTGCCGCAGCTACCTGGCCGTGGCCGGCGGCATCGATGTCGAACCGTGGCTGGGCAGTCGCGCCTGCGACGTCAACGCCGGCCTGGGCCCGCCGCCACTGGCCGAGGGCGATCGTGTGCCGCTCGGCCAGCCGGATCATGCGCTGGCTGCGGGAGACGACTGGTCGCTGGATCCTGCACCGTGGTTCGACCACGACGCAGATCGTCCGCTGCGACTGCTGCGCAGCTCCCATACCCGCCTGCTCGATGAACCTTCGCTGCGCAAACTGACCAGCGAGACCTTCACGGTGCATGCCGACAGCAACCGCGTGGGCAGCCGCCTGGACGGGCCGCGCCTTGCACTCGCCGCGGACACCGAGATCATCAGTGCCGGCAGCGTGGCCGGCAGCGTGCAGCTTCCCCCGGGCGGACAGCCGATCGTGTTCGGCTGCGAGCATCCGGTCAGCGGCGGCTATCCGCGCATCGCCCAGCTGATCGAGGCCGATCTGCCGCGCATGGCTCAGCGCAGGCCGGGCGATGCATTGTGCTTTTGCTGGGTGTCCATGGACGAGGCGCTCGAGGCTCGGCACACAGCGCGCGCGTTGCTTGCGCAGATGCGCTGGCAGATCAACAACCGATTGCAACGTCAGGATCCGGAGCAGGCCGCATGAACAAGTACATCGATCTCAATTGCGACATGGGTGAATCCTTCGGTGCCTGGAACATGGGCGCCGATCGCGAGGTGATGCCGTGGGTCACCTCGGTCAACATTGCCTGCGGCTATCACGCCGGTGATCCCGTGACCATGCGCGCCACGGTGCGCGCGGCGATGGAGGCAGGCGTGGCCCTCGGCGCGCATGTGGCCTTGCCGGATCTGATGGGTTTCGGTCGCCGGGCGATGGCGGTGTCTCCCGGTGACCTGCATGCCATGACCATCGTGCAGATGGGCGCGCTGGTGGCCATGGCGCGCAGCGAACAGGGCAGGGTGGGGCACCTGAAGCCGCATGGCGCGCTTTATCACATGGCCGAAAGCGAGCCGGACCTGGCCGAGGCGATTGTGTCCGCAGTCGCCAGCCTCGACCCGGATGTGCGCATTGTCGGCCTGGCCGGCGGCATGCTGGTCGCCAGGGCGCGAGAAGCGGGCCTTGCTTGTGCCGAAGAGGGCTTCGTCGACCGCCGCTACCAGCAGGACGGCTCGCTCGAGCCGCGCGGCACGCAGGGCGCGGTGATCGAGAACCCGGAGCAGGCGCTCGAGCAGGCGCTCGCGCTGGCCCGGGACGGGCAGGCCCCACTCGCCGAAGGCGGGCATGTCCGGGTGCGTGCCGATACCTTGTGCGTCCATGGCGATCGCGACAATGCCGCCGAGTTCGCACGAACCATTCATGAAGGCCTGCGCAAGGCCGGGGTTGAATTGCGTGCGCTCGGCCCCGAGTCATGAAGGTACTGAAAGCCGACACAGAGCCGACATGATTGAACTGCACTACTGGCCGACACCCAACGGCCACAAGATCACGATGTTCCTGGAAGAGACCGGCCTGGACTACGAGATTCACCCGGTCGACATAGGCTCGGGCGACCAGCACAAGCCCGAATTCCTCGAGATTTCACCCAACGGCAAAATGCCGGCGATCGTCGACCGCGCGCCGGCCGACGGCGGGCCGCCGATCAGCGTGTTCGAATCCGGCGCCATCCTGCAGTACCTGGCGGAAAAGAGCGGCAAGCTGATCCCGGGCGACCTGCGCGGTCGCATCACGGTGCTGGAATGGCTGTCCTGGCAGGTGGCCGGTCTGGGGCCGATGCTGGGCCAGAACCACCACTTCAGCAACTATGCACCGGAGAAGATCCCCTATGCGATCAAGCGCTACCAGAATGAAACCCGGCGCCTGTATCGTGTGCTGGACGCGCAGCTGAAGGATCGCACCTACATTGTCGGCGACAGCTACAGCATCGCCGACATTGCCTGCTATCCATGGGTCGTGGCCGGCAACTTCCACGATGTGGACATGGAAGCACTGCCGCACCTCAAGGCCTGGTGCGATGCCATAAAGGAAAGGCCGGCCACCCGACGAGCCTATGAGATCGGTTCTCGTTACAGCAGCAAGGCAAGCGACGAGGAACGCGCGCAGAACCTGTTCGGCCAACGCGCATGAGCGCACGGAATACCGCCGGTCCTGGTGGACCGGCGAGACAGCAGGTGCGGCCTCAGAAGTAGAAGCCGAAATTGATGTTGAAGCGGTGCTCGACCTTGCCGTCGCCGGCCATGCTGCCACCAATGAACGGCTGGTTGCGTCCGGTAACGAAGTCAAAGTAGGTGTAGAGATAGCCGGCCGAGGCACCCACGCCAAGGACATTCATGTAGGTCATCGGCAGCCCGCCGGACTTGTGGTAGATGCGCGAGTAGTCGTTGTAGAAATCGAGACTGCGAATCGGCCCCCAGTCAACCGGCTGGCTGTAGCGTGCATTGAGCGACCAGCCGTTGGCGCTGGCCGCGATGGTGTCATAGAAGGCATAGGCGCCTACTGCCAGACGCGTGGCGTTGCTGTCGGTGTTGTAGTCGTAGCGCAGCGCCTGGGCCTGGAAGTTCCAGTTCTTGTAGTCGACATCGGTGTGCAGTGCCCACGCGTTGTAGTCGCCGATACTGTTGCTCGGCCCCTCCAGGTTGCCGCGCAGGGCCGACGCTCCGACTTCCCAGTTGAAATCCTCTGCGGGCTTGAATGTGTAGGCCACCCGCGCCGCAGCCGTGTCGGTGCTGCCGGCAGGGTGCTGCGGGTTGTCATAAATGCCTTCATCGGCTCCGCGCACGCCGACGACGTTGTACGAGTAGCTGTTTGAGCGGTCGCTGACGTAGCCGTCCACACCACCCATGGCGTCGTTCTTGAAGAAAGCCAACTGCACGTTCCAGGGGCTGCCCGAGTACACGTACTCGACGCCCGCGTGATAGGTGTCCTCCAGTCCAATGTAGTAGTTGGAGCTGAAGAAATAGTTGTGCGAGTTGAAGGCCTGGTTTCCGAACGGGATGCGCGTCAAGCCGAGCTGGATCTGCGAGTCATCGCTGAAGTGGTGCCCTATCCACGCGTACTTGATTGCGCTCATGTACTGGAACCAGCGCCACTCGGCATTCAGGTCGATACCCTTGTAGGTACCGCGCATGTTGAGCCGGAATATATCGAAGTCGGTATCGCCGGTGCGATCCTTGTTGTTGCTGTTGTAGCTTTCGTAGCTGTACTGGAAGCGCATCGCCCCACCGAACTCGATGCCTTCCTTCGAGGCTTTCTTGTCCTTCTTGCGGGCCTTGGCCAGTTCCTCTATCTGTTCCTTGTTCTTCCTGGTGGTCTGGCTCTGTTCGGCATCGGTGGCCTTCTGCTCGGCCTGTTGCTGGCGCAACGCGTCGAGCTGCTTCTGCAGTGCGCTGATCTGCGCCTGCATTGCTTCCATCTTCTTGCTGACCGCATCGTCGGATTGCTGGTCGGCCAGGGCCACGCCCGGCAGCAGGCAGGCCGTGCCCAGGCACAGTGCCATGCAGCGTGAAAGATACTTGCCATCCATTAATCTCTCCCCAGTCCTCATTGGCAAAGGGTCGGGGCGCGATCCGCGCCCCGGTGCATCGTTTACTCGGTGTGGGCTACAGGCATCATGACCCGGATGTCCACGACTGCACGGCTTCCGGATGGTCCTTGATCCACTGCCTGGCGTTGTCCTCGGGCGTAGTGCCGTCCTTCTGATTCATGGCCATGACCTGTTCCATCTGCTTGGCGGTCCATTGATAGGCATCGAGGATGGCATAGGCACCCGGCATGTCCTGCTTCAGGCCCTTGCGCGCAAGCGTGTCGATACTGTCGGGTTCGCCGTAGACGCCCTTGGGATCGTCCAGGTACTTCAGGTCCCAGCGTGCCCACATCCAGTGCGGCGACCATCCGGTGACCACGACCCACTGCTTTGAGTCGATCGCGCTTTTCAGTGCCGCAGTCATGGTGGCGCCGCTGCCGCTGACCAGTTTGAGGGGCAGGTCGTACTGCTTCACCACATCCTGGGTCAGCCCCATTTCACCGGCGCCGGGATCGATGCCGATGATCCGGTTCTGGAACTTGTCGGCATTGGCACTCAGGTCGGCAATCGAGTCGATGGTGACGTAATCAGGCACCACCAGTCCCAGCTTGGTGCCTTTGTTCAGATTGGGCCCCAGGTTGTCGAGTCGATCCTTGGTCTTTGCGTAGTAGTTCTTGTGCGTGGTCGGCAGCCACGCGCACACGGTTGCATCGGCATCGCCACCGGCGATCGCGGCATAAAGCGCTGCAGCGCTGACCGAGGTGGTCTTGACGTCATAGCCCTGGCTTTCCAGCACGGCCTTGATCACCTCGGTGGATGCGACGCAGCTGGACCACTCGACGTAGACCAGGTTGATGTTGCCGCCGGATTCCGGCGCTGCCTGTTCCGACATCGGGGCAGGGGATGCGGCCGTGCTGGCGGCACTCATGGCACTGCCATCGCCCGGTCCCTCGGTGGTCGTGCCTTCATTGCCGCCGCCGGAACAGCCGGCTAGAGCGAGACTGCCAAGAATCAGGCTGGCAATCATCGGCTTGGCAAGTTTGCGTAGGTTCTGCATGTGCAATACCTCCATTGGAGAAATGTTTGTGTCAGTGAATGGTGCTTGCGCGAGTCACTTGGCATTGTCCTGGGGGTTGTTGCCCAGTCGCTGGGTGACGCGGTCGAGAATCATGGCCAGGATCACGATGGCGATGCCCGATTCGAAACCCTTGCCGGGTTCCAGCCGCTGGATGGCACGCCAAACCTCGCCACCCAGGCCCCCGGCGCCAATCATGGCCGCGATCACTACCATCGACAGCGCCAGCATGATGGTCTGGTTGATGCCGGCCATGATTGTCGGCACGGCCATGGGCAGCTGTACCTTGAAAAGCTTCTGCTTGCGTGAGGAGCCGAAGGCATCAGCCGCTTCGATCAGGTCCGGCGGAACCTGCTTGATGCCCAGGGCAGTGAGGCGAATGGTCGGTGGTGTGGCAAAAATCACGGTTGCGACGCTGGCCGAAACGGCTCCCAGGCCAAAAAACGGGATCGCCGGAATCAGGTACACGAATGCCGGCATGGTCTGCATCAGATCCAGGATCGGCATGACTACCTTCGATGTGCGCTTGCTCAGCGCAGCTGCGATACCCAGCGGCAAACCGATGGCCGCTGCAATGCAGGTGGAGATCAGCACCAGGGTGAAGGTCTCGATGGTGGCTTCCCACAGGCGCAGGTTCCACAGAAAGAGCAGGCCGGCGGCAGAGCCGATAGCCACACGGATCCCTGCTGCACGCCACGCTGCAATCGCGACAATCAGGATCAGAATCCAGGGCGGCAGCCACAACAGGCCGTGCACCATGCCGTCGATGATCCCGGATATGAAGTGGCTGAGCGCCTTGGTCAGGAATGCGAAATTGTGTGTCAGCCAGTCGAGGCCAACGTCGATGATGTGCGCCAGGGGAAACTTCGGAATAGTCATGCCGCATCGCTCCTGCGTTCGGACTCGGGCTCTTCGGCAGGCGTGCCCATATCCGGGCTTTCGGCCAGCGCCGACAGCACGCTGGCGCGGGTCACCACGCCCAGCACCTTGTTGTCCTCGTCAACAACCGGCACGGACCACCGCCAATCGGCCAGCACATTGAAGGTTTGCAGCAGGGTATCGTCGCCCTTGACCGACGGGGTTTCCTCGATCAGCGATTCGATCGTCTCCATGTTGTTCCTGGCGGCCTTGTCGGCCTGGTCGATGCTGATGGAACCGAGCAGGCTGTAATCGCGCTTGACCACCAACAGGCTGCCAACATCTTCATCACGCATCTTGTGCAGTACAGTTCGTGGGCCATCGTTGGAAAAGGCCACCACACGCGCCCGGCTCATGATCGCCCGAGCTGTGAGTACCCGCGACATGTCGACGTTCTCGACGAAGCGCTCGACGTAGGCATTGGCCGGGCTGTGCAGTATGTCTTCCGGGGTGCCGATCTGTACCACACGGCCGTCCTTCATCAGCACGATCCGGTCGCCGACCTGCAGCGCTTCGTCCAGATCATGGGTGATGAACACGATGGTTTTCTTCATGCGCTGCTGCAGGGCGATGATCTCGTGCTGCATGTCGCGCCGGATCAGCGGATCGAGCGCGCTGAAGGCCTCGTCCATCAGCAAGATGTCCGGTCCCACGGCGAGCGCGCGGGCCAGGCCGACACGCTGCTGCATGCCGCCACTGAGCTGCCCGGGGTAGGAGTCCGACCAGCCTTTCAGACCCACCAGTTCCAGCGATTCATTGGCGCGGCGCCGACGTTCCTCCACGTCCACGCCCTGGATTTCCAGGCCGTAGGCGGCGTTGTCGACGACGGTGCGATGCGGAAACAGCGCGAAATGCTGGAACACCATGCTGATCTTGTGCTGGCGCAGCTTCAGAAGCTCTTGCGAGTCGTATTGGGTGATGTCCTCGTCATCAATGTAGATGTGCCCACGGGTCGGCTTGTTGAGCAGGTTGAGGCATCGGATCAAGGTCGATTTGCCGCTGCCACTCAGACCCATCACCACCAGAAACTCGCCCTCGGCAACTTCGAACGAAACGTCCGCACAACCGACCGCGTGTCCGGTCTCGCGAATCTCGCTGTTGCTTTTGCCGTTGTCGAGCATCTCCAGACCTCGCCCGGGATGCGGCCCGAAGACCTTGGTAACGCCATCGAGTCTGATTTTCGCCATCGCTCGTCCCCTGTTTGGATATCGACCGGACTGCTGGTCAAGGGCCGGCAACCGGCGGGCATGAACCGTTGCGACGGTTGCGGATTGCGAATGCCGTCGACCCAGGAAAGATAGGTTTGAACTATCACCCTAATCGAATGTTGGGCGAGTCTCAAATCGGTCGACGTGCCGACCGGCCCGGTGATCGCTGCCGATTGCTGCGTTCCGGCGCGCCGCGTAGGGCCGCCCGTGAACGCGGATCACGACGGCCTGAAAGGCCTGGCGCAGAGGGTCGTTTTCAGCCGCTTGCTGCGCTGGCAGCGGCGGTCTGGCGGGCTATCTCGCCTTCCTCATCGGTTGCGATGACAAGCACGGAAACGGGAGATGAACCCTTGGAAATCAATGCTTTGTGAGAACTATTTAAATCAAGGTCCAAGTCGATGCCAAGCCAGCCGGCGCGAGCGCCGATGGCCGCACGCATGGCCGCCGAATGCTCGCCGATGCCTGCGGTAAAGACCAGCGCGTCGAGACCACCGAGAGCGGCGGCCATCGAGCCGATCTCGCGCCCGGCACGATAGGCAAACAGAGCAAGCGCCTCGGCCGCCTCTTTGCTGTCGCTGGCTTCCAGTTCGCGCACATCATCACTGATGCCCGACACGCCCAGCAGCCCGCTTTGCTCGTTCAGCATGGTATCCAGATCCGCTGCGCTCATGCCGCGCTGGCGCAGCAGATAGAGCAGGGCACCCGGATCGATTGCACCACAGCGACGGCCCATCATCAGACCATCCAGCGCGGTCATGCCCATGGTGGTGGCCACGCTTCGCCGCGCCTGCATGGCGCACAGGCTGGCGCCATGCCCGAGGTGCGCCACGATGACGCGCCCGTCTGCCCGTTCACCAAGATACTCGGGCAAACGCCGGGCAATCGAGGCGTAGGACAGTCCGTGGAAACCGTAGCGGATCACGCCGGCGTCAGTCTGCGATCGCGGCAGCGCGAACAGGCGCGCCAGACGCGGCTGGCCGGCGTGAAAGGCGGTGTCGAAACAGGCGACCTGCGGGCACGTCGGCCAGCGCTGCGCAACGGCCCGGATGGCAGCGAGGTTGTGTGGTTGATGGTTGGGTGCCAGCGGGCACAACTGCTGCAGCTGATCGAGTACCGCTTCGTCGATACGAACGGGCTGGCTGTAGTGCGACCCGCCGTGAACCACGCGATGACCGACACTGCTGACGCTGCACGTCGACGAGCTTGCCAGTGCTTCCAGTAGCCAGTCGATTGCCGCATCCTGGGCGCTGTCCGGTGGTAGTGATGGCGCGGTGGACAGGATAGACCTGAGCATGCCGCGGGATTCGATGGTGGCCGAGCGGCCGAGCGCGGCGACCGTGATATGGCCCAGACAATGCTGTCCGCCGCGATCGTACAGACCGGCCTTGAGGCTCGAGGAACCAATGTTGCATACCAGCAGCAGGGGCTCGCTCATGTGCTGCGCGGCGCCCGATGGTGGCTGTACAGCAGCGCCAGTGCCGCCGACGCCAATCGGGACAGCATGCCGTCGGCACGACTGGTGAGCATGATCGGCACACTCGCGCCCAGAGCGATGCCGGCAGCCTCGGCACCGGCAAGATAGATAAGCTGCTTGGCCAGCATGTTGCCTGCCTCGAGATCGGGAACGACCAGGATATCGGCGTGGCCGGCGACGGGCGAGGTGAGGTGCTTGGCGGCAGCGGCCTGGCTGGACACGGCATTGTCGAAGGCCAATGGCCCGTCCAGGATGCCACCAAGGATCTGTCCGCGTTCGGCCATCTTGCATAGCGCGGCGGCTTCTACCGTGGAGAGAATCTTCGGGTAGACGGTTTCCACCGCCGACAGCAGCGCCACCCTGGGTGCATCGATGCCAAGCGCGTGCGCCAGGTCGATGGCGTTTTGCACGATGTCGCGCTTGATGTCCAGATCCGGCGAAATATTGATGGCGGCGTCGGTGATGAACAGCGGTTTGGGATAGCTGGGCACATCCAGCACGAACACATGGCTGATTCGCCGCTCCGTGCGCAGCCCGCTGTCGGCATCCACCACCGCCTGCATGAGCTCGTCGGTATGCAGGGCACCCTTCATCAGCGCCTCCACTTCGCCGTGACGCG
Source organism: uncultured Gammaproteobacteria bacterium (assembly GCA_963800395.1). Taxonomy (GTDB): domain Bacteria; phylum Pseudomonadota; class Gammaproteobacteria; order Xanthomonadales; family Rhodanobacteraceae; genus DASSBG01. The sequence continues at coordinate 91,087 of CAWDBD010000028.1, forward strand.
CCATCTCCACTGCGCGCGCCGCGGCAGCGTGGCTGTGCGGCACATCGACCAGTTCGATCCCGGTCAGATCAAGACCCGATTCTTCGGCTGCAGCCTCGATCCGCGCACGCGGCCCGACCAGCAGCGGCTCGATCAGCTGTTGCGACCGCGCCTCGAGCGCACCGCGCAATGAAAGCTCATCACACGGATGCACTACCGCCGTGCGCAAGGCGGGCAGGGTGCGCGTCGCCTCGATCAAGCGGTCGTAGCGCGCCCCGCGTTCGTGCAGGTGCACTTCGGGCAGCAGGGCACGCGGCCTGCGCACCTTCTTTTCCGGTGCAATCACTTCGGCGCGGCCGTCAATGACGGTATCCCCGGCCTGGTTGCTGCAGCGGCACTCGAGCACCACTCGCCGGTCACTGGCATGCAGCTCAAGCACGGTCACGGTCACGGTGACCGTGTCGCCGATGCCCACCGGGTGGTGAAAGTGCAGCGACTGGTCCAGATAGATGGTGCCCGGTCCGGGCAGTTCGGTGCCCAGCACCGCGGAAATCAGTGCGCCGCCCCACATGCCGTGGGCAATCACGCGGTGGAACATGTCCGACTTGGCGTAGTCGGCATCGACGTGGGCGGGATTGACATCACCGGAGAGCACCGCAAACAGCTCGATGTCCTGCTGGCGGAGCGTCCGCGTCAACTCGGCACGGTCACCGATGGAAAGCTCCGCGAAGGTCCGGTTCTCGATGAACTGCATGTTCGTTGGTATCCCGTGGCTGGAACGATCTCAGGTTCAGCATACGCTAGCCAGCCAACGGCGCACAGCGGCGGCTGCGCCAGCGTAAGTATGCAAAAAACACGGCCTCGACCAGTGCGATCACGGCTATCGGCAACAGTATGGCGCCGGCCACATGCAGCGCGCTGGCAGAGGTGAAGTGGAACCATTGCCGCGCGGGTGGCCAGAGCAGGGCCGCTGCCAGTGCGGCAAGTGCCATGACCACCACCGTCCACATGGCAGGATTGCGCGCTCCTACCTGGCCGAAGCGCGCGCGATTGGCAAAAATCAGGGCGAGGTTGCCCGTAACCAGGCTGGTGAAGCTGAGGCTGGCGATCTGCGCCGTTTGCAGTCCCATGGCTGTGGCAAGCAGATACACCATGGTCGTGCCCAGTGCGGCAGCCAGTCCCAGGCCCAGACCGGCGATCAGGGCACGGAAGTTCAGCAAATGACCGCGCGGGTCGCGGGGCGGCCGGCGCATGATGTCTGCGGCTGCCGGTTCGCGCTCGAACGCTATTGCACAGGCCGGATCGATGATCAGTTCCAGAAAGACCACATGGATCGGCAACAGCACCATTGGCGCGCCGAGCAACAGCGGCAGCAATGCCAGGCCCGTGATCGGCACATGCACGGCGAGCACATAGCGCACCGCATGGACCAGGTTGTCATAGATGCGCCGGCCCTCGCGAATGGCGCCGATCACACTGACAAAATTGTCATCCAGCAGCACCACCGAGGCTGCCTCGCGTGCCACGTCGGTACCGCGTTCACCCATGGCAATGCCGACATCAGCCTGCATCAGGGCCGGGGCATCGTTGACCCCATCGCCGGTCATCGCCACCACCTCGTGCTGTGCACGCAAGGCTCGCACCAGGCGCAGCTTGTGTTCCGGCCGCACGCGGGCAAAGACGCTGCTGCTCGCGACACAGTGTTCGAGTGCGGCATCGTCCATGCTGTCGATGTCCGCACCAAGCACCACATCGCTGCTGCCTTCCAGACCAGCCGCGGCGGCCACGGCTTTGGCGGTTTCGACGTGATCGCCGGTCAGCATGATCACCCGCACCCCGGCAGTACGCGCTTCGGCAATGGCGGCCGGAACGCCGTCCCGCAACGGGTCGGCGAAGCCGACAAGGCCCAGCCACTGCCAATGCATGTCTCTCGGGTCTTCGGGCAGGGGCTGGTCCGATGTGTCCGGCCAGCGCGCCCGTGCCACCCCGAGCACGCGCAGACCGGCAGCCGCCATGTCTGCCGTGTTTTGTTCCATCAGCTTCAGTTCTGCTGGCGCGAGTTGGCACGCGGCGGCCACGCTCTCGGGCGCTCCCTTGCATGCGAGCAGCAGATCGGCATTTGCGGGCGTGCGCCAGGCATGGGCCGTGAAAGGGCGGGTCGCTTCCAACGGGTACTCGCGCACGCGCGCCCAGCCATCGATCGATCGTGCCACGGGCATGCCGGTTTGCTTCACGTGCAGGGCGCGATCCATCGGGTCGTAGGGCTGGTCGTCGCTGGCCAGGCAGGCATGCTGCAGCAACTGCTCTTCCGGATTGCCGTCGTCCGCCGCAGGCGCAGGCACCAGTTGCTCGACACGCATGCGGTTTTCGGTCAGTGTGCCGGTCTTGTCCACGCACAGCACGGTGATCGAACCCAGGGCCTCCACCGCCGGCACGGTGCGGACCAGTGCCTTTTTCCGGGCCAGGCGGGCAGCACCCAGGGCCAGGAATACGCTCAACACCACCGGAAACTCCTCGGGAATATTCGATATCGCAAGAGTGATGCCGGCGAGCAATGCCTGCAGCCAGTCGCCGCGCTGAACACCGAAAAGCACAACCACCACCAGGCAGGACACCAACGCAAGCGCGCCGAAACGCATGACCACCTTGCTCATCTCGCGCTGCAGCGGAGAGCGCTCGCGCGCCACCCCGGCCAGGCTGATCCCGATCCGGCCGATCGCCGTGCGCGACCCGGTGGCCACCACCCGGGCCAGGGCATGGCCGCGTACCATCAAGGTGCCGGCCTGGACCAGAGCTGCGTCTTCCTCGCTGGCCGAATGACGCACGGGCACCGATTCACCACTGAGCAGGGATTCGTCTAGCGCCACATCGGCAGACTCGATCAGCTGCGCATCGGCCGGTACGCGATCACCGGCGGCCAGCAGGATCAGGTCATCGATGACGAGCTCACGCGCCGGCAACAGGTGCTGCTGCCCGTCACGAATAGTGCGCGCCCGCGGACTGCCCAGCTCGCGCAGCGCCTCCAGCGCGTGTTCGGATTTGCCCTCCTGGTAGAAACTCATGCCGATGACGGCCACGACGGAAAAGGCCAGGACCGCTGCTTCTATGGGGTCCCCCAGAACCCAGTAGAGCACCGATGCAGCAAGCAGCAGGAGCACTGTAGGCTCGCGCAGCAGGAGGAGCAGCGCCGTCCACGCACCGCGACGGCGCCGCCGGGTCAGGGTGTTGGGCCCATCACGCTGCAGGCGGCTGGTCGCCTGTGCGCTGCTCAATCCCTGCCTTGCGTGCGCCGCTGCCGCCTGAGGTGACTGCGTGTCGGATGTCGAGGGGTGGGTAGCAGGCATGTTTCACTTGATCCTTCAGGTGTGGCCGGAACCGTGAGCAGGATTGGATTGAGTTCGCGCTGACCTGCCAGTCCCGGTTGCTGCGTGTCGCGGAATGAGCACTCGGCTTCAGTCTACTCCGCTGCGGGCCAAAGGCACTCCTCGCGGCACCGGTGGATTGCAGCGGGCGTTACGCCAACAAACCCGTGCGGAGCGTGCCTGGTTGCGGCTAGTGCCTGGCCAATTTGCAGCTGCAACATGTGTGGATCAAATACATCACCCTGCTCAACGGCCTGGTAATGGCCTTGGGAATAGCAACTGCAGATCTCAGGTTTCGTGCGGATCATGAACAGGGCGCACGTCAAGGTGATGTCCCCTGTCTGTCCCAGCAGTTGCGAGCTGGTCGCGCTTGCGTTTTTCACGGTCTTTCAGCGCCTCGAAGCCGATGATGACATCAAGCAGTTCGGTGGTGATCTCGTCTTGTCGTACAGCGCGGGTTTCTGCCGTCAGTTCCTCCAGCCGCTCCGACACCGATTTCTCGGCCTGCTGCATTCGCGCCAGACGTGCGGCATTTTCGGTCACCAGCGCCTCGGCGGCAGCGCGGAACAGGCTTGCGAACAGGTAACCGCGGATCAGCGCAGCCAGCAGCGTGGAGGCGGGCAGGGTGGATTGTGGCAGGCTGCGTGATTGCCAGGGCCGGGTGGCCAGGTCGTCTGTCAGTTCTGGGTCAAGTGGAAGCAGAGCTTGCGTCACAGGCACTTGCTGGCCATTGGCGCTGCGCCGGGAATAGGCCAAAACTACGGCAGGCGGCTCCAGATTCCCGCCTCGCCGGATCTCGTCCAGCCGCGTTACCAGCAGTGCGGCCAGCCGGCCCAGACCATCGGTCGTAGTGGGGGATAGCAGCGTCGTCCCGGGTACCATTCCCAGCCCGACCAGCGCGTCTTCCATCTGTGCACCGACACAGATGATTTGCGCCGCGTCGGGGCTGTCCATCTTGCCCGCATGGCGCGAAACCTCAGTGGCGATCACCTCGTTGTAGTTTCCGCACAGTCCATGGTCGGACCCGAAAACCACGATCACATGATCGGTGACGACCCGTGGCGCGGGGGGCAGCGGCCCGTGCTGCTGCACGAAGGCATGCAGACCCTCCAGTACGGTGGCGCGATAGGCGCCGATGGCGCGGGAGGCCTGCTCATAAGGGTTGGCATTGATCACCGACATGGTTTTCATCGTGCGCACGATGCCGCCGATGCTGCGCAGCGTTTCGCTCCGGCGGGTCAGGACCTCAAGCGTCTCGGTCACGATTTCCCTCCGTTCCATCCGCCGCCGTCAGCGCCGCGCGTGCCGTTTCGATGATCCGTGCCTGGCTGTCCTTGTCCAATGCCTGGTCGGATGCAATGCGCTCGGCCAGGCCGCCATCATCACGACGCATCGCCGCGCGTATCGTTTCCATCGCCGCAGCGCTCGCTTCCTCGTCCATATCGTCCAGCAGTCCCTGCATGGCACATACCAGCACCGCAAGTTGTTCGGTTTCCGGGATGGGATCACGCTCAGGCTGGCGTAGCGCGGCGCGTACTGCCGTGCCGCGCGCCAGTCGCAGCTTGGTCGCCGCATCAAGTCGTGTGCCGAAGCGGGCGAATTCCTCCAGTTCCTCGAACTGCGACAAGGTGACGCGCAGGTTGCCCGCCACCTCGCGGAACGCACGCATCTGTGCCTTGCCGCCGACACGCGATACCGACGTGCCCAGATCGACCGCGGGAAACTGGTTCCGGCGTACCAGTCGCGGCGACAGGTAGATCTGCCCGTCGGTGATCGAAATCAGGTTCGTGGGGATATATGCCGAGAGGTTCTCGGCCTGGGTCTCGACCACGGGCAAAACCGTGATCGAACCGCCACCGACAGCCTGGGTGAACTGACCCGCGCGCTCAAGCAGTCGGGCGTGAACGAAAAAGATGTCACCGGGAAACGCCTCGCGCCCGGGTGGCCGGCGCAGCAGCAGCGACAACTCGCGGTAGGCATGCGCGTGACGGGTCAGGTCGTCCATGATGACGAGCACGTCGTGCCCGTTGTCGGCGAGGCTTTCGGCTATCGACATGGCCGCGTAGGGTGTGATGTGGGCCAGACCCGGTGCTTCCTCGTCGCCTGCAACCAGCACTATCGAGTGGTCCATCATGCCGCCCTCGCGCAGCGCACCGATCACCTTGGCCACCGCGTCGCCGCGCTGGCCGACGGCACAATAGACGCACAGTACACCACTGTTCTTCTGGTTCAGAATCGTGTCGACCGCGATCGATGTCTTGCCGGTCTGGCGGTCGCCGATAATCAGCTGCCGTTGGCCACGCCCAACCGGTACGGCAGCATCCACCGCTTTCAAGCCCGTCGCCAGCGGTCGCGATACTGCCATGCGTTCGAGGATGCCGGGGGCTTCGGCCTCGACCGGACGCAGGGGCGCAGCCAGCAGTGGCTCCTTGCCATCGCGGGGACGCCCCAGGGCATCGATAACCCGGCCCAGCAGTGTCATGCCGGTGGGTACGCTGACTACTCGACCGGTGCGACGTACTTCTTCGCCCAACCTCACGTTCTCGGAAGGCCCCAGCAGCACCACGCCCAGGTGTCCCGGCTCCAGGTCGAAAACGATGCCTTGTTCCCCGCTATCGAATTCAAGCACCTCGTCGGAAAGTGCACGCGCCAGTCCCGTGACGATCGCCACGCCGTCGCCCACCTGGGCCACCTGGCCAATCTCGTTCAGCTGGGGCCGGGGCGAAGGACCATCCACCAGGGTTTGCACCATATCCAGCGTATTGGGCGCGGGCTGACCAGGCTGCATGGTGTTACTCTCCGCGCCTGCCGCGTTCGTGGCCGATATTGGCCAGCAGCCCGTCGAGTCCGTCGATATAGCTGTCCACGGTCCATTCCACCTGTGCTCCACCCAGTCGCAGGCTCAGGCCCGGCGCCTGGCCCGGCTCGCTGCGAAAAGTCACCGTGATGCCGGGAATCAGCTGTGCCAGCTCGGTGCTCAGACGCTTGCGCACTGCCTCGGGCAACGGTTCATGGGTCAGGGCGACGGCCTGCAGCGAGTCGCCGGCGGCCTTGCGCAGATCGTCTGCCATCGCCGCCAGTCGCCCGCTCGCGTGGGCCACGATTCGCGCCTCCAGCGTCTCGTCTGCCAGATCCTTCAACGCCTTGCGGGTCAGTGACAGCAGTGCATGCGCCCCGTCGCGGTGCAGTTCAGAACGGTAGCGACGTGCCTCTTCGGCCCGCTCTTTTGCACGCTCGGCCTGTTCCAGCAGCAGTCGCTCACGAGCCTCGGCCAGCAGCGCGTCACGCTCGTCTTCGGCCGCCTTGCGGGCCTTTTCAAGCATGCCCTCACGTCCTGCGCGCAGGCTGTCAACCTGCGCCTTGTAGTCCGCCTCGACAGCCTCGGCAGCAGCCCGGATCTGCGCGGCCTCGCCCATGCGTTCGGCTATCTCCTTTTCGCGCGCATCGATTCCGTCGAGGATCGGACGATACAGGAACCGCTTCAGCAGCCAGACCAGAACAAGGAAATTGATGATCTGCGCGGCGACGGTGATCCAGTCAATGGACATCGTCTAGCCACCACTGGCATGCGCTGCAGCGTCCAGCGCCGCCTTCCAGAACGGATTGGCGAACAGCAGGATCATGGCGACCACGAAACAGTAGATTGCCGTGGATTCGATCATGGCCAGACTGACGAACAGCGTGCGCGAAAGCGTGGATGCCGCGTCGGGTTGCTGTGCGATGGCATTGAGCGCGGTTGCCGCCGCGCGTCCCTCGCCCAGCGCGGGCCCCAGTGCACCGAAGGACACGGTCAGGCCGGCCGTGAAGATGGAAAAGATGGCGATTAGGGAAAGATCGGTCATGGCGAGTCCTTGTCGGGGTGGGGGAGGTCGGACGGCGGGGCCGTGGCAGACGAGATGTAGACCGTGGCGAGGATGGCGAAAATGTAGGCCTGGATCAGTCCGGTGAGAAGGCCGAGCATGTCCATCACCACGGGAAAGAAGAAGGGTGCGACGCCCAGCAGGATGCCGGCGATCACCGCGCCGCTCATGATGTTGCCGTAGAGACGAATCGCCAGCGAAATGCCGCGTGAGAACTCGCCGATGATATTGAACGGCAGCATGATCACCGACGGCTGGATCCAGGTCTTCAAATAGCCGCCCAGGCCCTGGTTGCCGATTCCGAAGATCGGCACTGCCACCAGCACTGACAGCGCCAGGGCCGCGGTGGTGGACAGCGATGCGGTAGGCGGGTGGAAACCCGGCACCACCATCAGCAGGTTCGAGGTGACGATGAACAGGAAAAGCGTACCGCTGAAATACAGCAGTCGGCGGTCGTGGTGTACCGAGATATCGTCGATCTGGCCCTGGATGCCCTGCACGATCACTTCCAGCGTCGTGCGCCAGCGACTGGGTGGCACGTCGGGCCGCAGCTTGCGGGTCAACAGCATCGACGTTACGGTCAGGAGCGCCATGACAAGCCAGGTATAGAAGATCGTGGCGTTGATGGGAATACCGCCCAGCATGAACAGAATGTTCTGGTCGGGGGTCAATTCCATGGCGTATCTCTCCGCTGCGCCGCCGGTCGAGCCAGCACGACGGCCATGAGTCGCGCCGCCAGAAACGCAAGCGCATAGCCCGCCAGCGCTGTCAGCCCGCCTGCCTTCACCACCAGCCAGCCAACTGCCAGCAGCCCGGCAATGCGCAGCAGAGCGCTCAGCGCAAGCACCGGCAGTGGCTTGCGACGCCGTAGTGCAAGCCATACGCTGAATGCCAGCCCGGCGAAGAACAGTGCGCCGGCCACGGCGCCCGCCAGGGCACCCCACCCGAACGCGCTCCAGTGGATGCCGCTCATGGCCCGTTTCCCTCCTTGCCGACCCATGCCCAGGCCAGCAGCGCACCCAATGCCACCCCGCCGAGAATCAGCGCGGTCGTCCATGAAAAATTCTGGGGTACCACGCGGTCCAGCCACAGACCCAGAAAGGCGCCGCCAACGGTGGGCACCACCACCGACCAGCCGATCATGCCGAAAGTGCCGATGCCGCGCAGTGGGCTCGGCCCCGGGTTATCGCGCGCCGCTTTCATGCGCTCGGCGCGCTTGCCGATGTCCTCAATGGATCCGCCGCGCTTGCCGGTCATGGGTGTGGTTTCCTCAGGCTGGCAAATCGGCGCACCATGTCGGCCTCCAGCCGCGACAGCGCAGCGCGCGCGACGCGCTCTTCATCCTCCATCTGATCGAATGTATCGTGCACCGTGGTGCGCAGGCTGTCCAGATCGACGCTTTCCACGCCGCGGCGTACGGCGATATCGACCTGATGGCCCTTCTTGACCAGCAGACCCTCATCGATTCCGAATATCCGTTCGCCCCCTTGCGGGATTGTCACCAGCAGGATCGATGGCACCAGCACGGTCACGAAATCCACATGGTTGGGCAGGATGCCGAAGTTGCCGTTGGCTGCGGTTGCGTTCAGTTTGGTGGCCACACCCTCGAAAAGCGTGCGTGCCGGCAGGCGTACGTGGACCTGCATGTGCGAGGCAATGCTCATGCGCTTTCCTTGACCTCGTCGAGCGCACCAATCATGTAGTAGGCACTTTCCGGCAGGTCGAACGTGGTCTGTTCGAGGATCCGTTCACAGCCGTCCAGGGTCTTTTCGATGGGCACCAGTTTGCCAGTGGTTCCGGTCGCGCCTGTCACGGTGGCGAAAGGCTGGGTCAGGAATCGCTCCAGCCGTCTTGCCTGTGCCACGGTCGCGCGGTCATGGGCCGAGAGCTCCTCGATCCCCAGCATGGCGATGATGTCGCGCAACTCCTCATACTCGGCCAAGGTCCGGCGCACCGCGCGTGCAACATCGTAGTGGCGCTGTCCAACCACGGCAGGCGTCAGCATGACCGAAGCCGAGGCCAGCGGATCCAGCGCTGGATACAGCCCTTCGCTGGCGCGTTTGCGTGATAGCACGACCGAGGCCGACAGGTGAGAAAAGATCTGCGCCGCCGCCGGATCGGTGAAATCATCGGCAGGAACGTAAACCGCCTGGATCGACGTGATTGCGCCCTTGCGGGTGGAGGCGATTCGCTCCTGCAGCGCTGCAAGCTCGGTGGCAAGTGTCGGCTGATAGCCCACTCGCGAGGGCATGCGTCCCAGCAGGCCGGACACCTCGGAGCCTGCCTGTACATAGCGAAAGATGTTGTCGATCAGCAGCAGCACGTCCTGCCCGCGGTCGTCGCGGAAATACTCCGCCATCGTCAGTGCCGAGGCGCCTACCAGAAATCGCACGCCGGGCGACTCGTTCATCTGGCCAAACACCATCACCATGCGCTCGCGAACGCCCGCTTCGCCCATCTCGCGCCACAGCTCCTCGGCCTCTCGTGATCGCTCTCCGATCCCGCAGAACAGGCTTACGCCGTGATGATGCTCCACGGTATTGTGGATGAGTTCGCTCAACAGCACAGTCTTGCCGACACCGGCACCGCCGAACAGCCCGGTCTTGCCGCCGCGTTCGATCGGTGACAGCAGGTCAATGGCCTTGATACCGGTTTCCAGTACCTCGGCGCGCAGTACCCGGTCTTCCAGTGCAGGAGGTGCGTGGTGAATCGAGTGGCGCGCACTGGCAGCGACAGCAGGCAGGCCGTCGAGCGGCGCACCAAACACATTCAGCATCCGGCCCAGCACTGCGTCGCCTACAGGCACCTTGATCGGTGCACCGGACGCATGCACCGGTGCGCCCAATCCAAGGCCGCGCACGGTGCCCAGAGCGATGCAGCGCACAACGCCATCATCAGCCAGCGACGCCACTTCCAGCGCCAGATCACCCACGCGCAACAGCTCGTGAATGCGCGGTACCGGCCCGGCAAAGGCAGCGTCCACGACGCTGCCCCGAATGGCGACGATTTTTCCGTCAACCAAGTCCGGCGTCGACTTGTGGTCCTGGCCGCTTGTCATCCGAATAGTCCGTTACCGTCGGTGCGAGCAGGGATGGTCTCGTGCTGCGCCTGACCAGCATACACGCCTCTTCGCCCGCGGGACGATAAATGCAACCCCGTCGATGATTTTGGTGGCCAGCCGCATCTGCCAGCAGGGAGAACTGGCGAGAACGTAGCGGACGCCGGTTCACACGGCTTGCCGGGGCAGGAGCATGCAGGGCCAATCGGGCGAAGGGCAGGGCGTGGCCTGTGGTTTCGGCAGCGCGGGCGATTCAGCCTGCAAGGCGGTGCGCGCCCGGGGATTGATTCATGCCCTTGATCGGAAGGGCAAGTTCACGATCACCACGTGTCTTGCCGAGCGCTCGCTGACCCACCGTGTCACGCTGATCACCACTTTCCACCCTGGAAATCCGGCCATGTGGCACACGGAATCCTACAAGTCTTCATGGATTTCCCCGCGATGCGCAAGCACGGCGCACGGCGCGTTGCGCAGGGTACGTTCGGTGGTGCTGCCCAGCAGCAGTCGGCTCAATCCGGACAGGCCCACGGTACCCATCACGATCAGATCGCTGAATTTGTCGCGGGCGCACGACACGATCTGCTCGTCGGGTGGGCCATGCATAATGCATTTCTCCACAGGAGGCTTTGGCAAGCGCGCCGCCTCAAGCCATTCGTCCAGTGATCTTGCAGCCAGTTGGCGCAATTCTTCCGGGGCCCCGCCTGCACCGTCATAGGGTGTCCGAATCCGGGGTTCGATCACGTGCAGGGCAAGCAAATCCGCGTCGTGCTGGCTGGCGATCGCAGAGGCTTGCTGCAAGGCGGCCCTGGAACTATCCGAAAAATCCACAGGTGCCAGAATCCTGCGATAGAGATCGGCAGGCAGGACATGTTCCGGGCCCAAAGCCAGAACCGACACTGGAGACTCGCGCAATACTTCGGCAGCCACACTGCCCATGAACGCTCTGGCAATGCCTTTGCGCGCATGCGTGCCCATCACGATCAGGTCGATATCGTGCGCCCTGGCGTAGCGCACAATCGCATCGGCTGCCCTGGGTTCCCGGATGACTTCATGATGTACCGGTGGCTTGATCTTCTCCACAAACTTGTCCAGATCCCTGCTTGAGTGATCGGCGATGATGTTCTCCACCGCTTCGATATTGGGGATGTCTGCCCAGCCATACATGTCCCGATGCAGCACATGTACATGCAGCACATGCAGTTTCGCGCCGGTACGAGCGGCAATAGCTGCGGCATGGGCCAACGCCCGCTCGCACGCCAGCGAAAAGTCGGTCGGAACAAGGATTCCGGAAAGCTTGCTCATGGTTCAATCTCCTGCTCGATGATTGCAATCGATGACGACAAGGCTCGGTATGCTCCGATCATATACCCGGGTACAGGCCGGCCAGAATCGTGCCCGGGTTCAGTGACTTCATCATGGCTCTCTCCGAGTGCATGGATGTGAGGTGATTTTGGGTCTGGCCAGAAATGGCAGTGATGATCCAGATCAAGATGCTTGCAAGAGCATTGCAGGGGCGCCCCAAGGGGCGCCCCTGCAATGCACATGGCTAGGAGCCTGGGCAGTAGAAACACAAGCGGCTGCGGCTCGTGGTTTTGGCCAGCTTTTCCGCTCGTTTTCGTTAAATAGCTACGGCTATTCGCCTCAAATGATCGAAAAACCTGCCTCAAAACCACTTTGCCTCGCTCACTTGGTTGCTACCGCCCAGGCTCCTAGCCAACGCTTTCCCGCCAGGCGAGTACCGCACAAGGTGCTTTGCGTATGACGCGATCGCTGGTTGAACCGAGCAGCATCTGGCTCAGGCGCGAGCGGTTGGCCGAGGCCATGATGATCAGGTCACTGTGCTGTTCCGTGGCCAGGTCCACGATGGCGTCGTCGGGAGTACCGACACGGATCTGCGAGGTGTATTCCTGCTCAATGGCCGCTGCCGCGAGCAGTTTCTGCATTGCCTGTTCGGCCCTTCGTTGCTGCTCTTCGCCGAAGTCGCGGGCATAGTAGGGCGGCAGGGAATGTGGGTCGGTGACGTGCACCACGTCGAGTCGGGCATTGAATGCGCCCGCCAGTGCGCTCGCGTATTTCAGCAGATCCAGCGATGTATCGGAAAAATCCACGGGTACCAGAATGCGCTGAAAGACTGTTGCACCCACGGCGTGTTCCGGGCCGGTAACCAGTATCGGGATCGGTGCCGTGCGCAGCACCTCGGCGGCAACGCTGCCAAGGAAGAAGCGGCTGGCAGCAGTCCTCGCATGGGTCCCCATCACGATCAAGTCGATATCACGTTCATCGGCATAGCGCAGGATGGCAGGGGCGTCGTTCTGGTCACTGATGACTTCACCCACAAGCTCACCCTCACGCCCGGCCAGAAACTCGCGCATGCGCTCGTGCACCCGGGCCTCCAGCTGACTCTCGATCTCATCAAGATTGGGAAAATTGGCCAGGCCATGCAGGTTGCTCTGCTGGATGTGCACGCTCAGTACATGTACTTCGGCACCGAGAGGTGCGGCGATAGCTTGTGCATGGTCAAGCGCATGTCGGCTGGCCGGTGAAAAGTCGGTAGCAACGAGGATCTTGCGAATACTTTTCATGTCGGACCTCTGGAGGGAAAGTCTTTGACGTGGGCAGAGCGGGCCATATCCAAGGACCCCTTGAATTGGTCAATGCGATATCAGGTGGTTGAGCGAGTGTGTTTCCAGTGTGTGCGCACAGTTCCGCATGGTAAAGGAGAGCACGTGCACGATTCGTTAGCCGGGAAGAGTTCTGTTGTGCCATCTGGCACTGCGACGCTGGAACACCGGGCATATCGGCCAGCATCGGGCGCCAGCCGGGTTTTGCTTGCGAGGGAGCAGAGGGACTTCGGCAAACTGATTCATGCATCCAGGCATAAGGGCTGGATTCTTAATTTGACATAATATACATTATGCGAAGTTATCTGTGACGATTCTCGGTATAGGCCGATGAGCATCATTGGGCCTGGAACTGGCCTCCTGGTGGCGCTTCAGGTGGCAATTCGAGGATCCAGCGTGCCATGGCATCGGCATCGGCCGCGGGAACATTGAGGTTCGGCATCACGCCGCCCCACGGGCCGCGACCGCCATGCTGGATGAACTGCGCAAGCGAGGATGCTGCTTGCGCGTGATCGCGATACCGCCAGGACACCCAGGCATAGGCCGGGCCGACGCCAGCGGCGTGCAGCGAGTGGCAGGACAAGCAAGCGAACCGGTTCAGCGAGCCCGGTGCACTGGCTGGTGCTTTCGCGGGCGCCTGCCTCCGCATCATGCCGCCGTGCATGCCGCCCATGCCGCGCATGCTGGAGCGTCCCTTGTCGCCTTGTTGCCCGGCTGATGGCCCGCAGGCCACAAGCAGCAGCATGCCGAGCAGCACCATGCCGTTGATCATGATCCGGTTCATGCCTGATTCCTCCATTGTCCAGCGTGACTGCTGCAAGAGCTTTCACTTTATGAGCTTTCGTCAGAACCAGAAGTGAATTCCGGCGACGAGTTCACGGTCTGCCGCAGAGCCGCCAGCCCGGCGTGCAAGGTCGGCGGTCCGGCCCAGGTCATGCCTCCATTCAACACCAATATAGGGTGCGAAACGTCGACGGATCTCGTAGCGCAGACGCAAGCCGAAACTGGCGTCCGACAGCCCGCTGCCGATACCACGTTGTCGGTCGTTCTTGCCGTAGGCATTGACTTCAAGTTTTGGTTGAAGGATCAGTCGCTGGGTGAACAGTATCTCGTAGTCGGCCTCCAGGCGCACCGCAGTGCGTCCGCCCTGGCCCACATACGCCGTTGCGGAAACGTCGAACCAGTATGGCGCCAGCCCCTGGACTCCGAATGCGGCCCAGTTGCGCTCCGGACCCTCGCCGCCATCGTGGCGTACGCCGAACTGACTGTCCCAGTACGCACTGACAGCATGCGACCAGAGCGCTTCGGCCCGATAGTCCGCCAGCGCACCGTTGCTGTGCTCGCCCTCCAGCTTCCACCAGAACTTGTTCAGGTCAGCGCCGTACCAGCCCTCGGCTTCGAGCGCGGTGCTGTTGCCATGCAGACCGTTGACGTACTCCAGTCGATTGGCCTTCAGCATGGCGAATCGGGCGTCGCTCATCATGTGCACATCATTGCCGGGATCGAAACGAATGCCATCGGAATAGTCCGGGTCACGCGCATCGGCTGGCGCGTTGCCACCTTGCATGCGGCCCATGTTCATTCCGGACATGTCCTCATGTCCCCTGCCCTGCATTGATTTTCCGGTCTTGCCCGCCATGGACTGCATGGCTGCATCCGGTTCCGGCGGACTGGCTTTAGCGCGTGCCTGATGTGAGCCTGGTACGGAATCATCAGACGCCTGCATCCCGTGCATGTCATGCATTGACGATGCAGGGGTTTGCGTGCTGGTGCTGCTTGCGGGTGCGTCCTGAGCCCATGCCATGGACGAGGTGAGCAGCACCAGTGTGATGACGATTGCACGCCCTGTTGCAGTAGTGATCGTCATGACACCACCACCTCGCGGAACATGCCCGCTTCCATGTGATACAGCAGGTGACAATGGTAGGCCCAGCGGCCTCTGGCATCGACCTTCACGCGATAACTGACGCGTTGCGCCGGCTGCACGCTGATGGTGTGCTTGCGCACCTGGAATGCACCGTCCGGGCTTTCCAGTTCACTCCACATGCCGTGCAGGTGGATCGGGTGGGTCATCATGGTGTCATTGACCAGGGTTACCCGCAGATGCTCGCCATAGCGAAAGTGCAACGGATAGGCGTCGGCGAACTTCTGCCCGTCAAAGGACCACATGTAGCGTTCCATGTTGCCGGTCAGATGCAGTTCGATTTCGCGCGCTGGATCGCGGGCGTCGAGCGGACCACCAATGGTATGCAGGTCGGCATAAGTCAGCACCCGGCGACCGTTGTCACGCAGGCCGATGCCGGGATCGTCAATGTTGTCGCGCGGCATGTCGACACGCATGTCCACGCCGGGGCCGTATTCGCTGCGCGCATGATGCGCGGGTGGCGCGCCCTTCATGTCCATGCCGTGCATGCCGCTCAGGTCGTGCTTCCCGGACCCGCCTGTCATGGCCATTGCGCCCATCATGTCGACCATGGTCAGGCGTGCACGCGGGTCCATCTCCGGCAACTTGGCATGCAGGTCGGGGTGTGTCGTGAGTGTGCCGCGGGCGTAGCCGGTCCGGTCCATGGATGCGGCAAACACGGCATAGGCACGATCATCATCGGGCTCGACCATGACGTCGCAGGTTTCGGCCACCGCGATACGGAACTCGTCCACTGTCACCGGCTCGACATCCTGGCCATCGGCGGCCACTACGGTCATCTTGAGCCCCGGAATGCGCACGTCAAAGAAGCTCATGGCCGAACCGTTGATGAAACGCAGGCGTACCCGTTCCCCGCGCTTGAACAGCCCGGTCCAGTTGGCCGCCGGAGAGTTGCCATTCATCAGATAGGTATAGGTGTAGCCGCTGACATCGGCGAGGTCGGCCGGGCTCATGCGCATCCGGTTCCACATGCGGCGCCTGGCCAGCGCCTTGTCCATGCCGAGCTTGTGCAGGTCCTGCAGGAACTCCGGTGTGGTCGGTTCGGCGAAGTTGTAGAAATCACTATGCTTTTTCAGGGTACCGAACAGGCTCATCGGATCCTCGTCGGTCCAGTCGCTCAGCATGATCACGTGTTCGCGATCGGCTGCATGGCGCTCTCCTGCCGCCGGCTCGATGACCAGCGGCCCGTACAGGCCCGTTTGCTCCTGAAATCCCGAATGGCTGTGGTACCAGTAGGTGCCGCTCTGTGTGACCGGGAAGCGGTAAGTGAAGGTTTCACCGGGTCCGATACCCGGGAAACTGAGGCCCGGCACACCGTCCATGCCGGTTGGCAACAGGATGCCGTGCCAGTGGATGGAGCTGGATACCGGCAGCGTGTTTCGAACCTGCAGGCTTACGTCGGTTCCCTGTTTCCAGCGCAGCAGCGGGCCTGGAATGCCACCATTGATGGTGGTGGCGCTGCGCGCGCGGCCAGTGAAATTGACTGGCGACTGGCCAATGGTGAGCCTGAATGCGTTGCCGGTCAGTGGGTTGAGCTCGTTTGCGGACAGCCCGGCGGCTGTTGCAGATCGTGCGCGCAGCAGGCCAAGGCTGGCGGCTACACCGCCTGCTGCCAGACCCTGTACGAACTGGCGTCGCGACAGGTGCCGCTGCCTTGAGCTTGGTCTTTGCATCTGGAATCTCCAATTCATCGCGCATGTTGCGCACGACAAGGTCGACCTCGGCGATGCCGAAGCCATGGCTTCTGGAAAAAGGCGATTCAGATGCGGGGAGGTCGGTATGGCGGTATCGGCGTCTGTGGCATGACCGACATGTCGATCATGTGCCATCGGGGCAATGTTGGCCACAGATCGGCGATCAGGTGCGTGGCAGGCAAGACAAGCGCGACGCTGCATGTGGCGGTGCAGTGGCATCCATGGCTATCGACGTTCTGGCCTGCATCGCCATGACAGCAGCCAGCCATCGAGCCGGCATGACCCAACTTGCCCGAATTGTGCGACACGGCTGTGGCATGGGCATCCATGCTGGCCATGGTGCCGGCCTGTGCAGGCATGATGACCGGCATGCCGATCATCGAAAGCCATGCCAGTACCGCCAGCACACTCGTCATGCGCCAGCGGGTGGGCGACGGTTTGTACGCCGAGGTGGTCATGTGCCAATACTAGCTTGTTTTCGTGCGACGGAGTGCCGGGAAACAGGCTTGCGCCCAGTAAAGGCCGTCCCCGCAGGCGTTGATTCATCGCATCTGAAGGATGATGACGTCGTTGCTGGCGGGATCAGTGCGCTCGCGAAGCTTGCGTACGTCGGCAGGCTTGACCATGCCACCCTGGTTGCCCCAGGCGGTCCTGACGTAGCCGAGCACATCGGCGATGTCGCGGTCGGACAGCTGATTGCGGTAGGCGGGCATGCGGTATCCGTCGGGCACGCCCTGGGTCACGACATGGTTGGCGCCATTGAGGGTGACGTTGATCGACGATGAATCATCGTCCGTCATCGATGCCACTGAACCCGCAAGCGGCGGAATCCACGTGCCCTGCCCGCGGCCATCGCGGCCGTGACAGAAGCTGCACTTGGCCAGGTAGATGTCTGCACCGGGCTGACTGGCATGCCGGCCGGAAGCCAGGGCCGGATTCGGCGTGGGCTGATAACGCCAGGGCTGGCCCTCGTGTCCGGCATCGCCCGGCAGCGACTTCAGGTAGTGCGCGATCGCCGCCAGATCGCTGTCGGTCATGAACTGGGTGGAGTTGTTGTAGGCGTCGGTCATCGAGCCGTAGACCACGGCGTGGCGGTTGCGGCCCTGCTTCAGGAACTGCACGATCTCCGCCTCGCTCCAGCGTCCCAGGCCGGTATTCATGTCACCACGCAGGCTCGGCGCATACCAGCCGTCGAGCTGTCCGCCGGCCAGGTACTTGGGGCTGCTCTCGTCCAGGGCCTTCTCGTTCATCACGGCCCCGCGCGGGGTGTGGCAGCTGCCACAGTGGCCCGGGCCCTGCACGATATAGGCGCCGCGGTTCCAGCGTTGCGCATCGGCATCGTCGACCGGCTTGGGCTGGTAGCTGCCCGAGTCGGTGAATGCCACGCCCCACAAGGCCAGCGGCCAGCGCATGTTCAACGGCCAGTCGATGCCGGTCTCGCGGTTGGGTTGGTGCTGCGGACGCACGGCGTGCATGAAATAGGCATAAAGCGCGCGCACGTCGTCGTCCTCAAGCTTGGCGTAGGACGGATACGGCATGGCCGGATACAGCCGCTGACCGTCACGCGCCACGCCGTGGCGAAGGGCACGGTCGAAGTCGGCCAGGCTGTCGTTGCCGATGCCGGTGGCCTTGTCCGGGGTGATATTGGTGGTGTAGATGGAGCCGATTGGCGTCGCCATTTCCAGCCCGCCTGCGAACGGCTTGCCTTGAGCGGTGCTGTGACAGGCGACGCAGTCCGCCAGACGCGCCACGTAGCGGCCACGGTCGATCAGTGTGTCCGAGGGCTCGGCGGTGGCGCTGACACCATCGAACGGCGAGGATGGCGTGCGATTGACGAACCATGCAGTCACTGCCGCGATCAGCACGATCACCAGTGCCACGGTGGCGAGGACCTTCCTGAAGCGGCGCTTGCTCATGCTTGGCGTGATTCCCCGCATCGGTGTGGGCCAGGTGCAGCGTGTCTCAGGCTTCGAAGTCGTACTGCGACAGCGGCATGCTGCGGATGCGCTTGCCGGTCAGCCTGGAAACCGCATTGGCCACCGCAGGCGGTGTCGCCGGCAGCGGTGGTTCGCCAATGCCGCCCATCTTTGCCCCGCTCTCGACAATGCGAACGTGTACGCGCGGCATGCGATCCGGCGGGAGGATCGTGTACATGTCGAAGTTTCGCGCTTTCGGCATGCCCTTCTCGTACACGGCCTCCTCCATCAGCACTTCGGACAATCCCAGGCTGACGGCACCGGCCACCTGGGCCTCGATGATGGCGGGATTGACGATGCTGCCCGGATCGATGGCCTGCCAGATGTCGTGCACCCGGACCTGGCCCTTGTCAATCGAGACCTCGGCGATGGCTGCGGTCTGGCTGCCGAACGGCGAGGCCATGGCCACGCCGCGGGCGCGCCGGCTCCCATCCGCGGCCGTGAACGGGCCACGCTTCCAGCCCCCGGACAGATCGGCCGCCGCCTGCAGCAGATGGGTCAGTCGGTCATTGCCCTGCAGCAGTTTCATGCGCAGCTCGAACGGGTCCTGCTGGCCCTTTTCGGCCATTTCGTCGAGGAAGGTCTCGTACAGGAAATCGTTCATCGAGTGGCCGACCGATCGCCAGTAGGCAAGCATGGCCGGTGTCTTCATGTACAACTGGGCGATGCGTCGGTTGGGTATGGCGTAGGACTTGCCGGTCAGCCCCTCGACGGCACTGTCGTCCACCTTGTCAGGGTGCTTGTTGCTCAGGCTTTCGGTTGGACCCTCGGTGGCACTGATGGCTTCCAGCGCCACGGGCATGCCGTCGGCATCCAGGCCGCCGCGGAACCTGACCACGGCCATCGGTCGCATCGGGTCGCGCAGGAATTCCTCCTCGCGGCTCCAGATCAGCTTGATCGGCCGACCGGTCTTCTTCGCCAGCTGAATCGCCTGCATGTAGGGGTTGCCCGGCCCGTAGAGGAAATGGCGGCCGAAGAAGCCGCCCAGCATGGGCGAGTGCAGGATGATCTTGTCGGCATCGATGCCGGCCTGCTTGGCGATATCGGCCACGAACATGTCCGGCGCCTGGTTCGGAAGCCACACTTCCAGCGTGCCATCGTCGTTGAAGCGCGCCAGCGTGGACGGCGGCTCCAACTGGGCGTGATGCAGGTACTGGGTCGAGTAGGTGGCCTCGACCACGGTATGCGCCTTCTTCATGGCCGCGTCGACCTGCCCTTTGCTTTCGGCCGTTTCGCCCTTGCCGGTCGCCTTGGTCAGGGTGTCGCGGTAGTCGGCGGTCGAGAAGTCCTTGGGCATGTGACGTGCAGAGGAATCGGGTTTCGGATCCAGCCAGTCCACCTGGGCGGCTTCCACCGCACGCTTGGCATGCCACCAGCGTTCGGCCAGCACGGCCACGGCGCCGGGCAGACGATGCACCGAATGCACGCCCTTCATGGCCTTGATCTTGTCCTCGTTGCTGATACCGCCGATGGTCATGCCCAGGCGCGGTGCGTGCTGCACGGCCGCCTGCAGCATGCCGTCGACCTTCTGGTCGATGCTGTAATCCACCCTGCCCGTCGACTTGTCATGCGCATCCACGCGCTTGACCGGCTTGCCGATCCAGCGGAACCGGCTCGGTTCCTTCAGCTGGACGCTGTCGCCATCGGGTACTGGCATGTCCATCGCGTGCGGGGCAAGCTCGCCGAAGCTCAGGCTGCGCTTCGAGCCGGCGTGCACCACACGACCGGGCTCGGTGCCGAGTTCGGCCACCGGCACGCCCAGCTGCTTTGCGCCAGCCTGCAGCAGCATCTGCCGCGCCAGTGCGCCGATGCGGCGCATGGTGGTGTAGCTGGAGCGCACCGACATGCTGCCGCCGGTGATGCGCATGCCGTTGCCCATGACCGCGTACTGCTTGCCGGGCGGCGCATTGTCGACGATGAAGCTGGCCGGAGCGGCGTCCAGCTCCTCGCCGACCAGCTGGGCCATGGCCGTGAACACGCCCTGCCCGCCCTCGTTGAACGGGCTGTGCAGGCGGATGCTGTTGTCCGGCCGGATCTCGAGGAAGGCCGGCACTCGCAGGCTGTCCGAGCCGGAGGCCGCGGCGCCGGCTGCGCGTGCGCGCGGCGCCGGCAGGCCGAAGCCCAGCACCAGTGCACCTGCGGTGACGCCGGCGGAATTGAGCAGGAATCGGCGACGGGAGATGTTGACGGGAATCTCGTCGGTCGGGAACCTATCGGCACGCTCCGGTG
The DNA here is from genome assembly GCA_963800395.1 of uncultured Gammaproteobacteria bacterium. Taxonomy (GTDB): domain Bacteria; phylum Pseudomonadota; class Gammaproteobacteria; order Xanthomonadales; family Rhodanobacteraceae; genus DASSBG01. The sequence continues at coordinate 111,790 of CAWDBD010000028.1, forward strand.
CCACTTTGTCTCTGCTCATGAGCCGGTCTCCGTGTCTGCCGCTGCTGCACCCGCCTGTGCCTGCTGATCCGGCCCGGATGCTTCATCGCCGGCCAGATCATGCACGGCTGCGCTGATGGCGTTGTAGGTGCCGCAGCGGCACAGATTGGTCATGGTCGCGGCAATCTGCGCCTCGTTCGGATGCGGGGTCTGCTTCAGCAGCGAGGTGGCCGCCATCACCTGGCCGGATTGGCAGTAACCGCATTGCGGCACCTGATGCTCGACCCAGGCGGCCACCACGCGCTTGCCGACATCGTCTTCCTCGATCGCCTCGATGGTGGTGATTGGCTTGTTGGCCACGGCGGCTACCGGCGTCACGCACGAGCGCATGACCTGGCCATCGACCAGCACCGAACAGGCACCGCACTGGGCGATACCGCAGCCATATTTGGTGCCGGTCAAGCCGAGCTCGTCACGAATGACCCACAACAAGGGCATGTCGTCCTCGACCTCGACCTGCATGTGCTTGCCATTGATGTTCAGTTGCATCGCTGTCACACCTCGTCTGCTTGAGCCTCACGGCGCCCCCTCACCATAGCGGAGGGATTGGCAAAGTTCATCTCGATCCTGAGCCTGTCGCGACTTGATGATGAATGATCGGGAATGAAGGTGACCGGGCTTTTGTGCCCTGCCCCGGATGATGGCACCGATGCGGTCGCGCCGGAAGTGCTGCGGTCGCGGCCGCCGCTCAGCCACGCAGGCGCGCTCGAGCTCTGGCGAGCTCCTCGGGTGTGTCCACATCCAGGGGGCATTCCGCCGAAAAACGCTCGACGCGCTCGACTTCCCGCTGCAGCAGGAGGCGTGCGCCGCGTTCGCCCTGCCAGGCGGCCAGCTCGGCCAGGCAGTCGGCGGGAAACAGCACCGGCGGCCCGCTTGCATCAGCCTGCCGGGTGGCCAGCAGCCGATCGGGTGCCTCGGCATGCCGCGTCAGCAGGCGGCGGTAGTGGCTGACAGCAATCAATGGCTGATCGGCCAGGCAGATCATCACCGCCGACGTGCCTGCATGCCGCGCCAGGATGTGGCGCACGCCGGTGGCGATTGAGCTGCCCAGTCCTGCCTGCCAGTCCGGATTGTGAACGGTCTCCAGTCCAAGCCCCGCCAGTACCTGCGTGACCTGTTCGGCATGAGCGCCGGTGACCGCAATCACGGGAGGCCCCAGGGCCAGCAGCCTTCGTGCCACATGCCGGCACATCGGCTGGCCATCAAGGTCGGCCAGCTGCTTCAGGCCGCCGAAGCGCTGCGCTCCGCCAGCCGCCGGCATCAGGATGACCGGGGTGCTCAATGAATGCTGCCCTGGCGTTCGCGCAACGGACGCCCCGGGTGGCCGCGGGTGGCAGCGATGATCTCGGCCACGATCGAGAGGGCGATTTCGGCCGGAGACTCCGAGCCGATATCCAGACCGACCGGAGCGTGGATATCCATGGCTTGCGCATCGGCCAGCGCCAGCACCTGGTCCACGCGCTGGCGTGCGCCAAGCAACCCCAGATAGGCCAACGGCACCGCACGCAGGGCCGCCAGGTACTCGGCATCCTTGTGCAGGCTATGGGTCATCACGACCACCGACGTTGCGCTGTCCGGCTGCAGCTTGTCGATCAGCTCCGCCGGCTGCGCGCAGACCGAGCGTATACCCTCCGGCAGGTCGGCCGTGCGCACTCGCTGAGCATCGAAATCGACCAGCGTGACCGTCCAGCCCAGAATGCCTGCCAGCGGCAGCAGTGCCCGCGCCGCCGAGCTGCTGCCGATGACCACCAGCGCATGCGGCGGCGGCACCCGTTCGACGAGCACGTCGAACTGGCCCGCCTGCGTGCTGAATTGCCGGCTTGCAGGGCGTGCGGGCCCGTCCGCCACGCTGGTGGCGATGACCGCCCGCAGGGCCGGATCGGCGAGACTGTCATGCACCAGTTCATCCTCGCTCCACAGTACGTGGCGGGTGGGCCCGACCTGCCCGTCGTGGGCGAACACGGTGGCCAGCACGCTTGCCCGACGCTGCGACTGGCAGCCCGACAGGGCCACCACATAGCCAAGGTCGCTGGCGGCATGCAGCGGCTCCACCAGCACCTCCAGCTCACCGCCGCAGCCCATTTCCATCAGCAGATCCAGGCCGGACTCGGCGTTGTAGCGCACCTGCCTGACCTTGCCGTCGGCCATCGCGGCCATGGCGTGGGCCATGATGTCGCGCTGCGGGCAGCCGCCGGACAGTTCGCACACGTTGCTGCCATCCTCGTACACCAGCATGCGCGTGCCGACCTGGCGAAACGTCGCACCCCGGGTCCGCGTGAGGGTGATCAGGGCTGCGCGTTGCCCACGGGCGTCGAGCGCACGCAGGGCGGCCAGCAACTGTCCGAGTTCATCGCAGGCATTCATTGCAGAAAGCGTGTCACGGAATGACGACCTAAGAAGGGTTCATTGTGCATGCCCGCGGCATGGAATGCGCACTGGCAGCCACATGCCGTCCCGACCGCGAGTCGCCGATCATCTGCCGGACGAGGCGGCGCGGCCCCAGTCCCGTGCCTGCAGATACCAGTAATTGGCTTGTGCGGCGAGCCAGCCGGCGGGTCGGAACGCCTCGACCAGACGGTAGTCGGCAAAACTTTGCAGTGGCTCGGAATCACCGGTGAGAGCCGCCGCCATGACCTCGCCGGCAACCGTGGTGGGTGCCAGACCATGGCCGCCGAAGGCCTGCGCCCAGTACAGGCCGTCGCCGCGGGTGCCGAGTTGCGGCATCTGGTGACGCGCGTAGCTCATCAGGCCCGACCAGGACTCGGCCACCGGCGCGTCGGCCAGGGCCGGATACACGCGCGCCAGGTCCTTGCGCAGCAATCGCTGCACCTCGCCGGGTGATCGGTCGCGTACCGAAATGCGACCGCCCCACAGCAGACGCGACTCCGGTAGCACGCGGTAATAGTCGAAAGCAAAGCGGGTGTCGTAGACGGCCGCGCGCGTGCGGATGTAATCATGCAGGCGTTCACCCAGCGGTTCGGTGACCATCACGTAGGTGGCGATCGGCAGTACCGCGCGATCGATCTTGCCAACCAGACCGGACAGGTAGCCGCCGCAGGCCAGCAGCACCCGGCGACACCGCACCGATGCCTCACCGCAGCGTACGCGCCAGCCCTGGCCGTCGCGCTCGACGGCGGTCACCGCGCTGTGCTCGTGAAAGAGCACGCCCTGCCCGCTGGCGGCTTCGGCCAGTCCCAGCAGGTATTTGAGCGGATTGATGTGCATGGCGTTGGGCTCGAACAGCGCATCGGTGTAGCGATCGGTGACCAGCTGGTGGCGCAGTTGTTCGCGCGGCAGCCATTGCCAGTGGCTGCCGAAGTGCTGTTCGAGCAAGGCCTGACGTGCTTTCAGGATGCCGGGATCATCGAACCAGTTGGCCCAGATCACGCCCTCGTCGACGCGATCGCAGTCGATACCGTAGCGGTCGATGCGCTGGCGCACCGTGTTCACGGCCTCGATAGTGCGCTGGTACAGGGAACGGGCGCGCCCAGGGCCAAGTTGCTTCAGCAGTGCGCCCTCGTCCAGCGAGTAGCCGGAAAACACGAAACCGCCGTTGCGCCCGGAGGCACCAAAACCAAGCTGCTCGGCCTCCAGCAGGCACACATCCTTGCATCCCTTCTCGGCCAGCGACAAGGCAGTGTTGATACCGGCCAGGCCGCCGCCGACGATCACCGTGTCGGTCTGTTCGTGCCCTTCGAGCGGCGCGTAGTCTGGGCGCTGGAAAAGGCTGCGGGCATAGAAACCGTGCGAGCGTGCCTGCCCGGCGCGGCTCATGGGTTGCGATCCCCAGTCTGGCCACTCGGCCCGCGCGTCAGGCCAGCCTGCACCCAGCCCAGATTGAGGCCGATGTGCTCGGCTCCCGGGTCGGCCCACGCGTAGGCGACGGTGCTGTCGTCCTGGTCGCGCACCAGAGACAGTCGCAGCACCTGCATGTCGCGCTTGAGGTAGTGCAGGGTCTCCAGGCGCAGGGAATAACCGCTGGGGTTGCCGTCACGCCAGCGAATCGCTACATCCTGGCCCTGGTTGCCGATGCGCAGATCGCGCTGCATGTGCCAGTCCTTGCTGTCGGCCTTGGCATCGGGCCCGGCACCGTTGATGGCGGCCCAGCCGCGGTACCAGTGAACCGGGCGTGCTTCCTGGTACGCGTCATTACCGCGAGCCAGATCAGAATAAGTCTTTGTTATCAGCTTCTTGCCGTCAAAATTTAAAGTAATAGGTAATAGCGCTGCAGCGCTACCCAGGCCGGCGATGATGGCGCTGCAGGCATCCTTGCTGGCTGCCAGTTGCAGACGCCCACCGGTTGCCCTGCCCTGCATCGCGCATGGGGTCAGTTCCGCCCATTGCGGGTCGGTGGTGCTGGCTTTTGCGGGCAAGGCGCGCGACGGCGTCATCATCAGCTGTCCGTCAGGCAAGCTGCGCAAGTGGTAGCGCCAATGGGCCACAAGGGGCTTGCCATCGGCGCCGGTCATGGTTAGTTGCCAGTCCCAGGTGTGGTCCATGCCTTTGCTTGCCACGATGCGCTGGCGGACATGCACCGGTGGCAATGCCGCCTTGCTCTGGCTTGCCTGCCAGACCTGCGCGTGATTGTCGTACTGCCCTGGCAGTAGCGCCAGCACATCGCCATTGCCGGTGGCGCCGGCGCTACCCGGTTGTGCATCCGACGTGATCGGACCCGTCGCTGCACAGGCCGCCAAGCTGATCAGTGAGAAGGCGAGAAGCACGCTTTTCGTGTTTGCGGCAATGGATCTCGTTGTGAAAGGCATGGGCCGGTCTCGGCTATTCGGTTGTCACTTCATTGTGAAGGCGGCAGCTTCTTGTCAGGCCCGTGGCATACGCGCCGGCAAAGATTGCTAAACGCCGGGTTGCGTGCGCCGCCTGCGGCGGTGCCGGGATGACTTGCGCTGCAATACGCGGCTAAAGTAGCTGCCATCAGGATTCGACTTTCAATGAACGGAGCATACACGATGACAGACACCCCGCTTGCACAACAATCCTGCCATGGGCGCAAGGCGCCCGAGGACTGTCTTTCCGATGCGCAGATCAAGAGCCTTCTGCCCTCGGTGCCCGGCTGGCAGCTGAGCGAGGACGGCAAGGGCCTGCACAAGGACTTTTCATTCAAGGACTTCTATCACACGCTGGGCTTCATCACTGCCGTGGGCTGGATGGCCAATCAGCAGGACCATCACCCCGACATCGAGGCCGGCTACGGCCATTGTCGTCTGTTCTGGTCGACTCATGACGTCGACGGCCTGTCCATGAACGACTTCATCTGCGCGGCACGCAGCGAAGCGATTGCGGCCCAGTAGGACGTGAAAAAATGGCTGCTGCCTATGCTGTCCGTTGCACTGGCAGCGGTGCTTTTGTACGCCCTGGCATGGCAGCTGACACGCCAGGGTATTGACCGGCAGGCACGCAGCAAGGCCGCCATCTACGCTTCCGGAACTACGCCTTGGGACTTTGCGCCGCGTTCGGTCGAGGATCTGATTGCCGGGCGCGCGTTCGGTGCGGTCAGGATCAGCCATGACCAACGCGGGCTGATTGCGCGCAGCCACAGCACAGCGGCCTACGAGTTGGGCGTACCGCTGCCCTATCCGGTTGATCTTGAACGCTTTCCCGTGCTTCAGCTCGGTCTGGACAACGAAGGCCCGACCCGGCTGCAGTGGCTTGTTCGTGAGCGGCTCGCGGGTCCGATGCTGGTCTCGGAACCCATTCCAATAGAGCCCGGAAGCCATGACATGCGCGTGGACTTTCATGCCTTGCGCTGGTTCCGGGCCGATACCGGCGACACGATACCGCTGCCGCATGCTGCCGCCATGCTCAGGCTGAAGCTGCGGCAGCCAGCGAACACGATCGTGCGCCTGCGCTCGCTGCGCTGGCGCGACGTCAGCAAGGACGGTGCAAGACTGGCACGGCATCCCCTGCCCTGGTCGACGCTGCGTCGACATTCACTTTCGGCAATATCGGACATCCCGGTGCTGTTGCTGCCCGGGACGGGTGTGGAAGCCATGCTTGCGCAGCGCGATGCGATTGCCCAGGCGCAGCCTGCCGCTGTTGTCGTGGCCTCGGTCGACGCGCTCAAGTATTGGTCAAGGCCTGCCGGCGATGTCATGCAAACCATCGCCGCCCTGCTGGCCTACGCCTTGATCATGCTGCTGACCTGGAAGCGCACGCGGCAGGCGCAGGACCGACCTCGGTTGCGCGGGCTGCTGTCGCTTCTGCAGGCAGGCGTATGCGCCGGTCCTTTGCTGGCCTGGGCCATTGGCATGTACGGCGACCCGGATCCCGGTGCAGCCTGGCTGAGCACGATGCTGGCTGCACTGGGCTTCACGCTATGGTTGGCCTGGCGCAGCTACGCGAGCAACTGGCGCTGGCTTGCCTGGCAAGGCCACATGGATTGGCGCGACTGGATATTGCCGTCGGCCACAGTACTGCTTGCCGTCATTTTGCTGCTTGCTTCGGGCGGCGCACCGCAGCGGCCGGGCATCGGCAAGGCCCTGGTATACCTGGCCTGGGCGGCGATGCAACAGCTGCTGATTCTGGCCGTGCTGGCACCGCGCCTGCACGCCCTGCTCAAGCCGCGATGGCTGTGTGCCCTGGGTCTGGGCATCCTGTTCGCACTTGCACATGCGCCCAACGCCCTGCTGATGCAGCTGACGCTTCTGGCCGAAATGGTGTGGGCCTGGCATTTCCTGAAGCGGCCGGTACTGCTGCCCGTGGTCCTCGCGCACGCTCTCGCGGGTCTGCTGCTGGCCGCTGCCATATCGGGCTTGCCGCTGCGCTCTCTGGAAGTGGGTGCCCGGTTCCTGCAGTAAGCGGCATGTGAAAGCACCCTGCCTGACACGTTTGCCTGGCCTGGAGATCTACAGCGCGTCCAGCACCTGCTTGAGTTCCTCAGGCAGCGGGGCAGTGAAACTGTAGCTCTGCTGCTGCCAGTCGAACTCGAAGCGGGCGGCGTGCAGGAACAGGCGCTTCAGGCCGGCCTTGCGGAAGCGCGCCACGGATTCGTGGCTGGCGTACTTGTCGTCGCCAGCCACGGGATGTCCGACATGCGCGGCGTGCACGCGGATCTGGTGGGTGCGCCCGGTAGCCAGGCTGACTTCGTGCAGGCTGGACGCGCGGTAGTCCTCGATGCGCTTGAAAAAGCTGAGCGATGGCTTGCCACCCTGCTCCACCCGGACCACCCGTTCGCCGCCGGCCAGGGCAAACTTGCCCAGCGGTGCATTGACATCGAAGCGTGCGGTATCGGGCCTTCCGTCAAGCAGGGCAAGGTATTGCTTGGTTACCTTGCGCTCGCGAATCAATGCCTGCAAGGCAGTCAGTGCGGCGCGCCTGCGGGTCAGAACCATGATCCCGGATGTTTCCCGGTCAAGGCGATGGACCAGTTCCAGCGACTCCGTTGGCCGGGCGTGCCGCAGCAGTTCGATGACGCCGTGACTGATGCCGCTGCCGCCATGGCTTGCCAGTCCGGAGGGTTTGTTGACCACCAGGAAATGCTTGTCTTCGTGGACGATGGCCTGCTCGATCAGGCGAATCTGGTCGGCAGGCGGCGGTCGCGACTCACCCGGGGTCGACTGGCGCACCGGGGGAATGCGCACGACATCGCCCACGGCAAGGCGCCGCCCCGGCTTGACGCGGCCACCGTTGACCCGCACCTGGCCGGAGCGCAGCAGGCGATAGACCAGACTGCGCGGCACACCCTTGAGCAAGGCGTGCAGGCAGTTGTCCAGGCGCTGGCCCTCCCTGTCCTGGCCGATTTCCACGTGCTGGACACCCCCTTCGGTAGCGGGTGGAGTGGTTGTTTGCGTTGGCATATGTTTCCGTTCTTGATACACTTTCACGGCGCGAGGCTGGCCGGATTTCGATTTTCCGGATCAGTCCCCTGCGTCAAGCGTCTGGGTGGATTTCCCGATCATTGTACTGATTGCGTAATCCGACTGCCCGAGTGCTTGCGCCGGGAAGCAGGTTCCGGTTCCATCGGTGACCTGCCGAAGTGTGAAATCCCTACAATCCACGCCGATGCAGCCTGCAACATGCTGCACGGTCATTGCCACTCCTGCGTGGCGCGATCCCTGGCTGGCCGCTGACGTGCGCCGCCCTGGTGCGCGGCCCGCTGGCGCGGCCGAGGAATTACAATGAAACGCATGTTGATCAACGCAACTCAGCGTGAAGAGTTGCGTGTTGCCATCGTCGATGGCCAGAGTCTGTACGACCTTGACGTAGAAATCCCCTCCCGCGAGCAGAAGAAGGCCAATATCTACAAGGGCCGCATCACTCGTGTCGAACCTTCGCTGGAAGCGTGCTTCGTCGAATATGGCGCGGATCGCCACGGCTTCCTGCCACTCAAGGAAATCTCCCACAAGTACTATGTGGACGGTGTGGACCACCGCAAGGCGGGCATTCGCGAGCTCATAAAGGAAGGCAGCTCGCTGATCGTTCAGGTGGAAAAGGAAGAGCGGGGCAACAAGGGCGCCGCCCTGACCACGTTCATCAGCCTGGCCGGGCGCTACATGGTGCTGATGCCGCTGAACCCGAAGGCCGGGGGCGTGTCCCGCCGGATCGAGGGCGAGGACCGGCAGGCGCTCAAGGCGGCCATGGCGCATGTCAGCGTGCCCGACGACATGGGTCTGATCGTGCGCACGGCTGGCCTGGGACGTAACGCCGAAGAGCTGCAGTGGGACCTCGATTACCTTTTGCAGTTGTGGAAGGCCGTTGACAAGGCAGCCGATGAGCGCAAGGCGCCGTTCCTGATCTATCAGGAATCGAAGCTGTTCATACGTGCCCTGCGCGATTACCTGCGCAACGATATCGGCGAGATCCTGATCGACGAGGAAAACCTCTACAACGAGGCCCATGACTTCATGCAGCAGGTCATGCCCAACAGCCTGCGCAAGCTGAAGCTGTACCAGGACACCACGCCGCTGTTTTCGCGCTACCAGATCGAATCCCAGATCGACCAGGCTTTCGGGCGCGTCGTGCGTCTGCCGTCGGGTGGCTCGATGGTGATCGACCATACCGAGGCGCTGACCGCCATTGACATCAACTCGGCGCGTGCCACCAAGGGCAGCGATATCGAGGAAACGGCCTTCAACACCAACCTGGAAGCTGCCGAGGAAATCGGTCGCCAGTTGCGTATCCGGGATCTCGGTGGCCTGATCGTCATCGACTTCATCGACATGGACGCCGGCAAGCACCAGCGCGCCGTGGAGGACAAGCTGCGCGATGCCTTGCAGCTCGATCGGGCGCGCGTGCAGATCGGGCGTATCTCGCGATTCGGTCTGATGGAGATGTCGCGCCAGCGTCTGCGTGCCAGCCTGGGCGAATCCACCCAGATCGTCTGCCCGCGCTGTGATGGCCATGGCAGCATCCGCAGTATCGAATCCTTGTCGCTATCCACCTTGCGCGTGGTGGAAGAACACGCCATGAAAGACTCGACAGGTCAGGTGCTGGTGCAGGTGCCGACGAGCGTGGCCAACTTCCTGCTCAACGAAAAACGCGCTGCGGTGGTCGAGATTGAAATGCGCCACGGCACCCACGTCGTGATCGTGGCCGATGACAAGCTGGTCACACCGCACATGGAAATTTCACGTCTGCGCAGTTCGGAACTGGGCGAGCACAACAAGCCCAGCTACGAGCGCCTGATTGCGTCCGAGCCAACGCCAGTTCGCAAGATGGGCGTCGATGGCGGGTCGCACGAAGAGGCTGCCGTGAGCCGTATTACTCCCTCACAGCCTGCCCCATTGCATGTGGAACCGGAAATCGAGGAAACCGAGGAATCCCTGGTGCCGGCTGCAAGCGTATCCGGAACCGGCTTGTTGACTCGGCTCGTGGGCTGGTTGTCGGGCAAGGAAGCGAATGCGGAAAACGGTGCCGACGACAGCAAGAGCAAGAAGTCCGGTCAGTCCGGTCGCCGCAGTTCATCCGGGTCGGAGGGCCGCAGCAGTAACGGCAGCTCGCGCGGTGGCCAGGGGCGCAGCCGCTCGCGCCAGGGCAGTCGCGGTGGCAAGTCCCGTTCGAGCTCGTCCGGCAAGAGGGACGGTGCCAGCAAGTCCGGCAGTGACGACAAGCGCTCGAGCGGTGGCAAGTCGGGTGGACGCAGCCAGGACAAGGCAGGCAGCGAACGTCAGAATGCTTCAAGCCGGCAGAAGTCGGCGCCAGACAACAAATCCGATGCGCCCGATCAGGGCAGCTCCGGCAAGTCCCGGAATGAAAAGCCGGCCGGCAAGGATAACGCCAAGCCACGCAAGCCGGCAGGTGCTCCACCTGAAAACAAGGACAAGGCAGCACCTGCGACAGCCGAGGCCACGCCGCAGAAAGACAGCGCCGAGGGCAGCAAGCCAGCATCGGCTGCCGATGGGTCGAACAACAACAGCAGCAACGACAAGAGCGACGGCAGCGGTAACAAGAGCGGCCGTTCCCGTCGCCGTGGCCGTCGCGGAGGCCGACGTCGTCGCCGCGGTGGTAGCAAGAGCAACGAGCAGACGGGCACGACGCCGACCGAGCAGGCCGTGAGCGGCTACCAGGATGACGATTCGGGCAAGGACACGCGTATTCGTGCGCCCTGGGGCGAGGTGGACGAGTCGCAGGGCAACAGTGATCGCGGTGATGCAGGTTCGCCTGCGACCAAGGCCGCAGAAAAAGGTGACACGGCAAAGGGTACTGCTTCGGGCAAAGCCTCTGCAGCGACACAAGCCGCCCACGAAAAGCCGGAACAGCAGGCCAAGGCTCCGACCAAGGATGCCAGCAAGGATGCCAGCAAGGATGCCGCGGTAGCGGCTTCGTCCGAGAAAGCGCCAGCCTCCCCGAATTCGGCATCCGACAATTCGGAGCAAAAGGCCGCATCGGCCAGCGCTTCCAGCCGGCCTGCGAAGCACAAGCAGTCGCCGACGGCCAGCAATGAAAAGGCGCCGACGCAGCAGCCTGCGGCAAACAAGCCGGCAGACGCAGCCAGTGAATCCGGTTCCCAGTCTCCGGCTCCGGCTCCGGCTCCGGCTCCAGTCCCGGCCCCGGCTCCGGCCCCGGCTCCGGCTCCGGCTCCGGCTCCAGCCCCGGCTCCGGCTCCGGCTCCAGCCCCGGCTCCGGCTCCGGCTCCAGCTCCGGCTCCAGCTCCAGCTCCAGCCCCAGCCCCAGCCCCAGCCCCAGCCCCGGCCCCAGCCCCAGCCCCGGCTCCGGCTCCGGCTCCGGCTCCCGCGCCAGCATCTGCTACGGCCGCGAACAAGCCAGCTGGGAATCAGGCACCGGCCTCAAGGGTGGATGCATCGCAGCCAAAACAGGACGCTTCTGACAACTGAGGATCGCGTGTCACGGTAGCGGGCGAGCTTGCAAAGGCCGCCCGTTTACCTGTTGTGGAGCGCCAGTCGCATGACAACAGCCTGTCAGTGCCGGCCGCTCTCGCTGGTGCTACAGGCTGCGCACAACCTGGCTGCCGATACATGCGTCAAGACGGGGCCAGCAGGCGCCTGCTGGGCCGTGCAGGGCCAACAGGCTGAGGGTCAGGTCCCGGGTTGTGGTGGTGTCTGCTCGGGTTCGCCAAGCCCGTAGGCGTTGACCAGGTGCGCCAGCGCTATCGCGTTGTCGATTTCCAGCTTCTCGAACAGTCGCTGCTTGTAGGTGGATATGGTCTTGGGGCTCAGGCTCATCCTTGCGCCGATGTCCTTGACCATGACGCCTCGCACCAGCATGAGCGCCACCTCAAGCTCACGTGCGGTGACCTTGTCAAAGGGCGATTCGCTGCCATTGACGCTGTCCAGAGCCAGTTGCTGCGCTACCGCAGGAGCCAGATAGCGGTTGCCACGTGCGGCCATGCGTACCGCCGTGAGCAGCTCGCTGGCCGGGCAACCCTTGGTCAGATATCCCAGTGCTCCGGCCTCCAGCAGCCTGCGTGGCAGGCGTGAGTTCTCGATGGCGGTCAGGACGACGACGTGGGTGGGTGAGTCGGCACGATGCAGGCGTTCGGTCAGCTCCAGGCCGCTGCAGCCGGGGAGATGCACATCAACCAGAGCGATGTCCGGCTTCAGTTGCTTGATCATGCGCAGGCCGGACTCGGCATCGCCAGCTTCGCCAACCACGCGAAAGCCGTCCTCGCCTTCCAGAATCATGCGAAAACCGGCGCGCACCAGTTCGTGGTCGTCCACGATTACCAGATCCACCATCCCCACTCCCCGTTTGGCTTTATGCATTGGTCCAAGTGCTCGATTCACAAGGTGAATCGACGCCCTTGATCATAGCAGGCCGAGGACTTGTTCCACAGCATCCGCTGCGGCAAGGAGAGCAAGACTGGTGCCCGGGGCGGGACTTGAACCCGCATGGATAAAATCCGAGGGATTTTAAGTCCCTTGCGTCTACCGATTCCGCCACCCGGGCGTGTCGCATTCACCGCAGTCAGCAGCGCAATCGGGACAATCAGGCAATGGAGGCCAGGGTCGGAATCGAACCGGCGTACACGGCTTTGCAGGCCGCTGCATAACCACTCTGCCACCTGGCCATCGCCTTCCGGATCACCTGGCCCGCTGCGCGTGTAACCACGCATGGGCAGCTTAGCGACTTTTGTCCAAAACAACAAAACCCCGGCGGACCGAGGTTTTGTGCAGGACCGGTGAAAAGTCCGGAAACTCTGGAGCGGGAAACGAGGCTCGAACTCGCGACCTCAACCTTGGCAAGGTTGCGCTCTACCAACTGAGCTATTCCCGCCCGCGAGCAGCGTATCTTACCTGCTCAAAACTGACTGTCAAGCATTTGAGGCGAGATTGCATGGCAGCAGGCCCCCATGAACGCACTTCAGTCAGGTTTGCTGGTCGTGCTGCCGCCATGGTTGAGCGTTGGCCATGCGGCCTTGAGATAGATCAGGCCGGACCAGATGGTGAGGATGGCAGCCACCACCAGCAAAGACTCGCCTACCCGCCAGTAGCGCAGGAGTTCGGCATCCTTGTCGTGTTCAAGCAGCAAGACGATAAGGGCGATCATCTGCATGACCGTCTTCACCTTGCCCAGCATGGCCACCCTGACGGTGGTGCGCTGCCCCATCTCGGCCATCCATTCGCGCAAGGCTGAAATGGCGATTTCGCGGCCCACAATCACGGCAGCGGTGACGGCCAGCAATTCGGTCGGGTGGCTTTGCACCAGCAGAAACAGTGTTACAGCTACCATCAGCTTGTCCGCCACCGGATCCAGAAAGGCGCCGAAGTCGGAGGTCTGGTTCCAGCGCCTCGCCAGGTATCCATCCAGCCAGTCGGTGAAGGCTGCCAGGCTGAAAATGATGGCCGCGCCCAGATTGGAAAAGCGCAACGGTACCGTGTCCACTATGGCATGGGAGTAATACACCACAATCATCACGGGCAGAAGCAGGATCCGGAACAGGGTCAACCAGGTTGGAAGGCTGATGCGCATCGTCGTGTCGGGTTCCTTGTCTGCGGCAGGCATGCTGCTCAGTCGTGAAGGTGGTTGTAGAGTTTCTGCGCCAGATGCCGGCTGATGCCGCGTACCGTGGAAAGCTCCTCCACACCGGCCGCACGCAAGCCTTCCAGGCCACCGAAGGCGCGTAACAAGGTAGCACGTCGCTGCGCGCCGATGCCGGGAATGCCTTCCAGCGTGCTCCGTTGTCGGCTTGCGGCACGACGCCGGCGGTGCCCGGTGATGGCAAACCGGTGTGCCTCGTCACGCACTTCGTCGACCAGATGCAAAGCGGGCGAGTGCGGCCCCGGGCGCAGCAAGCGGTTCGATGTGGCAAGCACCAGCGATTCCTGACCGGCACGTCGGCTGGGCCCCTTGGCCACGCCCACGATGCGGATACCCATGAGTCCCAGTTCTTCCATCACCGTCACTGCCTGTTTGACCTGGCCCTTGCCCCCGTCGATAAGGAGTACATCCGGGCGCTCGCCCTGCCCTTCGGCGATGCGTCGATATCGCCTCGTCAGAGCACTATGCATGGCGGCATAGTCATCGCCGGGCTGTATCCCCTGGATATTGAACAGTCGGTAGTGCGACTTGAGCGGTCCGTCGGGGCCGAAGACCACGCAGGAGGCCACGGTAGCTTCGCCACGCGTGTGGCTGATGTCAAAACATTCGATACGTGTGGGCGTCGGCTCCAGCTGCAGCAGCTCTGCCAGATCCTGCCAGCGCTTCTCGCGTGACTGGCGACTGGCCATGCGCGCCTTGAGCGCCGCGTGTGTATTGCGCTCTGCCATGGCCAGGAAGCGCGCGCGCTCGCCGCGCACCCGGGTCTTGATGGCAACCGCGCTGTCACGATGCGTGCTCAGCGCCATTGCAAGCAGATCGGCTTCCCCGGGGGGCAGCTTGCAAATGATTTCCTCGGGCATGGGGTTGTCCAGATAGTGCTGGGCAATGAACTGCGCAAGCACTTCCGAGGCCTCGTGATCCAGTACCAGTCGCGGGAAGAAGTCGCGCGAACCGAGATTGATGCCGTTGCGGAAAGAGATCACGCTGACGCAGGCGATACCGCCCTCGATCTGGCAATCGAGCAGATCCATGTTCTGACCGCTGCCGCGCACGTGCTGCTCGGCGTAGAGGGTCCGCAGCGATGCGATCTGGTCGCGCAGGCGTGCGGCGCCCTCGAAATCAAGCCTTTCGCTGGCCTGATCCATCGCAGCGCCCATCTCGTCAATGATTTCGCTGCTCTGGCCTTTCAGGAACATGCGCAGATGGCGCACGTCGCGTCGGTAGTCCTGCGCGCTGATCAATTGGACGCACGGCCCGCTGCAACGCCCAATCTGGTATTGCAGGCACGGGCGCGAGCGGTTGTTGAAATAGCTGTCCTCGCATTGCCTGACCTTGAACAGCTTGTGCAGCAGGCTCAGGCTCTGGCGTACTGACCTGGCACTGGGGTATGGGCCAAAGTATTCCCCGGGTTTGTTGCGGGGGCCGCGATGCAGGCTCAACCGCGGGAAATCCTCATGTCCGGACAAGTGAATCCAGGGATAGCTCTTGTCGTCGCGCAACATGATGTTGTAGCGCGGCTTGAGCGATTTGATCAGTTGCGATTCGAGCAGCAGGGCTTCGCTGGCGGTGCGCGTCACGGTCACCTGCACGCGGGCGATGCGATCCACCATGGCCGCGATACGGGCTTGCATGCTGGGCCGCAGAAAATAGCTGCCGACACGCTTCTTCAGATTGGCCGCCTTGCCGACGTAGAGCAACTCGTCATCGCTGTCGTAGAACCGGTACACTCCCGGTGACTGGCCCAGCGACCTTACATAGGCCTTGCCGTCAAATGCAGTGGATTCCTGGGGCATCTCGCCATTGTATCTTCAAGATTCGGAAAGTTGATGGGTTAGGCCGTCGATGGCACCCTCCAGCAGCTCCAGCACAGCCAGGAAACCATCATCGCCCCCGAAATAGGGATCCGGCACCTCCGCTGGCTTGCCCACGCCGGCGACATCCAGCATCAGCCCGACACGCGCCCTGCAGTCCTGCGGCTGCATCTGCAGAAGATGCTGTACGTTGCTCCGGTCCATGCCCAGCAGCCAGTCAAAACGATTGAAGTCGGCAACGGCTACCTGCTGTGCCCGGTGACTTGAAAGGTCGTAGCCATGGCGGGCGGCCACCGCACAGGCGCGCGCATCGGCGCCCTGGCCTATATGCCAATCGCCCGTGCCGGCGGAGGCTACGTGCAGGTCCAGCCCGGCCCGCGCAAATTTGGCGCGCGCAATGATCTCGGCCAGCGGTGAGCGGCAGATATTGCCCAGGCAGACAAAAAGCACGGATTTGTCCGACTCATTCATTGTTCGCTCCTTGCAGGTGACGCTCGGCACGGGCCAGGTCTGCGGCACTGTCGATTCCAGGCGGAAAGGGTTCGGAAACCAGACGTACCGCAATCGGATAGCCATGCTCCAGGGCGCGCAACTGTTCCAGTGACTCGGCAGTTTCCAGAGCACCAGGTTCAAGCTGGCTGAAGGTGCGCAGAAATCCGGCGCGATAGGCATACAGGCCGATGTGGCGCAGCAAGGGCACGCCCGTGGGCAACTCCGCAGGATCGGCTGCCAGCGCATCGCGTGCCCAGGGAACAGGTGCTCGACTGAAATACAGCGCGCGCCCGCGCCGGTCGCGGACCAGCTTGACGCAGTTGACGTCGAACAGCTCGTCACGCGAGTGCAGGTACGTGGCCAGAGTGGCCATGGGCGCATCGTCCTCGACCAGCGCGGCCACGGCGGCATGAATGCCGGATACCGGGGCAAACGGCTCGTCCCCCTGAAGATTGACAACGGGCTCATCGTCGGCCCAGCCATAGTGCCGAGCACACTCCGCCAGGCGGTCACTGCCGCTCCTGCAGTCGCTCGAGGTCATGCACACCTGCACGTCAAGGTCTGCCACGGCATCGAGCACGTCCTGATGATCACTGGCTATCACCACGCTGCGTGCGCCGCTGGCCAGTGCCCGACGCGCCACATGGCGTATGAGCGGTTCGCCGGCAAGCAGGCGCAGTGGCTTGCCGGGCAGGCGCGTGGCGGCGTATCGGGCCGGTATGGCCACGGTGAATGGGGGCAATCGGGTCATCGGGCATCTGTCGGCACGGAGTTGCGTTCAGTACACCCGGTGCAACTGCGGGCGTCAAGGGATGTCCCGCCCTGCTCTTTCAGAAGCCTGGCAAGTGCCCGCCACCATGAGCAATTTTACCTGCAGCTAACCGAAGTTTGACGCGTGTCCGTTGATCATGCCGTGCGCTTTTTTGCCGTGCATCCGCATGAACTTCACATTTCCCTCCAAGGATGTTCGTTAGTGTGACGCAAAGCACTGAATAAAAAGAGAAACTGTCGACTTGTCGCTGGCTGTACAGGCGCCTCTGGCGCATGATGGTTGGTATCCCAGATACTTCCGCGCCGACTCCCTCCCGGCGCGACCCTTGCTCGAGACGAACCATGATTCGACATGTATCCCGAAATCCGGGTTGGCGCTGGATGATCGCAGGCGTGCTAGCCGCCCTGGCAATAGCACTGCTGCTGTTCAGCAGCGCAACACAGGCGCAGATCATCAGCGGTCATCCGCGCATGATCCTGGACAATGCGACCCTGGCGACCTTGCGCCAGCGCGCCAATGCCAACACAACGCAATGGCAGGCGTTGAAAGCTTATTGCGACAGCGTCGTGGGCGGCACTATCCAGCAACCCAACAACACGAGCTGGTCCTCGCCGCCCGCTATCGGCAGCAACTATCAGGGTCATGGCTATATCAACGCCGTCATGAACCTCGGCCTTTGCTACCGCACCATGCAAGGGATCAATGCCACGTCCGCCAACGTTTATGGCAACAAGCTGGCGCAGGTGCTCAGCATCATTTCACAACCCTACCCCGGGCCCAACGGTGCCAATCCATGCACTGATTCGGGCTATGGCATACGCAATTATGGCGTGGCCCTGGGGATTGGTTTTGACTGGGGCTATGATCGACTGCAAAGTTCGCTCAAGACCCAGATCATTGCGGCTGCCAATCACTGGCTGACCAGTTTCGAGAATCCTTCGACCAGCTCCTGCAGCTATTACCAGTACATTCACCCCCTGAGCAATTATTACGCGGGCTACTTCCATGCCAAGACCGCTATCGCGCTGGGGACATTCGGTGACAATGCTGCGGCAGCCAGCGAATGGAACGAACTGATCGGGCATGAGTTTGGTGATCGCGTCCGGCCGTACTTCGCCGATCACATGGAAGGTGGCGGCTGGCCGGAAGGCTTCGCCAACTATGGCCCCTATGCCACCTTGGCGATGATCCTGCCGGCGCGGGAAATTCTCACCGCCACCGGCATCGACCTGACCAACCCGGATGACGGCAGCACGCCCTATCGCTATCCCCTGGACATGCCGCGCTATGCCATGCATTTCACCTGGCCTTCGCGCGACTATACCGATGATCGCGACACCAACCGCTCCAGTGGCAATACCGTGCAGCCGCCCGGTACCGCCGATACCGGAATGTTCACGCATCTTTATGGAAGCCTGGCGTTCTATGGCTCTCCCCTGGCACCGGTCATGCACCGCTATCTGAGCGAGGTGCGCCAGGCCACCAGTGGCTATGGTGACGAACGCCTGTGGGTGGACTTCCTGTTTGATCAGCCCAACGCACTCGAAGCGCCCTTGTCCACCCTGCCCCGGTCCTATCTGGCCCAGGGCCTGGGCATGGTGGCTGCGCGAAGTGACTGGGGAACCGATGCCAGCTGGATGTCATTCCGTTCCGGGCCCTATGTGGAAAGTCCTGACCACGGCGAGCAATACCCTGATCAAGGCTCGCTGGCGCTGGTACACGGAGGCACGCCGCTGCTGATCAATGCCAGTGGATGGATCGTGCATGAGCCGGGCGGCACAGACGACGAAAACCGGATCTACACCGACAACCGGGGTGGGTTTTCCTCGAGCAATGTGTACTCGGGCAACTCGCAGCTGTACAACGTGTTCTACGTGCGCCACATGAGCGGTAGCTCGCTGGCCGAGCCCTTCGGACAGCGCAGCTATAACACCGGCACCCCGAGAACTGCTCTCAGCGAGTACCAGGATGGCGGTGGCTGGGTATACAGCAAGGGCAGTCATATCGAGGACATGTACAAGACATTCTCGGCCGGCCCCGGGGTCGCATCGTGGTCGCGCGAGGTACTGTTTCTGCGCCCGAACCGCTTCATCGTCTATGACCGCACCCGCAAGGGAGCAAGCAGCTACGACCAGTACCTGGCCTTCCATTTTCCGGCCATGCCGACCAGCGCCAGCGCCGCGACCGGACAGAAGCGCGTGAATGTCACCTACAAGGGCCGTTTTGCCGGCAGTGCGACATTCGTCTATCCGGACAATCCGACGCTTGCCACCCTGGCCATGTATCCGGGTAGCAACCCGGTCAAGGCCTGGCAGGTGCAGGTGCGTCCGCCCGACTCGAACGTCACGCAGCGCTGGCTAAGCGTATTCGATACCGCGTCCACGGCGGGCGCCGTTGCGGCCACGACCCGCGTCAATGTTCTTTCGGGAAGCGTGCTGGGCGTGCGCCTGGACGACAACGTGTCCACGCCTGCCGCCGTGCTGGCCAGCACCACCGATCAGGACACATCGCTGAGTACAGGCTTCAGCTACAGCCTTCCGGCAGCCTCCACGCAACACATCATTCTTGGCCTTGCCGCCAACAGCAGCTGGACCGTTTCGGTAACCCGCAGCGGCAGTACCCAGACCGTCACGGTCAGTCCCGGTGGCCCGATCAGGGCCAGTCACGCCGGTGTGCTGAACTTCTGCACGGACGCAGGCTCCAGCGTGCTGCCTGGAGACACGCTGCTGTTTGCCAACTTCGATTCCTGAGTGGGCCTGGCCCGCTGGGGCTAACGCTTGTTGCCGCGCGACTGCCGGCTGCGACCGGATTTCGAGCGCGAGCCAGAAGGATCAGCCGGATGCAGGCTGTCGTGCCCACTCCCCGCTGATGCCAGGGCCCCGGCGTGGCGCGCATCAACCGGCCACACGGGCTCGGAGCGGCGCCGCTTCTGTTTTGACTTCACCTTGGCCAGGAAATCAGTTGCGGCCTGTTCGCGATCCAGCGCTCGTCGATTGGCTGCGGCCCTGCGTTCGGCAGCAACCTGGCGCGCGCTCTTGCCGGGCTTCATGTTCAGAAGTGCCTTGGACATGGGTTGCTTGGCACGCTTGCGGGAAGCGCGTTTGCTGGTTGCGGACTTCTTGGTCGCGGCCTTTTTTGCGGGTGGCTTGCTTACTCCCGCGCTGCTGGCGACGGCCTTCTTTGTTTTCTTTTTCGCCGACTTGGCTACAGACTTCTTTGCCGGTTTCGAGCTCGACGTGGCTTTCTTCGCGCTGGGCTTGCTGGCCGCTTTCTTCTTGGCCCTGGCGCCACCCTTGGGGTTCTTCGTAGCGACCGCTTTCCCGGCCGACGGTCGCTTTGCCGTGGCCTTGGTTGCCGACTTCTTGCGCGCCGATGTCTTCGACTTCGCCGACTTTTTGGCCGGTGCCTCTTTCACGGTTTTGCTGCCGCTTGTCTTTGTGGCAGCGGCAGTCTTGCGCGTGGTGCTCTTGCCAGACGCCTTTTTCGCCATTGCCGCCTTGCGCCCTGCTGCCTTCTTTGCAGGCGACTTGCTGGTTGCAGTTTTCTTGCGGCTTGCCTTGTTGCCGCTGCCTGCCTTCTTGACGGCAGCCTTTTTCCCGGAAGCTTTCTTGCCGGGTGCGGATTTTGCAGAACGGGACGTTGCCATGATCAGATCCTCAAGTGGTGCCGGCCCGCCAGCCGCAAGTCCTGGAAACACAACGGCGGACAATGTCGCCTATGTTGGATCAAGCCCAGACCGGGTGCAACAGGCGATCAACAAACAGGCTCAAGACCCGTGGCTGCATGATGATGGTGAAGATCACGCCGTACGCGGCACCCCACAGATGCGCGCTGTGATTGATGTTGCCCCCACCCTTGTGATCCATGTAGACCGAATAGGCGATATAGGCCACGGCAAACACGATGGCAGGCACCGGGATGAAGTACAGGTAGATCAGGCTCCATGGGGCGATGAGGATGTAGGCAAACAGAACTGCCGAGACTGCCCCGGATGCGCCCAGCGACCGGTATCCGGCGTTGTTGCGATTGGCCAGCCAAGTTGGAAGGATCGATGCCAGCAGTCCAAGCACATAGAACACCGCAAAGCCGAACGGGCCGAGCAGAGCGGTGTACAGCGGCTCCATGGCGCGCCCGAAAAAGAACAGGGTGAACATGTTGAACAGCAGGTGGGTGCCGTCTGCATGGATCAGGCCGTAGCTGAGCAATCGGTAGTATTGGCCGCGCTGCACGGCCGGAGGCCACAGGATCAGCGAATCCAGCAGCTGCCGATTGCTGAAGGCCATGAAGGAAATGATGCAGGTCAGCGCGATGATGATCAGCGTGGTGGCCACGTGGGCTCCCTGGTCCCGGATTCGGGTCATGATGCCACAAACGCTGCAAATGCAGCCGGCTATCAGCGCACACAAAAAAGCCCGGCGTCGTGCCGGGCTTTGCGTAATCGGAAAACGCTATTCAGCGACGGTCTTCGTAGTAGCCGTTGTCCGGGCCGACATAGCGGGTTTCGCGCGAATAGTCGGGATAGTCATCGCGATACACACGGCGCTCGACAACCGTGGTGCGCGGCTCGAACACATCGCTGATCACGTTGGTGAGGATGGCGCCGGCAACAACAGCGCCAAGAACTTCACCCGGTCCCCAGTGGCTGTGCCGATAGTGGCTATAGCGCACTGGCCGACGGTAGGCCGAATAGCTGCGACGTGAGCTGTAGCGGTAGGCTCGGGGCCGATAGGCGTGCGAGCGATAGGCATGACTGCGCTGAACGTAGACGCGACCATGCCCGCCGTAGCGATCGGCGTGGCCAGCCAGCGCCACTGGCGACAACAAGGCCAGGGCAAGCACGGCCATGGTGGTGGCCAGACTGCGACGCAGTTTGCCGAGGGGCATTGTGAGCATGACAGTTCTCCGGAGGATGTCGTGGGTCCAGTATGCCTGCCGATTGTTAATCTGAACTGAAGCGTTCAAGAATTGGCGGTGGGCCGGTTGAGCCCCCTCCCCGGGTCCTGACAGACGGGCCAGGGCTGCGTCCAATCATGTGGCCACGCAGTCGCGTCCGGCATCCTTGGCTCGATACAGGGCAAGGTCGGCATGCCGCATGAGGTTCTTGAGGTCGTATCCGGCCACACGCACATCGGCGACCCCCAGGCTGGCGGTCACGGCAACCTGGGTATCGCCATCGCGGGACACGGAGTTTGCGATGGCCAGCCGGATGCGTTCTGCGCAGATTTTGGCGCAGTCAAGATCGCATTCCGGGAGCAGAATGCCGAACTCCTCACCCCCTAGGCGCCCGTATACGTCGACGGAGCGCAAGTGACCTACACATACGGCCGCAGCCCGTTTGAGGACCGCGTCACCGGTTGCATGCCCATGGTCGTCGTTGACGTGCTTGAAGTGGTCCAGATCCATCAGGATCAGGCTGGCATCGCGTCGCGAATGTTCGCAATAGTCCAGCCGGCTTTGAGCCACGGCTAGGAAATGCTGGCGATTGAAAATACCAGTGAGGCTGTCACGTCGGGCGAGTATTCGGAATCGGCGACGTGAACGGATGAGACGCCATATCCATATGCCCAGGAATACAGCCAGAAGTCCGAGAATGACTGCGTACAAGCGGGTGGTCTCGGCAGATTTGTGCACCAGGTTCTGGCGCAGACGCAGAATCCGGTTTTCCCGCCGGGCGGCTTCTGCCTGCGTTTCGCTGGCGCGCACTTTTTGGCGCACTTTCTGATACGCCAGTGCCCTGGTGCTGACCTCGTTCAGATAGCCTTTGTTGGCGGCTATGAATTTCTTTTCCCAGGCAAGTGCCTTCTGCCAATCCTTGCGCTGGCTGGCAACCTCGACCAGCACGCGAAATGCATTGCGGGTGGCGAGCGTATTCTTCTCGCCCGACTGCGGCTCAACAACGCGCAAGGCGAAATACTCGGCCTTCTGCCACTCGTGCGCCTGCAGGTAGCTCATGGCGAGCAGGGAGTCATACTGGGCTTTGAGTTCCCAGTAATTGGTATCCTGGGTTTCCTGGTAGTGAGCGTTCAACTCCTTCAGTGCCTTGCGGAATTCACCCTTGCTCAGCCAGTTCTTGATAAAAAAAGCACGTATCGAGTTGGCGAACAGGACGTTGTGGTCCGACAGACAGGGCGCTATGGCCGGGCCGAGCTGACTGGAGGCCTTTCCGAGTGCGTTCTTCCTGGAATAAACCAGGAAGCGAATATAGTTTGCGTAGCACCTGACCGAGGGTATGTCCGTGGCGTCCGCAGCCTTTCTTGCATACTCCAGTGACAATTCAGCCTGGCCACCGTCTGCAAGGATGATTCCAGCATCGATGAACCCCTGCGCTCGGTCATAGTCGTTCTTGATGGCAGGGGCCTGCTCGATGATTTTCTCCAGGCCTGAGTAGGCCTCCTGATAGCGGGACACGTTGTGCAGAATATCTGCCAGCGAACCCTGTGCCCGGAAGCCGAGAGCTGGGTCCAGCGCGTGCCCGGCCAGACGCCTTAGTCGTGGAATGGCCTTGTCAACCTGGCCCACGTACGCCATCTGCCATATTTGCAGGTAGTCAAGCCACTGCCTCTGGGTGGTGGACAAGCTGTCCCGCCGGGACTGCATTTGAGAGAGGATTTCGGCAAATTGCGCATTGTCTGCTGTCTTGATGTGGTCGGCATGTCGCAACACCGGGCCGGGTTGGTCCGGAGCGCTCTGGTCTGCTGCGCCCGCTGCGGCAGGCAGGGCGGTTGCGATCAGAAGGCAGCAGAATGCAAGGCGGGCACCACGCACGGTACAGGCACCTATGCGGCAAGAACGAGCAGGTCGTGGCGCACGATCGGACGACGACTACTCGCCGCAAGAGTCCTTTGGCACATTGTCACCTCCGTATTGTTCCTCAGCTTTCATGCACGGCTTTGAACCGGGCTTTTTTGTTACAGCAGATCATTCTCATTGCCGCGATCTGAAACCAGGGCTTGCCGGCTCGATGCGCATGCCAATACCCGCACAGCCTGTACATGCCTTGATCGCCACGAGCGGGTTCTCGCATCGTGCAAATCTCACCATAGCACCGATACCTTCCCGGATTCTCGCAAGTGCAATGCTTGAGTGTCGCAGGGCTGCCCGCGCCCCGGCCAGAACAGACCGTCTTCATCCACTGTGTTGTCCTCTGCCCCGGTCCGGCAGCGATGTGCTGGCCACCACATCATACTGGTGGCTGCCGGCGACGCTTCGCAACAAGTGCACCCGCGTCAAGCGGAATGTGACTGAAGTCACCGCCGTGGGTACCGGGAGGGGCAAGCTGGCGTAGGCCAGCGTCACATGGGGCTTGAACGGGTGTTCTGATTTGTGAGTGATGCACGGGCCATGCAGGTTGGTGGACAGTTGATCGTGCAGGGTGGCGAATCCGGCTGGAGGTGCCGTGCATGACAGAACGACGGCAGGTCGCTGCTGATTGCCCAGTGCCATCACCGTGTCGAGTCTGGCGGTAGTGGCCGGTATGTGCATGGCGCGCAGTCCATGTTTCGCTCCATCGATGCAGGCCCAGTCCGGATGCTCGTGCTGACCCAGATAAAGGAGGGTCATGTGCCAGCGCGCCGGCTGTACGAAACGCCATTCCGGATGCTGGATGCGCAGCGTTTTGACCCGGTCCCGGAGTTCGTCCCGGCACTCGGGGTCGGGAAATGCGGCGATAAAAAGGCGTTCCCGAGTCAAGGCACAGCCTCCTTTGGTGCGGTGCCAATTCAGTGTAACCGCCTGGCCGCTTGACCACGCTGGTAGAATGATTCGATGACTGCTCAAGTTTATGCCGAACGCGTCGCCGCCGTGCGTGCCGCCATGCGACGTGAGGAAGTTGCCGCCTGCGTGGTACCAAGTGCTGATCCGCACCTTTCCGAATATCTGCCGGAGCACTGGCAGGCGCGCGCCTGGCTGAGCGGATTCACGGGATCGGCCGGCACCCTGATCATTACCGAGGGCTTTGCTGGCCTGTGGACCGACTCCCGATATTTCGAGCAGGCCGAAAATCAGCTTGCGCAAAGCGGCGTGGAACTCATGCGGCTGCGCGTGCCGCACCAACCGGAACATCTTGACTGGCTGGCCAGCCATCTGCACGAAAACGACCAGCTGGCCGCGGATGGTGCGTGTCTGTCGCTGACTGCAAAGCGGCAGCTGCAGGGGGTGCTGTCCGGGGCCAACGTGCGCCTGCGCACTGATCTCGATCTGCCCGGGCTTGTCTGGGACGAGCGTCCCGGGCTGCCCTCGGCACCCGTATACCCTCATCCAGCCGGGTTTGTCACCGAGTCCGCAGGCGACAAGCTGAGCCGCGTGCGCGAAGCGATGAGCGATGCCGGTGCCAGCCATCACCTGATCAGCGCTCTGGACGAGATCGCCTGGCTGGTGAACCTGCGCGGCTCGGATGTCGAGTGCAATCCCGTGTTTCTGGCGCACATGCTGATCGAATCCGAAGCGGCGACGCTGTTTGTCCGCCAGGACAGGCTGGCACCGGAGGCGATCAAGCAAATGGCCGAGCATGGTATTGCATTGGCCGATTACGATGCGGTCGGTCAGCATCTTGCCGGCTTGCCCGCCGATGCACGCCTGCTGCTGGATCCGGCGCACGTCGTGGTGGCATTGACCGAACAGCTTCCGGCGTCGATCACCTGCCTTGAACGTCCCGGGCCCGTGACCCAGCTCAAAGCCATAAAGCGCGCGCCAGAGCTGGAACACATTCGCCGGGTCATGCGCGAGGACGGCGTCGCCCTGGTACAGGTTTTCCATCGCGTCGAGCGCGCGCTGCAAGCCGGCGAGCAGGTATCCGAGCTCGACATCGATGCCTGGCTGCATGCGGCGCGCGCGCAGCGCCCCGGGTTCGTCGGCGAAAGTTTCGCCACCATTGCCGGCTACATGGCCAATGGCGCCCTGCCCCATTATCGGGCCACGCAGGAAAGCCACGCGCAACTGGGCCGCGACGGACTGCTGCTGGTCGATTCGGGCGGCCAATACCTCGGCGGTACCACCGACGTGACGCGCGTCTGGGCGTTTGGCCAGACCACACCGGAGCAGCGCAGCGATTGCGCTCTGGTGCTCAAGGGCATGATCGGCCTGAGTCGAGCGCATTTCCCGGAAGGCGCCAGCGGCCCGCAGCTTGACGCTCTGGCGCGCGCGCCCCTGTGGGCCGCTGGCCTGGATTACGGTCACGGCACGGGCCATGGCGTAGGCTACTTCCTCAACGTGCACGAAGGCCCGCATGGTATTCGGCCGCCCTCACCGGGCGCCGCTCTGGTGCCGCTCGAGCCCGGCATGATCAGCTCGATCGAACCGGGACTCTATCGCTCGGGACGCCATGGTGTGCGGCACGAGAACCTGGCCGTTGTGGTGGAGGTCGAAGCGACCGAATTCGGCAGCTTCCGCGCCTTCGAGACGCTGACCCTCTGCCCATTCGACACGCGTGCCATGGATCTCGATTTGCTGGATCAATCGGAACGCGCCTGGCTCAATGACTACCACAGGCAGGTACAGTCGAATCTGTCGCCCATGCTGGACGAGGACGGTCGCAAATGGCTGCAAGAGCGTTGCATGCCCATTTGATCCGGGCATGCGGGCCATGACCGCCCCCGAACGATGCACCGGAAGCATCGGTCATCGAGACTGTTCGGGTCACCGCCCGCTGCGTGCAGCCCTTGCAAGCCAGGCGTCGTCAATGCAAACGCGGCGACTGATACACTCCCCACTTTCCCTCCTGATCCTGATCGAACCTGCATGAATACCCGCTACAACGCTGCCGACATTGAAGTCCTGTCCGGCCTGGACCCGGTACGCCGCCGTCCCGGCATGTACACCGATACCAGCCGCCCCAACCACATGGTGCAGGAGGTGGTGGACAACTCGGTGGACGAGGCGCTGGCCGGGCACGCAACACTTATCGAAGTCACCTTGTTCAAGGACGGCTCCATCGAGGTCAGTGACGATGGTCGCGGCATGCCCGTGGACATCCATCCCGAGGAAGGCATTCCCGGTGTCGAGCTGATCCTGACCCGCCTGCACGCAGGAGGCAAGTTCAGTCACCGCAATTACGCATTCTCGGGCGGCCTGCATGGCGTCGGCGTGTCGGTCGTCAATGCCCTGTCGAAAAAACTCGAAATCACCATCTATCGAGGCGGTACCGAATACTGCATGAGTTTTGCCGGAGGTGAACCGGAAGATGCGCTGAGCGAAGTCGGCAGCGTGGCCAGGAAGCGAACTGGTACGCGGCTGCGTTTCTGGCCCGATCCGCAGTATTTCGATTCGCCCAAGATTGCCCTGTCGCGCCTGAAACACCTGCTGCGAGCCAAGGCCGTGCTTTGCGCAGGCCTGGAAATCCAGCTGCACGACCAGCTCAATGATGCCGAAGAAACCTGGCACTACGAGGATGGCCTGGTCGACTATCTTGGTGGCGCGCTGGAGGGTCTCGAATGTCTGCCTGCCGAGATCTTCGTCAAGCACAGCGAACGCGACAGCGAGGGACTGGATGTCGCGCTGACCTGGGTGCCGGAAGGCGAACTGGTGCAGGAGAGCTACGTCAACCTCATTCCGACCCTGCAGGGCGGTACCCACGTCAATGGGCTGCGCAGCGGCCTGATCGGTGCCGTGCGCGAGTTCTGTGATATCCGCAACCTTCTTCCGCGTGGCATCAAGCTGGCGCCTGATGATGTGTGGGAAAGGCTCTCATTCGTGCTCAGCGTGCGTCTGCGTGACCCGCAGTTTGCCGGGCAGACAAAGGAACGGCTGTCCTCGCGTCCGGCGGCGGCACTGGTGGAAAGCACCATCCATGATGCCTTCAGCCTGTGGCTCAATCAGAACGTCAAGCTGGGTGAGCAGATTGCGCAGCTGGCCATCGAGCGGGCCAGCCTGCGGCTGAAGAAGTCCAGGCAGGTCAAGCGCAAGAAGATCACCCAGGGCCCCGCCCTGCCCGGCAAGCTGGCCGATTGTGCCAGCCAGGACCTGGAGCGCACCGAACTGTTCCTGGTCGAGGGTGATTCAGCCGGAGGCAGCGCCAAGCAGGCGCGTGACAAGGACTTTCAGGCGATCCTGCCGTTGCGCGGCAAGATCCTCAATACCTGGGAGGTCGAGTCCGGTGCCGTGCTTTCCTCCGAGGAAGTGCACAACCTGGCCATCGCCATCGGCTGCGATCCCGGCAAGGATGATATTTCCGGATTGCGCTATGGCAAGGTGATCGTGCTGGCCGACGCCGACTCGGACGGCCTGCACATCGCGACATTGCTGGCTGCCCTTTTCCTGCGGCACTTCCCGGCGCTGGTGGATCAGGGACATGTATTCGTGGCCATGCCGCCGTTGTTCCGCGTCGACGTCGGCAAGCAGGTGTTCTACTGCCTTGACGAGGAAGAAAAGCGCATCCTGCTTGATCGTATCGAGCGCGAGAAAATGCGCGGTGCAGTCAGCACCACGCGCTTCAAGGGCCTGGGCGAAATGAGTGCTTCGCAGTTGCGCGAGTCCACCATCCATCCCGATACCCGCCGGCTGGTGCAGTTGACGGTTGAGAACAGCAAGGCCACCCATGGACTCATGGACATGCTGCTGGCGCGCAAACGTGCACCGGATCGGCGTGCATGGCTGGAACAGAAAGGCGACCTGGCCACGTTGAAGGTGTGAGCCTGAAAACCCGCACTGCCCATGCTTGTGTTGTCAGCCGGGCATTGTTCGGACATGATGGGGCGTGGCGCGGCAACCGCAGTCGCTTGGTCTGCCTGAACAAGGATACGAGTCTCCCATGACAGCAAAACAGGATGCTGACAGAAAGCAGTTGGCTGACTGGCTGCGCGCTGCAGGTCGCGGTGACGAGAATGCCTTTGCCCAGGTCTACCAGCACAGCGCCGACAAGCTGTTCGGGGTGTGCTTGCGCATGCTGCACCAGCGCAGCCAGGCTGAAGAAATTCTGCAGGAAGCCTTTGTCACTATCTGGAATCGCGCCTCGCGATTTGACCCCGATCGTGCGAGCGCCATGACCTGGATGATCACCATTGCCCGAAACAAGGCCATCGACAGCCTTCGTCGGCGGCGCGAGTCGACGCCAATCGAATTCGTGGAACTGGAATCGGGGGAGCCGTCTCCGAGCAGTGAAGCCGAGCACAGCCAGCAGCGGCAGCGCATCGAGGACTGCCTTGATCAGTTGCAGAGCAAGCACAAGGCGGCCGTTCGTGAAGCCTTTTTCAGTGGAGTTACGTATAAACAACTGGCGGACCGCTGCAAAGTACCGCTTGGTACGATGAAAAGCTGGATACGCCGAAGCCTGTTGCAACTGAGAACCTGTCTGGAAAAATGAACACGCCATCTGACCAGGAGCATCCCGATCTGCGCTACGCCGAGTATGTGCTCGGTGTGCTGGCGGCCGATGAGCGTGTCCGCGTCGAGCGGGAAGTCGACAGTGACCGGCACGCAGCCGACGAAGTTCGCTGGTGGCAGGCGCGTCTCACGCCTCTGAGCGAGGACCTGGCCGCCGTCGTACCCCCGGAGTATGTCTGGGCGCGCATTCGCGAGGCGCTTGGGCATTCGGCAGTCTCGCCTGGCTCCGCTGCCTCCGAGACCGCGGAAGGCGGCGGTCTGTGGAACAGCCTGCGCTTCTGGCATTGGCTGGGTCTTGGCGCCAGCGCTGTTGCGGCTGCCTGCCTGGTGCTGCTGTTGCTCGTGCCGCGCGGGTCGCCGATACCGGGAACAGTGCAACCACCGCCGACAGTGGTCGAAGTGCCTGCACCAGCCAACTACCTGACCGCACAAATTGTGCTGGACAGTGGTGTGGCCGGCTGGAATGCCACCATGGATGCCGCTCGGGGCGAAATGATCGTGCAACCGGCTTCGCCGCACGCGGTCGCCAAAGACCGCTCCACCGAGCTTTGGCTCATCCCCAAGGGTGGCAAGCCGATTGCCCTGGGCGTCTTCCCGACCGACAAGGCGGCGCGCATGAAACTGCCGGCCGGTATTGCTGCCAAGCTCGGCCCGGATGCCCTGCTTGCCGTCTCCGTGGAGCCGTTGGGCGGATCCCCGACCGGCCAGCCGACCGGGCCGGTGGTCGGCAAGGGTGCCATCCAGGCCGCGCCCTCGGCCTGACCAGACGACTGCCGCCGCCCCTGCCCGATCCTGCATCCTCTGCCGGGATCCATTTGCACCTGTTTCTCGTACAAGGTGGAAGAAGTGGGCAATTGCGCGCACGTGACCGCGTCGAATCGCTTTCGCCTGCACCTGTTGCCGGATCATCATCAGCCCAGGAGAGACCCGACGTGACGATAATGCCCGATGCCGCTCCGATGCATGCCATCAGCAGTACCGCGATGTCGTTCTGTGCGGCGATCCGGCAAGAATGTGACGCGTCTGGCCGCATGCTCCCGGGCAGGCGGGCCTGCATCCCCGTTCAACCACAGGAGGCTTGATGGAGTATGATCAGGCACCCCCAAAGTGTTGCGGAGCTGGCTCGTTTCAGGGCCAATGCCCCCATGGATTCCCAACCCAGCCAGCCAAGTCACGGCGCAGCGTATTGGCGTGCCCAGGTCGCACGGGTCGCCAGCCAGCGCGATCGTGAGAGCTTCATGCGCATCTATGACTACTACGCGCCGCGACTGCATCGCTATCTGGGCACGCTTGGCGCTGCAGAGTCGGTGATTGAGGAGCTGGTCCAGGAGGCATTGCTCAAGCTGTGGCGCAAGGCCCATCTGTTCGACCCGGTCCGGGCCAACCTGTCGACATGGCTGTTCCGGGTCACGCGGAACCTGTATATCGACCATGTAAGGCGGGAACCGTGCTGGCTGCCCGAAGATGATGGCGTGAGGCGGCTGGAACAGGATGAAACCCGGCGTGCCGATCACCGGCCGGAGCTGTTTGCCGAACAGGACCTCGTCCGCCGGGCGATGGCCAAGATGCCCGCGTTGCAGGCAAAGCTGATCCGAATGTCATTTCTGGAATCCAGAAGCCACAGTGAAATTGCTCACGATCTCGATATGCCGCTGGGTACGGTCAAATCGACCCTGCGCCGCGCATTGAACAAATTGCAGACCCGCATGGGAACCTTGCCATGACGCCCAAGCATCATATGGATGACACAACCCTGCTCAGCCATTCTGCCGGTTCGTTGCCGCCAGCGCTGGCTGTGGTGTGCGCAACCCATCTGGCGTGTTGCAGCCAGTGTCGCGATCGGCTGCTGCAAATCGATCAGATCGGTGGCGTGCTCATGGAACAGCAGCTGGGCAGCGCGCTGCCGGCAGGCGCGCGTGCCGCCATGCTGGCCAGGCTCGATGCATCGGCGGACTGCGACGAGAGCAGCCCCAAGCCGCCAGCATTCGAGCCCGATCATTTCGAGCAGGATCCGGATCGGCTACCGGCACCACTGCACCCCTGGTTCGGTTCATCCATGCGCCGCTTGCGCTGGCGCTGGGTTGCGCCTGGCCTGCACCGTATCCGTGCCCACGGAATCGACGGTGGTGATCTGATGCTGCTGCGGGTAGCTCCGGGCAGCCGGCTGCCCCTGCACAGCCATCAGTGCAACGAGCTGACGGTGGTGCTGGATGGGGCCTACAGCGACATGCTCGGCCATTTCGGTCCGGGCGACGCGGCTGATCTGGATGAGGACACTCTGCACCAGCCGGTGGCCGCCACCGGCGTGCCCTGCATCTGCGTCGCCGCTACCGACGCCCCGCTCCGGTTCCCGGGCTGGATAGCGCGCACGCTGCAACCGCTATTCGGGTTCTGAGTGCCGCCCCGGCCATGGCTGCGTCGATTCAGTCGCAGCTTTCCGGTTTTTCGTCGTCCGGTGAAGTATAGGGTTCCGGCCATTGCTGGGGTACCTTGACCAGTTTGCTGGTGTCGTAGCCCATATCGGTGATCCGCTGCAGCATGGCCTGATAGTCCGCATCGGAAACATGCGGCTTGCGAGCCATGAACCAGACATGATCGCGCTTGTCCCGAGCCACGATGACCTGCTGATAGTCCTTGCCGAGCCAGGCCACCTTGTACTGCAGATGCAGTATCCAGAACAGCTTGATGCTCCACTCGGCATTGCCGGTCCCGTTCCTGACCTCGCCTGTGGAGTTGATTTGCTTCACTGGTTGGCGAAATCCGCCCTGACGCAAGCGAAAGCGGGTGCATATCTCGCCATTGTCCTCAAGCGTGTAGTGTTCAACGGCGTTGTAGCCTTCGCGCTCCATGCGTGTGGGGATTGATGCGATGACATACCAGCGGCCCATGAATCGCTGCAAATCCAGGTGTTTCACGGTCGGGATCGGCTGGCGTGCCAGTACCGGGGTGGTGATGGCCAACGCTGCTGCGCAGGTGAATGCGGTCAAAAATATCTTCATGTCTGTTTCTCCACGCTCGCGTAGTCGGGCTGTCAGTCTTTCCTGAAGCGGTAGTGCGCCACCATCCACTCGTTGCCATGGGCGTAGCCGAACAATTCGGCACACGCCATCCAGAACATGCGCCAGCGCTGGAACCATAGCGACGCATGCTCGCCATAGGCCGTTTCAAGGATGCGCATGGCGTCTTCGCGCCGGGCGTCCTGACGCTGCAGCCAGTGGTTGGCGGTGCGCTGGTAGTGCGTGCCATCGACCAGCCACCGTTGCTCCATGGCCAGGTCACGCTGAAACCACAGCAAGGTATCGGCTGCCGGCATCAGGCCACCGGTGAAAAAGTGGCGGCCCATCCAGTTGTCCTCACCTTCGGTTTCGAACGGGTACATCAGGTTGCGATGCACAAAGATGTGGACGAACAATTTGCCGTCAGGCTTGAGCCAGGTAGCGACGTGGTTGAGCAGCGTCTGGTAGTTGCGCATGTGTTCGAACATCTCGATGGAGACGCAACGATCAAAGCGCGACGCCTCCAATTCCAGCACATTGACGTCCTGGGTAATCACCTGCACGTTGTTCAGCTTGCGGCGCTCGCATTCGTCCTCGATGTGTTCGCGTTGCATGCGCGAATTGGATACTGCTGTGATGCGCGATTGCGGGTACTGCTCGGCCATCCACAGGGTCAGCGATCCCCAGCCGCAACCCAGTTCCAGGATGTCCTGACCGTCGGCCAGCTCGGCACGCTGGCAGCTGAGACGCAGCATGGCATCCTCGGCATCAGCCAGGGTTGCGCGCGGACTGGTGTAGAGGCAACTGGAGTATTTCAGGCGCGGTCCCAGGCACAGGCGAAAAAAATCGGCTGGAAGTTCATAGTGCTGGCTGTTGGCCGCATCGGTATGGATGGCCACAGGGCTGCGCCGCAGTTCGGCAATCAGTGCCGCAAACCGATCAGCCTGTTCCGCCACGCCGCCGCGTCGCTCATCCCGAAGCCGTTGAGCGCACATGCGGCGTATGCCCAGGCGCAGCAGCCAGTCGGGGATGCCGCCACTCTCGGCCATGCCCAGCAGTCCGGGGGCCGGCGCGTCCTGCGCAAGCTCGTGTTGATCCAGTTCGGCTGCTTTCATTCCTCGATCCTTTTTGCAGTGTCTGTTTTGGGGAACCACGGAATCAGCATCGGGGTGCGGCGCTGATAGTCGCGGTAACTTTCGCCCCGACTGCGCAGGGATTGTTCTTCGGTGAACGGGATGCCGCTGATCCAGCGCAGGAATACATACATGATCACTGGGCCGCACCAGGCCAGCCACGCCAATGGCGCGCCCACCGCCATGGCGACGTAGGCAAACCAGTGCAGCCATTCGAAGAAATAGTTGGGGTGGCGTGAGTAGCGCCACAAACCCCCGTCACAGGTCTTGCCCTTGTTGCCGGGCTGTTGACGGAAGCGGGCCAGCTGGCGGTCTGCGATCGATTCGCCAAGCACGCTGGCTGCCCAGATCAGGAATCCCGCGACCAGCCATGCAGGCTCGACTCGGGTATTGCTCGCAACCGCCACAAATGGCAGTGCAAACAGCACGATCAGTGCCGCCTGGAACTGAAAGAAGAGCAGGAACTTTCCCTGGTTGCCTTGCCAGTGCCTGCGCAGGTGCCGGTAGCGGCCGTCCTCGGCTTCGCTGAACACCCTGT
Organism: uncultured Gammaproteobacteria bacterium; assembly: GCA_963800395.1. GTDB lineage: Bacteria > Pseudomonadota > Gammaproteobacteria > Xanthomonadales > Rhodanobacteraceae > DASSBG01. The sequence continues at coordinate 145,338 of CAWDBD010000028.1, forward strand.
CGCGCAGGTGCCACGCCAGGCGCGCGGCCCAGCCGCCACCGCAAACAGCCAGCAGCATGCGCGGCCACCAGGCCCCATCGCCCAGCAAGGCAAGAAGAAGGGCTGCGCCGGCCAGGCCCGATGCCCACAGCACATCGACAATGCCCGCATTGTCGTTGCGGCGCTGCCACCACCAGCCAGCCAGCATCATCAATGCGGCCAGCAGCCAGATCAGGGCGAGTTGGGTCCAGATGCTCATGACAATTCACTCCGGGGTGACGCAAAATCCATCGGTTGCGGCGTGCTCCAGCGCCGTGCGAGGCCTGCCAGCAGCGGCATTGCCAGACCCCAGCCTGCGGCCAGAGCCAGCACGCCGTGCCACTGCGGCGCCTGAAACTCGACGACGGCAAAGGCACGCGCAGCGCCCAGGTACGCGAGCGGCCCGCCAATGGCCCCGAACAATGCCGCCAGGACCAGGTACTTCTGCAGGTAGCGCAGGGATTGGGTGAGGGTCAGGGCGAAGCTCAGCCACAAGGCGAGAATCCACAGCGGTGCGCCTCCGGGTGGCACGGCCGATCCGGGCAAGGCGTAGCGGGCCAGGCCGGACATGGCCAGACTGCCGTCCAGCAGCAGGCCGCAAGCGAGCGCGACAGCCATCAGGCGCAGCTCGACATGAGGTAGCGCAGCACGATGAATTTGCCAGAATGCAAACAAGGCCATGGTCACCAGGCCCGGCCAGACAAAGCCCTGCGACGCTGCAACGACGGCACAAAACCAGACCGCCTGATAGCCCAGCAGGTTGCCCCAGAATCTCATTCGAGCATCTCCTCTTGCTGGTAGCGGTATCCGGGTCTGGCCATGAGCAGATGTGACACGCCGATGGAGCGTTCCCGGAAGCCGCCTTCGCAGTAGGCCAGATAGAACTCCCACATGCGTACGAATGATTCATCGAAGCCCTGCGCTTGTATCGCATCCAGCCGTGCCATGAAGCGCTCGCGCCAGGCTTCGAGGGTGCGTGCGTAGCTGTCACCAAAATCCGTCTGCCTCAGCAGCGCCAAGTCACTGGCACGTGTCTTGGCGCCCATCAGGCTGGCAAGCGAAGGGATGAAGCTGCCGGGGAACACATGCCGCTTGATGAAATCGACCGACTTCAATGCCTGCGCATAGCGATGGTCCTCGATGGTGATGGCCTGCACCAGTGCCAGGCCACTCGGCTTGAGCAGCCGACCGAGCTGGGTGAAGTAGCTGTCCAGGTATTGGGCACCAATGGCCTCCACCATTTCAATGGAAACCAATTTGTCGTACTGCCCCTCCAGATCCCGGTAGTCGTCCAGAAGCAGCGTGACCTTGTCGGCGACACCCGCCTCGGCCACGCGCTCGCTGGCCAGTGTGAATTGCTCGCGCGAGATCGTCGTGGTGGTCACCCTGCAACCGAAGTTCTTCGCGGCATATACCGCAAAACCACCCCAGCCCGTTCCAATTTCCACCACATGATCCCCGGCGCTCAGTTCCAGCTGCTCGCAGATACGCCGCAGCTTGCGCTCCGAGGCCGCTTCCAGCGTATCGCTGGCGCCGCTCCAGATGGCCGATGAGTACATCAGGTCGGGCGACAGGAACACATCGAAGAAGTCATTGCCCAGATCGTAATGGGCAGCAATGTTGCGGCGACTGCCGCTGCGGGTATTGCGTTTGAACGCATGCACCATGCGCATCGCTGCACCACCCAGACGAGCCAGCCCGCTTTCCATGTCATCCAGAAGCTCGCGGTTGCGAACAAGCAGGCGTACCAGACCGACCAGGTTGTCGCACTGCCAGTGCCCGTCCATGTAGGACTCGCCTGCACCGACGCTGCCATTGGCTGCTATGGCGCGATAGAAGTCGCCATCGATAACGCGAATATGCACGGCAAGATCGGCCGCTGCACGGAAATCACCCAACACCAACTGCCCGTCAGCATCGTCAATCACCAGTCGCCCATGCCGAAGCGGTTCGAGTTGTGCGAGCAGGTGACGGCGCAAGAAGCGGTTGAGCGGGCTGATTGCTGCTGCCGTGCTGCGTGATTCCCGGATGATTGCATTCATGAGCCAGTTGCCTTGTTCTTGGGATGGTCGTGTATGGGGTTGCGTTTGAGCCACAGACGCAGCGCCTGCCAGTAGATGGCGCCGAGGACCTGCCCTGTCATCAAGGGGTAGCGCCAAAGCACTCGCGCCAGCGAACCACCATCAAGTGGGTGTCGTCTCAGATTCAGCGTCGCGTCAAAGCAGCGCTCGTCATCTTTCATCACATCCATGTGCACATGGAGCTGGTTGCCGGGTTCAGTGAACCGCCATGCGTACTGCCTCTGCATGGGCATGAATGGCGACACATGAAAGCACTTGTCGAAGTTCCAGCCCATCGCGCGGCCATGCCGCATGGCCGAATTTACTGGCAGCACATAGGCATGCCGTTCGTTCCACGGGGTATTGGTGATTTCCGCCATGATGCCGGCCAGGCTGCTGCCATCTTCTTCATAGCAGTAATAGAAGCTGACCGGATTGAATACGAGCCCGAAGTAGCGCAGATGCGTCAGCAGACGTACCGGCCCCTGCGGACGTACGCCGGTTGCTTGCTCGAAACGATGTCGTACGGCATCGCTCAGTGACATGTCCGCAGGGCCCAGGTAGTCGCTGCGCCTGAAACTGGCTACGTTGGCGTGCTCGCTCGACCACAGCCAGCGCTGGTCAAAAACCGTGTCGACCTCGTCCAGGTCCAGGTACAGCTGCGCCATGCGATAGTCGAACGCATGCGCGTGTGGCTGAAACCGGCGGTGACGTACGCTGCCCTCGTAGACCGCACTGGCCAGTGGTTTCAGATTCTCGTTGTCAGCTCGCCGGGTCATGCGGCGTGTTGCCTGGCGTCTGGCTGTGACTCTTTGGCATTGGTACGTGCTTGAGCCTGGACTCGATCACGGAACGCAACCCCCAGGGCTTCGGCAACCTCTACCGCGCTGCGCATGCCGTCTTCGTGAAATCCCCAGCCCCACCAGGCACCGGTATACCACGTGTTGCGCTGGCCCTGGATCTCGCTCTTGCGCTGCTGCGCGGCGAACGAATCGACTGTGTACACCGGGTGTCGGTAGTGCATGCGCCGCAGAATTTTGACGGGATCAATGGCCTGCGTGCGATTCAGGGTGACCACAAGCGGCTGCGTCGACTCGATGCCCTGCAACAGGTTCATGCAGTAGCTTACGGTGCAGGCAGCATCCGGTGCGCGCGGTACCCAGGCGTTCCATGCCGCCCACGCCTGGGGCCGCCGGGGCAACACGCCGGGGTCGGTGTGCAGCACCACATCGTTGCTCTGGTATGGAATAGCACCGAGGATCTGTCTCTCCTGCACGTTGGCGTCGAGCAACAGGCGCAATGCCTGGTCGCTATGACAGGCAAGCACCAGCTGGTCGAAGGTTTCGGTTCCTGCACCGCTGCTGACTTCCACGCCACCGCGGTTCCTGCGCACGGAATGCACGGGGCATGCGACACGCTCCTGCACGTGCCAGTGGCGGCGCATCGCTTCGATGTAACTGGATGAACCGCCCTTCACCACGCGCCACTGCGGACGATCGCTCACCTGCAGCATCTGATGATTGGCCATGAATTCGGCCAGATAGCGCGCCGGAAAGCCGAGAATCTGCTGTGAGGGTGACGACCACAGAGCCGAGGCCATGGGCACCAGATGATCATCCCTGAATGCTTCGCCATAGCCCTCGCGTGTCAAATATTGCTCCAGGGTCAGACTGCAGTCGGACTTGAGCAGCAGATCGCCCGCCTCGCGGTAAAAGCGGAACAGATCCCGCAACATGCCCAGAAAGCGTGGTGACAGAAGATTGCCGGGCTGACAGAACAGTTGCCTGAGGGAGCTTGCGTTGTACTCCAGTCCGGTGGCTTCGTTGTGCACTGAAAAACTCATGGCCGTCGGCAGCGATTCGATGTCCAATGCGTCGAACATCCGGCTCAGCAGCGGATAATTGCCTCGATTGAATACGATGAATCCGGTATCCACGCGATGACGCGAGCCATCCAGCTGAATGTCGTGCGTATGCGTATGGCCGCCCAGGCGCGAGTCGGCTTCGAACAGGGTCACTTCGTGCTCGCGCGACAGCAGCCAGGCCGAAGCCAGGCCGGAAATGCCGGATCCCACTATGGCGATACGCACGCCCTAGCCCTCTGCCCGTTCCAGAACCCAGGCGGGTACCGGTTTCAGCTCGCGTACCAGCCCCAGCGCGGCCATCAGCCTCAGGCCATACCAGGTGATATCGATCTCCCACCAACGGAATCCCTGGCGGCTCGCGCCCGGGAAGAAATGGTGATTGTTGTGCCAGCCTTCGCCGAAGGTCAGCAATGCCAGCCAGGCATTGTTGCGGCTTTGGTCGCGGGTCTCATAACGGCGCGACCCGTAGCGGTGAGCCAGCGAGTTGATGGTGACGGTGGCGTGAAAAAGCACGACGGTGGATACGAAAAAGCCCCACACAAGCATCTGCCCGCCCGATGTGCCCAGCTGCGGTGCGACATGCGACAGCAGTACACCCAGCCCGTACAGGAGTACAGCCAGGACCAGGGGAACTGCGGTATCAAAACGATCCAGCCAGCGCAGTTCCGGATAACGGGCGAGATCAGGTACTCGCTCCAGGTCGGTGCGAAACGCCTCCGGTGTGAGAAACCAGCCAGCATGACTCCAGAAGAAGCCCCGAATCGAAGGCGAATGCGGGTCCAGATCGGTATCGGCATGGCGGTGATGGTTGCGGTGGTGAGCCGCCCACCACAGCGGGCCACGCTGCACGCACGATGCACCAACCAACGCGAAGACGAATTGCACTGCGCGCGAGGTCTTGAAGGCACGGTGCGAGAAGTAACGATGGTAGAAGCCGGTCAGGGCGAACATGCGCACTGCGTACAGCCCTGACGCGACCACCAGTGCAATGGGTGAAACGCCGACCCAGAAGACGGCTGCGCACGCCACGTGCAAGGCAAGGAACGGGAATGCGCGCAGCCAGTCAATTTGCCGGGTCGCCTCACCTGATACCGCAGCAGCTGACGTGTCGAACCAGCTACGCACCCGACCAAACTTCGTCGTGTCGGCAGCGGATCCGGGGGGCATCGCTCCGACTGGAGTATCAGTCTGCTTGAACTGGCGCTTGGGCATCTGTCACGGCTCGAATATGGCTTGTATTCGGCTATACGCAGCCCGCTGCCTTTTGGATGCACGGAAGTGTTGCGACCGCGAGGCAAGCAGTGGCCTCGCCTTTGCCGATGTCGGTGCTGCCTGGATCGAATGGGGAGAGAGTCTGATACCGGCGGTCAAAGGGCCATACGCGAGTACAACCCGCGCACCATCGACCACCACGCTGGCGCGGAAGCAATGGCCCGGCGATGTCCTGCGGCCAGGCCCGCGAGACCTGTCATTCAATCGAAGCAATGAGCACAAGTCACTGATTCAGCTGACCATCAACTGCGCCTGTTAAGGTAGAGATACATCTGCCCACGGATCGATTCCCGTCTCGATGCGTTCGACGCGCAAGTCACGCTCCGAAACATGGCGGTAATCCAGGCGATGCCGCCCGACTGGGCGCGGCGCGATCCCTGGTACCAGAGCCTCCCACGACTTCACTCAACCGGCAAGCAGCTCATGACTCAACAGAACCGCTCGAAAACTCCTGCCCGAGATCAGGACAACACCAATGCCAGCCTGCAGACCCGCCGCGAGAATGCCGTGGTACGCGGTGTTTCCACGCTCCTGCCACGCTTCATCGAGCGCGCGGAAAACGCGCGCATGTGGGATGTGGAAGGCAAGGAATACATTGATTTTGCCGGTGGCATCGCGGTACTGAATACCGGCCACATGCATGCGACGGTCAAGGCTGCGGTCACCGAGCAGATGGAACGTTTCAGCCATACCTGCTTCCAGATCAATCCTTACCGGGAATATGTGCAACTGGCCGAGCGGTTGAACGATCTCGTGCCCGGCTCCGGGCCGCACAAGACGCTGTTGCTGAGTACCGGTGCCGAAGCGGTAGAGAACGCAATCAAGATCGCCCGGGCACACACCGGGCGCCCTGGCGTGATCGCCTTCTCCGGCGCCTTTCACGGGCGCACCATGATGGGCCTGGCGCTGACCGGCAAAGTCGTACCCTACAAGACCGGTTTCGGGCCGTTGCCATCAAGCGTCTACCACCTGCCCTACCCGATGGCCTACCATGGCGTGACCCTGGAGCAGACCCGGGCAGCGATGAACGCGCTGTTCAAGACCGAGATCGGGCCCGACCGGATCGCCGCGATCATCATCGAACCGGTTCAGGGTGAGGGCGGGTTCTATCAGGCTGATCCGATTTTTCTGCGCGAGCTTCGCCAGGTCTGCGACCAGCACGGCATCGTTCTGATCGCCGACGAAATCCAGAGTGGCTTCGCGCGCACCGGACGCATGTTCGCGATCGAGCATTCCGGGGTTGAACCAGACATCATCACCATGGCCAAGAGCCTGGCTGGCGGCTTTCCGCTGGCCGCAGTCACCGGCAAGGCCGAGATCATGGATGCGCCGGGACCAGGTGGCCTGGGCGGCACCTACGCCGGATCCCCGATTGGCTGCGCTGCAGCCAACGCCGTGCTCGACGTGATCGAGCAGGAGCAGTTGTGCCCGCGTGCCGAATCGATCGGGAAGTTGATGACCGATGCGCTCGAGGCCATGCGCCGAAAGCCGCCACTGGCCAAGGTGATCGGTGATGTGCGCGGCCTGGGTGCGATGGTGGCCATGGAACTGGTCGAGCAGGGAGATGCCAACCGGCCGGCAGCAGATCTGACCCGCGCTCTGGTACAGCGCTGCGCCGAGGATGGCCTGATCATCCTGCCCTGTGGCGTGTACGGCAACGTGATTCGTTTCCTGGCACCTTTGACCGCCGCCGACGAGCTGCTGAGGCAAGGACTCGGAATCCTCGAAAACGCGATGCTTGCACTATTGAGCGAGCGCCCGTCCAACAATGAATAAGCCATCTTGAACATGCCCGGAATCACCACGTTCCCGACTGCATGCCACAACCGAGCCAAGGAGCTTCTTGCATGATCCCTTTTGCCATCGCCGGCGTACAAATGCACGTCGGAGTTTCGCGAGACAACACGCATGCCATGCTGCACAAGGTGGATCTGGTCATGGCCAATTTCCCCTGGGTGCAGATGGTCCTGTTCAGCGAGCTGGCCGCCTGTGGCCCACTGCCGCACGAGCCACACGTGCTGCCGGATCACAATGAACAGGCCCTCAGTGCTGCCGCTGCCCGGCACGGCGTGTGGATCGTCAACGGATCCAATTTCGAGCGCTCGGAGCACGGCCATTTTTACAACACGGCATCGGTGATCAACCCGCACGGCGAGGTCATCCGGCGCTACCGCAAGATGTTCCCCTTCCGCCCCTATGAGAAAGACGTCACCGCAGGCACCGAATTCTGCGTATTTGATGTGCCGGAAGTGGGCCGCTTCGGCCTGTCGATCTGCTATGACATATGGATCCCGGAAACAACCCGGACTCTGACTGCAATGGGTGCAGAAGTTATTTTGCATCCGGTACTTACGCGCACAATTGACCGTGATGTCGAGATCGCCATGGCGCGTGCGGCCGCTGCCCAGTTCCAGTGCTTCGTGTTCGATATCAATGGCCTTGGCCCGGGCGGCATCGGTCGTTCCTGCGTGTTTTCGCCTTCCGGAGGTGTCCTGCACCAGGCTGGCGGCCAGGACGAGATCATTCCCATCGAGATCGATCTGGCCCAGGTCCGCAGGCAGCGTGAACGGGGCCTGTTCGGCCTCGGCCAGGTGCTCAAGAGTTTCCGCGACCGCGAAGTCGATTTTTCAGTCTACAACCGCCATGCGGGAATCGATGCCTATCTGCATACGCTGGGTCCGCTGAGCATGCCCGAAAAGGGCGGACGCGCCGGCATCGACACGCCGGCACCGGTGGATATGCTACCCGGGCATTTCCGCAGCGACGATGGCACACCACAATCGTGATCACTCCGCAGGCACCGACCTGCAAGGAGCTGCAATACCGTGAGAGAGCATGACAACAAAGTGCGAAAGGAACATCAGACACTGAGCGACTTCTTCAGCGCCTCCCAGTTGCGCAGTGATCGCTGGACCACGCTCAAGGGGCTGGCCACACGACTGGTCGCTGCCGACGCGCAGAGGCGCGAAAAGATGCTGGCTCGCACCGAGGATCTGCTGGATGCACTCGACCCTATCGAGTCCTACTGGGCGTTTCCCGGCAAGCGCTCGCTGAAGCAGCTGCGCCGCCTGCTGTTTCGCGGCGACCTGGAAGAGTTCTCGCATGCGGTTTCGCGCATAACGCGAGCGCTGATGAGCGGTGCCTACCGTCGCCGCAGCATCGATCCGTGGCCCGACTCGGATGAAGCTGCGCAACCCGATCACGATGAACCGGAAAGCCCCGAACAGCGAACGCGAGCGCGCAACTATTTCGAAGTACTGGTGGTCGACGACCTGACCGAGACACAGGAGGATGTGCTGCGCGAGTCGCTGCGCGATATTCGCCGTGGCGAGGACCAGTTCATCTATGAAGTCGTAGTCGTCTCGAACCTGGCCGATGCCCTGATTGCGGTGCTGTTCAACCATAATATCCAGTCGGTGGTAGTGCGCAACGATTTCGGTATCGAAAGCGAAAACAAGCTGGAGTTGCTGCGTTCCTACCTGGATCGGCTGGGCGACGAGAAAATCGAGGATATCGATCCGGAAGATTGCGGGCCCGAACTGTGCCGTTTGCTGCGCAAGGTGCGTCCGGAGGTGGATGTGTTCCTGGTGACCGACCGATCTGTCGAGGAAATAGCCAGTCGCGGCGTGGAAGGATGCCGGCGAGTGTTCTACAACCTCGAAGATCACATGGAGCTGCACCTGAACATCCTGCGCGGCGTCAACGCGCGCTACCAGACGCCATTCTTTACCGCGCTCAAGGAATACTCCAGACAACCCACCGGCGTGTTCCACGCGATGCCGATCAGCCGCGGGAAGTCGATTACCCGTTCCAACTGGATCAGGGACATGGGCGACTTCTACGGCATGAACATCTTCCTGGCCGAGACGTCGGCGACCTCCGGCGGGCTGGATTCGCTACTCGAACCGCACGGGCCGATCAAGAAGGCTCAGGAACTGGCTGCTCGGGCGTTCGGTTCCAGGCAGACCTTTTTCGCCACCAACGGCACGTCAACCTGCAACAAGATCGTGGTTCAGGCCATTGTGCGTCCCGGCGATATCGTGCTTATCGACCGCGACTGCCACAAGTCGCACCACTACGGCATGGTGTTGGCCGGTGCGCATGCGGTCTATCTGGACAGCTATCCGCTATCGGAATATTCGATGTACGGCGCCGTGCCACTGGAGTCGATCAAGCGCCAACTGCTTGAGCTCAAGCGCGCTGGCAAGCTGGACCGGGTGCGCATGCTGCTTTTGACCAACTGCACCTTCGACGGCATTGTCTACAACGTCGAGCGGGTCATGCAGGAGTGCCTGGCGATCAAGCCCGACCTGGTGTTCCTGTGGGACGAGGCCTGGTTCGCATTCGCCCGCTTTGGCGGTATCTATCGCCAGCGTACCGGCATGCACGTGGCGCAGGCCTTGCGTGAACGCTATCGCAGTGAGGCTTACCGCAAGCTGTGGTCCGAACAATGCGATCGACAGGCCGAGTTGGACGACGAGGCCCTGGCAACCACACCGCTGCTGCCGGATCCGGACCAGGTACGCGTACGCGTGTACTCCACGCAGTCCACGCACAAGACACTGACCGCATTGCGTCAGGGCTCGATGATTCATGTGCATGATCAGGATTTTCGCGGCGAAGTCGAGCAGGCATTCCATGAAGCGTACATGACGCACACTTCGACTTCTCCCAACTACCAGATCATTGCTTCGCTGGATGTAGGTCGTCGGCAAGTGGAGCTGGAAGGCTACGAACTGGTGCAGAAGCAGATCGAAGCGGCCATGAGCATGCGCAAGGCCATTTCCGCGCACCCACTGCTGTCAAAATACTTCACGGTGCTGTCGGTCGGCGAGATGATTCCGTCCGAATATCGCGATTCGGGCATCGAGTCCTACTGGGATCCGGAGCATGGCTGGACCGGAATCTGGCAGGCTTGGGCAGAAGACGAATTCGCACTGGACGCTACCCGGGTCACGCTTGCGGTGGGTCATTGCGGTGTCGACGGCGATACCTTCAAGAACAGCGTGCTGATGGACAAGTACGGCATCCAGGTGAACAAGACATCGCGCAATACGGTGCTGTTCATGACCAACATCGGCACCACGCGATCATCGGTGGCCTACCTGATCGAAGCGCTGCTGAAGATCGCCCGCGAGATCGAGAACGACCTGGAAGATGCCAGCGCGATGACCCGCAAGGCGTTCGAAAATCGCGTGCATGCGCTGACCGAGGAGTTGCCGCCACTGCCGGACTTTTCGCGCTTCCATGACCGCTTCCGAAGCCAGGACGGGACCAATACGCCGGAAGGCGACCTGCGTGCGGCCTTCTTCCTGGCCTATGACGAAAGCAAATGTGAATACTTCATCCTGGGCGACGGCTCCATGGAAGCAGCCATCGACTCGGGCCGCGAACTGGTCTCGACCTCGTTCATCATTCCCTACCCGCCCGGATTCCCGATCCTGGTACCGGGTCAGGTGGTATCCAAGGAAATTCTCATGTTCATGCGCGCCCTCGATGTGAAGGAGATCCATGGCTACCAGACGGATCTCGGGCTGCGCGTGTTCACCCCCCAGGCGCTCGAACAGCAAGGCAGCGCGCAATGAGCGCCATCTCGCGCCAGGACCCATGACGGTCGGCGCGGAACCGAACAAGGAGACAATTCATGGCAACTCGAAAGAAACTCAGGAATCTCTCGGAGATTCGTCGCTTCTTCCATCGCAATGAAGAACCCATCTATTTTGTCAGCGCCACCAACTTCAATCTTCTGGGCCTCGACGAGTGGGTCAGGAACTTCAAGTACATCAACTATATCGATTGCTATGATGGCGGACACCCCAACGTGTTCTGCCCCAGCGAACAGCCGCACGCGGAGTTCCAGTCCATCGAGGACATCAACAACTACCTGCTCGAGCACAAGGAGGTGGTGGACCTGATCGAAAACCGTGGCGGCAAGCCGCGCATGGTGTTCCTGATGTTCGATGAGCGCACCGAAGAACTGGCCAGGGAGCTCGGCGCCGAGGTCTGGTTTCCCAAGGCCAGCCTGCGCAACCGTGTCGACAACAAGATCGAGACCGTGCGCATCGGCGACAAGGCCGGCGTGCCCAGCGTCCCCAATACCCTGGCCAGGGTGCCCGACTACAAGACCCTGATGAAGGTCGCCGCAGACTCCGGTCTCGGCCGCGACCTGGTATTGCAATCGGCCTACGGCGACTCGGGCCACACCACTTTTTTCATCAAGTCCGAGGCCGATTTTCGCAAGCACGAGCACGACATCGTCGACGCCGGCGAAATCAAGATCATGAAACGCATCAATTGCCGCGGTGCCGCCATCGAGGCCTGCGCCACCAAACGTGGCACGATCGTTGGCCCGCTGATGACCGAACTGGTCGGCTTCCCGTCGCTGACGCCCTATCGCGGCGGTTGGTGCGGCAACGAGATTTTCGCCAACGCCTTTACCCGCAATACCCGCAGCAAGGCGCGTGAATACACCTACCTGTTCGGCGAACAGCTGCGCAAGGAAGGCTACCGTGGCTACTTCGAGCTGGATTTCCTGATCGACCAGAAATCCCGCGAGATCTATCTGGGTGAGCTCAACCCGCGTATCACTGGCGCCAGCTCAATGACCAATCATGCTGCATTTGCGCATGCCGACGCACCATTGTTCCTGTTCCATCTGCTTGAGTTTTCGGGGATTCCATTCGACCTGGATATCGAAGAGCTGAACCAGCGCTGGGCCGACAAGGACAACATCGACGACTGGTGCCAGATGGTAATCAAGCACACCGATGACAGCATCGACGTGCTGACCGAGGCACCCAGGAGTGGCATCTGGCGCATGAATGACGACGGCAGTGTCGAGTACGCCCGATTCGACTACCATCGTCGTGCAGTCGAGAGCGAGCGCGAAGCCTTCTTCCTGCGCATCCTCAAGCCAGGCGACTATCGCTACGAAGGCGCTGACCTGGGCATCCTGGTTACCCGCGGTCGCGCCATGAACGACAAGTTCGCGCTTACCGAACGATCCAAAAAGTGGATCAAGGGCATGCGACGGCACTACAAGGGACGTGCCCTGACCGAGGCGGCGCCGGCAGAGCTGGCCGACCACTCGTTCAAGATACTCTGACGCGCACCGGTGGATCTTCATTTCACCACCGTCGAGGATCGACATGGCGAGACCTGGGGCGCGCGTTTCAGAGAGCTGTGGCCGGCCTACCGCCACTGGTATCTGCGTGAAGGTATCGAAAACCGGCCCACGTACCTGGAGTCGCGCATGGCACTGCGACAGTACATGCCCGAGATGGTGCCGTTGTGGGAGCAATGCGTGGATGCAGCCGGCGGAGGCGATCTCGAAGCGCGTTTGCTCAGCCTGTACTGCCCCCCTGCATACCTGACTGGCTGCTCCCAGGCCGTATGGCCGGGCGCCAGCCCGTTGCTGGTGCGCAACTACGATTATCATCCCGGCGCCTTCGACGCGATGGCACTGCAATCCCACTGGGGTGGGCGCACGGTGCTGGGTACCAGCGACTGCATGATCGGACTGGTGGATGGCATCAACGACGCCGGCCTGGCGCTTTCGCTGACCTTCGGCGGCCGCCGGGTGGTTGGCACCGGATTTGGCGTGCCGATGATCCTGCGGCATGTGCTGCAATGCTGTGAAACCACTGCCCAGGCGACCCGGATTCTGGCACGTGTACCGACCCACATGGCCTACAACGTCACGGTCCTGGATGCGAAGCGCCGGTACGCCACCGTCTACATGGCGCCCGACCGCGAGGCGGTGGTCACGCGCAGCGCCGTGGCTACCAATCACCAGGGCCGTGTCGACTGGGCCAGTCATGAGCGCGCCACCAGCTCGGTCCGCCGCGAGCGCTATCTGCTGCAGCGCCTGACCCTGCATTCGGAACCGCAACAGGAATTCGTGAACGCCTTTCTCAGGCCACCGCTGTACTCGCTGGCTTTTGATCGCGGCTTCGGCACGCTGTACACAGCGGCGCTACGCCCGGCGGAAGGCACACTGACCTACCACTGGCTCAATCGCCATCTGCATCTGGACATGAACAACTTTCAGACGGAGGAGTGCCGAATCCGCTATCCGAGCCCGGTTGCCATACCCTGAGCGAGGCGGACAGACTGGCGCGGCGTCGCGCCCGAATCAGTCAGGCCAATCGCTCGATGGCGGCGATGCTATCCTTTTCGCCCGGCCGCACCATCAGAGGGTCCTTGGCGCAGCATCGGGCAGCGGGGTGGGATCTGGTCATCCTCAAAGCTGACGAGGGAGCGAAGCCGGGAAAGCGGGTGAACCCATCACCCTTGATGGCCAAAGACAAAGGCCCGGACACATTGTCCGGGCCCTGGCAAAAGGCAAGACTGACTCCGTACCGCAGGTCTTATTGCAGTTGCGTAATGACCAGATGGGCGGATGCCGGCCGGGTCCCACCCGCAAGCGGGGTAATTGTCAGCGCAGTCGGGTTGCCTGCAGGATTGCGAACCGTAAGTATGGAATTTATCGCAGTCGTTTCAACCAGAGATGTACCCACAATCTGACTGGTGCCGGTCGCACGACCGACCACCGTATTGGCGAGTTCGGTCCCATTTAGCGTGAGTACCAGCTGCCCAGCCTCAGTCACACTGACTTGAAACGTGACCTGGTACGTGCCGATGGCAGACAAATTGAAGGCACTGGCGCTGGTTCGCGTTATCGACCCCGAACCGGGGCCATCTTGTGGAAAAGATACGTCGGCGCCTACCGCAACGGTTGCCGCGTTGTCAGGGGGCATCAATGCATAGAAATCGGCAAATTCGCTGACTCCATTGGCTCCGGCCGGGCCTGTTGCGCCGGTAGGCCCGGCAGGTCCGGCAGGTCCGGCAGGGCCGGGAGGTCCGGCAGGTCCGGCAGGTCCGGCAGGTCCGGCAGGTCCGGGAGGTCCGGCAGGTCCGGCAGGTCCGGGAGGTCCGGCTATCGACGCACACTGGCCCAAAACGCCGCCGGAACCGAAGCAAACCCCGGTCGTATAAGTCGGCGCACCCGGCAGGTAGGGCACGGTTACCGGTCCGGCGCTCTCCACCGTCAGCAAGGTGCTTGTGCCCGCGTTGTCCTTGACCACGAAGTTCCCACCTGGCGGAGTGTTGATTTGCACGTCCGCCGCGGAGGCGGCTGCCATCCCCAGGACACACAAAAGCGTGAAAACCGTCATCGCAAACAGCTTGCGTTGCGGCAGCATCCAGACAGAACCATGATTCATGTGATTACTTCCTTTCATAAGACCGCGTTCGACTCGCCGCGAATGGAATTCCGAAACCGGCGAGGAAGAGTGCAAGCAACCCGAGACCTACCGCTCCCAGCGCCGGGATGGCGATTTTCAGCGCGTTGCCGAACCACCCGCGCGAGTTGCCGGTTCCGCCTTCATTGGTCAGTAGAGGCGCAAGCGCCTGCCCCGTGGCCCAATTGTCGCTCACGCCCACGTGGGAAATATTTTGCGTGCCGCCGGAGGCAAGATTGACGAAACCCGGACTGCCCGGATTGCCGCTGGTGATCTGAATCGGGTTTGCGGGCGTCCCCTGGATTGTCAACCCATTGAGTATCGTTTGCGTGTTTCCGGGAGTGAGCGTGTACACCTTGCCAAGCATGCTGATCAGGCTCAGGTTGTAGAACGAGGTGTTGCCGCTGAGCGTGGAACTCGGCGCGCAGGCGGGATTATCGACAAAGAAAACGCTGCTTGTGCCGGGGACGAAGGTCCCACTGTCGGACCAATTACCGGCCATTGTGATCGAACCGGAGCCGCCGTCCAGCGTCCCGCCGGCCTGTATTGCCACGTTATGAACGGCAGAGATCGTTGCGCTGTCGACTTGCAGGCTTCCTGCCACGCTCATGTCGGTGCAGCCCAGATCCATCGCCCCACTCGCGAGCGAAACGGAACCGCCCGCAGGGACATGGATGGCCCCATGCGCACCCGTCGCGAACAACAGGCACGCGAAAACGACTGTTGGGTGTCGCGCTTTGCCGAGTTGCCTGGACAGATTGATTGGATGTACCCCCATGGTCGCCAAGGCCCTGATGCGGCGTGGTAGCAATCTTTTGCCGCCATCTGGTACCGTTCAGCTGCCTTGGCAGTTTACGCCCGGTGTCACACGATTTGTCAAGAGCTGACTTTCATGCAGTCAATGGCACCACATCCTTGTGTTGTTGTCTTTCGGGTAATTCAACTGCAAGTCTGTGCCACATAGAGGCCCAAGCAAGGCAGATGGCAGGAACTGGCTGAGTTCGCTGAATTCGTTCTGAGTGAAAGACCATCCTTCCTTGCCCCTCCAATTCACGGCGGCACATGAACTCAACGCGCAAAATCAAGCAACATCTGCGATTTTTGCTCGCATCAGAAGCCGGAAGGGTGAGCAAGCAGGCGCTTTTCTCGCCTGGTATCCCCACACGCTGCTTTGGCACCACAGGAGATAGGCTCTGCATGTTCCGCTATAGAGGTTGTGGCGTTAAAGTAGGTGCCCTGTCCGCTTCTGTGAAACCGCATGTCCCTTTCTGCCCCATTCAAGCTTGATGCCTGGGTCGAGGAACACCGTCACCTTCTGAAGCCGCCCGTGGGCAACAAGTGCATAGTCGATGGCGATTTCATCATCATGGTCGTGGGCGGCCCGAACTCGCGCAGCGACTACCATTTCGATGAAGGACCCGAGTTCTTCTATCAGATCGAAGGCGAGATGGTGCTCAAGGTGCAGGAAGACGGCCAGGCGCGGGATATTCCCATTCGCGCCGGCGAGATGTTCTACCTGCCTCCGCGGGTACCTCATTCGCCGCAGCGCATGGCCGAATCGGTGGGCCTGGTTGTCGAGCGCCGCCGCCTGGCGGACGAGAAAGACGGACTGCTGTGGTTCTGCGAGCGCTGCAATCACAAGCTGTACGAGGAATTCTTCACGCTCAACAGCATTGAGCAGGATTTTCCGCCTGTTTTCGAGCGCTTCTATCGGTCGCGCGAGGCGCGCACATGTGGCCAGTGCGGCCATCTGAACCCGGCTCCCGGGCAATGACTTCGTCGTTGCGCGCGCGGCCACGGGCGTGATGACATCCGCACGCTGGTATCGCCACCTGCTGACGCGGCTGCTGACCGTACAAGAGCGCCAGGCTCCCTGGACGGTGGCCTTGCGCAATACCGTTGGCGTGGTTCTGCCCCTGGCTGTAGGCGTCTCTTCCGGCCACATCCAGGCCGGGCTCGGCATGACCGTCGGTGCCCTCACGGTCATGTTCTCGGATCAGCCGGGTTCCTACGCAGCCCGTTTTCGCCGCTTGCTGCTGGCGAGCGGTGCGGGTGCGCTGGCGGCCCTGGTCGGGTTTTCTCTGGGTGGCAACACGGCGTTGATCCTGCCGCTGGTCGGCATCTGGACCTTTGCGGCGGGTCTGATGGTGGCACTGGGTGCGCCAGCAACCCGCGTCGGCCTGACCAGCATCATTGTCCTTCTGATCACTGCCTCGCGCGCCGCGCCGGCAAGCGCCGTTCAGGCCAGCCTGCTGATATTTGCCGGTGGCCTGCTGCAGACCATGCTGGCGGTCCTGCTGTGGCCCGTCGATCGCGACCGCCCACAACGCCTGATGCTGGCCGAAGCGCTCAGGTCTCTGGCCGACACAGCACGCGAGCTGCCGGAGGGCGATACGCCGCCGCCCGAATCCTCCACCATGAACGAGCTGCAGTCTGCCCTGCTTGGCCAGAGCACTCTGCGCAACCCGGCCCGGGAGCGTTTCTGTCTTCTGGTTCATGAGTACGACCAGATCCGTCTGGCGCTTGTCACACTGAGCGAGCAGCTGTCGAAGCTGAGTGAAGGGACTGCGCAAAAAGTGCGCAACTGGATGCTGCAGGTGGCGCAGGCATTGGAAAATGCTGCAGACGCGATTGCCTGGCCCGACAAGGCGAGCTCGTCCGGGGCGACCTCAGAGCGGATGGATTTCGGCCTGGAGTCATTGCAACAGACCTTTGATCAGGGGCCGCAGGAGCCCGGGATGCGGCCGTTGCTGGACAGCGCGTTGTCGCTTGCGCGACATGTTCGTGTCGTGGGGCGGAACTGTCGCCTGGGTCGCGGACCGGAAGTCCGGAGCACGTCGCAGACTGCAGGTGCGCTGTTGCGCGTGCCTCGGGCAGGCAGGCCGCTGGATACCTTGCGTGCCAACCTGCGATGGCATGCCATTGCATTCCGTCACGCACTGCGCTGTGCCGTAGCGGTCATGGCCGGACTTGCGATTGCCCGGTTCTACGCCCTCGAGCACGGTTACTGGATCGCGATGACGGCGGCCATCGTGCTCAAGCCCGACTTCGGAGCCACCATCAGTTACGGCATATTGCGCATGCTCGGCACCCTGGTCGGCTTGCTGGTGATGTCCCTGCTGCTGGACACAGTCCTGATCAGCACAGGCCTGCGGGTTGCCGCCATGGCGGTGCTGTGTTTTGCCTTTCGGGAAATGGCGCCGCGCCACTATGGCATCGGTGTTGCGGCGCTGAGCGGCATGCTGGTGCTGATGCTGGCCCTGGCTGGCGAGCCGGCGATGCAACTGGTAGTGGCGCGTGCCACCGGTACCGCGGGAGGTTGCCTGCTGGGCCTTGCCGCCTATCTGGCCTGGCCAAGCTGGGAACGCGGTCGTGTTCGACCGTCATTGGCTGGCATGCTGTCGTCCTGGTCGGGCTACCTGTACAGCCTGCGCGACGACGACGAGGCGGCACACGGCGAGATGCGTCGCGCTGCCCGCACCGCCCGCAGCAATGCACAAGCCTCGCTGGACCGCTTGCGCGAAGAGCCGCGTACCGGCGAGGGACTGTTGCGCAATGGCGAGGAGTTCTTCGTTGCCGGCAATCGCCTGGCGCGAGCGGTCATCAGTCTGGATGCGCTGTTGCTGGAGCATCCCGAAACCCGCGGGCGAGCCAGCCTGCAGGATCTTCTGCAGGCGCTGGCCGAGCATGCGCAAATACTGGGCGCTCGCATGAACGGGCAGCCAATCGCGAATTCGCCAATTCATGACATTGGCGCGTGCGCCGCTACACTGCGTGATGAGATGGTCGCTGTCGCTGATGACAGCGGTCTTTGCGAGCTCGTCGAGCGCCTGGAAATGATAGCCATGGCGCTGGACTCCATTGTAGAAAAATTTGAAGAGCACATATGAGCACTGAAAGTATCAAGCGGGCCCGCCTTCGTCGCAGCATATCCAGCCAGTTCGAGGACCACTGGAAGCGACAGTATGTACGCGGCAAGCTGTGGATTGACCCCGTTTATCAGGGGGCCGTGCGGGTGTTCTCCGGGTCGACGCAACCACTTCTGGACATCGGGTGTGGCATGGGGTTGCTGGGCATGTTTCTTGCCCGCCATGATCACTGCCCGGACTATGTTGGCGTCGACAGCGATCCGCGCAAGATAGCCAGTGCCCGGGCCTTTGCTGCCGGGGCACATCCGCAGATGCAGTTCATCGAATCCGATGCCGGCCAGCTACCGGAGTTCAGCGGCGACGTGGCCCTGCTTGATGCGTTGCACTACATGCCGCACGAACTGCAGCAGCGCGTTCTGAATGCTGCCGCAGAGCGGGTTGCTCCCGGTGGTGTGCTGATGATTCGCAACTGCCTTCGAGATTCCAGTTGGCGTTACTGGGCCACGGTGATCGAAGAAAAATTCCTGCACTGGAGCAGTTGGATGCAGGTTGGTGCGCAGCACTTCCCGACCCGCGAGGAAATTACCGAGCCCTTGCAGCGACATGGGCTGGAAGTGAGCATCGAGCCCTTGTGGGGACATACTCCGTACAACAGCTACATGGTTCTGGCCAGGCGACCGCCAGGCGACAGCAACAAGGAGGGCTCAGAATGAAACAGTCTGCGTTCGGCACACTTTTCCTTGCAATCGCGCTGGCTTGCCTTGGTGCATGCAGCGACAAACAAGAGCCCGCTCCTGCCCCCGCCAGTACTGTCGCGGAGGTGCCGGCCGCTGCAGCGACTTTGCAGCAGGCATCGCTGCCAGCGCCCCAACTGCTCAAGAGCAGCGATGCGCGTTTCAGCGCAAAACTGCCCTGCCCGGATTGTGCCGGGATTGAACTGGGCATAAGCCTTCAACGCGATGAGCATGGCGGCAACAGCTTCGTCCTCCGCTACCAGCGCATGCAGCCTGACGCTGCGCCCGCGGTTATCAGCGGCAACTGGATCTTGCAGGCGGGCAAGATCGACAACAGGGATGCAGCCGTGATCATTCTGAATCCGCGCAATCCCGCTCGTCGGGCACGCCTGCGCATCAACGATGACAGTTCCATGACCCTTATCGACGGTTCGCTGAATGGCGTCACCGCTGGAACTCGGCCGGTATTCCGGTTCGACTCGGGTGACCTGGATCTTCGCGCCCTGTATGAGAAGAAGCTCGCTGCAGGCGAAAGCACTCACTGACTATGATGCCTGGGCATTCCGGTTGCGATCCGGAATGCCGCTCGCGAGCGCATGGCCACGCTGCACATCCACCCGGACCAGCAGCAACAGCCCGCCGATGAAGTACACCGAGGTTGCCAGCATGGCGATGCGATGGTTGCCACCGCTCAGCCACTCCACCAGCCCGTAGCCCAGCGGACCGAGAATCGAGGAAAGCTTGACTGCGAGGCCCCACAGACCGAATACCTCGGCTTCGCGACGTGGCGGGCACAGGTAACCGACCAAGGCCCTGCCCGAAGACTGCGATGCCCCCAGACAGACCCCGGCGACATTCGCTGCCAGCCAAACCATCGTCCGGGTCTGCGAGTACCACAACAGGGCGATGGCCAGCAGCCATCCGAGCAAGGTCAGCGCCAATGTGGCGCGATGCCCTATGCGGTCTTCGATCCAGCCGAACGCGAGTGCGCCAAGCGCGGCGCTGATGTTGACCACCAGAATCAG
Source organism: uncultured Gammaproteobacteria bacterium (assembly GCA_963800395.1). Taxonomy (GTDB): domain Bacteria; phylum Pseudomonadota; class Gammaproteobacteria; order Xanthomonadales; family Rhodanobacteraceae; genus DASSBG01. The sequence goes on from CAWDBD010000028.1 coordinate 165,422, forward strand.
CTTGATGCTGTCTGCGGTGTCGAAACCCAATGCCTGCTGCGTGTAGATGGCGGCAATGACAATGACGGTGGCGACGCCGGCCTGGTAACAGACGATGCACCACATGAAACGCTGCAGGTCCTCCAGATCATGGCCACCCGCCAGGGCCTTGCGCATGCGGCTAAGAGCGGTACGCCAGGCTGATGCTGCACCTGCTTGCGGCTGGGCACGTTCCTTGAGCAGCAGGAAGGTTGGCAAGGAGGCCACGGCAAAGGCCACGGCCGTGATCAGCATGCTTCCGGCGACGGCCGAATCGGTCGTGGACTGGCGCGCACCGGCACCCTGGATCCACGCCAGGCACATGGCCAGCACAAGCAGCCCGCCGGCATAGCCCAGGGCCCAGCCCCACGATGACAAACGGCCCATGGCCTTGCTGTCGGCAAGTTCCGGCAGGAAAGCGGCAATCAGGTTTTCGCCGGTACCAAACGCCGTGTTGGTGATGACCACCAGCCCCAGCGCCAGGGCCACGTCGCCACGGCCGCACCATGCCAGGGCGGCCGTGCCGGCGATGCAGACAATGCTCGACAGCAGTAGAAGCGGTTTCTTGCGCGCGTGCAGGTCTGCCCATGCGCCAAGTACCGGCGCCGTGACGACGATCAGCGCATACGACAGCGACAAGGCCAGCGTCCAGGACAAGGTTGCCCACTTCGCACCAGCAGCCACCACCGCGACAAAGTAGGCGTTGAACACCGCAGTGATGACGACCGTGGTATAGCCGGAGTTGGCAAAGTCGAACATGGCCCAGGCCCACAACTCGCGGCGTCGGACCGGTAGCGTGCCTTCGGCATGGGTGCGTCGCACCCGGCGCGTGCTGCTCAAGAGTGTTTCCCCGGATCAGGTTCAGTTGCTACGGTAGAAACACAAGCGGCTGTGGTCCGTGGTTTTGGCCAGCTTTTCCGCTCACTACGTTAAATAGCTACGGCTATTCGCCTCAATTGATCGGAAAGTCTGCCTCAAAACCACTGTGCCTCGCTCACTTGGTTCCTGCCGCCCAGGCTCGGAGCCTGTCAGACTTTGCCGGTCGAGTCGAGAATTCGGCTGTGCGAGGACAGATTTTCGACGCTTTGCAGGCCCATAGTGGTTCTATGGGTCAAAAAGTGGCGGAAATATGGACCGCACGGACGGATTCGCAGACCGGCCGAGTAAAGTCCGACAGGCTCCCAGCTTAACCAAATCACAATCGCTGGCGAGCGCCCCTATGGAAAAACAGTAGCTTGGCGGCAGGATTCAATGTATTGTGTAGCCCGCTTCGTGATCTGAACGTCGCATTTCCCTTTTCCGCTGATGATTTCCGGCATGCTGTCGGCATCGGCCCCGCTGGGCGACAGATCTCGAACCGGATGGCGCGCCGCGCCTGTCCGCAACATTTCGCTCGCAGCGCGGATCTCAGGGATCGCTCCGGGTACCATCAGTTTCAGGAGATTTCCCATGAATTTTGATTCGCTCGGGCTGGCGCCCGCGCTTTTGCGCGCGCTCGCCGACAAAGGCTACAAGAAGCCCTCCCCCATCCAGGCAGCAGCCATTCCCGTCGCTCTCGCCGGCCATGACCTCATGGCCGCCGCACAGACCGGCACGGGCAAGACCGCAGGGTTTGTCCTGCCCATGCTGGAGCGCTTGTTTCCGGATGGCGAGCGCCCCAGCCCCGGTCGTGCCAAGCGCCCGCGCGCGCTGGTACTGACCCCGACCCGTGAACTGGCCATGCAGGTGCATGACTCCTTGCGCGATTACGGCAAGTTCGTACGCATGCACAGCACCACCATTTTTGGCGGCGTTGGCATGGGTCCGCAGGTGCAGAATCTGCGTCGCGGCGTCGATGTACTGATCGCCACCCCGGGACGACTGATCGATCACATGCAGCAGGGCAATGTCGACCTGTCCGGCATTGAAATCCTGGTGCTCGACGAAGCCGATCGCATGCTCGACATGGGTTTTCTGCCTGCGCTCAAGCGCCTGCTTTCGGCCATGCCGAAGAAGCGCCAGACACTGCTGTTCTCGGCCACATTCGCCGATCCGATCAAGGCCCTGGCACAACAGTTCACGCGCCAGCCACGTGAAATCCAGATCACGCCTCCCAATAGCGTGGTCAATACCGTCAGCCACCAGGTGCACCCGGTTGATGCTGATCGCAAGCGCGATCTGCTGCTGCACCTGCTCGCCGAGGACAGTCGTCGACAGACGCTGGTATTTGCGCGTACCAAGCACGGCTCGGACAAGCTGTGTCGTCACCTCGATCGCGCCGGCCTCAGCTGTGCCGCCATCCACGGCAACAAGAGTCAGAGTCAGCGCACCCGCGCCCTGAAGGATTTCAAGAGTGGCAAGGTCACGGTGCTGGTCGCTACCGACATTGCTGCCCGTGGACTGGACATCGAGCAACTGCCGCTGGTCATCAACCACGACCTGCCCATGGTGGCCGAAGACTACGTGCATCGCATCGGGCGTACCGGCCGTGCCGGAGCCACGGGTCTGGCCGTGTCCCTGGTCAGCCAGGAAGAGACCGGCCTGCTCATGCAGATCCAGCGTCTGCTGAAAAAGGATGTTGCCATCACGCCAGTCGACGGCTTCGAGCCAAGCCGTCCGTTGCGCATGGACAGCAAGGCGAAGCCTTCCCAGGGCCGCGGCAACAAGCCCGCCTCGGCACCGCGCAAGCGTCGTGGCAAGGCGGCGCAACAGACCAAGCGCAACGGCGCACAGGCACAGCGGCCTGGACGCAAGCGTGGCCCGAGCAGGCAACGTTCGTCAGGCGGGCGCTGAACTGCTGGCGACGTACATGAGATGAGCGGACTGCCGACTGTCGCTGTCCGGCGACAGCTCGGTACCGGATTGGTCGAGAACGGCACGCACATGGAAGCCGGCCGCGGCAAACTGCTTTCGCTGTGATTGCTGGTCAATGTAATAGTGCAGCAAGGCGTAGTCGTGGCCGATGTCCGTATACACGGCGTGATCATCTCGCAAACCGCAACGGGGCCTGAGGCGCAGATAATTGCGCCAGCGTCGCGCTATCAGACGCAGCATTTTCAGTTGCCGGACGGGGTTGCGGCTCCATTCGGACCGAGGCGGTCTGCCTGCCTGATACCACTCCAGATTGTGACTGCTGGCTATCAGCAGGCCACCTGGGCGCAGCACGCGAAGGCATTCGCCCAGCGTTTGCAGTCGGCCTGCCTGAGCGGCAGCATCGAGCACATTGTCCGGGGCGAAAATCATGTCGAAACTGGCATCCTCGAATACCGACATGTCCCTCATGTCAGCCAGATGGACTCGAATATCCGGCCTGGATCTGCGCATGATGCCAACCATGACCGGGGAGTAGTCAATCGCTTCGTAGCGACGGCAGAATGGCGCCAGCCATGCCGTTGTGCGGCCGGTGCCGACACCGATATCCAGCACATCCTTGCCGACCCAGGCGCGATGAAAACGCAGCAACACTTTCATTTCCGCAGGAGCCAGCGCATGTCGTGCCTGATACCTGCGGTATACGCCGGGGGCGCGATACACGCGACCGTTGACGGCATCATGTGGCCTCGCTTCATGACCTTCCATCAGACGAACCATTCCGTGCAAAGTGAGCGCTGCGCCATGACTGGTCAGTGCCGAGAGCTGGTGCCGTTACGGTAGCAGTGTTTGATCTTGCCGACTCGCGGCATCTCTCGCACCAGAGCAGTTCATCGATTCTGTTATTGTTGGCAGAATTGACCAGAACCCGGGGGGAATGAAATGTCTTGCAGTCGCAACGTTCTGTGCATCTGTGCCCTGCTGCTGCTCACGCCCTGGGCCACAAGGCTTCGCGCCGATACCCCGACCAGCAAGGAGATCCTTGCCCAGTCCACGGCGGCGGAATGGCGCTCGCTTGATCCCGCGCAGACTCTGGTCATGCAGCTCCATGGCAATCACCGGGTGGTGATCGAACTGGCCCCGGACTGGGCCCCCGAGCATGTGGCCAACATCAAGACACTGGTACAGCAGCGTTATTTTGACCACACCAGTGTATACCGGGTTCAGGACAACTTTGTCGCCCAGTGGGGTGATCCCGATAGCGACGATCCTGCCAAGGCCAAGCCCATGGGCAAGGCCAGAACAAAGCTTCCTCCCGAGTTTACGCGCGATAGTGCAAGTGATTTCCAATTCACCCTGCTTCCCGATGGCGACTTGTACGCGCCGGAAGTCGGGTTCAGTGACAGCTTGCCGGTTGCGCGCAACCGTCTGGCCGGCAAGGCCTGGCTGGCTCAGTGTTACGGCATGGTCGGGGTGGCGCGCGACGTTGATCCTGAGAGCGGCAACGGCAACACGCTGTATGTACCGATCGGTCAGGCACCGCGGCGTCTGGACCATCAGCTGGCAGTTGTCGGAAGAGTCGTCGAAGGCATGCCCTGGCTGGCCTCGCTGCCCCGCGGCCCCGAGCCCATGGGCGTCTACACGGAGCCGGGCCAGCGGACCGGGATCGAATCGATACGCCTGGCCACGAGCCTGCCCGAATCGCAGCGACCGAGGCTTCAGGTGTTGCGCAGTGACAGTGCGTCCTTCGCCCGTCTGGTCGAGGCCAAGCGCAACCGCAAGGGGCCCTTCTACCGCTTCCCGGTCGGCCATATTGGCCTGTGCGACGTGCCCTTGCCTGTTCGCGATACGCCACAAGTACCTTAGGCTGAATTCAGTCCAGGGATCACCGGCCTGTTCGCGCCGGGGTTCGGTTCGCAGCAGGCTGGCCGTCATCACGCCGAGCGACCTGGACTTGCTGTCGGGCAGCAGCTTTCACCCGTCGTTGCCGATGATTACAATGCGCGCACCTGCAACACTGCGAAGGATATCCGAGCGTGCCCCTGAACCCCGCCAGCAAGGCCCAGTTGCAGATTCACCTGTGTGTGGTGCTGTGGGGATTTACCGCCATCCTGGGCAAGATGATCACCCTGAGTGCCTTGCAGCTGGTGTGGTGGCGCATGTTGCTGGTGGTGCTTGCCCTGCTGCTGGTGCCTGCCGTCTGGCGGGGGGTGAGGCGCATGCCGGCACGGGTACTTCTCGCCTACTCCGGCATTGGCGTGCTGGTGGCGCTGCACTGGCTGACCTTCTACGGCGCAATCAAACTGGCCAACGCGTCGGTGGGTGCCATTTGCATTGCCATTGCACCCATCTTTCTTTCGGTGGCCGAACCGTGGATTGCCAAACGGCCCTTCGAGCCACGCGAGCTGCTGCTGGGTGTCGGGGTCATTCCGGGCGTTGCCCTGGTGGTTGGCGGTATTCCCGCCGATATGCGCCTTGGTCTTGCCGTGGGCCTGGTCTCAGCCATTTTTGTGGCCTTTTTCGGTGCGTTCAACAAGCGCATGGTTGATCGTGGCGACCCCTTGACCGTGACCTGCATCGAACTGGGTGCTGGAACCGTGCTGCTGACCCTGCTGGCTCCGTTCGTGCCGCATGCCGGGGCTGCATTTCCCTGGCCCGACCTGCACGACTGGCTGCTGCTGCTGATCCTTTCACTGGTTTGCACCCTGCTGCCCTTTGCCATCGTGCTGCGCGCACTGCGTCATGTCAGTGCCTTCGCGACCCAGCTGGCTACCAACCTTGAACCGGTCTATGCCGTTTTGCTGGCAATGCTGCTTCTGGGTGAGCAGCGTGAGCTCGACTGGCCGTTCTATGTCGGCGTGGTCATCATTGTCGCCAGCGTCCTGGCGCAGCCGTTGCTGCGTCGGCGTCCGCTGGAAATCCCTTCACCCGAAGTGCTGGCCACCTCCGAGTCGCGCAGCCTGCAGGACTGAGGTGCGTTGCGCCCGCCGGTACGGTGCTGCGGATCCGTGTTGCCCCTTCCCACATGAGTCCGTTGCTGCCACTGGCGTAGCGTGCGCTCCACGGCGAGCCCGGCATACGTGCCATCCGATGACGATGGAATGACTGCGTTCCTGGACGCATGGCGATGAAAAGTCGTTGACCCTGGTTATTGTAATGTTATAATGTAACATTCATACGGTCGAACTCGACGTCTTGGGAACCGCCTCGCATGCAAAAAAACCTTTTGACCACCTTCCTGCTGGCCGCCTTGTGCGTGCCGGGAGTCGCCCTGGCCGGGACTGACGGCAAGGCCAGCGCGACAAGCTTGTCCGACCTGAGCAAGCGTATCCAGCTGCTGGAAGACAATGCACAGACCCTGCGCAAGCAGGCCGCCGAAGCGCTGGCTGCAGCCACCCAGGCGCGCCAGGAACTGGAGCAGATGAAAGCCGAGCAGAAGCAGAAGAAGCTCGAGGATCGCATGGCGGCCGTGACCCGCAAGGCGCCGCCTTCACAGGCCTCGGGACTCGGCACAGGCAATGACTTCAATCCGGCCATCGCGGTGATTCTCAACGGCACCTATGCACACCACAGCCTGAATCACGGCGACTACCCTGTGGCCGGGTTCCCGGCTGGCGGCGAGTCCGGGCCGCTGCCGCAGGGCCTGTCCCTGGGCGAGAGCGAGATTGCCATGTCGGCCAATGTCGACGACAAGTTCTACGGTCAGCTGACGGTGACCGCCTCCAGCGAGGACGGTCAGGATCACATCGGTGTCGAGGAAGCCTTCATCGACACCACCGCCCTGCCCGCGGGTCTGGGGCTGCGCGCCGGCCGCTTCTACTCCGACATCGGCTATCTCAACAGCCATCATCCGCATACCGACTTCTTCAGCGTGCGGCCGCTGGTCTACCAGGCGTTCCTCGGCAAGCAGTACGGCGACGACGGCGTGCGCGTGCAGTGGGTGGCACCGACCAATACCTTCATCCAGGTCGGCGGCGAGCTGTTCCGCGGCCAGAACTACCCCACCGCCGGAGCAAACCATCATGGCACCGGCGCGCACACCCTGTTCGTGCATACCGGCGGCGACATCGGCGACAGCAATGCCTGGTTCGCCGGCCTTTCCATGCTGCGCGCCGACACCACCGGCGCCGACGACGGCTTCAGCGGTCGCAATACCTTGTACATCGCCGACGCCACCTGGAAGTGGTCGCATCACGGCAATTTCAAGGACGGCGGCCTGCTGCTGCGCGGCGAATACATGACCGACAAGCGCGACGGCCGCTACACGGCGGCCAGCGCCCCCGTCACCACCACTGACCCGGCTGTGGCGATGCTCGATCAGCCCTGGGTCGGCCAGCGCCATGGGCTGTACCTGGAAGGCGTGTACAACTTCAACCGCACCTGGAGCACCGGCTACCGCTACGACAAGCTGTGGGCTGCGGATACCGGTCCGTTCGCCAGCGGCTTCGATCCGAGCAAGCACAGCGTGATGCTGACCTGGCGCAACAGCGAGTTCAGCCTGATGCGGCTGCAGTACAGCCACGAGAAGCCCGCTCCCGGGCAAAGTGACAATGCCCTGGTGCTGCAATACCAGGTCGCCATCGGCGCGCACGGCGCGCACAAGTTCTGACCCGAGGATCCATGACATGAACCGACTGCTTGCCCTTGCCCTGTTCGGCCTGGCTGCCGTGACCAGCCTGCCCGCCCATGCCGCCCTGCGCACCTTTGCCTGCGAACCCGAATGGGCCGCCATGCTGCACCAGATTGGTGGCGATGCCGTGCATGTCGATGCCGCGACCAACGCGCTGCAGGACCCGCACCATGTCGAGGCCCGGCCCAGCCTGATCGCGCAGGTGCGCCAGGCCGACCTGATCGTGTGCACCGGTGCCCAGCTGGAGATCGGCTGGCTGCCGCAGCTGCTGCGGCAGGCCGGCAATAGCAAGGTCGCGTCCGGTGCTGGTTACTTCATGGCCGACGACCAGGTCCAGCTGCTGGAGAAGCCGGCCCAGCTCGACCGCGCGAGTGGCGACATCCATGCCGACGGCAACCCGCACATCCAGCTTGATCCCTACCGCATGCTGGCCGTCGCAACAGCGCTGGAGGCACGCCTGGAGCAGCTCGATGCGCAGAATGCCGCCACCTTCCGTAGCCGCTTTGCCGATTTCAAGTCGCGCTGGATGGCGGCCATTCCGAGATGGGAGGCGAAAGCGGCATCGCTGAAGGGCCGCAATATCGTGGTCCACCATGACAGCTGGGTTTACCTCGAGGACTGGCTTGGCCTGAACCAGGTCGGTGCACTGGAGCCCAAGCCCGGCGTACCCCCGACCAGTTCGCACCTGGCCAGCCTGATTGCGGTGACCAAGGCCTCCAACACGCTGGCGATCATCCGCGCCGCCTATCAGGACCCCAAGGCCGCCGACTGGCTGTCGCAGCGCACCGATGTGCCCGCCGTGACGCTGCCGTTTACGGTCGGCGGCACCGACAGTGCCACGGACCTGTTCAGCCTGTACGACGACACCATCGACCGGCTGCTCAAGGCGGCAAAGGGAGAAGGCTCCAAATGAACCTTTCCGGTCTCGACATCAGCATTCTGGGGCCGGCCTGCGTGGCCGGGCTGATCGTGCTCTCCACCCACGTGCCACTGGGCCAGCAGGTGCTCAAGCGCGGCATCATCTTCATCGACCTGGCCCTGGCCCAGGTGGCGGCGCTGGGCGTGATCGCCGCGCAGTACATGAATTTTGGCGATGATGGCCTGGCCGTGCAGCTGGCGGCCGCCGTCGCTGCCCTGCTTGGCGCGGCGCTGCTCAGCTTCACCGACCGCCGCTGGTCGCGCTATCAGGAACCGCTGATCGGCATCCTGTTCGTGCTGGCGGCCACCGGCGGTCTGCTGCTGCTGGCCAACAACCCGCACGGCGGCGAGCACCTCAAGAACCTGCTGGTAGGCCAGATCCTGTGGGTCAGCTACGGCCAGCTGGTGCCTGCCGCGATCATCTCGGCCTTGCTGCTGGGTTTCGTCGGCTGGCGCCGCGGACGCATGAACGGCATGGCCTTCTATGCTGCCTTCGCCATTGCCATCACCGTATCGGTGCAGCTGGTCGGCGTGTACCTGGTGTTCGCCAGCCTTATCGTGCCGGCATTGGCGACGGTCAATCTTGCTGGAAAGTCCAGACTCGCGGCAGCCTACCTGATCGGGATTTTCGGCTATGTGCTGGGGCTGGTGCTGTCAGCACTGCTGGACCTGCCCAGCGGTGCGTTGATCGTGTGGATGCTGGCGGTGTGCGGCCTGGCCGCGCAGGCAGTGCCCGCAGTGCGCGGTCGCGGCACCCGAGCCGCGGCATGAGGGAAACGCTCAGAGCACAAACGGAATCAGTGCGTGGCTGTGCCGGCGGTAGTCGGCATAGGCCTCGCCGAAGGTCTCAAGCATCCAGCGCTCTTCCAGGCGCAGCTTGTAGATGAAGCCGGCCAGCACGATCGCCAGAGCCAGCAGGCCGCGCCACTGATCCAGCGCGAGTGCGCAACCGAGGAATCCTGTCAGCATGCCGGTATAGATCGGGTGGCGCACGTAACGGTAGGGTCCGCTGCGTACCAGTTCGTGATCCTGCTTGACCTGAACCGAGGCGCTCCAGTTGCTGCCCAGGTACAGCCGTGCCCAGACCGAAAACGCCAGTCCGCCCCAGGTCAGGACCAGGCCCGCGCTGTGGAACCAGACCAGGCGCGGCATGATCGGTTCGCCCAGCAGACCGGCTGCATTCGGCATGGCCAGCAGGTAGGCCGCAATGATCAGCGGCAGCATGTGCATCGCACGTGACAGGAGCGGCTCGTGTCGCCGGGTGCGCTTGCTCCAGAAGGAAATGGCAACCCAGATCAGCAGCCAGATGATCCAGGCCAACTTGAACGAATTCATGCGGCGATACCTTGTTGCAGTGCAGGTTTACCCATTATCGCCGTGGCACGACAGCATGCCCAGTGACCGTTGTCACGCCTGGTGCATGAAGGGGCCGCTCAGGAGGCGTGCCGTTGACGCAGCACCCGCACTGCATCGGCCAGTCCGAGTCCGCGAGCGCGCAGCAGTACCAGCAGGTGGTAAAGAAGGTCGGCGGACTCGTCCAGCAGCGCATCGTCATCCTGTGCCACCGCCGCCAGCGCGGTCTCCACACCCTCCTCGCCGACCTTCTGCGCAATGCGCCGGGTGCCTGCATTCGAACAGGCGCGTGCTGTAGCTGCCCTCGGGACGCTCGGCATGCCGATCAGCCACCAATTGGTCGAGCTGGCCGAGAAACGCCACTTGCGACTGCAGCGTGTCGCCAAAGCAGGTATCCGTACCGCGGTGGCAGGTGGGCCCGCGCGGATTGGCCATTACCAGCAGCGTATCTGCATCGCAGTCGGCACGGACGGATTGCAACTCAAGCACATTGCCCGAGGTCTCGCCCTTGGTCCACAGGCGCTGTTTGCTGCGGCTGAAAAAAGTGACCTGTCCGCGCTCTGAGTGTGCTCTCAAGCGCCGCCCGGTTCATGTAGCCCAGCATCAGCACCCGGCCGTCATGCCAATGCTGGACAATGCACGGCAGAAGGCCGTCGCTCTTGTCCCAGTCAAGGGCGGACGGATCAATGCGGGTGTGGTTTTGAGGATTCTGGTGTGTGGACACGTGTGGGGTTCCCGGGTTCAGCTGCGAGGGAGGTTGGAGGATGGATGCAAGGAATCTTCGTGGCCGTCAGGCGCTGCAATGACATGCCGCACCGGTATCCCCGTCGCACCCAGTTGGCGTTTGAGGTCCGCGATGGCAATTTCTCCGGAATGGAACACGCTGGCGGCAAGTGCGGCGTCGACATCGGCCTGCTCGAACACATCCGCGAAATGCCGAACAGCTCCGGCTCCGCCCGAGGCGACCAGCGGCACCTTGCAAAGCTCACGCACACGTTGCAGTTGCTCGATGTCATAACCTTCGCGCACGCCGTCGCTACCCATGCAGTTGAGGACAATTTCGCCGGCACCGAGCTGCTGGACTTCCAGGACCCACTCCAGGGTGGTACGCGTCAGTGCACGTGTCTTGTCCGGATCACCGCTGTACTGGCGTACCCTCCAGTTCCGGTCGTCATCGCGCATGCTGTCTATTCCCACCACCACACACTGCACTCCGAACGTGTCAGCCAGCTCGCCAATCAACGCGGGACGTTCCAGTGCCGGTGAATTGATGGACACCTTGTCGGCGCCGGCGAAGAGAATCTCGCGCGCGTCCTGCACGCTGCGGATTCCGCCGGCGACGCAAAAAGGGATGTCCAGTACCCGCGCAACACGCTCGATCCAGTCGCGGTCCACACGCCGCCCTTCCGGGCTTGCGGTAATGTCGTAGAAGACCAGTTCATCGGCCCCGGCATTTCGATATCGCACGGCCAGATCCACGATTTCGCCCATCACCACGTGATTGCGAAAGCGCACGCCCTTCACCACTTGGCCATCGCGGACGTCCAGACAGGGAATGATGCGTCGGGTCAGCATGAGCCGGCTTCCCGGAGCTCGGCGAGCGCCTGCTCCAGTGTGAAACGCCCTTCCAGCAGGGCGCGGCCGAGCACGATCCCCGCTGCACCGTTTGCCCGGGCCCTGGGCACATCCTCGAGGGCGCGCACACCACCGGATACCTGGACAGCCAGTTCGGGTGCGATCTGACGCAGATGGGCAAGGAGCTCGAGGTTTGGCCCGCCCAGGGTGCCGTCGCGATCTATGTCGGTGCACAGCACATGCCGGGCACCGGCGCGGGCATAGCGCGGCGCCAGGTTGTCCAGCGTGGTGCTTGTATCCTCTGTCCAGCCGTCACTGGGCAGTCGCCATTCGCCATCACGCCAGCGTGTATCCAGCGCGATGGTCAGGCGTTCGGGGCCGTAGCTGTCCAGCCAGGCGAATACCCGCTCCGGATTTCGCATGGCTACGCTGCCCAGCACGACCCGCTCGACGCCTGCTGAAAAAAGGCGCTCCAGATCATCCTGGACGCGCACGCCGCCGCCGGCCTGGATCCGCAAACCGGCCTGTGCGAGCTTGCCCAGTACCGACAGATTCTCGAGGCGGCCATGGCGGGCGCCGTCCAGATCCACCACGTGCAGCCATTCGGCTCCGGCTCGGAGGTACTTGTGTGCCAGTTGCACGGGATCGACGGGGTAGTCGGTCTGCTGGCCGTAGTCACCCTGGTACAGGCGCACGACACGACCGCCGCGAAGATCGATGGCCGGATAGACAGTGAAATTCACAGACACAGGAATTTTTCCAGCAGTTGCGCGCCGAGCTCGGCTGAACGTTCGGGATGAAACTGCATGCCGCAGAAATTGTCATGGCGGACAACGGCGGAGAATGCCATGCCATGGGTACTTGTTGCCAAGGTGAAATCGCCGACGGGTACCGCATAGCTGTGCACAAAGTAGGCAAAGGCACCTGTCTCGGTAGCCGCCAGCAACGGGTCGGCTTTGCGTACCCGCAAGGTGTTCCAGCCCATGTGCGGTACCCGTAGCCCGGGTCGATCCGGGAGATGTCGGACCTGGCCCGGGATCAGTCCCAGGCAGGGCGTGTCGCCCTCGTCGGAATGCTCGAACAGCAGCTGCATGCCCAGGCAGACTCCCAGCACCGGCTGACGAAGACCGCGGATCACCGCGTCAAGCCCGCTGTCGCGCAAGCGTCGCATGCCCCGTGCTGCCGCACCGACACCCGGCACGATGACATGACTGGCGGCGCGAATTCTGTCCGGGTCATTACCCGGGCTGGCCGCCACGCCAAGGCGTTCCAGCGCATAGCAGACCGAACCGATGTTGGTGCCACCGGCATCGACCAGGACAACGTCCAGATCCCGCGCTCGAGGGAGTTTCCGTGAAGGGGCCGCGCGCGCTTCAGTACCTGCTCCTGGCGTGCGCCCTGCCCCGGTCAATGGCGTCTTCACAGGGTGCCCTTTGAGCTGGGCATCTCGGTGCCTTCGCGACGAATGGCCAGCTGCAGGCAACGGGCCAGAGCCTTGAAGCAGGCCTCGACCATGTGGTGTGCGTTTTCCCCGCGCACGCGCAAGTGCAGGTTGGCGCCAAGCGCGTCGCAGAAGGAGCGGAAAAAGTGCGGCACCATTTCCAGGGAAAGCTGGCCCAGTTTGTCGCGCGGAAACTGACCGTCCAGCTCGAACCAGGGTCGACCGGACAGATCCAGCGCCGCGCTGGCCAGGCTCTCATCCATGGGCACGGTAAAGCCGTAACGGGCGATGCCGCGCTTGTCGCCCAGCGCCTGGCGCATGGCCTGACCCAGCGCCAGAGCGCTGTCCTCGACCGTATGGTGCTCATCCACATCCAGATCACCGTCGCAATGCAGGCTCAGGGAGAAGCGCCCGTGCTTGCCAAGCTGCTCCAGCATGTGATCGAAGTAACCGACACCGGTGCTGATGCTCGGCTCGGCCACGGCATCCAGATCCACCACGACCCGTATGCGTGTCTCGCGCGTTTCCCGCCGTACCTCGGCAAGACGCGGTGCGTCGCACAGCATGTGTACGACCGCTTCCCATGACATGCCTTCATTGCCTACTCGCAAGCCCCGCACGCCAAGATTGGCGGCAAACTGCATGTCGCTCTCCCGATCGCCGACCATGGCAGAGTCACCCCGGCTCCAGTCGTCGTCGGCCAGGTAGTGCCGGACCAGTCCGGTTGCCGGCTTGCGTGTGCCGGCGTTTTCCTCGGGAAGGCTGCGATCGACAAGAATCTCGCGGAACACGATGCCCTGGGATGCGAGAATGCGCAGCATGAGTTCGTGCGGACCATCGAAATCTTCCTGCGGAAACCTGTCGCTGCCCAGACCATCCTGATTGGTCACCATGACCAGCTCATAGCCGGCATCAACGCAGCGGCGCAGAGCCGGAATCACCCCGGGAAGCAAGGCCAGTTTCTCGAACGAGTCGATCTGCTGATCGGCTGGTTCCTCGATCAGGCAGCCATCACGATCGAGGAAAAGAATCTTGCGTTTCATGCCACCTCCGTCAGCTGGCTCAGGGCCTGGATCAGGCGGCTGTTCTCCTGCGCCGTGCCGATACTGAAACGAAGGCAGTCAGCAAGCCTTGCTTGCCGCCCGAGATCGCGTACCACGATGCCCTGCGCGGCGAGGTGACGACACACCCCTGCTGCATGCGCAAGTCGCACGGTCAGAAAGTTGGCTCGTGATGGCAGTACCGCCTTCACCCCAGGCATCTGCTGCAGCAGATTGGCCATCCTGTTGCGCTCGGCGACTGTATCGGCCACCCGTCTGGCGGTGACTCGTTGGCCGCTCTCGTCAAGCGCAGCCTCTGCGGCTGCAACGCACGGCGTGGGCAATGGGTATGGCGGCATGATCCGCCGCAACAGGGCGATCACCTGCGGATCGGCAGCAAGGCAGCCGATACGCGCACCGGCCAGTGCCCAGGCCTTGGACAAAGTCCTCAATACGCCCAGATTGGGATACCTGGCCACAAGCCCTGTCGCACTCGCGGCACTGGCAAATTCGATATAGGCTTCATCCACAACGACCATGGCGCGCCCGCGCAAGGTGGCCGTCAGCTGCTCAATCACGTCCAGTGGCACCAGACCGCCGGTCGGATTGTTGGGCGAGCACACGAACAGCACCTTCACATCGGATGAAACTGCTTCCAGCACGGTCTCGGGATCAAGCTTGAAGTCCTCATCCAGCGGCGCGTTCACGACGGCGGCGCCCTGTATGTTGGCGCACACGGCATACATGCCGAAGGTCGGCGGACTGATGGCAATCGCATCAACGCCCGGACGGCAGAACGCGCGTACCAGAAGATCGATGGCCTCGTCACTGCCACGTCCGATCATGAGATTGTCCACGTCCACGCCGTACAGGTCCGCCAGCCGCGTACGCAGGCTTTCGGGTTGCGGGTCCGGGTAGCGGTTCAGGCCGGAATCATGGCCTGGTGGTGGCCAGGGCGATTCATTGGCATTGAGCATGATGGCGGCACTGCCGGACTCCATTCGCGCGGACGAATAGGGTTGCAGCGCGCGTATTTCCGGGCGGGCCAGATCCAGGACGTTCATGCGCTCACCTGCATGGCCTGCAGTCGCAGGCTGACCGCGCGTGCATGCGCATCAAGGCCTTCGGTTTCGGCAAGGGTCATCGCGCAGTCGCCGATCGACCTCAGGCCGTCACTGCTCAGTTCCTGCACGGTTATCTGCTTCATGAAGCTGGCCACTGACACGCCGCTCCAGGCACGGGCGTGGCCGTAAGTGGGAAGCACGTGATTGGTGCCACTGCAGTAGTCGCCCACGGACTCGGGTGACCATGCGCCTAGAAATACCGAGCCCGCACACTCGACCGCATCGAGCAGTTCCCGTGGATTGTTGACGTTGAGTATCAGGTGCTCGGGTGCATAGGTATTGCTGACTTGCATGGCCTGCCCCAGCGAAGCAACCCGGATGACTCTGCTGCCGGCCAATGCCTGGCGCGCGATGGCTTGTCGGGGCAATGCGCTGACCTGCTTGTCCAGCTCGGGCACGACGGCGGCGATCAGGGTGTCGCTATTGGACAGTAACAGGACCTGGGAGTCCGGGCCGTGTTCTGCCTGCGACAACAGATCGCCTGCCACGAACACCGGATCGGCCATCTCGTCGGCGATCACCAGCAGCTCCGATGGCCCAGCCGGCATGTCGATGGCCGGACCTCCGGGCGCGGCGGCGACCTGCTGCTTGGCCTCGGTTACCCAGGCATTGCCCGGCCCGAAAAGCTTGTGGCACGCCGGCACCGTTGCCGTGCCCAGGGCCATGGCGGCAATGGCCTGCGCGCCGCCCAGGCGAAATACCCGCTGGATGCCGCACAGGCGTGCGGCGTGGAGCACGGCGGCGTCCACGCTGCCGTCCGGTTTCGGTGGCGTGCACAGGATGGTGTCAGCGCAGCCAGCCAGCTGCGCGGGGACGCCAAGCATCAGAGCAGTCGATGGCAGCGGTGCGCTTCCGGCGGGCACGTACAGGCCGACTTTGCTGATTGCTCGTGGTATCCGTTCGCATACCACGCCGGGGGCAGTCTCTACCCTGATCGAAACGGGGATGGTTGCGCGATGGAAGGCAGCGATCCGCATGAGCGCGTCGGCAATGGCCTGTTTCAGCTTGTCGCTCAGGCTGGCGGCAGCGAGTTCGAAGTCGCGCTCGGGAACTGCCAGATCATCCAGCTCGCAGCCGTCCAGCTCCGCGGTCAGCGCCTTCAGGGCGGTGTCACCCTCGCCGCGCACACGCTCGATGATGGCCGAGACCGCGGCGGCACGCCCCGTTTGCTGACGTTGCGCCGGGCGTTGCAGCACGGCATGACGCTCATCCCCATCCAGCAGGTTCCAGTCGACGATCTTCATGCCAGCATCTTTTCCACCGGCAGCACAAGCATGCCGTGTGCTCCGGCCTGTTTCATCGCTTCCAGGTCCTGCCAGCTCACGTTGCCACTGCACACGCACTGCAGGGCGATATCTTCAGGACGCCCCTCGATCGTGGTCACGGTTGGCGACGGCTTGCCCGGCAGGAGGTCAACGATGATGGGCAGTGCCGTGCGCGGTGCCTTCAGCATCAGCAGGCGGGACTCGCGCACATCCAGCACCCCGTCCATGCGCCGCAACAAGAGCTCGATGCGGTCACCGCGATCGTCCTTCGGCAGCGGTTGACTGGCCGCCAGTACTGCCTCGCTGTTCATGATGATTTCGGTCTCTCGCAACTGGTTGGCAACCAGCGTGGCACCACTCGAGACCAGATCGCAGATCAGGTCTGCGCTGCCCAGTCTGGGCGCGATTTCGACCGAGCCGGACAGGGTGACGATTTCGGCATCGATGTTGCGCTCGGTCAGCCAGTTGTGCAGAAGCTTCGGGTAGCTGGTTGCAATGCGCTTCCCGGCCAGCGCCCCGCTGCCGGTGCCTTCCTGCTCTTGTGGAACGGCAATGGAAAGACGGCAGCCCCCAAAACCGAGTGCCCTCAGTTCCACGAAGGGGCGTTGGTCGGCGTATCCCGATCCGACTTCATCAAGCACGTTGCGGCCCACGATGCCCAGATCACACACGCCATCGGCCAGAAGGCCGGGGATGTCATCATCTCGCACCAGCAGCAGGTCCACCGGCATGTTTTCTCCGAAACAGAACAGCTTGTCTCGGCTGGAGCGAAACTTGAGTCCGCATTTGTCGAGCAACTGGCGCGAGGACTCACCCAGTCGTCCGGACTTCTGTATGGCAATGCGCAGGCGTTCCCTGGGGGCAGTCATGTTGCTCTCCCTTGCTTCTTTCGAGGTGCCCGTTTGCTTGCGCGTGCTGCAGCTTCCAGGTAGCCACCATTTCCCGATTTCAGGAAACGTGCCACCCGCCCGATCGTGGTGATGCTGACAGCCGTGCGTTCGTGGATCTGGCGATACGGCACGCCCTCGAGAATGTAGGGAACGACACTCCAGCGGTCGGTAATGGCCTCGATTTCCGCCGGGGTGCACAAATCCCGCAGCAAGGCTCTCATTTCCGCGACGGTGGTCATGCTCAGCAAGGCCCGGCAAAGGCTTTCTTCCACCTTGCCTGCGCTTGTTTCGGGTTCGATGTGGCGCTGTTTCATGTCGTCGCTCGGATCCATTGTAATAACGCGTTAATACATTGGATCATGAATATCGAGACGACGCAAGCCTGTCCCTGCCTTCGAAAGACCGGTGTCGATGGCTCCAATCTGGTCGGGCCCTTCGGCGTGCCTCGGACCTCACCGACATCAGCGCCGCCTGTGACGCGCGAGGATCAGCGGGCGCAGCCGAGATGCACGGTTTTTTCCGGCTGGCCACATGTGAGTCGCTGGCCTGGATTGGACCAGTGACATGTTCAAGGTGTTACGGCTTGCGGCCGGTCTGCACCGGGACAGCGCCTGACAGCACGGCGAAACGGGGAAGCATGCAAGCTTCCCCGGGGCCACCCCAGGCTCCTAAAGCTGATTGGCCTTGAAGGTGTCGCAATCGCCGATATCACCCGACTGGAAGCCGGCATGAAACCAGCGTTGCCGTTGCTGCGAGGTGCCGTGAGTGAACGAGTCCGGCACTACCCTGCCGCGACTCTGCTTCTGCAGCGTGTCATCGCCAACGGCACTGGCGGCGTTCATCGCCGCCTCGATATCACCGGCTTCCAGCCAGGAGTACTGTTGCTGCGAGCGCATTGCCCACACCCCGGCAAAACAGTCGGCCTGCAATTCCTGTCGCACCGACAGTCCGGCAGCGCCCTGCATCGGCGCGCCCTGGCGACGTGCCTTGTCGACCGCGGCAAAGATGCCGAGCTGGTTCTGTACGTGGTGGCCGACTTCATGCGCGATCACATACGCACGCGCAAAATCGCCGCTGGCATGGAAGCGGGATTGCATTTCATTGAAAAAGCCCAGATCCAGATACACCTTCTGATCACCGGGGCAGTAGAACGGGCCCATGGCGCTCTGCCCTGCCCCGCATGCCGTGGGTACGTAGTCGTTGTAGAGCACCAGGGTCGGATCCACGTAGGGCTGCAGTCCGCGCTGTCGGAACACGCGCGTCCATACATCCTCGGTGCTGCCCACTACCACCCGGACAAAGTCCTTGTCCTCGCTGTCACTGGTAGCCGGTTGTGTAGCTACCTGTGCTGTGGAACCGGCGTCATTGCCGCCACCGCCCATCAGACCCAGAAATTGCAGCGGGTTGATACCGAAAAGCCAGGCAATGCCCATCAACACCAGCAGCCCAGTCAGGCTCATGCCATGGATCGGCCGGAATCCGCGGCGTTGTCCACTACCCCCGGATGCCACTACCACGTTGTCGCTGCGTCGGCCTTTGCGCCACTTCATGATTTCGGTCCCTTTTACGGCTGAGGTATCGCGGGTTGCTCGCTGGCTGATTTCACAGCAGCGCAATCAGCACCAGGACGATACCTGCAATCGACACCGCCCACACCACAGTGCGCAAATAGTTTATGCCGGCGGCATAGACCAGGGCATAGGCCACACGGGACCAGAAGTAGAGTTGCACCCCCAACGCACTCATGGCGTCCTCCTTGCCAAGCACGAGCAAGGCCAGCACGGCTACCGCAAACAAGGGAAAGGTTTCCAGAAAATTCTGTGCCCCTCGTGCCAGGCGCCCGGCTACTCCGCTCAATGCCGCAGCTTTGCCTTCGCGAGAGCTGATAGCCCAGATCACTCCCCTTTGCGCGATGCCGCCGGTGGCCGCAAGCGCAATCAGAACAAGGCCCAGAATGACGCTCCAGGCCAGCATCGTTACTTCAATCCCCATGACATCACCCTTTGTGAACACCAGGCACACACTATGCACTGCCATCCACGACTTGCCAAGCAGCTGGAGCAGACCGGTGCCTGCGCCATGCAGGCCATGGTCGGCCCGGGCGTCGCGCCTGCCGATGGCAATGCGCTCCCCCGGCAAACTGTCGCTGCGGGTGCCAGGCTATCCCTTGATCAAGCCCGCGCAGATACGGCGGTGCCGGCGGAGTCTGCATCAAGAAAGCGGTAGGCCAGCAGCTTGACGCGATCATTGATCAGGAACCAGAGCAGCGCATAGCCCCATACGAAAGCTGCCCAGCCCCAGCCCAACGGCGTCATGAAAACGCCGTAGACGGCAAGCAGGGTGGCGACAGTCTGCGTGCCAAGCACGGCGACCCAGAGGATGGCTGCGGGGCGGATGCTCCAGAACGGGCCACGCGTGCGTGTCAGGAAGATGGTCAGGTGGCCAGCCACCGAAAGCTTCAGGTACATCATGGTCTGGATGTGGGCGCGATCAATATGGAACACCCGCTCGCCCAGATAGAAAAGGCCGAACGCGGAGATCACGCCAATCACGCCGAGTGCGCTGGATACACCGAGCACCAGGGGCATGTTCCAGGCCTCCGGCGCATTCTTGTAGTGCACCCTGTCGTAGGCAATCGAAAGAATGGCGCCATCGTTGAGCAGCGCCAACATCACGATCATCACCGCGGTCAGCGGATAGAAGTTGAACACCAGGATCGCCAGCGTCATGAACAGCAGCACTCGCAGGGTTTCGGCAATGCGATAGATCGCGTAGCTGTTCATGCGCTGGAAGATCTTTCGGCTCTCCCTGATGGCGTCGATAATCACCGCCAGGCCGGGTGTGGTCAGCACGATGGACGCCGCTGCGTTGGCGGCGTCGGTGGCACCGGATACGGCAATGCCGCAGTCGGCCTTCTTCAGCGCCGGCGCGTCGTTGACGCCGTCGCCAGTCATGCCGACGATATGGCCGCGCTGCTGCA
Organism: uncultured Gammaproteobacteria bacterium; assembly: GCA_963800395.1. GTDB lineage: Bacteria > Pseudomonadota > Gammaproteobacteria > Xanthomonadales > Rhodanobacteraceae > DASSBG01. The sequence goes on from CAWDBD010000028.1 coordinate 185,446, forward strand.
GTACGTCGACAATATGGAACTTGTGTTCGGGAAATACCTGGGCAAAGCCATCGGCATTTTCTATGCCAACAGCGACCGCATCGCTCTCTTTCTTGTTGACGTCACCCAGGCTGCTGGCATCGAGGATGTTGCTGCCCAAGCCAAGCTTTTTTGCCGTCTCTACGGCAATCGCCAAGGCATCACCGGTGACCATCTGGACCCTGACCCCCATGTCGCGGGCCGCGTCGATGGTTGTCATGGCGTCGTCCCGCGGCGGGTCGAACAGCGGCAGTACGCCCAGGAACTGCCAGGCACCGCTGTTCTCGGCGCGCGCCACGCCCAGCGAGCGAAAACCGCGGCGGGCGAAATCGTTGATGGCCTGATCGGCGGCATTCTTGACCTGATCGGCATTTGCCGCCAGCTCCAGAATGACCTGTGGCGCGCCCTTGCTTACCTTGAACATCCGGCCGTCCTTGTCCCTGACCGTGGCCTCGGTACGCTTGTGTACCGGATCGAAAGGCTGAAATTGCTGCACCTGGAAGGTCTTCAGCAGGTCGGGGTCGGTCATGCCTCCAAGTACCGCCAGATCGATGGTGTCATTGTTGTCGGTGCGCGAACACAGCGCTGCGCTAAGAATCACCTGTGCCGGATCGATACCCTCGACACCAAACGGATCGCCCAGGGTCAACTTGTTCCGGGTCAAGGTGCCGGTCTTGTCGGCGCACAGCACGTCGACGCCGGCCAGTTCCTCGATCGCCACCAGCTTGCTGACGATGGCCTGCTTCTTCGACAACAGGCGCGCGCCTACCGCCATGGTCACCGACAGTACCGTCGGCATCGCCACAGGGATCGCCGCGACCGTCAGCACCAGGGCGAATTGAAGCGTGGTCAGGAACGGATCGCCGCGGTAGAGCGCCACGCCGATAATGATGGCTACCAGTACCACGGCAAGCATGATCAGGTAATTGCCGATCTTGAGCACCGCCTTCTGGAAGTGGCTGACGGTGTGCGCGTCCTGTACCAGTTGCGCAGTCTTGCCGAAGTAGGTCCCTGTCCCGGTGGCGTATACCATCGCACTCGCTTCGCCCTGGCGGATAATCGAGCCGGAGAACACCGCTTCACCCAAATTGCGGGAGACCGGAAGGGACTCGCCGGTCAGGGCGGACTGGTCGACTTCCACCGTATCGCCGCTGAGCAAACGCGCATCCGCCGGCACGATATCGCCCAGTCGCATGCGAATCACATCGCCCGGAACCAATTCACGCGCCACAGGCGTGACCCACTCGCCATCGCGCCTGACCCGTGCCTTGATGGCCAGGCGCGCCTTGAGTGCGTCGATGGCGCTGCTGGCCTGGCGCTCCTCCCAGAAACCGACCATCGCATTGGCCAGCAGCAGGAGCAGGATGATGCCGAAATCGGCCCAGTGTCCAATCACGGCCGAGAGGATCATGGCGACCTCGATCATCCATGGAATCGGACCCCAGAAATATCCCAGCAACACAAGCCAGGTGCTACGTCGTTGCTCGACAAGCTCATTGGCACCGTAGCGCTCCAGCCGCCTGCTTGCCTCGGTCTGGCTCAGGCCATCCGGCGACGAGTCCAGCTTCCTGTACAGCCCTGCCAATGGCAGGTTCTTCAGATCCATGTTCGCACCTGGCCTTGCATCCGGTGCGGTGGCCGCACGGTCGGGATCATCAGTTCGGCGGCTCATGTTGAATCAGCCCATTTCCAGTTCCGAACCTCGGGCATGTCCTGGCCATGCGTGCTGATGTAATGCTTGTGCCGTATCAGGCTGTCCTGCATGAGCTGTTTCAGATAGACACCACGGGAACCCAGATGCGGCAGGCGATCGATCACGTCCTGAACCAGGTGGAAACGATCCAGGTCATTCTGGACGCGTATGTCAAAGGCCGTGGTGATGGTCCCCTCTTCCTTGTAGCCGCGTACATGCAAATGGGTGTTGCGGCGCCGATAGGTGAGCCGGTGAACCAGCCAGGGGTAGCCATGGAACGCGAAAATGATGTGCTTGTCCGTAGTGAACAGCGCATCGTAGTCGGTATCGCCCAGTCCGTGCGGGTGTTCGCTTGCCGACTGCAACTTCATCAGGTCGACGACGTTGACCACGCGGATCCTGAGCTCCGGCAGATGGGTTCGCAGGATGGTTACCGCCGCCAGAACCTCCAGCGTGGGCGTATCGCCGCAGCAGGCCATCACCACATCGGGTTCACCATCCTGGTCGTTGCTGGCCCATGACCAGATGCCAATGCCCTTGGTGCAATGCGCTACGGCCTGCTCCATGGTCAGCCACTGGGGCATCGGGTGTTTGCCGGCCACCACCACGTTGACATAGTTGCGAGTGCGCAAACAGTGGTCGAATACCGACAGCAGACAGTTGGCATCGGGTGGCAGATACACGCGCACGATGTCCGCCTTCTTGTTGATGACGTGGTCGAGGAAGCCCGGGTCCTGGTGAGTGAATCCATTGTGGTCCTGCTGCCATACGTGCGAGGCCAGAAGGTAGTTCAGTGATGCGATGGGCCGGCGCCACGGCAGTTCCCGCGTCACCTTCAGCCATTTGGCGTGCTGGCTGAACATGGAATCGATGATACGGACGAACGCCTCGTAGCAGTTGAACAGCCCGTGCCGACCGGTCAGCAGATAGCCTTCCAGCCAGCCTTCGCACTGGTGCTCGCTGAGCATGGAGTCGAGCACGCGCCCGGCCGGCGCCAGGAATTCATCGTTGCTCTGGCGGCGTGCATCCCATTGGCGGTCGGTGGCCTCGAATACCGCGCCCAACCTGTTGGACAGGGTTTCATCCGGGCCGAAAATACGGAAATGATGCCGGCCCTCGTTCTGCGTGACCACGTCACGCAGGAACCGGCCCAGTACCTGCGTATCCTGGGCTTTCACGCTACCTGGCACAGGGACATCCACCGCATTGTCGCGGAAATCGGGCATGCCCAGGTCGTGCAGCAGAAGGCCTCCGTTGGTGTGCGGGTTGGCTCCCATGCGCCGCTCACCCACGGGTGCCAGTTCGGCCAGTTCCGGCAGCAGGCGACCATCGCTGTCGAACAGTTCCTCGGGCTTGTAACTCTTCATCCAGTCTTCCAGTTGCTGGACGTGTTGCGGATGCTCGGCATTCACCAGCAGCGGTACCTGATGGGCGCGGAAGGTGCCTTCGATCTGCAGTCCATCGACTTCCTTCGGCCCCGTCCAGCCCTTGGGTGAGCGCAAAACGATCATCGGCCAGCGTGGCCGGGTGGCATCGGGTGTATTGCGCGCATGTGTCTGGATATCGAGAATTTCCCGGATGACCGTATCCAGGGTGGTGGCCATTTTCTCGTGCATGGCCTTCGGATCATCCCCCTCCACGAAATGCGGTGTCCAGCCGCAGCCCAGGAAAAATGCCTCCAGCTCGTCGCGCTCGATGCGGTCAAGCAGGGTCGGATTGCTGATCTTGTATCCGTTGAGATGCAGGATCGGGAGTACCACGCCATCGGATATCGGGTTGAGCATCTTGCCGGACTGCCAGGCCGTGGCCAGCGGGCCGGTTTCCGCTTCGCCGTCGCCTACGACGCAAGCCACGATCAGCCCCGGATTGTCGAATACCGCACCGAAGGCATGACTGAGCGAATAGCCCAGTTCGCCGCCCTCGTGAATCGATCCGGGAGTGGTCGGCGCGACGTGGCTGGAAATGCCCCCGGGCCAGGAGAATTGGGTGAACAGCTTCTTCAGTCCCGCAGTGTCCTGGGTGACGTCCGGATACACTTCGCTCCAGGTACCCTCGAGGTAGACGTTGCCGACGATGGCCGGACCGCCATGACCGGGGCCGGCAACATAGAACATGTTCAGGTCGTGGGCCTTGATGACCCGGTTCAGATGCACATAAATGAAGTTCTGCCCTGGCGTGGTGCCCCAGTGGCCGACCACCAGCGGTTTGACGTGCGACAGGGTCAGGGGTTCACGCAGCAGTGGATTGTCGTACAGGTAGATCTGGCCAACCGAAAGGTAGTTGGCAGCACGCCAGTAGGCATCCATTCGGTCAAGCAATTGCGGAGAAAGCGTGGTGATGGTCATGGCTAAAATGCTCATTGAAAAGAGGTTGTGACCCAGTCATCCCGGTTGCCACCCTGGGTGAGGCGGGGGTACGAATAGCGGTCGCGTCGCTGGCGGCAATTGATCTCACGAGCTCTGCAGCGCGCGATCCACCAGGTTCTGAGCCTCAGCCAGAATGGCCTGAAGATGCGCCTCATCCTTGAAACTTTCGGCATAGATCTTGTAGATGTCCTCGGTGCCGGAAGGCCTTGCGGCAAACCAGCCGCTGGCGGCAACCACCTTGATGCCCCCGATCGCGGCGTCGTTGCCTGGCGCCTTCACCAGCACTTGTTCGATCGTCTCGCCTGCCAGTCGCTTGCTGTGCAGTTGATCGGGGGCCAAGGCAGTCAGTCGGGCCTTCTGCGCGGGAGTGGCCACGGCCTCGATGCGGTCGGTGTACGGCCGGCCCAGGTCGGCGGTCAGCTGCGCATACAGCTCGGCCGGATCCCTGCCCTTGCGCGCGGTGATTTCGGCGGCCAGCAAGCCTGGAACCAGGCCATCCTTGTCGGTGGTCCACACCGTGCCGTCGCGACGCAGCAATGAGGCGCCGGCACTTTCCTCGCAACCCACACCGAGCGATCCGTCGAGCAATCCCGGGGAGAACCATTTGAAGCCGACCGGAACTTCGAAAAGCTCCCGGTCCAGACGATTCGCCACGCGGTCGATCAACGCGCTGCTGACCACCGTCTTGCCAATCGCGGCCCGGGTACCCCAGTCGGGGCGATGCCGGAACAGATAGTCGATCAGGACCGAGAGATAGTGGTTGGGAGACATCAGGCCGCCGCGTCGGGTCACAATGCCATGGCGGTCATGATCGGTGTCACAGGCAAAGGCGATGTCGTAGTCATCCTTGAGTCGGATCAACGGCTGCATCGCATAGCGCGATGACGGATCCATGCGGATCTTGCCGTCCCAGTCCAGGGTCATGAAGGCAAACTGCGGGTCAATGCGTGGATTGACCACGCTGAGATCCAGCCCATATCGCTCGGCGATCAGAGGCCAGTAATGCACGCCCGCGCCGCCCATCGGGTCGACTCCGATGCGAACCCCGGCACTGTGTATCACCTCGAAATCGACGATCGTGGACAGATCGGCAACATAGTCATGGATGAAATCGTGCGAGCCCGTGCTGTCGGCGCGGCGCGCCTGCGCCCAGGGTATGCGTCTGACGCCCGTCAGGCCGCTTTGCAGCAGTGCGTTGGCACGTTGCTCTATCCAGTTGGTGATCGACGTGTCGGCCGGGCCACCGTTGGCCGGGTTGTACTTGAAACCGCCGTTGTCAGGTGGATTGTGCGACGGCGTGATCACGATGCCATCAGCCAGATGATTCCGGCGACCCTTGTTATGGACCAGAATGGCGTGCGAAATGGCCGGCGTGGGGGTGAATTCGTCCGCCCGGGCGATGCGCGTCTGTACCTCGTTGGCAGCAAGGACTTCCAGTGCATTTTCGAATGCGGGTCGTGATAGCGCATGGGTGTCGAAGCCGAGATACAGCGGGCCGTCGATACCCTGAGTCCGGCGGTAGTCGCAGATCGCCTGGGTAATGGCCAGAATGTGCCCGCTGTTGAAACTGCGGTCGAACGCACAGCCGCGGTGACCCGAGGTGCCAAAGGCAACGCGTTGTGCCGGAATCGACGGGTCGGGCTGCAGCTCTTCGTATGCGGCCAGCAAGCTGGCGACGTCGACCAGCATGGATGCAGGCGCCGGTTTGCCGGCCAGCGGACTGATCACAGCACTCATGATGGAGTTCCCCGGTATCCGGGGGATGCCCGGCTATTCATGATCTTGCCCATGATCCTCTGCCGGAGCCGGGCGGCAGTGCACGTCGATGTGGTGTTCCCGACCGTCGTCAACCAGCTTGATGTCGTCGCCATCCCGGATATGAGTCGCCGTGCGACTGCCCGGGGCTGCATCGTCTGCCGCAAGGTGCACCGTGATGTGATAAGGCGTGCTCCGGTAGCGGTAGTGCACAACGAAACTGGTCCACTCAGCCCGGACCACCGGAGTGATGCGAAGCCGGTCGCCTTCGATCCGCAGGCCCAGAAGCGACTCCAGGATCAAACGGTACATCCAGCCGGCCGCCCCGGTGTACCAGGTCCAGCCACCGCGTCCAACATGCGGCGGCACCGCGTAAACATCCGCAGCAACCACGTACGGCTCGACCTTGTAGGTGTCGATGGCCGCCGCATCGGTGCCGTGGTGGATGGGATTGATGATGTCCAGAACTTCCCATGCGCGCCTGCCATCGCCCAGCGAGGCAAAGGCCATCGCCGCCCATACCGCCGCATGCGTGTATTGCCCACCGTTCTCCCTGACACCGGGCACATAGCCCTTGATATAGCCGGGATCCTGGGTCGAACCGGAGTCGAACGGCGGCTCCAGCAGTTGCACAAGCCCCATATTTCGGCGCACCAGGTGTTCGTCCAGAGACTGCATGGCTTGCCGCTGGCGGGCCTCGGGTACGGCAGCGGAAAGTACAGCCCAACTCTGTGCGATGGAATCGATACGGCAGGCATCATTGCCGGCCGAACCCAACGGGGTGCCATCGTCGAAATACGCCCGCCGATACCATTGGCCATCCCACCCATGGTGCTCCAGGGGTGCCTGCAAGGCACTCGCCTGGGCTTCGCAGCGGCGGGCAAATGTCTCGTCGCCGTGCGCCCGCGCCGTGACCGCAAAGGACTGGAGTACCTCATACAGGAAGAAGGCCAGCCAGACACTCTCTCCGCGACCGTCATGGCCAACCCTGTTCATGCCATCGTTCCAGTCGCCGCTGCCCATGAGCGGCAAGCCGTGAGTGCCGCGCGGCATGCTGTGTTCAATGGCTCGGACACAGTGCTGATACAGTGTTTCGCATAGCTCCGATCTGCTCGGCAGATCGTAGTGCGACTCCTGCCCGGAAGGCACGGCCGGCCCCTCGATATAGTGGACCTGTTCGTTCAGCACGTCGCGGTCGCCGGTGATGCGCACATAGCGGCTGGTTGCCAGTGCCAGCCAGAGGTAATCGTCCGAGCAATGGGTGCGTACACCGCGATCCTGCGGCGGATGCCACCAGTGCTGCACGTCGCCTTCCGGGAACTGGTGTGCAGCGCAACGCAAAAGGTGTTTTCTCACCAGGCCGGGATCAGCGTGGATCATCGCCATGGCATCCTGCAGCTGATCGCGAAATCCGAATGCGCCACCGGACTGGTAGTAGCCGCTGCGCGCGAAGAAGCGCGATGCGATCACCTGATACATCAGCCATCCGTTGACCAGCACATTCACTGCCGGATCAGGTGTTTCCACCTGCACGGCGCCGAGTATCCGGCGCCAGTAGGCCTGAACGTCTTCGAGGGCTGAAGCGGCCGTGCCGATGGTGCGGCAGCGCGTGGCCAATGCACTCGCGCCAGCTGCATCCGAGCCGGCACCCAGTCGAAAAACGATTTCATGGCTGTCGCCGTGATCCAGCTGGAAATGGCTGCGAATGGCGCTGCACGGGTCAAGCCCGGCACCCATACGCCCCGAAAGCCGCGGCAGGGACATGGCGGCCGGAGCGCGTAGCGTTCCGTTGCGTCCAATGAACTCGGTGCGATCGCCGGTCACGCTGCGATTCGCCGCTTCAACGTCGAAGAAAGCCACGCGACCCGGAAAGCCCATCAAATAGGCGTTGCGTGCAAACAGCGCACCACTGGCCGGGTCGAGTTCGGTAACCACGTGCATGGCCGTATTGGTGCGCAGGTCGCCCAGGACCCACTCGACGTACCCGGTCGCAGACAAGCGGCGGGTCCGGCCCGAGGTGTTGCGCACCCTGAGTACGGAGAACTTGACCGAAGCGTCGATCGCGACATAAACCCACAGCTCGCTGTGGATACCCTCCTCCTCGTGCTCGAAAACGCTGTAGCCAAAACCATGCCGGGTGCGGCAGGTTCCCTGTCTGCCTCGCGGCAAGGGCGTCGGCGACCAGTAGCGTCCGCTTTCCTCGTCGCGCAGGTACAGCGCCTCTCCGCTGGCGTCCGTGACCGGATCATTGTTCCAGGGCGTCAGTCGCAATGCATGTGCATTTTCACTCCAGGTATAGGCGCTGCCACTTTCCGAGATCACGCTGCCGAAATCGGAGTTGGCCAGGACATTGACCCACGGTTCCGGTGTGACATGGTCAGGCCATGTCGAGACTTCGTATTCGCTGCCATCGGCACAAAAGCCCCCGAATGGGTTGCCCAGGACCGTGGCTGGTACGGCGAGCGCAGGGTCTGGCTGGGCTCTCGCCTGCTTTTTGACAGCGTTGTCCAGCAAGCGTGCCGGATTGAATCGCGGCAGCATCGGCTCTGCCCAGCGCCTGTGAACCTGCTCGTACAGGTTGCCGCGCCTGTCCGACAGCACGATCCGCGCCACCGCCTGCGTCAGAACACGGTCTTCGCGGGAAAGCTGGGACGCCGGGCGCACGAACACGCCACCCGGTCGATCGAGCAGATTGGCCTCCAGGCCCGAGGACACCAGATCCATGATCAAGCCGCGCAGTTGCTGACGATAACCGCCCTGGTCCTCGTTCCAGATCACCAGGTCCACCGACAGACCCTTTTGCCGCCAGTACGCGTGAGCCTGGACCAATTGCCGTACCAGCGCGATATTGCCCAGATTGCCGATCTGCAGCAGCACGATGGGTCTGTCACCAGATATTGACTGCCCCCACAAGCCGGACTGATCACGCCGGTTGGCCACCAGCTCACGGGACTGGGCACGCAAGCGCGCGCCGGGGTAGATGATCGCGGCGGCCATTTGCTCATACAGACGCGCATCGGACAGCGTCGCATTGAGCTGGCTCAGGAACACGCGGCTGTGTGTCCATGCCAGACCAAACACGCGATCGGCCAGGTGTCGATCACGGTATTTCCCTATCAGCTGCATGCATGCTTCGCGATCAGCGCCGACACCGGTGACAAAGTCCACGGTTGCTCCCTGCCCGGGCTCGAGCAGCAAGCGACAGCGGATCGACACAATCGGATCCAGTACCGATCCGGCACTGTTCGAGAGCAGTCCATCGTCACCCGCCTGCGTGTCCATGGCGACAGGATTTACCAGATCCCGACCCCGACCGATGAATCGGGCCCGATCGGTTTCATAGGACAGCGCCAGCACATGTGCGCCGTGCACCGCGAGCAGATGACACATCCACGGCACCTTTTCCTCGCTGGATCTGGGACGGCGTGAACAGAGGATGGCCTGCAGGGCCTGAATCAGCTCGGTCTCCACGAAAAGCTTGCTGAAGGCCGGATGCATCGCATCGGCAGACGCCGGAGCCAGCACCACTTCGGCGTAGCTGGTCAGCTCGATGGTGCGCCGAACCCGCGAATGGTTGGTCAGGTTGATTCGGCGCAGTTCGATGTCGTCTTCGGGTGAAACGACGATCTCGGTATGGGCATCAATGCCGTCTTCCCGCACGCGATACTCGGCACGGGCATCGGAGAAGATCGCTTCGTAATGCCCTACCATTTTCAGGGTCGGCTGATGTGTGGTCGACCAGAATCTTCCATTGTCGATGTCGCGCAAGTAACAGAACGTGCCCCAGTTGTCGCAGGTCGGATCCTCGTGCCAGCGTGTCACGGCAAATCCGTGACAGCGGCTGTATCCGCCACCCGCGCTGCTGACCATGACGTGATAGCGGCCATTGGAGAGCAACTGCACTGCGGGTCGCGGTCGGTCAGGGTCAGTGAAGATGGTCAGCCGGTTCTCGTCGCTGCGTGCGATCACGGCCGCCGTCGGCATGCCTGCGGCGTGCAGATACTCGGCTGCCGTCTTGGGTATGCGCTCTTGCAGCAGGAGCATGCTCGCCTGACATTCGCGGTCGGAGGCAAAGCGCCGCTGCATCGGCCCGCCACACAAGACACTTGTCAACGCCAGCAGACTCATGCCCTGGTGGTGCGCCATGAATGATTGCACCACCGCGCGTGTCTTGCCGCGCGGCAGGCGCGCTGGCGTGTAGTCAATGGCTTCAAAAAAGCCATAGCGCCCCATGAAGCCTTCGCCGATCATGCGTTGCATGTTTTGCACAGCCGATGCCGGGGAGACCTGCAGTGCAAGTACCGTGGCGTATGGCGCCACCACGATATCCTCGCCAAGCCCACGTTTGAGACCGAGCCCTGGTACGCCGAATGCGCGGTACTGGTAGTTGAAATGGACGTCCATGGCGTAGTAACCGGATTCGGACATGCCCCACGGCACACCCAGCTGCTTGCCGTACTCGATCTGCCGCGCGACCGCCGCATGGCAGGTCTGGTCAAGCAGTGTGCCGGCATAACTGGGCATCACCAGCATCGGCATGAGGTACTCGAACAGCGAACCGGACCATGAAAGCAGCACCGGCACGCCGCCAGTGGTTGTGAGCAGGCGGCCAAGCCTGAACCAGGCTTCCTGGGACACCTGACCCTGGGCGATAGCCACAAAGTTGGCCAGCCGGGCTTCCGACGCCAGAAGGTCGTAGAAACCATCGTCCAGGCGCTTTTCGTCCAGGTTGTAGCCAATCGATAGCAGGTCGCGCTGGTGATCGTAGAGAAAACCGAAATCCATCACCGCCATGGAGCCGGCTGCAGACGCCAGGCGTTGGCATTGCGCGATGTGATCCCTGGCCCGATCACGACAAGCGAGCAACGCATCGCGGCTGTCTTCGGACACGGACTCGATCTGAGTACCGGCAAGCTTGCGCCATGTCGGAATGCCCTCTGATGCACCATCGGACAGCATGGGCTCTGGCAGCAGCAACCAGTGCCTGATGTCGGCGGCAAGATCCCTGAACTGCATCATGAGAGCATGCAACCAGTAGTGCGCTTCGCTATCGTCAGTCGCATCGGCCTGTCTTGCAAGCTCCTCGATGGGTCCTTGCAAAGGCTCCAGCAAACGGGCCGCGGCCAGCAGCGAGCACGGAGGTGTCGTGCATGCGCTGGCCAGCTCAGTCTGCAAGTGGTTCACGGCAGGACGCATCGGCGAGGACTCTCCGACCGTTTCGCTGGCCAACACAAGCGTGGTGACCAGGCCTTCCAGGAAGTGCTTCCCGAAAAGCGGCTCATCCGGCAGCGCCAACAGGCCTGCCCGCAGTGTGAGCAGATGTCCGGCCAGGTTGCCACTGTCGACTGTGGAGACGTAGCGTGGTGCCAGCGGCGCCAGTGTTTGCGTGTCATACCAGTTGTATAAATGGCCGCGATAGCGCGGCATGTCCTGCATGGTAGCCAGAGTCCGGCCAACACGTTGCAGCAGTCTGGCACCACTCAGATAACCCAGGTCGTGTGCGGCCAGGGTCGCCAGAAGAGCCAGTCCCATATTGGTCGGCGATGTCCGACGGGCGATGCCTGGTCCCGGGTTTTCCTGGATGTTGTCGGGGGGCAGCCAATGGTCCTCTTCGCCAACATGCTGGTCAAAAAATGCCCAGATGCGTCTCGCCAGAGACTGCAACATCTGTGTCTGGGCGATGGAAGGCCTGAAGCTTGCACGCCTGGGCGGCCGACTGATCCACCAGGCCACGATCGGAGACAGCAACCATGCCAGCAGCAACGGTGAGGCCCAGGCCAGAGCCATGGGCTGCGACCACAACACAACGGTCAGCAGCAGCCCCAGTACCGGACCGATCCACATCAGCCGAAAGAGCCCGGTCAGTCCGTTGGTACTGCTGCGCGCGATATCGCGCGAGGCACTCCACTGCATCAAGCGTCGATGGCTGATGGTCATGCGCCACAGCGTGCGCACGATGGCATCAAGGCTGTACCACGCTTCGTGCGGAAGCCATGTCAGCTGCAGCAGGGTGCGCAGCAAATGGCGTGACGATGCGCGTACTGCAACCGAAAGATGGGGCCCCAGCGCCACGTCATGCTGCTTTTCCAGCAATTCGAGCAAGGAGGAAAAAAGTGGCAGGATGAAGACCAGGGCCATCACGGCAATGATCCATGAGCCCTTGTACGTGGCCGCCATCAGGCCCAGAAGCAGCATTGTCAGCAATGCAGCAGGTTCCAGACTGCGGCGCAGGTTATCGAGCAGTTTCCAGCGCGACAGCGCCGGTAACTGGTTGCGTTCGATCCGGCCACTGGCTGTTCGCGCCCACGGCAGGATCCAGGGCAGCAGTTGCCAATCGCCACGGATCCAGCGATGTTCGCGGCACATGTTTGTGCTGTAGTGGGCCGGGTATTCCTCAAACAGCTGCACGTCGCTGAGCAGGCCGGATCGAGCATACGAGCCCTCGATCAGGTCGTGGCTGAGAATCCGGTTGTCCGGGAACCGCCCCTCCAGTGCCTGCGCGAATGGTTTTACGGCATAGATGCCCTTGCCAATGAACGAGCCCTCCCCGAACAGATCCTGATACACGTCCGAGGTCGCCCGCGTATAGGGGTCTATTCCGGCGTCGCTGCCGAACAATTGGGCATAAGCGGAACGGGCCGTACTCTGCAGGCTGATGCCGACACGCGGTTGCAGAATCGCGTAGCCGGAGATAACGCGACGCTTGACCGGGTCGTAGACCGCGCGATTCAGCGGATGCTCCATGGCGCCAACAAACTGGCGGGCCGTATCGCGCGGCAATTGGGTATCGGCATCGAGGGTGATGACATAGCGCACCTCGGTCAGGCACGCCGTATTGCCGACAATCAGCGAAAAGGCATTCTCCCCCTTGCCAAGCAGCAATGCATTGAGATCGGAGAGCTTGCCGCGTTTGCGCTCGTATCCCATCCACATGCGTTCAGAAGCATTCCAGCAGCGCGCGCGATGGAACAGGAAGAAGCGATCTCCATCGTCTCCCGGATAGGTGCTATTGAGGTCCTTGATTCGGCTGCTTGCCAGGGCCAGAAGCTTGTCGTCCCCGGGCATTACCTGATTGGGCGCGTCCATGAAATCGGTCAGAAGACCGAAATGCAGGTAGGTGTCGCGATTGGCCAGGAAGCGAACTTCCATGGCTTCAACCATTTCCTCGATATCCTGCTCGTTGCCTATCAACGCAGGAATTGCAGTGAGCGTGCGTGCCTCGGCCGGGATTCCATTGGAATAGTCCAGTCGCGGTAGCATGGAAGGTGAAAGCGTCAGTGCCACCAGCCGGTTCACCAGTGCGACGGCGAGCCGGCTGGTCATCAACGGAGTCGCCACAGCGAGCAGCGCCAACAGGTACCCAGGCCAATCGCTTAACCAGGCAGCCTCGATGAAAGGCGCCGCGAAGGCGGCAGTCAGAATCAGGATTGGCCCCAGATACAGCGCCAATGGTGCGCTTTCCAGGGCGTGCTGCCAGAGGCGGCCTGGCGTCCAGCGCGTACCGATCTGCTGCTCCAGCGCGCTCTTGCCGCGATCGACAAGATAAAAGCCTACATGTGACTGCACTGCACCAGCGGGCGCCGTCGCAAAACTCTTCTGGGCCAGTTTCAAAATGGCGCGCGTTACCGCCTGCTCCGATTGGTCGCTGCCTTTTGCCAGCCGCTCCACCACATGTCGATAGTGGTCTCTTGTGGCAAAGTCCATGTTCGCGTAGACCGCCGGCGGATCCTCTCGCAGCAGGCCCTCTACGATGCTGGTGGATTCGACGAAATCGCGCCAGTCGATTCGGTCCAGCATGCGCAGGCTGCCAATACTGTTGCTGACCGACACCTGCGTGGCAGCCTGCTGCTGTGCCTCAAGCTGCACAAGCTGTTCAATACTTCGCCCGGATTCGGACAGGCGTTGCTCGATCCAGGTCAGCGGCATGGCCAGGGCCATGCTCTGGCCCTGCAGCCGACGCGTCAGTTCAGCAACAAATGAGCTCACCATGGGCGGATCGGAGCGTGCCATTTCGGCGAACGTCAGCACCACGTTCTTGGGGTCGCGTTCGGCGATCAGGGCCAGGCGCTCACCCCAGTCGGCAGCCAGTTTGCGTTCATTCCAGTTGCTGACCACGCGCGCGGCGATGCGGCGCAGATTTTCGATCAGCGCCAGACGCAGCATGATCGGAATAGCCCACAATTCACCCAGGGTGAGCGGAGTTACGGTCTGGTAGGCGATAACGAAGCGGCACAGGCACGCATTGTCTACCCTTCCGTCGCCATGGGAAATGATTTCCAGGGCAATGTCGTAGACACGCGGCAAACCGCGGGAGGCCCCGCGCGCCAGCCATGGCAACTCATGACTGTAACTCTTGGGCAGGTGCTTCTGGGCTGCCCGGACGTGTTCTTCGATCAAATAGTAGTTGTCGAGCAGCCATTCCGCTGCCGGGGTGATTTGATGGCTGGCCTGCCCGGCAAGTGTCAGCATCCGGCAACTTCTGATCAGCACCGCCTCATTGTCGGCAAGGCGCGACAACAGCATGCTTCTCGCCTTGCCGTCACCCAGTTGGTGCTGCTGTGCCAGGTGAACGCCATGTTTCTCCATCTGTTCGGCACTGAACAGTTCGGCACGCAGCTCGGGTTCGGTCTCGCGGGGCCAGCGGTCGGCGTGATTCTGCGATCTGCCAAGTGCCCACTGCCACATGCCATGCAAACGGTGAAAGGGTCTGATATCCATAGAGTCCGTGGCTCTTCATCTGGCCCTGCTCATGTTCCGATATGGAACCCTTGCAAGCAGGCGGGTGAGTCCAGGTGAAAGCCTGGATCGCCTCCTTTGATACAGGAACGGTGCGCCGTACGCCGTTAATGTGGTGTGAACCCTGTCCAGAGCAGCGTGGCCACGCATGCTGACCACTGCGCTGCGAGCGCGCGATTGCAGGCTTTGCGCGTGTGCAGGTTCATGTACATCAGGTGCATCGCGACCGGTTCCGTGAGCGTTTGCAGCGCCCGTGAACCATTGCGAGCAGCATGGCGTAGCGCGTGGACAGGTCGCGTTGCGGTGCAAAGGTGCCATTCACCGCATGGCTACACGCAGGATCTCCCTGGCCGTGCGCCCGAAAGCCCCGGGATCGGTCGTGTCAGTGACGGCTCGGTGCTTGCATGAGCTGCCGCGCACGCATCAGGCGTCGCTGAGGCTTCCGTGCTGGTGCAGGGATGGACCGGAGCTCAATGTGTTCCAGTCTGATCGGGCTGCAGCGAGAGGCAGCTGCAATGCTGCGAGACGGCGATGGGACGTTTGTTGCGCACGCTCACTGTCTCGGTCCCAAGCCTGGCCCGCATCAATGGCCCCTTGGCATCCACCGGGCCTCATGCATTAGCCCGGCACAGCTGGCAATTGAATCCGATGGCTGGCTTGCGCAATTACTCGGCAGACGACGCGTCGCCTGCCTCGGCTACCGGCGTCAGCCGCAGATCCTGAAAATCAAAGCTGAAGTCCGTGCGTGGCGAAACGGGCTTGATGCGCAGCTCGCGGATGTTGCCGTCCTCATCGAGTGAAAAGCTGGCGAACGCATCAGCGTTGAGCGCTCGGTCACGCCAGCGGATGATGAAGGTATTGTGCTGCCATGGACTCATGTCGCCCAGCAATTGCCTGGTGTGGGCGAACTGGATGACAAGGTGATCACCTTGCTTGCTGATGTTCACCTTGCCGTACCAGGGGTCCTTGTAGGTGCCGACATAGTCGCCCAGGGCCAATGATGGCTTGCTGTGCTGGTCGCGCGCCTGCTGATGCTTCTCCCAACTTGTGTCGGCCTTCTTGAGCTTGTGCGCTTCGTAGGCCTGGTAGGCCGCAATCCAGTCGGTTTTCGGAGCACCCAGATAGGCGTCGAGGATGCGGTAAGTCACGGCCTGGAAGGCCGAACCGACCTCCTGATTGGTCAGCACGATCATGCCCAGATGCTCATCGGGCACCATGGTCACGCGCGACACGAAGCCGGGCCAGCCGCCGGTATGCCAGACCAGCTTGTGTCCCTGATAGTCGGAAAGGTGCCAGCCTTCACCATAACCTTCGAAGTTGGACTTTAGGCCGGCCAGTTCCGGTACCGGCGGCTTGTGCGGGTGAATGGCCGTCTGAACCGACCACATTTCCTGGTGCCGCTTTTCGCTGAACAGTCGCTTGTCCTTGCCGTCCGCGTCCTTGCCGTACACTCCGCCGGCGAGCTGGGCGATGACCCACTTGGACAGGTCGTGCACGCTGGAGTAGATGCCCCCTGCACCGGAATTGTTGGCCCAGGCCAGCTTCTCGGTGGGCTTGAGGTCCTTGAAGTCGTACTTGGCGTAGCCGACCGAAACGTCGGTGTCGGTCGGCTTGATGTAGTGGTAGTTGAAGCGGGTGTCATCCATGCCGAGCGGGATGAAGAAGTTCTTTTTCAGAAAGTCCCGGTAGCTCATGCCGGACACGTTCTCGATGACCAGTTGTGCCACGCCGAACAGGATGTTGTCGTAGAAATAGCGCTCCCTGAATCCGTACTTGATCGGCACGTTTGCCAGATGCTGGATTACCTGTTTGGTGGTGTAATCGGTCGTGGGCCAGTACAGCAGGTCGCCGGCGCCCAGGCTGAGGCCGCTGTGATGGGCCAGCAGGTCGCGGATACGCATCTCGTAAGTGATGTTCGGATCCGACATGCGGAACCAGGGCAGATGGTCGACAACGCGGTCACCCATGTCCAGCTTGCCTTCATCTGCCAGCATCGACAGCGACGCGGCAGTGAAGGCCTTGGTATTGGAAGCAATGGCAAACAGGGTCCGTGCGTCCACGGGCTTGTCGGCTGTTCCACCGGTGCCATAGTCTCTGATGCCATAACCCTTTTCCATCACCACCTTGCCATCCTTGACGATGGCCACGGCAATGCCTGGAATATCGAACTGCCTGCGTACACCGTTGACGTAGGCATCGAAGTCCTGCAACTGGGGCGGCAGACTTGCCGAAGACGACGGGCTGGAAGCCGGGGACTGCAGGCCTTGCTCGGCGAGCGCAGGCATGGCTGCAAGGCAAAAGGCCAGAGTCACGGCAAGCATCGTCACGGCATCGCGACGGAAAAATTGGAGGCGCATCATGGTTTCCCGCTGTATATGGTCATCGACAGTATGCAGGCAAGGTCTCTCACTTTCATCCTGCTTGCAAGAGCGTCAGGACTGATTGGTCTTTTCGCGCAACGCATTGTTACTGCGGTCGCGGTCAGGCAATACATGGTCCGGGTCGAGCGTCACGCTGGTCACCCGCTTGCTGCCGGGCACGATCACATCAAATTCATGATGCTGCAGCCAGGTGGCCACCGGAACCCGCACGCGCGAGTGGCTGCCGTCGGACCAGGTCACCTGAAGCGTTGCAGGCAGAACGAGACGGTCCAGGTTGGCTACCGTGACTCGGACACCCTTGCCATCGTCGCCGTCCACACGCTTGACGCCCTTGATTGCGATGTCGAACTGCCAGTTGTGACGGTACCAGCCGCGCCAGAACCAGGACAGATCCTCGCCCGCCCCGCTGTCCATGGCACGGAAAAAGTCCGACGGTGAAGGATGCTTGAACGCCCACGCCTGAACGTATTGTCGGAATGCCTTGTCGAACCGCTCCGGGCCCAGTATCTGCTGGCGCAAAAGCACCATGCCCAGTGCGGCCTTGAAATAGGTCACCGGGTGCCGGTACTTCTCGGCGATGGCGTCGGGGCGGGTGAGGATGGGCGGTGCATCAGGATCTGCCAGTGTCGGCAGGATCTCGTCCACGGGATTTCCTCCCCTGGGCGCGTACTCGCCGTCACGCTTGGGCGCAAACTTGCTGTTCGAGTAGTCCAGCGTCGCGCGCACGTTGACGAAGGTGTTGAAGCCCTCGTCCATCCATGCATCACGCCGCTCGTTGGAACCGACAATCATCGGAAACCAGTCATGGCCCACTTCGTGCGTCGTCAGGCCGAACAGCTTCTTGCCGCCGGTTTTCCACCAGTCGAACACGATGCCCGGATATTCCATGCCGCCGGCCACGCCCGCTTCGGCGATGGCATTGGGCCAGGGGTATTCGAACCAGCGGCGTGAATAGTACTCGACGGTGTGTTTCACGTACTGGGTCGAGTCCTGCCAGCGGTTGTTGCCTTCGATGCTCTCCACCGGGTAGGCAGACATGGCCATGGCGGTCCTGCCGCTGGGCAAATTGATGCGCGCGGCATCCCACACATAAGCCTTTGAGGCGCCAAACGCCACGTCCCGGGTATGCTGCATGCGGAAGTGCCAGGTCAGAGTGCCGCTGTGCGGGGGACGACTTGACGCTTCGTTGACTTCGGCCGCACTGCGAATGACCACGGTCGTGTCACTCTTGCGTGCCCTGGCCAGGCGTTGCAGCTGGGTTGCGGTCAGCACGTCCTGCGGATTGACCAGTTCTCCGGAGCCGACCACGAGCATGTCCGCGGGTACGGTAATGCGGTAGTCGATGTCGCCGTACTCGAGATAGAACTCGTTGTTGAGGTAGGGCAGCGTGTCCCATCCGCGCAGGTCGTCATACACGCACAGACGCGGGAACCATTGCGCAATTTCGTACACGTCTCCGTGGCGGGTCTTGTACCAGTCAGTGCGGCCGCCAAAACGGCCCGGCAACACGTAGCTGTAGGCAATGCGCAGACGCAGCTTGCCGGATTGCGGCGCAAGCGCATGCGGAAGGTCCACACGCATCCGCGTATCGGAGACATGGTAATGAACGGCCTTGAATGTCCCGCCCTGCTCCAGTTGCACGGACTTGATGTCATAGCCGTCGGTATGCTCACCTGACCTGGGCATTGTGTCGCGTGTGAAATTGCCTCGCGCATCGCTGCGGTAGCGGTTCTGGTCAAGCTGCAGCCACAGCATGTGCAGCGCGTCCGGACTGTGGTTGGCGTAATTGATGATCACGGTCCCACTCAGGGTCTTGCTGTCCGGGTGCAGGGTGGCCGTAATCTGATAGTCCACCTGGTTCTGCCAATAGTCGGGCCCCGGCAGGCCGTTGGCCGATCGGTAGCGATTGACCGGGTACTGAAACTTGAATGGCGCAAAGGTCTCGAGTGGTTTGAAACCGGGTACCGTCGCTGCCTGTACGGCACAGATCACCAGAAGTCCGAAGACAACGGCAAGTGTTTGCTGCGTACGACTCATTCAATCTCTCCGCATGATGGTTGCCAGTGCATTCGTGACACGCCGGCATGCAGCCGAATGCAGCCAGACTGCTTGTCTTCATGCCATTGCCTGCATGCAAAAGGCCCTGCTGATGGCATGCGTTTCATCAGGGCTCCTGGATCGCAGCCGACGCATCTTCCTGCGGTGCCTTGTCCGCCTTCGGAATCACGGCGTTCGGGCGCGCCTGGTGGTACATGGACCATGCAATCCGAGTCAGCAGCCAACGCCGGTCCTTGCCCCTGGCATAAATATCGAAGTGGGTCTTGCCGGGCAGGAATCTGAACTCGGCCTTGCCACCGACCTTCTTGAAAGCCGCCTGCAGGCGGTGCGCGGCGCCGTCAAGGTAGAACGTGTCCGCGGTGCCAACGTAGACGTGCACCTTGCCATTGAGATCCTGCTTGAATTGTGGCCATTGCGTGCGGATGCGATGGGCTATATCAAAATGATCGCGCCAATAGGCGACAACCCCGGGATTCACCTTGCCGCTGTCCCGATCGAACATCGGCTGCGGTCGACCGTCTGCCCCGCGGGGCGAGAACACCCATTCGAATGAGGCCATCTGCCCACCATAACTGCCGAGCACCTGTTCCAGGCGTGCGAATTGCTCGAACGTGGCCAAGACCCTGCCGTTGCTTCGAACGAGAGGCCACGCATGTCCATCCGCGGCGTGATAGACATTCGCATTCTCGGCGTAGAGGTTGACGCCCGTGAAGTCGTGAAAATCACTCGGATCCGGCGAGGTGGACCAGGTGCCGCCGAACACCTTTGGGTAACGAACCTGCAGCCACAGCGTTGCCCATCCCCCCGAGGAGTGACCCTGCAGAAAACGGCCGCTGGCCTTGCCATCCATGCGGTACTGGCTCTCCAGGTGTGGAATCAGCTCCTCGGTAAGCGCCTTGCCCCAGGGGCCATTGTTGACCGAGTCGGCAAATTCATGGGTTCCCGTAGGCAGCGATTCGTCCAGAAGGACCCAGATCATGGGCGGCATGGCGCCCGACGCCATCTGTCGCCAGATTTCGGCGGCAGGGAACTCCAGGCTTCGCCGGGATCCACCGTAGCCGTGGGTGTAGTAGACCACCGGGTAGCGCTGCCCTGCTTGCTTCGCATAGCCCGGAGGGGTGAGCACCCAGCCGCGCATGTGGATGGTTCGTCCCCAGAACGCGGTCAATGCCGGGCTGGTGAAATCGATTTTGCGCGTGTGCCGCTTCGCGGCATCGAACTGCGGTTGCAACGCCTTGCGCATGCCCTCGGGCATGTCATCAGGAAGCTGCCATCCTTGCCAATGATCCGGGACCACTGCATTCAGGGTCAGCGTCGGCATCTTCATGCCCGGCTTGATCTCGACCATGCTGACGTCGCTGAGCAGGTCACCGGCACCCCTCCCTGCGTAGGCGTAATCGTGATTGACATCCAGTACGGCCTGGACGGCGTAGCGACCGGGTGCCAATTGCGAAAATCCCTGCGGAAAAGCCAGGGTGTCGGCGTCGACCTGCAGCGACGCGCCGGGGGCAATACGGCTGATCTCATGCGCCGCCACCGTAGTCCGGGTCGGATGCATGGGGCTGGCATCGACCTGGCTGATCTTGCCTTCGGCCGCCATCTTTGCTGCGATCTGTTCGGGCGTTGCAAAGAGCAGCAACCTGCCGGACACGGCCTTCGGCATGCTGTCACTCAGCACTACCCGTACGAGCCTGTGGCCAGCCGTGTCGCTGGCGCCGGCGAGCGGCAGCAGGCAGAAACACAGACAGAAGAACAGGCCGGTTCGATTCAGCGCATGTCGCATGGAGCTGCTCCGCATTTGGGAAAGCGCATAATTACCATGAAACTTCGACCACCGAGGCTGCCAATGGTCACGCTTCTTGTGCCAGAGCCTCGTGCACCCCATATCGGGTGGTCAGCAGATATCGGGACATTACCATTTCCAACAGTACACACCCCTACCCGTCCGGTCATGAGGACACCGGACTGACGCGCGGCTTTCTGGGCGTCTTCCGCTTCAGCGGTCGGGCCCTGGAGCTGGTATGGAGCACCAGCCGGCCATTGACCGTGGCGCTGGCCCTGCTGACCCTGGCGGCAGGTCTGATGCCAGCGGGTATTGCCTGGACCGGCGCGCAGATTGTCGATGCGGTCGTGGCGGCCAGCCGTCAGGTCGCCGCCGGCGGCAATGCATCCCTTGGCCCTGTGGTCGAATGGGTCATCCTGGAGGGCATTCTGGTCGCTGCGCTGGCCGGAGCACAGCGTGGTCTGTCGCTGTGCCAGTCGCTGTTGCGGGCACAGCTCGGCAACCGCATCAACGAGATGATCCTTGAAAAGGCGCTGACACTGGAGCTGGCACAGTTCGAGGATTCGGAGTTCTACGACAAGCTGACCCGGGCGCGACGCGAAGCCTCCAGTCGCCCGCTTTCGCTGGTCACGCGGACGTTCGGGTTGGGCCAGAACCTGATTTCACTGATCAGCTATGGCGCCCTGCTCGTTCATTTCTCGCCCTGGGCCGTGGCGGTGCTGATACTTGCCGGGCTGCCTGCCTTCTTTGCCGAAACAAAGTTTTCCGGCGATGCCTTTCGTCTGTTTCGCTGGCGCTCGCCGGAAACACGCATGCAGATGTATCTGGAAACGGTGCTGGCACGGGAAGACCACGCCAAGGAAGTCAAGCTGTTCGGGTTGGGCCCGCTGCTGCTCGATCGCTACCACCGCATCTTCAAGACCTTGTACCAGGCCGACCGCGACCTGACT
Organism: uncultured Gammaproteobacteria bacterium; assembly: GCA_963800395.1. GTDB lineage: Bacteria > Pseudomonadota > Gammaproteobacteria > Xanthomonadales > Rhodanobacteraceae > DASSBG01. Next base: position 207,186 of record CAWDBD010000028.1, read on the forward strand.
GTTCGCCGGGACAGCTGGGGCTTCGGTCTGGGCCTGATCGGCACCATTGCCCTGTACGGTGCCTATGCCTGGGTCGCCTTGACCACGGTGGCCGGGCGTATCACTCTGGGCCAGATGACCATGTACTTGATGCTGTTCCGCCAGGGCCAGTCGGCGGTATCGGCGATCCTCTCTGCCGTGGGCGGCATGTACGAGGACAATCTCTACCTGTCGACACTGTATGAATACCTGGAAACGCCTGTCCCGGCAGCCACCGGAACGGCACTGGCAGGCCCAAAGCCCGAAGATGGCGTGCGCTTCGAGAACGTCAGCTTCACCTACCCTGGTGCCGACGAGGCTACCCTGCATGGCATCGATCTGCATATACGGCCGGGCGAATCGCTGGCCCTGGTCGGCCAGAACGGCTCGGGCAAGACCACCCTTATCAAGATGCTGACGCGCTTGTACAAGCCCGATAGCGGGCGCATCCTGCTGGACGGGCTGGACTTGCAGGAATGGGACCAGACCCGCCTGCTTGAGCGCATCGGCGTGATCTTCCAGGATTTCGCCCGCTATCAGATGCGGGTGGGCGAGAACGTCGGTGCCGGTGACGTCAAGCATTTCGAAGATGCCGACCGCTGGCGCCAGGCCAGCGACAAGGGCATGGCCAGTGAATTCATCGACAGCCTGCCGGCCGGTTTCGACACCCAGCTCGGGCGCTGGTTTCGCGACGGTCGCGAGCTGTCCGGCGGGCAATGGCAGAAAATTGCGCTTGCGCGTGCCTTCATGCGCTCGGAGGCCGACATCCTGGTGCTGGACGAACCGACGGCGGCCATGGATGCCGCCGCCGAGGCCACCATTTTCGAGCATTTCCGCGAGCTGGCCGGCGACCGCATCGTGATCCTGATCTCGCACCGATTCTCCACTGTGCGCATGGCCGACCAGATCATCGTCATTCAGGATGGTCGCATCATCGAACGGGGCAATCACGAGAGCCTGACCGCGCTCGATGGCCATTACGCACACCTGTTCAGCCTGCAGGCCCGTGGATACCAGTGAGTCCGACCGCGGCCGCAGCCTTTTCATGCTGGCGCACGGACAACCGCGATCATTCCGGCAGCAGGTACACTGCGTGTCCGGACCTGCCATCTCATGCCCATGCAAGCACGCCGACTGAAACCGCTACTTGTGCTGATGCTGCTTCTGGGCCTGCTGGCCTGGTGGCAGACCGAACAGTCGCAGCACACCAATGCTCGTCATCCCGCGACAGCAGGTGCCTCGGTTCAGGCAAGAGCGAAGTCGCCTGCCTTCCTGCCGCGCGAAGCGATCCATACCCTGGCCCTGATCCGGAAGGGCGGCCCCTACCCGTTCCGCCAGGACGACGGCGTTTTCGGCAATCGCGAGCACATGCTGCCGGCCAGGGCACGCGGCTACTACCATGAGTACACGGTGGTCACGCCGGGTGCCGGCGATCGCGGCGCTCGACGAATTGTCACCGGGGGCACTCCGCCCAGTGTCTACTACTACAGCAACGACCACTACCGCAGCTTCCGGCGCTTCGAGGTTCGGCCATGAATGGATCCGATCAGCGTCTTAATCTGAACGACAGCAGTCAGAACGGTGTGTACTTTGTTGGCCATGCAGATCTGGAAGAGATTGCCGACATGGCCGTGGCCGAAGCGCTGTCCGTCAGCCGCGTTGACCTGAATGATTGCCTGGGCAAGCAGGAATTGCTGGTGCGGATTGCCGATACCTTGCGCTTTCCCGCCAGCTTTGGCGGCAACTGGGACGCGCTGGCCGACTTCCTCAAGGATCTGGCATGGTTGCCGGCCCGCGGTCACGTGCTGATGTTCGAGCATGCCGATGCATTTGCCAACACCCTGACCGACGAGTTCAACACGCTGCTCGACATCCTCGACGATGCGGCTGACCAGGCCGCCGAGCAGCAGCGTATCTGGTTCGCATTTTTTGCCCTGCCCGATTCTGCCTTCGACTCCGGAAAAGACGGGCCCTTCCAACAGGTGCCGACTGAGCATTGAGCTGATGCCAACAGAATGCTGGGGGACGGACAGCAGACCGACTGGCCCATGCAGGCATCTGGATGTATCGTTACTGGCTTTCGGTGCGCAAGGAGACATGTGATGACCATGGCCAACGCGGATGCCTTTGTCTTCTTCGGCGCCTCCGGCGACCTGGCCAGAAAGCAGATTTTTCCGGCATTGCAGGAACTCACGCGGCAGGGGCGGCTGGACATGCCGGTCATCGGTGTTGCCAAGTCCAACTGGACTACCGACGACCTCAGGCAGCGTGCGCGGGAGAGCCTGGAAGCTCATGGTGGCGTGGATGAAGATGCGTTCGCCAGGCTGTGCGAACGGATGGCCTACATCGACGGCGACTACACGAAGAAGGAGACCTTCGAGCGCCTGCACACCATGCTCGACAATGCTCACCACCCGCTGCATTACCTGGCCATACCTCCCAGCATGTTCCCGGTGGTGGTCAAGGCATTGAAGGACACCCGGTGCAATCGTGGTGCCCGGGTGATCGTGGAAAAACCCTTCGGGCGTGATCTGCTGTCAGCGCGTGCACTCAATCGCGTCTTGCACGGGGCATTCCGCGAGGAGTCGATTTTCCGCATCGACCACTACCTGGGCAAGGAGCCGGTACAGAACCTGATCTACTTCCGCTTTGCCAACAGCTTTCTGGAGCCCATCTGGAATCGGGATCATGTTGCCAGCGTGCAAATCACCATGGCCGAATCGTTTGGTGTTTCCAATCGCGGACACTTTTATGACGAAGTTGGCGCAGTGCGTGACGTAGTGCAAAACCACATGCTGCAGGTGCTCAGTCTGTTGACCATGGATCCCCCGGTAGACGCCGGAGCCAGTGCCCTGCGCGACGAGAAGCTGCGTCTTTTCCGTACCATTCGCACGCTGCGTCCCGAGCATCTGGTGCGCGGACAGTTTGAAGGCTACAAGGAGGTCGACGGTGTTGCCAGGGACTCATCGGTGGAGACCTTTGCCGCGCTGCGCCTTGATATCGATTCCTGGCGCTGGGCCGGGGTGCCCTTTTATATTCGCGCCGGCAAGCGCCTGCCTGTTACCTGCTGCGAGGTGCGAGTCGAGTTGAAGGAACCGCCCAAGGCAGTATTCGGCAAAGCCAGCGGCAAGCCCAATTACGCGCGCTTCCGGCTGAGCCCGGAGGTGCAGATCGCCTTGGGCGCCCGTTTCAAGAAACCTGGCGAAGGCATGGCTGGCGAGGAGGTCGAGCTGATCGTCCACGATGACCCCGGCGAAGACATGCCGCCCTACGTACGCCTGCTTGGCGATGCCATACGCGGTGACAATTCCCTGTTCACCCGTGATGACTCGGTCGAGGAGGCCTGGCGCATTCTGGACCCGGTTCTGGGCAACGCCACGCCCATCCACCCCTACGAGCCCGGAAGCTGGGGCCCGTCCGAGGCTTCGAACCTGCTTGAAAACGGCAAGAGCTGGCAGCCTGTCGCCCCCGACTCACGCCCTGCTCAGACGGCCTGAACCAGACTATTCTGCAATCATCGCGCTAGCTTACGGAGAACACATGAACCCCACCCGAGAACTTCACGACCTGGGCCAGAGCCTGTGGCTGGACAATATCACCCGCAGCATGCTCGACAAGGGCACTATCGAGCATTACATCAAGCATCTTGATGTTACCGGCTTGACCTCCAACCCCTCGATTTTCAAGAAGGCCGTTGTCGACAGCAATGCATACGACAAGGCCATCCGCAGCAGTAGCGCAGACACGGCCGAAGAGCTTTTCTTCCAGCTGGCACTTGAAGACCTCCGGCGTGCCGCGGACTTGTTCGCCGATGTGCACCGCGAGACCGATGGCGTTGATGGCTGGGTTTCGCTGGAAGTCTCGCCCCTGCTTGCCGATGATGCCGAAGCGACCAAGGCAGCGGCGGCCGACCTGCACAAACGTGCCGAGCGCGACAATCTGTTCATCAAGATTCCCGGCACCGCTGCGGGTTGCGACGCGATCGAGGCATCGATCTTCGCCGGGGTGCCTGTCAACGTGACTCTGCTTTTTTCAAGACAGCAGACGCTTGCGGCAGCCGAGGCGTGGATGCGAGGTATCGAGCGCCGCATTGATGCCGGCCTGGACCCGCAGGTCACCTCGGTATTGTCGCTTTTCGTCAGTCGCTGGGACGTGGCGGTGGCTGACAGGGTGCCCGCCGCACTGAAGGACAAGCTGGGTATTGCCGTTGCCAGCCAGACCTACGCCGCCTACCTGGAACTGTGCCGTTCGCCGCGCTGGCAGGCACTGGCCGCAAAAGGCGTCAAGCCCCAGCGCCTGCTGTGGGCCAGCACGAGCACCAAGGATCCCGAGGCACGCGACACCCTCTATGTGGAGTCACTGGCAGCGCCTGGCACCATCAACACCATTCCGGACAAGACGCTGAAGGCCTTCGCCGATCATGGCCGCTTGTCCGGTGCCATGCCAGTTGATGGGGCGCAGGCGGAGGAAACGCTGGCGCAATTCAGCGACGCCGGGATCGATCTGGATGCCCTGGCGGAGCAACTGCAGCGCGAAGGGGCAGACAAGTTTTCCGATTCCTGGCATGCCCTGATCACCGACATCGGCAGCGAGCGGCAGCGGCTCGATCAAGCCGCTGACAGCTGAGCTGGAGAATGGCATGGACAAACCGCAACTGACCGAGTGCCCGGAATGGCAGGCCCTGGAAGCCTACCGCCTGCACAACAAAGGCGTCACGCTCCGCGATCTTTTTCAACACCAGCCGGATCGTGCTGACAGCATGTGCGCCGAGGGTGCCGGCCTCAACATGGACTACGCCAAGCAACGCATCGACGCCCAGGGCATGGGCCTGCTGTTCAATCTGGCTCGTGCCTGCTCGCTGGAAACGCGTATTGCGGCCATGTTCTCCGGAGAACACATCAATGTCAGCGAAGACAGGCCCGCGCTGCATGTAGCATTGCGCATGCCGCGCGAGCAAAGCCTGGTGGTTGATGGCGTCGACGTCGTGGCTGAAGTTCATGCCGTACTCGACCGCATGACAGGCTTCTGTGATCGGGTGCGCGCCGGCGAGTGGCTCGGTCATACCGGCAAGCGCATTCGCAACGTCATCAATATCGGTATTGGCGGCTCGGATCTGGGGCCGGTCATGGCCCATGAGGCATTGAAACACTACAGTCGCCGCGACATGCGGTTCCGCTTCGTCTCCAATGTCGACCCGACCGCTCTGCATGAGGCCATCCATGACCTGGATGCGTCCGAGACCCTGTTCATCATCTGCTCCAAGTCCTTCCACACCCAGGAAACCCTGACCAACGCGCATGCGGCCCGGGAATGGTGCATCGATGCGCTGGGCGAGGAGATCGCGGTGGCAAAGCATTTTGTCGCGGTCTCGAGCAATGCCGAGGGTGTGCGGGAATTCGGCATTGGCGGCGATCACATGTTCGATTTCTGGGACTGGGTCGGTGGCCGCTACTCGATGGATTCGGCCATTGGTCTTTCGACCATGCTGGCCATTGGCGGGGACGAGTTCCGCAACATGCTGGCGGGATTTCATGCCATGGACCTGCACTTTCGTGATACCGCCCCGGAACAGAACCTCCCGGTGCTGCTGGGCCTGCTGGCCATCTGGAACAACAACTTCCTGGGCGCGGAAACGGTTGCGGTACTTCCCTACTCCCAGTACATGAAGCGCTTCCCGGCCTATCTGCAGCAGCTGGCCATGGAGTCCAACGGCAAGCACGTGCGCATGGACGGGCTTGATGTCAACTACCCCACGGGGCCGATCTACTGGGGCGAGCCAGGCACCAACGGCCAGCATTCCTTCTATCAGTTGCTGCATCAGGGCACCCGCCTGGTACCCTGCGATTTCATTGGGTTTGATCGGGCGCTCAATCCCATCGGTCGCCAGCACGACATGCTGGTGGCCAACATGATCGCCCAGGGCGAGGCGCTGGCTTTTGGTCGCAGCGCCGAGGATTTGCGCGCCGAAGGTGCCAGCGAAGCGCTGATTCCGCACCGTGTCTGCCAGGGCAACCGTCCCAGCACCACGATCATGGCCGAGTCGCTGTCGCCCTTCTCTCTCGGAGCTCTGGTGGCATTGTACGAGCACAGCATCTTCGTGCAGGGCGTCATCTGGCATATCGATTCCTTCGACCAGTGGGGCGTTGAGCTGGGCAAGCAACTGGCCAATCGCAGCCTGGCCGATATTGAAGCCGTTGATGAGGCAGGCCTTGATCACGACAGCTCCACCAGTGCGCTGATCCGCCGTTATCGCCAGCACCGACAGACATCTTGACGGTACAATGGCGTCTTTGTGCCGCCGCTTTCAACAAGGTACCCGCATGAGCCACGACCTCGACCAGACCTGCATCAACACCCTGCGCTGCCTGTCCATCGACATGATCCAGAAGGCCAACAGCGGCCATCCCGGCCTGCCTTTGGGCGCCGCGCCGATGGCCTGGGTGCTCTGGGACAGGTTTCTCAAGCACAATCCCGCCAACCCGCACTGGTTTGATCGTGACCGTTTCGTGCTGTCGGCCGGTCATGGCTCTGCATTGCTCTACAGCCTGTTGCACCTGACCGGTTACGACCTGAGGCTGGATGACATCAAGCAGTTCCGGCAATGGGGTTCGAAGACGCCAGGCCATCCCGAACGTGGCGATGTGCCCGGAGTGGAAACCACGACCGGTCCGCTTGGTCAGGGCATGGCCAATGCCGTCGGCATGGCCATTGCCGAAGCGCAGTTGGCGACGCGCTACAACCGCGATGGACATACGGTGATCGACCATCGCACCTGGGCACTGGTCAGCGACGGCGACCTGATGGAGGGCGTGGCTGCCGAGGCCGCGTCCATGGCCGGTCATCTGCAGCTGGGCAAGCTGATCTGCCTTTATGACGACAATTACGTGACCCTGGCTGCCGGTACCGACATTACCTTCAGCGAGGATCGAGCGGCGCGCTTCGTGTCCTACGGCTGGCACGTCGAAACCATCACCGATGGCAATGATCTCGATGCGATCGACCAGGCCATCCGCAAGGCGCAGGAGATCACCGACAAGCCGTCGATGATTCTGGTGCGCACCCACATCGGCTACGGGTCGCCCGAGCAGGACAGCTTCAAGGCGCATGGCTCACCGCTGGGCGAAGATGGCGTAGCCGCCACCAAGCGCACGCTGGGCTGGCCGGAACAGCCGGCATTCCTGGTCCCCGACGAAGCACGCGAGCAAGGGCAAAAAGTGCTCGCCCGGGGCCAGCAGGCTGAAAAGGACTGGCAGGCACGTCACGATGCCTGGGCCAGGGCATTGCCAGAGAGTGCTGCTGATCTCGCACACAGCCTGGCCGGTGAACTGCCGTCCGGCTGGGATGCCGATATCCCGGACTTTCCGACCGATGCCAAGGGCCTGGCCAGTCGTGCTGCTGGCGGCAAGATCATCAATGCCATTGCCCCCAGGCTGCCGGCACTGAGCGGCGGCTCGGCCGATCTTGATCCGTCCACCAAGACATTTGTCAAAGGCCTGGGCAATTTCGAGCCTGGCGCCGAAGCCGATGAACAGGGTTCGGCCGACGAGATCTGGAGCTACGCCGGCCGCAACATCCACTTCGGCGTTCGCGAGCACGCCATGGGTTCCATTGCCAATGGCATGGCGGCACACGGCGGTTTCATACCCTACACGGCCACCTTCATGGTGTTTTCCGATTACATGCGCCCGCCCATGCGCCTGGCCGCGATCATGGGTCTGCAAGTGATCCATGTATTCACGCATGACTCGATTGCTGTTGGCGAGGACGGACCCACGCACGAACCGATCGAGCAGCTTGCCGGCTTGCGCTCGGTACCGCACCTCAACGTGATTCGTCCCGGTGATGCCAACGAAACCGCCGAAGCCTGGCGAGTGGCGCTGGAAACAAAGGATCGGCCGACCTCGCTGATACTCTCCCGGCAGAATTTGCCGACTCTGGATCGCAACGTCTATGCTTCGGCTGAAGGCGTGCGCAAGGGCGGCTACATTCTCAGGGAAGCCAGTGCCGCCACGCCCGCGCTGATCCTGATTGCCACGGGTTCCGAACTGTCTCTGGCTGTTGCGGCTGCCGAAAAGCTGGAAGGTACCGGAGTCGCCACCCGGGTCGTATCCTTGCCCAGCTGGGAGATTTTTGATGCCCAGCCGCAAGCCTGGCGCGACAAGGTGCTGCCCCCGGACGTAAAGAGTCGCCTCGCCATCGAGGCCGGCGCAAGCCAGGGTTGGCATCGTTACGTGGGCGACCACGGGGACATGCTCACCATTGATCGCTACGGTGCCTCGGCGCCCGGATCACTGGTGCTGGAAAAGTATGGCTTCAGCATTGACAACGTGATTGCCATGGCCCACGCCCTGCTCGAACAGAACTGAGCCGCGCCGCCCGCAGGCGATGGCAGAATGCGCAGGCTTGATTGCTGTGTTGGCAACCCCCGGCCAACGGGCTGCATCGGTTCTGGCTGGCTCAGCCATCTTCAAGCAGCGAAGCCTGAACCAGCACGTCGGCACCGGCGCTGGGCTTGATGGCTGCAGCAGGAATGGAGCCGCCTTCGCGCCAGCGCCGCACAGCGTCACGCTTGCTTTCGCCCTCGACCAGGAACAGCAGGCCCGAGGTGCGACTCAGACGGTTCGCACTCATGGTGACACGCTCGGCCGGCGGCTTGGGTGACTTGAATACCGGCAGCACGAAACGCGAGTCATGCTCGATGCCCCAGTACTGGCCGGGAAACAGGCTGGCGGTGTGACCGTCTTCACCGAGCCCGAGCAGAACCAGATCAAAATGACCCAGACCCTTGAGTTCCTTGGCGTAGCTGTTGGCCGCAGCATACGCTCCGCGCTCGGCTTCAATGGCATGCACCTGTTGAGCCGGGATGGGAACGTGTGACAGCAAGGCCGCCTTGGCCATGCTGCTGTTGCGCCCGGGGTCATCTTCCGGCAGACAGCGCTCGTCGCTGAAATACACATGCCAGGCATCCCAGTCGGTATCCGCATCACGCAGGCACGCGTAGGCCTGACGAGGCGTATTGCCACCAGCCAGCACGAGCTGGAATCGGCCGCTGGCCGCTATTGATGCTTTGGCACAGGCGAGAATCCTTTGCGCAGCAAGCTGCGCCAGCTGATCAGCATCGGCAACCGGGTGCCATCGGGTTGTCGTCTCGGTCATACACGTTCCTGCGGAGATATTGAGGTCTATCATAGCCTGATTCCTTGAGCTGTCCCGCTGCGACCCGCACGCCAGAGAAAGATGTCCGCTGCGGCCAGAAGGTGTCCGGCCGGTGAACGGGCCCTGAAGCGAAATGGCAATCATTCAGGTGACGGCCATGCGTCGGCCCTTAGTGTTGACGACGTGCCGAGCGAAGCGAGCGTCATGACCAGCCGCAAGACCTGATTGCATCGGGCTGTGCGGGCTGCCCGTCGAGGCACGGTTTTCCTGGTCAGCGCGAGCTGATCGCGGTGCGTGTTGCTCGGGTAGAGGCCGAGTCGGGTACAACCGGCAGAATCGTCAGCATCGCGCGGATCTTGGCATCGCCAACAGAGGTGCGCAATGTATGGCCATGCCGTCTTGATTATCGGAAGCCGAAGGCCCGCGACGTCTGTCTACGGTGCAAAAGGGCTTCAGTCCCCTCGATGCCGGCCGCATGCACGCCATGCCTCGAACAACGGATCAATCCTGCAAGCCCAAGCTTGCAGTGCTCGCACATCAAATTCACGCAAACCAACGGAGTCAGCATATGAATAATGACCGCATACAGGGTCAATGGAAGCAATTGACCGGCAAGATGAAAAGCAACTGGGGCAAGTTGACCGATGATGACCTGCAGGCCGCCGAAGGAGATACGGAGTACCTTGTCGGCAAGGTGCAGGAACGCTACGGTCTCGCCCGTGACGAAGCGAAAAAGCAGGTTGAGGCATTCAAGGATTCGATCTGATTGCCGCCTTGCCGTGACCACTGAAGCAATGTCGAGCCGGCCTGGTGCCGGCTCGACTTGTTACTGTATGCATTGATTGCGGCGGGCGTGTCATTGGGCCGGCGCAGTAGAAGGTTGGTGAATAATCCGGGCTAGAATCGGCCCCCTGCCTGTCGCTGACCCGCCATGCCGATTCAATCATCGCCTCGCCGAGCTGTTGTCATGACCATCCCCTACCCCCAAACACTGCTGCCAAAGCCTGTCATCGTTATTCTGCTACTGGCCCTGACGGCCTGTTCCAGCCAGCAAGCGCGTCCGGACAGGCAAAACATGCCTGCAAGCCCGAATACACAGATGGCAGAGCCGGGCGAACCGCCAGCCGCCCGTTCGGCGCCGGCAACACCCGCACTCGCTCGCACCGCCACTGATACTGAACGCTCAGCGAAGCAAGTCGGCACCGAGCTGGTCGACGATATCGACGCATTCATTTCGCAGCCGCGATTCAGGCATGCCGAGTGGGGTATCGACATTGTCGACCTTGGCAGTGGACAGGTGCGCTATTCGCACCAGGCGCAGAAGCTGTTTGTACCTGCGTCCAACACCAAGCTCTATACCGCTGCGCTGGCGCTTGACACCCTTGGGCCTGATGCTCGCTTTGCCACTACCCTGCTGACTACGGCGACGTCACTGCAAGGCAGTGTTTTGCGCGGAGATCTGATACTCGAGGGTGGCGGTGATCCATCACTTGGCGATCCGCGCATTTCGCCGCAGACCGCGCAGTGGGCCGATGACATGGCCACCGAACTGAGTCGCCGGGGGATCACCAGGGTCGATGGTGATCTGATTGGCGACGACACCTACTTCAGTGGCCCTGCATTCGGCAATGGCTGGGAAGCCGACGACCTGCAAAGCACCTATGCTCCACCGGTAAGCGCACTCAGCACTGACGGCAACGCGATGTCCGTCATCGCACTTCGTGACAAGCGCGGCTGCTGCAAGTTGCAGGTCGTACCTGAAGCACTTGCCGACGATCTGGTGAACCTCACACGGAAATCAGCAGCCACCCAGGGCAATACGCTGGCAATTGCACGCATCAATGGCAGCAGCAAGATATGGGTCAGTGGCAGCCTTCCGGAAGAGCGCCGATCAGAGCGCATGGCGCAGTCTGTGCCTGACCCTGCCCGCCTGGCTGCCCTGCAACTCCGGCACGCGCTCTCCCACCATGGCATCACCGTGCAGGGTCGGGTTCGCACGATTCACTGGCCGCAGGACGCAGCGAGCACCCGCGGCCAACGCACAACGGTACTGGTCCGCACAAACTCACCACCACTGAGTCGACTGGTGCAGCACATGCTCAAGAAATCCGATAACTTCTATGCGCAAACCCTGCTGCTTCAGGTGGGCAAGCGCATGGCTCAAACCGGCACTTGCGATGATCGCCCGCGCATCCCTGCTACCAGCGAGCAATGGGGGCTGTGTGCCATGCGCGCCATGTTGCGCCGAATCGGCCTGAGCCAGGACAAGGCAACTTTTTCAGAGGGCAGCGGTCTGTCAAGGCGCAATCTGGTCAGCCCGGAAGCCACGACCTCTCTGCTGGTGTGGATACACCGGCAGCGGTTTGCCAAGCTGCTTGTCAATTCCCTGCCGATCGCCGGTGTTGATGGCACCCTGAAGCATCGCATGCGCGGCACGTCAGCTGAAGGCAATCTCCGGGCCAAGACGGGAACCCTGACACATGCCTATGCCCTGGCTGGCTATGTGACCGATGCCAACGGCCACAAGCTCGCTTTCGCAATCACCCTTGATCGCTACCTGCGTCCGCGTGACTCCATGGGCCGACGACTACCACCGTCCCCCAGTCACGAACTGGATGCCATTGCCGTCATGATGGCCTCTGCGGGTCAAAAGTCCGACGACACTCCGGCGCCTTGAGCTTGCGTGTGCACCGGTTCAGTCTTCATCAATTTCCAACTACCGGCGCTGCCGCTCAGGAGCTCACGCTGGATTTTGCCTGAAACCCCATGAGGGCCGGGATCCTGTCTGCAGGCAGGGGGCGCGCATAGAAGAAGCCTTGCGCTTCCTGGCAACCCAGCGCAAGCAGAAAGTCATGTTGTTCCTGGGTCTCGACACCTTCGGCGATGGCCGTCAACCCCAGGTTCAGCGAGATGGCCAGAGTGGCACGAACGATCTCCGCATCATCCGTATTTCCCGGAAGACCGGCAACAAAGCTCTTGTCCACCTTCAGGTAGTTCACCGACGGCAGCTTCAGATAGGAAAGCGTGGAATAGCCGGTCCCGAAATCATCGATTGCCACGCCAATTCCCAGATCATGCAGTGCGCGCATGTTGTCGACGCTGCGTCCGCCCAGGTGAAGGCTGGTACTCTCCACAATTTCGATCACCAGGCTGGAGGGCGAAATCCGGTATTCGTCGAGCACCTTGTGCAAGACCTGCATGAATTCCTGATGCCCGAACCAGATGGCCGAGATATTGACCGCCACACGAGCCTTGGTCATTCCACCCATTTCCCAGGCCTTTATCTGGGCACAGACCCGCGTCAATACCCACTCGTCGATATCACGTGCAAGTCCTACCTCTTCGGCGAGGTGGACGAACTCTGCTGGCATGATTTCGCCGCGTTGAGGATGGTCCCAGCGCAGCAGGGCTTCGACACCCGCAACCCTGCCGCTATTCATCATCACGCTGGGTTGGTACACCAGTCGCAGCTCATCGTGCTTGAGCGCCTTGCGCAGATCATCAACCATCTTCAGACGGCGCTTGGCATCGGCCTGCATCAACGGCGTGTAGTATCGATGCGTGTTGCGCTGTTCCATCTTGGCGGCGTACATTGCCGCGTCGGCACTGGCGATGAGGGCCACCGCATCGAGACCATCGAGCGGCCAGGCGGCAATGCCTATGCTGGCGCCAAGCGTCACCACCTGGCCCTCGACTTCAATGGGCTTGGACAAGCTGGCCGTCAGGCGACCCGCCAGATCCTCCACCTCCTCGCGTTCCTCCAGGCCCGTGGCCAGGATCGTGAACTCGTCGCCGCCGATTCGACCGGCCACATCGCGCGGCGAAAGCTCATCACGAATACGTTCCGCCACCCGAATCAGCAGCTGATCACCCGTGGCATGGCTATAGCTGTCATTGACAATCTTGAAGTTGTTCAAATCGACAAATAGCAGCGCAACCACCTTGTGGCTACCGCTGGCCGCCAGTATCGCCCTGTCGCACTGGCGCACGAACTCGGCCCGATTAAGCAGATTGGTAAGCGTATCGTGTCGGGCCAGGTGTTCCAGTCGCCGTCGATCGGCCTTGGCACCCGAAACATCAGTGATCACCCCGACATAGTTCTGTATTTCCCCATGGCCATCACGAATGGCACTGATACTGAGCAGCTCGGAGTAGATGCTGCCATCGGTACGCTCACTGTTGACTTCACCGAGCCAGTTGCCTTCACGCAGGATCGTGTCCCAGACTTCCTTCGGCAAGGGTTGCCCATCGGGCATGCGACGGCTGTCTTCGAGACGGGAGGCCTGAAGGCTGTTGATATCAGCTCCCGTCATGCGGGTATAGGCCGCATTGACGCTCAGTACTCGCCGGTTGACATCAACGATAATGACACCTTCGGCAATATTGGCCATGGCCTCGGATGCGATACGTTGCGCCTGCCGCATGGCCAATCGCTCGGAAACATCACGAATGATGGCTTGCTTCACGGTATGTCCGGCCCAGACAACGTTGCTGCTTTGAATCTCTACCGGCAGGAGTGTGCCATCTGCCTGCTTCATCAGTCTGTAGTTGTCCCTGCGTGAGTGCATGCTTCCATCCGGCATGAACAAGCGGGTAATCGGCATGCCTTGCAGTTCCGACGCCTCATGCCCCGACCATTGGCAGGTCTGCCGATTGGCTTCCAGAATGCGGTCATCTGCGGCATCGATCATGACGATCCCGTCGGCAGCACTGTCGAACAGCAAACGATAGCGCTCCTCGGTGCCGCGGATTCCGGCAAGGATGCTGCGGGCCATGAACAGCCACAACAGGACCACGAACAGGGCCACGCCCGATACCACGCCGAAAAGAACCCGGGATACCCAGACAACCCCACGCGCGGTCTGCTCGGAGAAGCGGTTGCTGCGCGGTTCGATATACGCGTTCAGGCGCCGGATCTTCTCTCTCTGGCGGACGATCTCGGTCGTGTCCGGTTTGCCTTGGGCATAGCTGCGCTGAAGCTGTGCGGCGACCACGTTCAGTTCCTCCAGCGGCTTGTCCGTGGACCGCCACAGCTTCAGTACTTCGGTCATGTACGGCGCACCGGTCAAATGACGCAGCAGGAATATGACACCGGGAACAGACTCCGGTAGTGCATTGCCATGCCCGAGGGCTTCTGCCAGCGCCTCATACGGGACCTGATCACCTTTCGAGCCGTCTCGTACAAAACGGTCATAGGTCAGGATCGCGTAATTGCGCCGGTACCCTGCCAGGTCCTTGGGGTCGCCCCGGGTGGCGTAGCTGCTCAGGTCGATAACGGCCTGCTTCTGTGCCTTCGACCAGATGCTCTCACCGTTCATCAGCCCGGCGAGAGCAACCTGTATGCGCAGTGCCTGCCAGACCAGCAGCACGATCAGGGCGACCAGAACAAGAAGTGCCCAGGCAAGAGGCAGCAGCCGCCTGGTCAGCGATGGTCGAGTCCCGGTGTGCGTTTTACCCATAACACTGCGCCTGCGGCCCGGTATTCCATATCATGCCATGCGCGAAGGTTTCATGCTGCAGCTTCTTCCCGGTCCGCCTCGATTTCCACGCTGGGCTTGACGCAGCGATCAGCCAGCATGCGCATGCAGATGTAGGTGCGACGAATGCATTCGGTCACATGCGCGACCTCATCCGGATTCGGCTCGTTGCCCAGCAGCGTGCAGACAATCTCCAGTGCTTCCCAGGGGTGGGTGTCGTCATAGGCCGCGTGCAACTGCAGCCAGCGCAGGCTGGCCTTGCGTCGGCCCTCGGGAAAGCTTTGACGGTAGCTTTCGCTGGCGTGAAGAATCTGGGCCCATTCGCCGGTCGCCCCCTCAACGGCATAGTTGGTGGCTGCGATGCCCGCGGCGAGTGACGCCTGGCTGCTCGACTCCTCACACCAGTCGGCCAGGGCCTGGGTTCCGCACGGCGCTGGGCTGTTCAACACATCCTGGCGCGAAATACCGGCACCCTCAGCCCAATGCAACCAATACTCGGCATGGTTCTGTTCGACGCGGATGTTGCGCACCAACCAGCGGCGCGCCATGTCGTCACCCGCGCTGCGACCATAGCGAGTCTTCAGCAGGCTGTGCGCCATATAACCCGGAAAACGCTCAATGACCGGCCAAATGCCAATCATGAAATTGCGTGTTGATTCGTCATTCATTCGCCGCTCACGCATCACGTCCCACAACTGATGTCGTGTCACGTGAAACTTCGTGGCGTTGCAATGCGCCACCATATCCTGTGCCCACTGCGGATAGCTTCCCAGCTCGACCAGGGGACCTGTTCGTACAAATGGTGTATTCATTTTTCTACCTCCAAGTGGAATGACGCAGTGTCGCCGCGATACCTTACCGCGTACTCCCCTGCGCGCTGACGCTGCATCCATTTCCGGGCAGGCCACACATGGCCAGGTCGGTAGATGCAAATTCAGACTACTCCCGACTTGCCATGGACGGTAAATGGAATACCGAAACTGTGGAGTGTGTGTTAGAAATTCCTGAGCACTGCCATTGCCGGGTTCCCTAAAAGGGGCTCATTCGGGGTAATCAGGAATGCAAGGCCCGGAAGACTTGATCAAAGTCCGGCGTTGTTTTTTTCCAGAACACGTTCGGCGCGATAGCTGGATCGTACCAGCGGCCCGGAAACAACCTCGAGAAAACCAAGCTCGAGTGCCTGCTGCCTGTACCTGTTGAACTCGTCTGGAGTGACAAAGCGTTCAACGGGCAGATGATGCCTGGTCGGGCGCATGTACTGGCCGAGCGTCAGCACATCGACATCGGCAGCGCGGATGTCACGGAAAGCCTGCTGCAATTCTTCATCCGTTTCACCAAGACCGAGCATCATGCTGGTCTTGGTGATTGTGCCGGGTGCATGCTGCTTGGCGAATTTCAGCACCGACAGTGTGCGCTCGTAGCCCGCGCGTGGATCACGCACCGGATGGGTGAGGCGACGAACAGTCTCGATGTTCTGGGCAAAAGTTGCCAGACCCGCATCCAGCACCCGCGCGACATGCTGCATGTTGCCCGAGAAATCCGGCGTCAGCGCCTCCACAGCGGTATCCGGCGAGCGTTTGTGGATGGCCTCGATACAGGCGGCATAGTGGCCGGCTCCGCCATCGTTGAGGTCATCCCGGTCCACCGAGGTCAAGACCACGTATTCAAGTCCCATCAGCGCCACGGCATCGGCAACCTGCAGGGGCTCCATCGGGTCCAGCCAGCCCTTGGGGTTGCCCGTATTGACCGAGCAGAATCGACAGGCACGGGTACATACCGAACCCATGAGCATCAAGGTCGCGGTACCACGGGTCCAGCATTCGGCGATATTCGGGCACTTGGACTCCGAGCACACGGTATTCAGATTGTGCGTCTTCACAATGTCCTGAATCGACTGGTAGCGCTTTCCAGTCGGCAGTCGAACCCGCAGCCAGGGCGGCTTGCGTCCTGCATCGGGGCTGCTGCTGCCCGCGTTGGGCTTGATGCCGTCCTTGACCGCACGAGTACCCTGCGGCGAGGTGAATTTGCTGCCTGCTACCGGGCGGGGCTTGGTGGCTTGCTCGCTCATGGGGCGTCATTCCGAAGAATCAGGCCCCCATTTTCGGGCATCGAGCCGCATGCTGCAATGCTTGGGGACCCTCTGGTTAACCCCTGCGCAGGCGTCACCCGTTCTGTCTGTTCGCAAGACAAGGCGCACTGCCGCAGCCAGGCTGGTTGCCTGACAAGCCATTGAAACGCCGTATTGCGGACAGACAGAATGGGCCCAACTGATTGATTCTGAACGCGTGGGTGACGCCCAAAAAGCCCGCATGCCATGCCGCGCGGCTTGCGCAGGCGACCAGCCTGAACTGCGCCACGCAACACGCCCTGCGAGCGTTTTGGGCGTCATGCCGCCTACGCAGGGGTTGAGCAGAGGGTCCTCAGGCCTTCAATCGGTAGCCGGTCCTGAATATCCACCAAACGATACCCAGGCACAACGCCAGGAACAGCACGATCATGCCCAGGCTCAATCCGACCTGGACATCGGCAATGCCATAGAAGCTCCAGCGGAATCCGCTGATCAGGTAGACCACCGGGTTGAGCAGAGTGATTTTCTGCCAGATTGGCGGGAGCATGTCCAGGGAATAGAAGCTGCCACCAAGGAAAGTCAGCGGAGTGACAATCAGGAGGGGTACCAGCTGCAATTTCTCGAAATTGTCGGCCCATATCCCGATGATGAAGCCGAACAGGCTGAAGGTCACCGCAGTAAGAATCAGAAACAGCATCATCCACACCGGATGCTCAATGCGCAAAGGTACGAACAACGCGGCGGTGGCAAGAATGATCAGCCCGAGTATGACCGATTTGGTGGCCGCAGCACCGGCGTAGCTGAGCACTATCTCGATATAGGAAACGGGCGCAGAAAGGATTTCGTATATCGTGCCGGTGAACTTCGGAAAGTAGATGCCGAACGAGGCGTTGGAGATGCTCTGGGTCAGCAGGGACAGCATGATCAGACCGGGTACGATGAATGCACCGTAGCTGACCCCCTGCACGTCGGTGATGCGCGAACCGATTGCAGACCCGAACACGACGAAGTAGAGCGATGTCGAGATCACCGGAGCCACAATGCTTTGCAGCAAGGTGCGCCTGGCGCGAGCCATCTCGAACAGATAGATCGCACGAATTGCGTGCCAGTTCATGGCTTGACCTTCCTTTCACTGACAAGACTGACAAAGATCTCTTCCAGCGAGCTCTGCTCGGTATCGAGATCACGGAACTGTATGTCCGCTGCCCCCAGGTCTTTCAGCAGTGATGTGATCCCGGTATGTTCGCCCTGGGTATCGTAGGTATAAACCAGCTCGCAACCGTCCTGCGACAATTCAAGCCGGTGCTGTGCCAGGTCAGCGGGTACCGACTCGATCGATTGAGTCAATTGCAGTACCAGACGCTTTTCCCCCAACTTGCGCATCAACTCGCTGGTGTCATCCACCAGCATGATTTCGCCCTTGTTGATCACGCCAATGCGGTCGGCCATGTTTTCGGCCTCCTCGATGTAGTGCGTGGTCAAAATGATGGTCACTCCGCGTTGGCGCAAGCCACTGACCACGTTCCACATGTCGCGACGCAGCTCGACATCGACACCGGCGGTCGGTTCGTCCAGGAACAGGATGTCCGGCTCGTGAGAAAGGGCCTTGGCGATCATGACGCGACGCTTCATGCCGCCGGAAAGGGTCATGATCGGATTGTCCTTCTTGTCCCACAGGGACAGATCACGCAGGACTTTCTCGATGTGCGCCGGATCTGGCGGTTTGCCGAAGACGCCACGGCTGAAGCTGACCGTAGCCCAGACGCTGGTAAAGGCATCGGTGGTCAATTCCTGCGGCACCAGCCCGACCTTCCTGCGGGCGGCACGATAATCGGCCACTACATCGTGACCCGCCGCCAGCACATGGCCGGTACTGGGGTTGACGATGCCGCAGATGATGTTGATGAGCGTTGTCTTGCCCGCCCCGTTGGGACCAAGCAGGGCGAATATTTCGCCATGTCGTATCTCCAGACTGACACTTTTCAGTGCCTGAAATCCGGAACCATAGGTCTTGCCAACGCCCGAAATGGACACCGCTATGCTGCCGTTCGCAGCGCTTTGGGTGTTGTCGGAATCAGTCAATTGAGGTGGTCCTCGAGCAAAGTCATGAACACAACGCCAAACTGCAGAGCCGGCGCCTGGTCGGCAAGGAGTCAGGACTCAGATCCCTGTGGCATCGCACCCGGGCCCAGACGTGCAGCTCATCCTGACTGAATGGCTGCGGCTGCGCGCTGTCCAAGGTGAGGAAGTTCGAATGGAGACCATCTTGCTTCGATCCCCGGGCTTGCCACGCGCTATTGTGGCCCGGTCGATGCATAGATGCCATACCGGCATGCCGTGTTCCATCCGGCCTTGTGGTGCTCGATCCGTTGGCATCGCTACCCTGTGTGCCCCGGGGTCTGCGCTACACTGGGCTTGGAATCAGGTCGCTGTCTGATTTCGAATGCCTGGACAGCCACCGTATCTCGCTAAGCTGGCGGAGCGTTACACGATGAAACAGACTTGCCCTGCACGGTGGTCGGGTATCGTCCTTGGTATCGCGCTGCTGACAACGCAGCCTGCCTTGGGCCGCGACCAGCCCAGCCATGTCCCCCCTTGCGAGGGTGCGCAACATCACCAATT
This sequence comes from uncultured Gammaproteobacteria bacterium, assembly GCA_963800395.1. Classification (GTDB taxonomy): domain Bacteria; phylum Pseudomonadota; class Gammaproteobacteria; order Xanthomonadales; family Rhodanobacteraceae; genus DASSBG01. Next base: position 226,527 of record CAWDBD010000028.1, read on the forward strand.
CGACTTCTGGATCGGCAACTGGCAGGTGACCAATCCCGCTGGCAAGGTGGTCGGCCACAACCGCGTCGAGCGAATCGAGAACGGCTGTGGTATCCAGGAGAACTGGCGCAGTACTACCGGGGTTACCGGCCGCAGCATCAATGCCTGGTCCCGACAGGATGGTCGTTGGCATCAAACCTGGCTTGGCAGCGGCGGCATGCTGCTGCAGCTTGCCGGCGGGCTGCGTGACGGCAGCATGGTACTGGAAGGCAAGACGGCCGGAGCCGACGGCAAGAATGTGCGGCAGCGCATAAGCTGGACACCGCAAGCCAATGGCCGCGTGCGCCAGCACTGGCAACAGTCACGTGACGGCGGCGAGAGCTGGACCACGGTCTTCGACGGCTTGTACACAAGATCTGCCCAGGCCAAGACGGAGCATGCGGGCAATTGAGCGGAACAATGGCGCGGACCTGCGTCACGGAGGTGCCATGATCAGCATCAAGGCCTGGGCTGGCGGCGGCCAGCCAGCACAAGAGATTGACCCTGCAGCATTTGTCCTGACCGACATCGGGTCATGGCAAACGGTGTGGATCGACCTTTCCGGCGAGGATGCCGACGGGCACCGCCAGTTCATGAAGCGGCGCCTGCATCTGCCCAGACTGGCCATCGAGGATGCCATGCATGAGCGGCATCCGCCCAAGCTCGAGGCCCTGGATGACGGCTGGTTCTTTTTGCTCTTGCGCGGGTTCGACGCCGGCAGTACCAGTGTGAAATTCGGAACCATCCAGCTGCCCATGTTCTGGCGCGACAATCTGCTGGTGACGCGTCACGCCAAAGCATCGGCGAGCATCCGTGAAGTCGAGCAGGCGCTTTCCGACGGCTCGCAGAAGCCACCTGAAGGCACCGGTGCCCTGCTCTACGCCATCGTGCGAAGACTGCTGGACCGCTACCTGCCCATCCTGCTCAAGCTGGAAGGCCGCCTTGAGGAAATCGAGGACGTGCTGCTCCAGCGCCCGGATGATCGTCTACTGTCGGAATTGATGGAATACAGCAGTCAACTCAAGAGGCTTCGGCGCATCAGTGCCTATCACGAGAAATGCTTCACCAGTCTGGGCACACACGATCCCGCGCAGCACGGTCTCAGGCGCGCTCAGCTGACCGATCTGCTGGAGCATGCAGAGCGCCTAAACAGCCTGGCCACGCTGCACTCGGAGATCACATCCAATCTCATTGATGGCTACCTGTCGGTTTCCGCACACCGGCTCAACAACGTGATGCGCGTGCTGACGGTAGTCACGGTGCTGTTCGTTCCCTTGACCTTCATTGCCGGAGTGTACGGAATGAACTTCGAGTTCATGCCGGAGTTGCACTGGCGCTACAGCTATTTTGTTGTCGTCGGGGTCATGCTCGCGCTAGCCATCAGTCTGCTGCTCATTTTCCGCCGCAAGAACTGGATTTGAGCGGTAGACATTTGCAGGCCACCTGGCAGTTGTAGCCGTTCCCAAGATCGCGTATGTTGCCATACGGGTGAGACGGGCCGGCGCTGTCGTGCCGCCAACAAACTGGCAAACAGGGGTACTTGATTCATGGCAATCTGGCAGCGCTTGACCGCGATCAAGCAAGTGGAGGCGGCGACTCTCGCGGAGAACGAACTGGATCGATCACTCGGTCCCTGGGCTCTCACGGCGCTGGGCATCGGCGCCATCATCGGTACCGGCATTTTTGTGCTTACCGGTGTGGCGGCCGCCAACAACGCCGGTCCCGCGCTGATGCTTTCATTCGTCGTCGCCGGTGCCGTGTGTGGTCTTGCCGCCCTGTGCTACGCCGAGTTCGCATCCCTGATTCCGGCATCGGGATCGGCCTATTCATACGCCTACTCGACCATGGGCGAACTTCTGGCCTGGTTCATTGGCTGGGATCTGATCCTCGAATACCTGGTCTCGATCGGTGCCGTTGCGGTGGGCTGGGCGGGGTACTTCACCGCGTTCCTGCGCCACTTCGGCCTGATTTTTCCGGAGGCGCTTCGTGCTGCCCCGCTGGCCAAGGGTGAAGGGGCCGTCGCCATTGTCACCACCGGCCACATCATGAATCTGCCTGCGATGCTGATCGTGATGGCCATCACGGCCTTGTGCTACTTCGGCATTCGCCAATCATCGAAAGTAAATATCTGGATCGTGCTGCTGAAACTTGCTGTCATCATTGCCTTCATCGGGTTTGGCGCCTACTACATCGTGCCGGACAACTGGCATCCGTTCATTCCCGAGCGCATCGTCGATGCTACCGGCCCGCACTTCGGCGTACTGGGGATTTTCGAAGGTGCGGCCATCATCTTCTTTGCCTACATCGGATTCGATGCCGTCTCCACTGCTGCGCAGGAGGCCAAGAATCCGCAGCGGGATATGCCCATGGGCATCATCGCGTCGCTGGTCATTTGCACGATTCTGTACATTGTGGTCGCCGGCGTGCTCACCGGCATGATTCCCTACTCCGAGCTCAACGTGCCGCATCCGGTCGCCTATGCCGTGGAGCAGGTCCCGCAATTGAAATACTGGCTGGCGCCGCTGATCGAGATTGGCGCCATCCTGGGTCTTTCGTCCGTGATTCTGGTGATGATGATCGGCCAACCACGCATCTTCTATGCCATGGCCAAGGACGGGCTTTTCCCGAAAGTGTTTGCCAGGGTGCACCCGAAATACAAGACGCCACACATCAACACCCTGATAACCGGTGGCATCGCCACGGTCATGGCCGGCTTGTTGCCGATCGACATTCTGGCCGAGATGACCAACATCGGAACGCTATCGGCATTCTTCGTGGTCTGCCTGGCGGTACTGATTCTGCGTTATACCCGTCCGGACCTGAAGCGCAGCTTCAGCGTGCCAGTGCCGTGGCTGACCTGCCTGCTTGGCGCCGGGGGATGTGCCTACCTCATTTACAGTCTCCCGGTGGATACCTGGATCCGCATGGCCGGCTGGGCCGTGCTCGGTTTCGTGATCTACTTCAGCTACGGTTTCCACAACAGCAAGCTGCGTGGCCCGCAACCCTGACGATGCCCCTCACGGCGGCAAAACTCAGACCAGAGCTTTCTCGATATCCTGCAGCGGTGACTTGGTCATGGTCTTGGCAACTTCCCTGATCAGTCGCCGCCGCGTTTCGGCGTGGAGCTGTGGACGTATCTGACCCAGCGTTTGCGGGTCGGCCATGAGTACAAGGTGCTCGAATTCATCGTTGAGCGCCGCGGCATTGAGCCACCTGGCCAACTGTTTGGCGAATGTGGCTTCGTCGGTCGATTGGCCATCGGATTCGGGAGGTCGGTGACCTGATGGTCCGTCGTCATCAAGGTTGCTGGGCCCCAGCATCCGCTCCTGTTTCAGGGACACATCCACCGCTGTGCCGACATTGGCAAGCAGACGGGCCTCGGTTCCGTCAGCAATGAGGACCCAGGTTGCGGTCGGAATTCGTTGCATGGCTGGTCTCCTTGCAGAAAGGTACAAACTCTGGCGCCATGAGAGCATGCAATGTATTAACTCCGGATGACGCAGCGTATCCGGCCATGCACGTCTGCCCGGTCATGCCAGGCCATGTACGCCCGCGGGCTGGTCACAATGCAGACCTTCCACCCCTCTTTAAACAGGATCTGTCATGTCTGACCATCTGATTGCCTGCGTGCTCGGCGGTTCTGCACCAGGAGCAAAAACCGAATTGCACGATGTTGCCTTTGCCATTGGCAATTCTGTGGACCTCATACACGAGCAATTGCTGGAGAGCTGGTTCGGCGAACCGCACGGTTTGCACATTGACGCATGGGTGATCCTGGACACGGTCGATGGCCATCGGGTTCGGCTGCAGCCGACCGCATCGGATAACGGCTTGAGTCTGTACTTCATCAACCTGGGCGGCTATCGAGCGGGCGAGTTCGGCGAGCGACACGCATGGTGGTTCTTTGTCGCTCCCAGCAAGGCCGAGGCCAAGGCCAGGGCCAGGCAGTCGCTGCTGCAGGATTGCGAGCAGATCCACAAGGATGATCTGCATGATGTTGACGACTGCCTGCAGGTTTCGACCGTTGCGGGTTGGCACATCCATCTGGATGCAGATCCCGACGCCGCAGCGCCCAAGGTCAGCAACGGCTACTGGCCTTTGCCCGCCAGTACCATCAAGGCATGGACGGAACGACACGACCCACGGTGATGCCAGCAGCACCACCACCAAACCGCTGTGCTGTGGTCCACCAGTACCAGACTGTATCGCAGCGGCCACAGGGCCCCACTGCGCTACACTCCATACCCGAGTGCACAAGCGAGCTGTCCGGTTCCATGCGCAGGTGAACGCCAACCGACCGATCGAGTGAGCTGAAGCAGTGGCCAATCCGAACGACTTCCGGAGACATCATGAATCGAGTTCACATGCAGCCCCTGCTTACCGCCTGTTTCGCCGCGCTCGTGCTGACTGCCTGCGGGGGCCAATCCGCGGACTCCGGCACATCAGCCAAATCGGCCGATGCCACTTCGATCGATCAGGCAGCGCAATCTGAGGCGTCTTCGGCCACCTCTGATCTCGATGCTTTCGGCGGTGAGGATATCTGCAGCATTCTTGACCAGAATGCCCTGACCACCCTGTTTTCTCCGAAAGCCGAGGTTGAAACACGCAGCCGGGTGAACAAGCGGGGGGCATCCTGCACATGGAGCTGGCCGCGCCCCGACGCGGAAGAGCGCCGCCAGGCCCTGGTCAAGGCGATGATGGCGCGCATGAAATCAGGAGCGAAGACTCGCCCGGACGACAAGACGGCCTACTCGCTCAACTACACGGTGCGGGTGGAGCTTCAGGACACCCATGCTACCGCACGGAATTTTGTCCCGCGCAAGTTGAGCGAGGGCGAGCTGCAGGCGCAGATTGCGCGGATGAAAAAGCGTACCCAGGAACGCCTGACCGACCGCCAGAAGCTGGCCATGGCGCAAACAGGGATGGGCGGCATGGCAGGGCGCCTCCTGCGCAAGGCAAATCAGCGCGAGGTCATCAATGCTGTCGGAGATGCGGCCTACTGGGTGCCCGTCGGCAACGGCACGCTACACGTTCTCAACGGCGACAAGGTGGTCCTCATATCTTCGTCACTCGCTGATGACAAGCAGGGACGAATTGACGCGGCCAGGAAAATCTACGCATCCATTGCACGTTGATGATCCGATCGCGAAAACGCCGGTGATTGCAACTGCTCCGCATTGGCGCGCGTCCATTCATGCAAACAGCTACGGAGATGGACCTGAAATGATTGAAAATTCCGGATCAAGGCCACGCGCCCCCACTCGCCCGGCAAATGCCGTCCACGCTCAAGCTGCGGCTGCAGGCCGTTCAGGTCACCGCACGCGGGCCCGAAACGCCATGTTCTGCATCTGCATTCTGGCCGTCATGCTGGCGCTGGGAGGATGCGCTGCCGGCGGCGACATCACCAAGCCGATACCGAGTGCCTTCTACCCAGCCCCGGAAAAGGCTCAGCGTACCGTCGTGATGCTGCCAGGGATTGCCGATGATCTTGCAGCCTTGCAGGAACGCAAGGTTGCCAGCCTGATCCAGGCTGTCTGGCCTGACGCCGATGTGGTGCTGACCGGCTTGACCCTGCCCTTCTACAAGCAGGGCGAGGCGGCCCAACGTCTGCACGATGAGGTCATCCGCCGTTACCGCAAGGCGGGGCAGCCACTCTGGTTGGCCGGCATCTCGCTCGGCGGCATGGGGGTGCTCCTCTATGACCGGCAGTATCAGGGCGACGCCAGAGGGATGTTGTTGATGTCGCCCTATCTTGGCGAAGATGGCATTCGCGAGCAGATTCGGGCGGCCGGGGGACTGTCACAATGGGATCCGGGCCCAGCGCAGGCCATCGATGCCAGCAACTTTCAGCACGAGCTCTGGCGTTATATCAAGAGCTGGCAGACTGAACCGCCGCGCACCAACAGCGCTTGGCTGGCCTACGGTGCCAATGAGAAATTTCGCGAGCCCGACAGCATGATCGCACCCCTGTTCCCGACGGATCACGTGATCGTGTTGCCCGGCAGGCACAACTGGAACCTGTGGCAGCGCGCTTTCCCGCTACTTCTGAAGCGTGCGGACCACTGATCGCCCCGCGAGGTTGACAGGCACCGGTGGCGCCGTGCGCCCTGCTGTGTGATCAACATGCTGACGGGACGGCGCATGCGTGAATGAATGGGTTCCCGCCCTGGCCGGGCCAGGCTTGTGGCCAGGACGGTCTGCTGGTTACCACTGGATGGGCGGCAACTGCCGTGAACCCGCTCAACCTGCTCCGGACGTGTCAGTTTTGGCGCAATGATCATTTTTGCAGGGAAAGTCCACCTTGTAGCTGGCACCCGGGCGCAGCTGGACACCGAATCGCGTGCCCATGGTGTTTCCATCCTTGATCAAGGTCACCATGTAGACGCCCAGCGGCAGGGCCCGCACGGCGTATCGGCCGTTGTCCTTCACCTTCGTTTTGCGCCGCATCCCTCCGCGACCCTCGATAAGAATAATGTCTCCTGCCGGAGCATGACCAACGATGGAGCCGCTGGTCGCCTGTGCACGTGACATGATTGGCGCAGCCAACCCCAGGACACCGGCAGCCAGCATCATGAGAGCCAACAATCCAGCGCGGGCCTGCGCCGCGCCATTTCCCCATACCCGGGTTCTATGCATACTTTTGTTCACACCGACTCCTTCATTTGTCTGACGATCAAATCCGCAGAACGTATCCGTGCCTGAGCAGTATCTGGAATACGTCGCGGCGCAACAGTGAATATTGAATCAAGCCCCTTTTTTGCCCCTGTGTCTCTGCAGAAGCCCGCTTCGGCAGGGTCCTTGTACCAAACGCGCATGGCGCTGCTGCGTTGACAGCGGGCACCGGATGGCATGCATCCGGGATTCATCACGATGGTGTCTGGCGGAGTGCAGGGCTGGCATATCGGTAGCCAGGCGGATGGCATGGCGCCTCGCCGGTGCACTTGCGCTATCGCCGCAGCGCCGAGGCGGTGCGCGAATACCGAACCGTTCCTGAACCGCGCTACAGGAACTTGAATCCGACAACAGACGCAGGACGTATCTACATGTGCTTCCAAGCCGCGAAGCGGAAATAATGGAGACAAGCTCATGAAACTGAACACACAAAAGCGTACGATCACCGTTGCTCTCGCCATGGCCCTGGCCGCCTTCGCCAGCGTGCCCATGGCCAACGCCGGACAGATGCATTCGATGAAATCCTCCGACACCGTGATTGTGGGTGGTGCAGCCATGTATCCGTCGAAGAACATCATCCAGAATGCGGTCAACTCCAAGGATCACACCACGCTGGTTGCCGCCATCAAGGCTGCCGGCCTGGTCGACACGCTGTCCGGTCCGGGGCCGTTTACGGTCTTCGCCCCGACCAACGAGGCCTTCGCCGCACTGCCGGAGGGTACTGTTGACAGCCTGCTGAAGCCCGAGAACAAGGCGACGCTCACCAAGATTCTGACCTACCACGTGGTGCCCGGGAAGATGACCTCACAGGATCTGGCCAAGGCGGTTGCGGCCGGCGGCGGCAAGGCTGAGCTGAAAACAGTGGAAGGTGGTTCGCTTACGGTGGGCAAGGACGGCGATCAGTGGACGGTAACCGATGACAAGGGCGATGTGGCCGATATCACCATTGCCGACGTCAATCAGTCCAACGGCATGATCTTCGTTGTCGACAAGGTACTGATGCCGTAGACCCGGTAGCCGATTGAAGCTTGCGCGCGCCCCGGCATCCCTGCCGGGGCGTTTTTTCAGCCGCGCGGCAGCCCTTCCGGCAGCCTGGCGATGGCAGTGCAGTCCGTCCAACCTGAATCTTCCTGAGCTGCGCCCTTTGCTTGCCCCCATGACGCCCCAATATAGACGAGACAACTCTGGCATACACGGCACATCATGATCCCGATATCTCTCCTGGACCTGGCTCCGGTAACCGAAGGCAGCGATCCGGCGCGAGCCTTCCACAACACCCTGGACCTGGCACAGACAGCCGAACGGCTCGGTTATCGGCGTTACTGGCTGGCCGAGCATCACAACATGCCCGGTATTGCCAGTGCAGCGACTGCCGTGCTGATCGGGTACGTGGCCGGCGGTACCTCGCGGATTCGGGTCGGCGCCGGCGGCATCATGCTGCCCAACCATTCGCCCTTGCAGGTGGCCGAGCAGTTCGGCACGCTGGGCACGCTGTACCCGGGTCGTATCGACCTGGGGCTCGGGCGCGCGCCGGGCACCGATCAGCCCACCGCACAGGCGCTGCGTCGCTACTTTGACAGCGCCGACGACTTCCCGCAGAACGTGGTCGAGCTGCTGCAGTATTTCGAACCGGCAGAGGCAGACCAGCGTGTCCAGGCCGTACCCGGTGCCGGCGTCGACGTGCCGGTCTGGTTGCTCGGATCCAGCCTGTTCAGTGCCGGCCTGGCCGCGCACCTCGGCCTGCGCTACGCGTTTGCCTCGCATTTCGCCCCCGACGCCATGGAACAGGCGCTGCACAACTATCGCCGTGACTTTCAGCCATCGGCACAACTGCAACAGCCACACGCCATGCTCGGCCTCAACGTGGTGGCAGCCGACAGCGACGCCGAGGCGCGCCGTCTGTTCACCACACAGCAGCAAAGCTTCATCAACCTGCGCCGCGGCCGGCGCGGCCTGGTTCCGCCGCCAATCGACGATATCGACAGCTACTGGACTGCCAGCGAAAAAGCGGGCGTTGAGCGGGCGCTCGCCTGCTCGGTGGTTGGCGGTCCGGATACGGTAAGCAAGGGCATCAGGGACTTTTTCGAACGTCACAAGCCCGACGAGCTGATCCTGACAGCCAACATCTTTGACCATGCGGCCCGACTCAAGTCGTTCGAAATCGCGGCAAAGGTGTGCGACAGTCTCTGAGCGCAGTCCGGATCCTGCACCGACACGGTTTTCCGGTCGCCCTCGCCTGCCATCTGGAGAAACAGCATGCAGCCCAGCCAGCCGATGAACTTCGAGAAGGCTCTGAGCGAACTTGAAACATACTGGTCACCGCGGATCATCGGCCAGGTCAACGACCAGTACATCAAGGTGGCGAAGCTCAAGGGCGAATTCACATGGCATGCGCATGACGACGAGGACGAGATGTTTCTCGTGATCTACGGGCGGTTGAAAATTCAGCTGCACGATGGCGAGGTCAACCTCAAGGCCGGCGATGCCTATGTGGTGCCGCGTGGCGTCATGCACAATCCTGTCGCCGATGAAGAATGCGGGGTTGTGCTGATCGAGACCGTCAGCACTCGGCATACCGGCGACGTGATCGACCCACACACCCGAACCATCGAGCAGCAGCGGCAGGGCAGCAAATGATGCTTGCACCAGCCTGACTGGCTCAGCGCATGGGCCTTGCAGCACGTACGGAACTTGTCGGCCGAGCTGCGCTACCATCCGCATGCGAGCAAAGCTCCGGTCGACGGAAGAATCCCATGCCAAGACAATATCCCGATAGTGCACCCGCCCTGCTCAAGTCCGTGGCCGTGCTGCAATTGAAACTGTTGCTGGACGCGCTGAGGGATCTGATTCTCAGCCCCGTGGCACTGGTCGCCGCACTCGCCGACCTGCTCTTGCTGAAATGGCAGCGGCCGCAATTTTTCCGTTGGGTGCTGCGCACTGGCGCCTTCAGTGATCACTGGATCGACTTGTGGTCCGAGGCTGCAGAATCGGAGGATCCGCACGAGAACGTGGACGCCCTGCTCGACCGCCTGGAACAGGTCGTGCGCGACCCGAAGACCGGCGCACGCAAGGCCCGCATTCTCAAGCGCTGGGCCGAACGCCAGGTGGCCCAGGCCCGCAAGCAGGCCAGTGCACAACTTTCTGCCAGACTGACCTCTCCATCGAACGACAACGACAGTACGCAACAGAAGTGAGACGGGTCGCTGCGCAGCACATCACACGCCCGGCCACAGGAAAGCCAGCGAGATCATCTTGAGGTCCTGCCCGGATCTGCGGACAGGGGCACATGCCGGCTTGCCACAGCCGGCCACCGTGGTCCCTGCCTGCCGTGCTACTGCTCTCGTCGTCCGTACTGAAGCATGTACGCACGGCTGTCCGCGCGCGTGCGTATTTGCAGGAGAAGCGCCTCACGCTCCTCGGCAGTAAGCGACGCACCCTTTCTGCGCGTCTCGGTGGCCACCACCAGGCTTTTCTGCAAATCATTCAGAGGCAGATCATCGGCACGCTGCAGTGCCGCCGGCGGCACCTGCGGACGATCCAGTTCCGGCAAGTCCTCACGAGGCTTGTCCAGGGTCAGCACTGAGGTGAGCGTCGGGGCGTGAGGGATGCGTCTGCTTTGCGGCATCTTGTCCCAGGGAATGCTCTTCCATTCCTGCAACGTGGACAGAACCGAGGTGTGGTCGAACGGGGTGCAAGGCGTCGCCTGCGGCGCACGGAATACTGTTCCGGCAGCGATATAGGGTGATATGAGCAAGGTCGGCACGCGCACGCCAAAACGGTCGAAACGAAAGCCGTGCTGCCCCGGGTCACTGGCCGAGTCCGGCGTGGTGGCACCGAAAAGGGTCTTGGCATGGTCGTAACAGCCGCCGTGCTCGTCATAGGTAATCAGCAGCAGTGTCTCGTTGGCATGCTTTCCTGTGACCACCGCCTGCCAGGCGTCAAAGATGAACTGCTCGCCAGCGCGGATGTCATGCGGCGGATGATCGTCGTTGGGCTCAATCTGGAAACTGGGTTCGAGAAACGTGTAATCCGGCAAGTCGCCATTCCTGGCATCTTCCTTGAATCGATCGAAACCATGGAAATGCCCTTCCAGAAGCGGGTCCCACAGTTTGGGCAACTGTGCACGCGTGAGTGAAATCAGTTCGGTATCGTTATAGACCTTCCATGAGACGCCCACAGCTTCCAGTGTGTTGAAGATGGTCGGCACATCGTACTGGAACGGATCGTAGGGCCAGTTGTCGACCCGACCGCTGGACGTGCCGCAATGGACGAAGGCACGGTTGGGCCAGGTCTGGGTCGGCGACGAACAGCTCCACTGGTCGCTGACCGCATAATGGCGTGCCAGCGCATTGATCACATTGGCCTGCCTGGAAGGCGAGTACATCTGCATGATCTGCTCCGGCGTGCTCGATGCCCGGGCATAGTCGATGTAGAACCCTTTCATCTGGTCAGGCGCGTCCGGCGACGGCGTGTGTGGACCGAACAACTGGTAGGTCATGTTGGCGAAGCTTTCTTCCGGGTCGGGGTCGGGCACGACCGTGTTCTCTGCCTCTCGGGACACGTATGCCCTGCCCGACGGGCCACCGGAGAAGAACGCAGCATTGACGGGATTCCAGAACGGATTGGAAGGGTCACGCGGCGGAAAGTAAGCCAAGCCGTCGTACAGCGGCGCGCTGCCCGGCGGGATCACATGCGCCGGCTTGTTGCCCTGATCCGCATACAGATACCCCAGCATATTGTCGAGCGAGCGATTCTCCATCATGAGCACGACAATGTGCTTGATCTTGTCCAGTGACATGCGACTCCTCCCGTGACGATGCTCGCTGCTCACGGTAGCGGGTCAAGGCGGGCCGGGCAAATCACGTACTCGGCCGCTGCTTGGGGATCTCTGATCAACCCCGGTACTGGCCTCAATCTCCAGCCCAGGGGATGGCTGCAGATCTCCCTGCCCCATCTATCATTGGGCCACGGATCGGAATAAGCTTCCTCGTGCAAGGTCTTCCCGACCTTCCCGAAGGAGAGTGCCGTGAGCAAGGGTCAGGATTCAAGGAAAAACGAAAAGAAAAAACCGCTCAAGACAATGAAGGAAAAAAGAGCAGCAAAGCAGGACAAGAAAGCCGGCAAGGGCCTGCCAAGTCAAGCGCTGAAAAACTGATGCCGGACTTGTTCCCGGACCCTACTTCCGGGCAGCGATAATCTGGCTCAGGTAATCCGGCGTACCCTCGATGCGCTGCAGGTGCGGGTATTTGAGACCGCCGTGGTAGTCGACCGGGATGGTGTGATAGCCGCCCTGGTAGTTGAAGGACAGCTCTATCGGTGACTTGCTGTCCCTGGCCGCGGCAATCGCATCCTTGAGCACATCGGTCGAGTAGTCCTGGCCATTGACCGCGACCAGGGTGGCCCCGGTGCTCACTCCGGCCTTGAACGCAGGGCCGTCCCACAGCACGTCATTGATTTGCGCCTGCTTGTTGATGCTCAGGCCAATTGACCAAATGAAGTTGTAGAGGTGACGCTCCGGTTCGGGACGGTTGTCGTACTGCTTCTCGAACGCGCTTTGCTGGTCGGTGTAGACCAGCTTCCAGCCGCTGGCGGCAAGGCCAGCAAGCAGTGGCGGATCGAGCGAATCGACATGCTCGTGCAGGAACCCTGCCCAGTCATGCCTGACCACGCCGTTCAGTGCCGCGACCACGTCATCGAAGCTGTAGGTCTTTGGGACAAAGCTGCCGTTGTCGACGCCGAAGAAGGCCCGGGCGAAGTCATCCAGGGACCTGCGGCCATCCGTCAGCTTGCGAATCTCGGCATCAGCCGCCAGCCACATCATCTGGCCAGCGCTGTAGTACTCCTCGCTCATCTGCCAGCTTCGATACGGCAGGCTCCTGCGGCGCGCTGCAACCGGGTCGTTGGTGGTGTCTTCCAGTGTGCGCCACTTGAAACCGGGGCGGTTGCGCTCGTACTTGGCCGCGTACATTGCCAGCGCGTCACGGAACTGCTGCGATGTCCACATGCCGGCACGCGCGGTCAGCACCAGCCCCCAGTATTGGGTCTGGCCCTCGTATACCCACAGCATCGAATCGCCCATCGGCACATTGAAGTTGGGGGTCCACAGATCCGCGGGCCGACGAAACTTGCCATTCCAGGAATGGGCAAACTCGTGCGCAAGCAGGTCGCGGTCTGGCGCGTTCTCGGCCCAGCCGGTGAAGTAGTCGGTGCCCAGGCCGTTCTCGCTGGACTGGTGGTGCTCGGTGCCGTTCCCGGCCAGCACCTCGGAAAGCGACAACAGAAAATCGTAATGATCGTAGTGGTGCGAGCCGAAAAGTTTCAGTGCCTGGGTTACCAGGTTGCGATGCACCTGCAACTGCTCTGCTGTCATCTCGAGGTATTTGGGTGCATCGGCGACAACATCCAGGTGGACCGGCACCTGGCCGCCCGGGTTGAGGTCGACCCGCTTGAAGTGGCGTCCGGCGTAGACCGGCGAATCGACCAGCGTATTGAACGCCACCGGTTTGAAGGTGACGGTGTCGCCGCTGCGCGATGCGGTCTCCAGCGCGGTACCCAGTTGCCAGTCCTTCGCCACGGTCACGCTGGGCGCGAAGGTGATGGCGCGTGCGAAGTAGCCAGCCGGATACAGCGCCGTCCTGCTCCAGTCCATGTCCATCATGCGGTCAGTAATCTCGAAGCCGCCCCGGCGCGGCGACAGGTACTGGAACTGCACGTCAAGCGAGGCGACGCCCTTCGGGCACGTCCACATGAAATGCATACACGTTGTACTCGTCGCGTTTCCACTTCAGCGGCTCGCCGTTGGCCGTGATCCTGAGCCCGGCCAGCATGGCGATCGGCCCGGTGGGCGAGTGATTGCCGGGGATCCACTGCGGATAAAGCAGCGTCAGTGCGCCGGGTCTGACGGGGACGGTCTCGTGCACGCGAAAAATACCCTGCTGCGTGTCGCTGGCATCCACATGCAGGGTGATGGTCCCGGGATACGGCGTATCCTGCGGCGGCGGCACCGCGCTGCTGCGCGTTTCCCGCGCGCTCACGGCAGCCATTGCAAAGATCAATGCTGTGGCCAAAACCACACGGGCCATCTTGACGTGCGCAGCCGCTGACAAGTTGTTGCGAGAAAAAACGCTCATGGAGGACTCCGGCAAGCGGTATGTTGTATGGATTGATTTGAATGCCGCCTACTCTACACGGCCACCCGCGTACGCACGAGGCGCGATGCGACTGCAGGAGCGGGCCATGCCCGCGATCCAGGATGAAAGGCCGACATCAGTTTTCTCGACACAGAACGCCAGTCGCAAGGCCGTATCCGCTGTCACACCGCGCCGTTCACGCAGCAAGTGCTGGATGCACGCCGTCGACCTGCGTCAGTATCGCGAAGGCTCCTTATTCCGGCCTGCGCCGGGATGGCGGTTGCAGGGCTGGCGGCTTGCGTGCGAAATCCGTCACACCATCGGCAGATTCAGGCCCTGTTCTTTGGCGCAGTCGATGGCGTCTTCAAAACCGGCATCACGCAAAGCCCGCTCGCAGGTGCCATGCTGCTTGCGTGCAAGCCCGATATCGATCTTGCAGCGCTCCAGGTGGGTCAGTTCGCGACGTTCCATCGCCCGGCTGACAGCGCGGCTTATGGCCATTTGTGCCATGCGGTTCATCTCCGGGGGAGCCATGTCGTGACCACCAAGCACAGCGGCCAAAGCGGATCGGACCCATGGCATCGGCAGGAGTGTGTTTGGCAACGCAGACGCGGGCGCTTTTCAGCCGCCGAGTCGCCGTCCAGGATTCAAGCAGAAGCTCCCCCGCGTGATGCCAGCCGCAAAATACTGAGGCTTTCCCCTGATACGCCTGGCAAACCCGGTCCCTTCCTGGACTCAAGCGTGGTCTCAGGCAGCGCGGGGCATGACAGCCACTTCGCGCTTGATCTGCTTCCCGGATGCCATCTCGGCCAGACGAAGGTCATAGGCGGCCTGAAGGTTCAGCCAGAACTGCGGCGAACTATCGAAATACCGCGCCAGCCGCAGCGCGGTATCCGCCGTCACGCCGCGCCGTTCACGCACAATGTCGTAGATGCGGGGCGCCGGCACGCTGAGTGCCTTGGCGAGCGCGTTTGCACTCATGCCGAGTTCCTTGAGGAAGTCTTCGCGCAGAACTTCCCCGGGGTGAATGGGGCGCATGCCATTTTTGATCATCAGCTTGCTCCAATCAATGATAGTCAACGATTTCCACCTGTTCCGCTTCCTTTCCATTCCAAACGAAGCAGATGCGAAACTGGTCGTTGATCCGGATGCTGTACTGGCCGGTGCGATCGCCTTTCAGGGCCTCCAGACGGTTGCCGGGCGGCGAGCGAAGATCACGCAATTCTTGCGCGGCAGCGACGTGCCCAAGCTTGCGCATTGCCACTGTGGCGATAGTCGAAAACCGCCGCGATTTGCCGCGCTCGAACAGCGCCTGCGTATCCGTACAGCGGAAGCTCCGAATCATGCGAGCAGATTATAACGTTTAACGTTAAACATCAACCCGGACGGTTACGGCTGCCGCATGTGGGTAGCAAGCTCGGTGGGCTGAGCGGAGCGGCCAGACGGGAATGGAAACCCGATCCGGTTTCTGGAGGGAACGCGCCGCCACGCTGGAGTTGCGCAGCTTGACAGAATAGACCGACCGGTCTATTAGTAGTCCCATGACAAGCACAACCCGGCAGCAACTCATCGAACACGGTATCGCACTGCTCTTGCAGCATGGCTACAACGATCTGGGTATCGCAATGCTGCTCAAGGCCACCCACACCGCCAAAGGCTCGTTCTACCACCACTTCCGCTCCAAGGAAGACTACGCCCTGCAGGTCATCGACTGCTACATGCAGGACGTGCACGCTGGACTGGACGCTTGCCTGGACGAATCAAGTCGACCGCCGCTGGAGCGAATCCGCGATTTCTTTGAAGCCAGCGAGGAGAAGTATCGGACCCAGGGCTACATGGGGTGCCTGCTCGGTGGTCTGGGCCAGGAGCTTTCCGGCATCAACGACGTGTTCCGTCAAAAGGTAGAGCAGTGCCTGGAGCAGATCGCAACCCGGCTCGCCGACTGCCTCCGCGAAGCGGTAGAACGCGGCGAGCTGGCGCCAGAGGCCAACCCGAGAAAACTCGCCGAGCTGCTAGTCAACTGCTGGGAAGGTGCGGCCCTGCGCACACGCCTGCGACGCGACCCAGGTCCCCTGCGCGAAATGCTCGACTTCTATTTCTCCGCCGCTGCTGTCCGGCAGGCGTGACCTCTCTTCCTCACACTTGAGTTCCAATGGCCGTCGCCGCAGCATGCATGGTTCGCTCCGGTTGCCGACCTTCCTTCCCCACGCGAAAAGCGGAGAAACCACGATGCGAATCCAGAAGAACGACGTCCCGGTGCGAATCAATGCCCCGGGCGCAATTGCACGCCAACAGACGGAATTTGGCGACGCCAGCGGCTACGGAACCATCAGCGGGGAGTACTTCTCGCTTGCTGCGGGCACCGATATCGCGCCCTTGCTGCAGGGCCTGAAGGACGACCTCTGCCAGGTGCCCCACTGGGGTTACATGCTGCAAGGGAAACTCGCCGTGACCTATACCGATGGCGAACAGGAGATGGTCGAAAAAGGCGACTTGTTCTACTGGCGTCCCGGCCATACGGTGAGAGTCGACGAGGATGCCGAAGTCATCCTTTTCAGCCCCCAACACGAACATACCCATGTGATCGACCACATGCTCGAGAAGATGGCAGGCTGACAGATCAGAAGGGCCAGCATTGCGGGCCATTTTGCTGCAAACCGGGCAAGTGAGCCTGGCCCCGTTGCAAGCTTTTCTGTACATGGATCCCGGGTTCCGCCTGCGGCGGCCCCGGGATGGCGGCACGTGAGAGATCAGCTTGACTGTTGCAGCAGCTCACACCATCGGCAGTTTCAGTCCCTGTTCCTTGGCGCAGTCGATGGCGTCCTCGTAGCCGGCATCGGCGTGGCGCATGACGCCGGTGCCGGGGTCGTTCCAGAGCACGCGGGCGATGCGCTTGTCGGCCGCTTCGCTGCCGTCGCAGACGATGACCAGGCCGGCGTGCTGGCTGTAGCCCATGCCGACGCCGCCGCCGTGGTGGAAGCTGACCCAGGTGGCGCCGCTGGCGGTGTTGAGCAGTGCGTTGAGGATGGGCCAGTCGCTGACGGCATCGCTGCCGTCTTTCATGGCCTCGGTTTCGCGATTGGGGCTGGCGACGGAACCCGAATCAAGGTGATCGCGACCGATCGCGACCGGAGCCTTCAGTTCGCCGTTGCGGACCATTTCGTTGAAGGCCAGGCCGAGCTTGTCGCGCTGGCCCAGGCCGACCCAGCAGATCCGCGAGGGAAGACCCTGGAAGCTGATGCGCTGCTCGGCCATGTCCAGCCAGTTGTGCAGGTGCTCGTCATCCGGGATCAGTTCCTTGACCTTCTGGTCGGTCTTGACGATGTCCTCCGGGTCGCCGGACAGTGCCACCCAGCGGAACGGGCCGATGCCGCGGCAGAACAGCGGTCGCACATAGGCGGGCACAAAGCCGGGAAAGTCGAAGGCGTTCTTGCAGCCGACGTCGAAGGCCATCTGGCGGATGTTGTTGCCGTAGTCGAAGGTGGGGATGCCTTGCTCATGGAAGGCGAGCATGGCCTCGACATGGGTTTTCATGGATTGCTTGGCGGCATCGCGGGTACCATCCGGATCGGACTGGCGACGCTCGAACCATTGCTCGACGGTCCAGCCCAGCGGCAGGTAGCCGTTGACGGGGTCGTGGGCGCTGGTCTGGTCGGTGACCGCGTCGGGCCTGACGCCGCGCCTCACCAGCTCGGGCAGGATTTCGGCGGCGTTGCCCAGCAGGGCGATGGATTTGGCCTCGCCCGCTGCGGTGTACTTGTCGATGCGCGCCAGCGCGTCGTCCAGATCATCAGCCTGCTCATCGACATAGCGGGTCTTCAGGCGAAAGTCGATGCGGCTCTGCTGGCATTCGATGTTGAGGCTGCAGGCACCGGCCAGGCTGGCGGCCAGCGGCTGTGCGCCGCCCATGCCGCCGAGGCCGGCGGTCAGTATCCATTTGCCCTTGAGATCGCCGCCGTAGCTCTGCCGGCCCATTTCCACGAAGGTCTCGTAGGTGCCCTGCACGATACCCTGGCTGCCGATGTAGATCCACGAGCCCGCTGTCATCTGGCCGTACATCATCAGGCCCTTGCGATCCAGCTCATGGAAGTGCTCCCAGTTGGCCCAGGCCGGCACCAGATTGGAGTTGGCGATCAGCACGCGCGGGGCATCGACATGCGTCCTGAACACCCCGACCGGCTTGCCGGACTGCACCAGCAGCGTCTCGTCTTCTTCCAGTTCACGCAGGCTTTTCAGGATCGCGTCGTAGCACTCCCAGTTGCGCGCGGCGCGACCGATACCGCCGTACACCACCAGTTCGGCCGGATTTTCGGCCACCTCGGGATCGAGGTTGTGCTGGATCATGCGGTAGGCGGCCTCGATCAGCCAGTTCCTGCAGCTCAGCTCGGTGCCGCGCGGCGGATGAATCTCGCGCGTGGTATCGATGCGTGTGGGTGCGCTCATGTGATGGCTCCATTGGTGATACCAGCAAGTATAACCAAGCTCGCTGCGTGACCTGTATCACATGAAATTGTCATCTTTTTGGCGCATCATGGCCGATTGACTCAATAGAGGACGGGAAAGCAGTCATGCATTTTGAGAAGGCAATGCAGCACATCCTTGCGGTATCCCTGGCCATGTTGCTGGCTGGTTGCGCGATGCAATCTGGCACGCGAGTCAGCAGTTCGCCTGCCGGCGCGGTGCATGCGGCGCAGCCGACGCAAGCTGCACGCACGCCATTGCTGCTGATCTCCATCGACGGCTACCGCAGCGACTATCTGCAGCGCAAGCAGTCGCCCACCTTGAGCAGCATGGCTGCCAATGGGGTACGCGCCAAGGCCATGCAGCCGTCCTTCCCGTCGCTGACCTTCCCCAATCATTACACTTTGGTCACCGGTCTTTATCCGGACCACCAGGGCATCGTCAACAACACGATGTACGACAGCAAACTCGGCAAGTTCAGCCTTCGCAACCGCAAGGCGGTGGAGACTCCGCAATGGTGGGCCGAAGGCGAGCCCATCTGGGTGACCGCCGACCGGCAGGGGCTGAAGACCGGCACCATGTTCTGGCCGGGCTCGGAAGCGAGAATTCATGGCCTGCGCCCCGATTACTGGCATCTGTTCGACGGCCGTGTGACACCTGCGCAACGCGTTGATCAGATCCTTGCCTGGCTGGATTTGCCGGCCGCACAACGCCCCACTTTTCTGACCCTGTATTTTGATGATGTCGATCACGCCGGGCATGAATACGGCCCCGACACCGACCAGGTGGACGCTGCCATCCGCAAGGTTGACAGCGCACTGTCACGACTGGTGACCGGGCTCAGGGCGCGCGGTCTGTACCAGAACATCAACATCATCGTGGTGTCCGATCACGGCATGGCCTCGGTGCCCAAGGGGCATCTGGTGATCATGGACGACCTGATCGACCTCAGTCATGTGCGCGCGGTGTCGATGGGCATCCTGGCCGGCTTCAACCCCAAGCCCGGATATGCGGACAGTATCAGTCGCAAACTGCTCGGGCGGCACGATCACATGACCTGCTGGAAGCGCAAGGACATTCCTGCCCGTTTCCACTACGGCAGCAATCCGCGCATACCGGATATTTCATGCCTGGCCGATGTCGGCTGGCAGATCAGCAATCGGGGTTACCTGAAACGCCGCAAGCGGCCAATGAGCCTGGGCGAGCACGGCTACGACAACGCCAGCCCGCTGATGCGCGCACTGTTCATTGCCCATGGCCCGGCATTCCGCAAGGGCGCGACCATTGCGGAATTCCCTAATGTGGACGTGTATCCGCTCATGACGCAGCTGCTGCGCATCAAGCCGCAGCCCAATGACGGCAGCATCGCACCGTTCGAAGGAGCGCTAAAGGCCGGCAGCACATCGGCATCAGCAAGCGCCCAGCACTGACGCGGGCGGTTTGCCAGGAAGCCCATGCCCTGCCCTGCGGCCGGGTGGGCATCGCCTTCAGTGATCGAGCAGTTGTCGCAGCGTGCTGCGAAAGTTCGCTGCGATACGCGCTTCATCGGCATGCTGAAAATTGCGTACGCGCCATTGGCCGGCGACCATCACGTCGCGAACCAGCGGCGTGTTGCCGGCAAAGAGGAAACTGTCGAGCAGGGTCTTGGCGCCATGTCCGGCCAGCAGCGGCGATGTTTCGTCCAGCACAAGCAGGTCCGCCGATGAGCCGATTTCCAGTGTGGGTGGCTGACCGCTGCTGCGACGCCCTCCTTCCAGTGCCCTCTGCCACAGGGTTTCCCCGACGCTGTCGTGCGAATCGCTGGCGATATGGCGTTTCCCCTTGGTCAGGCGCTGGCCGTATTCAAGCCAGCGCAGTTCCTCCACCGGCGATACCGACACGTTGGAGTCCGAACCGATCGCAATGCGCCCACCTGCGGCCAGGAAATCGGCCAGGGGAAACAGGCCATCGCCGAGGTTGGCTTCGGTAGTCGGGCACAGGCCCACCGTCGCTTCGCTTTTGGCCAGCCTTCGCACTTCGCCGGGCGTGACATGGGTGGCATGCACCAGGCACCAGTTGGCGTTGACGTCGGCATGATCCAGCAGCCACTCGACCGGGCGTGCATTACGCAAGGCCAGGCAATCCTGGACCTCGCCAAGCTGCTCGGCGATGTGAATGTGCACTGGCATGTCCCGCGTTACCGGGGAGTCCAGGACGATGCGCAGCGCATCGGCAGGTACCGCGCGCAGGGAGTGCAGGCCCACCCCGATGGTCACCTCGGGGGCGGCCTGTTTGTGCAGGTTCTCGAGCAGATGCAGATACGCGTCCATTTCGAGTCCGAACCGCTTTTGCTTCGGGCCCAGCTCGCGACCGTCAAAACCCCCGGTCATGTAAAGCACCGGCAGCAGGGTCAAGCCGATACCGACCTCGCGAGCAGCTTCGACCAGCGCCAGTGACATCGCCGCCGGATCGGCATAGGGCCGCCCATCGGGTTGCCGATGCAGATAGTGAAACTCGCACACCCGGGTATAGCCGGCCTTGAGCATTTCCAGATATAGCTGGCTGGCTATGGCGCGCAATTCATCCGGACCAATACGCTCGGCAAAGGCATACATCACTTCGCGCCAGGACCAGAAGCTTTCGTGATCACGCTGGCGCCGCTCGGCCAGCCCGGCCATGGCGCGCTGAAAGGCATGCGAATGTGCATTCGGCATGCCAGGGAGGACATACTTGCCCAGAAGCTGCGAATCGGATTCCGGTGCGCCGGTGGCGATGCCCGCTATCCGACCCTGGTTGCCGATCTCAAGCCGGGTGCCGCTTTGCCAGCGGCCGTCCAGCCACATGTCTGCCGCATGAAGGTATTGATTCGTCACGCCGACGATCCTGTGTCAATAAAGCAACAAGTCTGCCACACAAGTCCGGAACGCGGCTACGCGCATGACTGCGACCGGCGATGTCTGAGATAATGGGGGGATGCCCCGCAAACCCACCAGCAGCAGCTACCGCCGATTCCGGGTGCTACTCGGCCATGAATTCTTCGCGCCCGCGCAGTGGCAGCGCCGGCTTGCCTTGTGGATGGGTGGCGTCCTGGTCGGTCTGGCCGCCATTGCTTTCGCCAAGCTGGCGACATTGGCCTATGAGCTGTTTGAACGACTGCTGGCCATTTCGCCCTATTTGCCCCTGGTACTGACTCCCGTGGTGTTCGCGTCACTGGCGTTCGCTACCCGTGGTCGACTGGCGGCGGCGCGCGGCAGCGGCATCCCCGAGGTCATTGCGGCCATCAGCGTGGATGATCGCCAGTTTCGGCATCGCCTGCTGGCCCTGCCCGTCGCACTGGGCAAGATGGTCATGACCCTGATCGGCCTGGCTGCAGGCGCCTCGATAGGTCGCGAGGGGCCCACCGTGCATGTCGGCGCCGGCCTGATGTACTGGCTCGGCCAGCGCTTCGGTTTCGACAACCCGCGACAGGCATCACGATTCATACTTGCCGGCGGCGGCGCGGGCCTTGCGGCCGCTTTCAATACCCCGCTGGCCGGAATCGTGTTTGCCATCGAGGAGCTGGCTGGTGCCTACGAACACCGCGTCAGCGGCATCATTCTCACCACGGTGATTTTTGCCGGTGTGGTGTCACTGGGCCTGATGGGCAACTACTCGTATTTCGGCATCGTCAATACCCAGCTACCACTGGGCCAGAGCTGGCTGGCCGTACTTTCGTGTGGTGTTTGCGGCGGCATCGGTGGAGGCCTGTATTCTCGCCTGATCCTGCTTGAACACGGCCCTCTGGCGAAGATTGCGGCACTGCGCAAGCGTTGGCCGGTGTGGTTCGCCCTGCTTTGCGGCCTGGCACTGGCCGCGATCGGCATATTCAGCGGCGGTCAGATCTACGGTACCGGCTATGACCAGGCCCACGCTCTGGTCCAGGCCACCACGACCGCACCGGCACCGTTCGGGCTGATGAAACTGAGTGCCAACATCCTGTCCTATTGGGCCGGGATTCCCGGCGGCATTTTCTCGCCTGCGCTGACGGTTGGTGCCGGCATGGGCAACACCCTGGCGGCATGGTTGCCGGCAGCCGACCATTCGGCCGTGGTGCTGCTTGGCATGGCCGCGTTCCTCGCAGGCGTGACCCAAACCCCCATTACCGCCGCCGTGATTTCGCTGGAACTGACCGCCAACCACAACATGGTGGTGCCCCTGCTGGCCGTGTGCCTGCTGGCCCGCGGCATTTCTTCCCTGGCCTGCCGTACGCCGGTCTATCGTGCCTTTGCCGAGCGCGCCATTGCCGGTTACGAGCGTGCCTCGGACCCGCCGGAGCAGAAGGGTCTGGAGGAAATTGCAGATCCCGAAAAAGGCGACTGGGACAAGGAGGGCCGGTCGTGACCCGTGGCGCAATCATCAACGCGACGATTGCCACACTTGACCAGGGCGATACCAGGACCCATGCGAACAGCGCGGTCTGCTGGCACGAAGGCCGGATCACATGGGTCGGCGACATGTCTGCGCTGCCCGCAGAACAGATGCCGCCGAAACGCGATGTCATCGATGCCGGAGGCCGCCTGCTGACTCCCGGTCTGATCGACTGTCATACCCATCTGGTCTTTGCCGGCGATCGCGTGACCGAGTTCGAGCAACGACTCGAGGGGGCCAGCTATGAGGCCATTGCCCGCGCCGGTGGTGGCATCATTGCCAGCATACGTGACACCCGCGCCGCCAGCGAGGACGAACTGCTGCAGCAGAGCCTGCCGCGTGCCCGCGCTCTGCTTGCCGACGGGGTCACCACCATCGAGATCAAGTCCGGCTACGGGCTCGACCCGGCAAACGAAATCAAGATGCTGCGTGTCGCCCGTCGGATCGGCAGCGAGCTTGGCATCAGCGTGCGCACCACATTTCTCGGCGCACACGCCCTGCCCCCGGAATTCGCCAATCGGCCCGACGCCTACCTCGATA
Source organism: uncultured Gammaproteobacteria bacterium (assembly GCA_963800395.1). Classification (GTDB taxonomy): domain Bacteria; phylum Pseudomonadota; class Gammaproteobacteria; order Xanthomonadales; family Rhodanobacteraceae; genus DASSBG01. The sequence continues at coordinate 249,734 of CAWDBD010000028.1, forward strand.
GCGTCTGCAACGAGATGCTGCCGGCCATTGCCGACCAGGGCCTGGCCGATGCCGTGGACGGCTTTTGCGAGAACATCGCCTTCAGTCAGGCACAGATGCGCCGGGTGTTCGAGGCGGCACGCAGCCACGGCCTGCCGGTCAAGCTGCATGCCGAGCAACTCTCCAACCAGGGCGGCGCCAGGCTGGTGGCCGAGTTCGGCGGCCTGTCGGCCGACCACCTGGAATACGCCGACGAGCGATCACTCAGGGCGATGGCTGCGGCCGGTACCGTGGCGGTACTGCTGCCCGGCGCCTTCTACGCGCTGCGCGAAACGCAGCTTCCGCCAGTGGAGATAATGCGAACGCATGGCGTGCCGATGGCGGTCGCTTCCGATCTCAATCCAGGCACCTCGCCGCTGCTGTCGCTGCGCCTTGCCATGAGCATGGCCTGTACGCTGTTCCGGCTTACCCCCTCCGAGGCGCTTCGCGGTGCCTCCGTCAATGCTGCTCGTGCGCTGGGCCTGGATGACCGCGGCGCGCTTGCGGTCGGTCAAAGGGCGGATCTCGTCCTCTGGGACGCCCACGAACCGGCCGAGCTGGCCTACTGGATAGGTGGATCGCTTGCCCGATCAGTCATTGCCAACGGCAAGACTGTTTTCGGTCGATAGCGATGTCGATTCCAATGAGGGCGTGGCCCTTGCCGGGGCGGCGCCCGGACCGCGCTTTGCCGCCACGGCAATGACCCATCCCGGCCTGGCATGGTGCAGTCGCCCGAGCGGTGCCCTAAACTGAGCGAATGCTCAAACTTGACACCCACACCCATATCCTGCCGCAGGACTGGCCCGACCTGGCCAGCAAGTACGGCGACCCGCGCTTCCCGGTGATGACGCACAGCGACGGACATCACCGCATCTATCGCAACGGGCGATTTTTCCGTGAAGTGTGGCAATCGGCCTTTGATGCCGAATTCCGCATCGCCGACTACCGCAAGCACGGCATTCAGGTGCAAGTGGTGTCGACCGTGCCAGTACTGTTCTCCTACTGGGCCAAGGGCAACCAGGCGCTGGCGCTGCACAAGCACCTCAACGATCACATGGCCGGACTGTGCCAGGACTACCCGCAAAACTATGTCGGCATAGGCACCGTGCCCCTGCAATCGCCAACACTGGCGATTCAGGAAATGGAACGCTGCATGGAGCAACTGGGACTGGCCGGTGTGCAGATCGGCTCGCACTGCAACGACTGGAATCTGGATGCGGACGAGTTGTTCCCCTTCTTCGAGGCTGCTGCAGATCTGGGTGCGGCCATCCTGGTGCATCCCTGGGACATGATGGGCTTCGACAGCATGCCCAAGTACTGGCTGCCCTGGCTGGTGGGCATGCCGGCCGAGCAGTCACGCGCCGCCTGCTGCCTGATCTTCGGTGGCGTACTGGAGCGCCTGCCCTCGCTGCGCGTCGCCATGGCGCATGGCGGCGGCAGCTTTCCGTTCACGATCGGGCGTATCGAGCACGGCTTTCGCATGCGCCCGGATCTGGTCGCCACGGACAACGCACGCAACCCGCGCGAGTATCTGAAACGGCTGTATTTTGATTGTTGCGTGCACGATGGATATGCGCTCAAATCCCTTCTGGAGATCGTCGGCGGTGACAATGTCATGCTCGGCACCGATTACCCGTTCCCACTGGGCGAACAGGAGCTCGGGCACGGCATCAATACCCTGAATGCCGACGAACACACCACCCGGAAGCTCAACCACGGCGCCGCCCTGAAATGGCTGGACCTGCCTGCCACGCAATTCGAAAAGGCGAAAGGATGAACCCCATGCTGAAATCCCTGCTGATCCTGCTGACCCTGCTGCTGGTCGCCCTGCCGGCCGCGGCCAAGAACTATTCCCTGGCCGATGGCACAGTGAGCTTTGATGCGCCCGACAGCTGGCCGGCAATCATGGAGAAGACCAACGGCGACCCGCAGTTCTATGCCTTCCAGATCCGCAATCCGCGTTCCACAGAGACACTGACGCGCATCACGGTCACCACACATGAAATGCGCAAGGTCACGGATTTTGATGCCTTCGTGAAACAGACACTGACCAAGGCGCGCAACAGCTCCGGCTTCAGCGAACTGCCTGAACAACTGACCGCAGGCAACAGCCTCCACTACCAGTTCGACCAGGATGGCCAGCCGCAGAGTGTCCGCCTGAGTCTGTTCCAGCACGGCCACCAGGCCATCGTGCTGCGTTGCCAGCACCCGCAGAAGGCAAAAGCCAGCCGCCAATGGCTGGCCGACTACCGTGCGGGCTGCAAGCGACTCGCCGCGCAACTGGGCGACTGAGCGTGCATAGTACCCATGATTTCGAGGATGGTTCGGCCTGTGCGCGGCAACTGGATGCCGATGACCCGGTGGCCCGGTTCCGGGACCAGTTCCTGATTCCACCGCATGGCGACGGCGAGGTAGCCTATTTCTGTGGCAACTCGCTGGGCCTGCAACCGCGCGACGTGCGCCAGGCCGTCATCGACGAGCTGGACGATTGGGGACAATTGGCGGTGGAGGGCCACTTCAAGGGCCGCCTGCCATGGATGGACTATCACGAATTCGTCCGCGATGGCCTGGCCAGTGTGTGTGGGGCGAGGCCCGACGAGGTCGTCGCCATGAACACCCTGGGCGTGAATCTGCACCTGCTGATGGTGAGCTTCTATCGTCCGACTGCCGAGCGCCACGCGATTGTCATTGAAGCCGGTGCCTTTCCGACCGACCGCTACGCCATCGAGTCTCAGATCCGCTTTCACGGGTATGACCCGGCCGAGTGCCTGATCGAGCTGCAAGCCGATCAGGACAATGCTTGCATTTCCATGGCTGCGATCGAAAAGCTGCTGGCCGAGAACGGCAAGCGCATCGCGCTGATACTGATGCCCGGTGTGCAGTATCGAACGGGCCAGTTCTTCGATCTCGAGGCGATTACGCGGCTGGCCCATGCCCAGGGCTGCATGGTCGGCTTCGACCTTGCGCACGCTGTCGGCAATCTGCCCTTGCAACTGCATGATTCGGGCGCGGATTTCGCCGTCTGGTGCAGCTACAAATACCTGAATGCAGGCCCGGGCGCCGTGGGTGGCGCATTCGTGCACGAACGCCATGCCAAAGCCGACCTGCCCCGTTTCGCCGGCTGGTGGGGGCACAACAAGAGCAATCGATTCAAGATGCCGCGCGACTTTGACCCCACGCCGGGAGCGGATGGCTGGCAGTTGTCCAATCCACCTATCCTGGCGCTTGCGCCACTGCGTGTCTCGCTGGATGTATTCCAGCAAGCCGGCATGGCCGCACTCAGGGCCAAATCGCTGAAACTCACCGCCTATCTGGAGTGGCTTGCCGGGCATCGGCTTGCGCAGGTATTGGAGGTAGTGACGCCAGCCGATCCGGCGGAGCGCGGCGCGCAGCTGTCGATACGGGTGAAGCGCGGACGAGAGGAAGGCCGCGCCCTGTTCGAGCATCTCATCGAGAATGGCATCATTGTCGACTGGCGCGAGCCGGATGTGATTCGCACGGCGCCGGTGCCGCTGTACAACCGGTTCCAGGACTGCCTGCGCCTGATTGACGCCATCGATGCATGGGCACGGCGTTGATGGCAGCTGGCAAGACCCCGATCACACTTATTGGTGCCGGTCTGGTCGGCTCGCTGCTGGCGCTGCGCCTCAGCCAGCTTGGCTTCCAGGTCGACCTGTTCGAGCGCCGCCCCGACCCACGTCGTGCCGGCTTCCTGGGTGGCCGCTCAATCAATCTTGCGCTGTCCGAACGTGGCCTCAGGCCGTTGCGCGAAGCCGGTCTGGCCGACACGGTTCTGCAGCAGGCGGTGATGATGCGCGGGCGCATGATCCACGATCTTGATGGTCGGACCCGATTGCAGCGCTACGGAGTCGATGATAGCGAGGTGAACTGGTCCGTATCGCGTGGCCAGCTCAATATCGACCTTCTGCAGGCCGCCGAGGCGGCAGGCGCCCGTCTGCACTTCGAACAGACGCTGACGTCGGCGCGCTTCGCTTCGAGAGTGAGTCTGGAGCTGAAGGGCGATGACGCACAGACACGGCGGCACGAATGTCGCCACATCCTGGGCTGCGATGGTGCCGGCTCGGCTCTGCGCCGGGCCATGAACGCCGTGCAGCCACTCGGGGAGCGCGTCGAGCCGTTGCAGCATGGTTACAAGGAACTTGAAATTCCATCTGCAAGTGATTGTTCGGAAGATACTTTCAGGTCACGTTTCCGCATGGAGCCGTACGCCCTTCACATCTGGCCGCGCGGCGGCTACATGTGCATCGCCCTGCCCAACCGCGATGGCAGCTATACCGTCACCCTGTTTCTTCCCATGCAAGGCGAGCAGGCCAGTTTCGAGCAGCTGGCGGACAGCGCCGCGGCGCGCAGCTTCTTCGAAAAGCAGTTTGTCGATGGACTGCAGCAGATGCCCGCCTTCGACACCTGTTTCAATGAGAATCCGGTGGGCGAACTGGCCACCTTGTACCTCGACCAGTGGCATCTGGGCCACCAGGCCCTGCTGCTGGGTGACGCCGCGCACGCCATCGTGCCCTTTCACGGCCAGGGCATGAACTCGGGTTTTGAGGACGTGGATCTGATAACGCCGCTGTTGGCGGGAAATGCCGGCGATGCGGGTGCCGTGATCGAGGGCTTCGGTAGCGAGCGCAAGCCCGATGCCGATGCCATCGCGCAGATGGCACTGGAAAACTATATCGAGATGCGCGACTCGGTCGCCGATCCGCACTACCTGCTGAAACGCGAACTGGCCGCCGAACTGGTGGCTCGCTGCCCGCAGCACTTCATGCCCCGCTACCGCATGGTCACCTTCACCCACCTGCCCTACCGCGAATGCCTCGAGCGCGGCCGCCAGCAGAGTGCGTTGATGGAGCAGTTGCTTGCGGGTCGGAATGATCTGCGCGGTTTCGATATTGATGCCGCCGCAAACGCAGCCAGGCGGGATCTTTCCCCGCTGCCAATGACAAGCTGATTGCCAGGGTGGCCACGCGCTCCTGCCGTGCAGGACTCAACGTAGCTGGCTGTCCTTGCTGCCTCGGCGGTTGAAGCCGTTGTCCGCCGCATCACTATCGGCAGCCTGCTGGCAGTTCACGCACAGACGCACACCCGGCACGGCCTTGCGCCGTGCCTCGGGAATATCGGCATCGCACTCTTCGCAGTGGCTCAGGCTCGGCCCCTGCTGCATGCGGCTGCGTGCCTTCTTGATCGCGTCCTTGACGGTGGCATCGATCTGATCCTGCACTGCACCGTCGCCAGCCCAACCTACGGCCATGACTCTTCACCTTTCCAAATCAACAAGTTGAGCGACAATTATAGCGCAGGATCGAGCACGGCTGCAGATCTGCTGCGGTGAATGTTGCAGAATCAGCAAGCAGATCGGCGCCCGGCGTGGCATTGCGCTGGCGCAGTGGGAACCTGCCGCATCATGAGGGCCGGAAACCGCATCACCAAGCATTTCGAGACGGCCACGGTGACCTCACCATGGCTACAGGAGCAGGCACTTTGTCGACACACTCACTGAGTACACCCACGATACGACCACAATGGTGCCTCACCAGCGGCGCTCTTTTCTCCTGCCTCATGCTGGCAGCGTGCGCCACCCAACCGAAGTCGCCTCCAGGGCGCTCAGCGCAGCGGGTGCAGTCGCAAATCGTGCTGCTGCTGCCCGATTCGGTCGACGACCCCAATGGCTGGGCCCGTGACATCCAGATCGCCTTTGATCGTCTTGGCCTGACCGCAGACAAGCCGCATCTGTGCGCCGCGCTGGCCGTGATCGCGCAGGAATCCACCTTCGAGGCGCATCCGGTCGTCCCCGGGCTGGCGCGCATTGCCCGCGGCGAGATCAAGCGCCGGGCGGCACAGCACCATATCCCGGGTTTCATGGTCGAGACCGCGCTGAAACTGAAATCACCGAATGGCCAGAGTTATGATCAGCGGCTCGATGCGGTGCACACCGAAAGCGAGCTCAGCCGCATTTTCGAGGACCTTGTGGGCAGCGTGCCGCTGGGACGCCGGCTGTTCGGCGACGCCAATCCGGTGCAGACCGGTGGCCCGATGCAGGTCAGCATCGACTACGCCGAGCACGCCGCCGCTCTCGACCGCTACCCCTACCCGGTCGACGGCAGCGTGCGCCGCGAGGTATTCAGCCGCCGCGGCGGCTTGTATTTCGGCATCGCCAACCTGCTCGACTACCCGGTGTCCTACAGCTACATGCGCTACCGCTTCGCCGACTACAACGCCGGCCACTACGCCAGCCGCAACGCCGCCTTCCAGCACGCCGTGGCCCTGCTCAGCGGCCGCAACCTCGCCCTCGACGGCGACCTGCTTGCCCCTGGCGACACGCCCGGCAGCACCGAGCGCGCCGTGCTCAGCCTGGCATCGCGCCTGGGCCTGGGTGCCGGCGCGATCCACGATGCCCTGTCACGCGGCAGCGCCATGGACTTCGAGGACACCGCGCTGTACCGCAAGGTCCATGCACTGGCCGACGCCAGCGCCGGCAGCAGGCAACCGCGCGCCATGTTGCCGCACATCCGGCTGGAAAGCCCCAAGATCAGCCGCAAGCTGACCACCGCCTGGTTCGCGCGACGCGTCGACGACCGCTACCGCAACTGCCTGCGCCGATGATCTGGACAAGCCTCGACGCCAACTGCAAGCGCACTATAATCGCATCAGGGGAAGATGCTCGTGCGAGCGCCTTCTGACATGAACCGAAAGAATAGGGAGATTGTGATGATTGCCATGCGACGTGCCGCCGCGCGGCTAGCCTGTGTTGTGCCTGTCCTGCTGTTGCTGACTGCCTGTGCTCACGAATACGTCAAGCCGCCGCCGAGCGAGCATCGCATCATCAGGGTGGAGTTCGCCGACAGCCTTTCGGCCATTGACAAGGATATGCACGGAGGCACGCTGCACGTTCCCAATACGCATGTGTTCGTTACCGGACTGCAGTCACACAGTATGGTCGCCGGAATGTTCGGGGTGGTCGGCCTGCTTGTGGAATCTGCGTTTGATGCGCAGAGGAGCAAAAAAACCGTTGAGGGTACCGGGACAAGCCTGGACCTGGGTTTGCCGGCTTCAATCAACAGAATCGGGCAGCAGTTGATCGAGAGCGATCAATACGCCACCGACTTCACGCTGGATGACAATGACAATGGCCCGGTGTTGATTATCAGCAGTGCTGTAATCATGTCTTTTGTCAACGAGAGTGATGCGCGGCCATATGTGCTGCTCAAGGCCCGACTCAGGGGACCGCTTGCCGGGTCGACATGGCACGGTAGATACATTGCCTCGAAAGGGCGCCCCCACAAGTTCAAAGGCCTCGACAGCTGGACCGAAGATGATGCCCGGCAGTTGCGACCTGTTGTTGCAGAAGATCTCAGGCGTGCCCTCACCGTACTTCTGAACGACGTGGCCACGCCCTATCCACGCAACGAGAACCATCAGGTTACCGTGCAATCATGGTTCCCGGATATCGAAGGCCGCGCCCAGATGGTTGGATTCGGCGTTGGCGCAGAAGGCGGCTATCTCCTGTTCCTGCCGCGCAGAAGCGACAACTTTGTCTACCAGGGCATCAACATTCTTGACGAATCAGTCACCCGCCATCACCCTGCGCGCGAGGACGATGACGACTTCGAGCTTCTGGACTGAGAATGATGATGCAGCCCGATCCAATCGGGTTGCATCACCCCTGACAGGGCGCGATCAGTTGCCCGGCTTGCGGCCCAGGCGACTGATCCAGCTGTACAGGCCATAGACGACCAGGGCAAAGGCAATGCCGCCGATCCAGATGGCTGGGTCGGAAAAACCCGGGCCGACCAGGGCCAGTGGCGCCTCGCTGCCGGAAAATACCACGATCGCTGCAATGATCACGCCAATGATGCTCTCGCCGACGATCAGACCCGAGGACATCAGCACGCCAAGTTGCCGCGTGTTTTCGGGATTCGCAGCGCGCGCGGCACGGCGGTTGAAGTACCAGCCCACAAACGCGCCCACCACGATCATCAGCGTGACCTCGGAAGGCAGGTAGATACCCAGTCCCACGGCCAGGGGCGGCAGACGTGCCGTCTTGCCGAACAGGCCCATGATCTCGTCGATCACGATGATCGCCGCGCCGATACCCACACCCAGCCAGATCAGGCCCCAGTCGATATTGTGCTGCAGCACGCCTTGTGCCAGCGCCGAGATCAGACCGGCCTGCGGCGCTGCCAGCGCATGATCGGTGGCGTTGGCCGCGCCCACGAAGCCGTAGGCCTGGCTGAGCATGTTGAGCACGAACGGAATGATGAACGAACCGGCGATAACGCCAATTACCAGGGCGACCTGCTGTTTCCAGGGCGTGGCATCCACCAGTTGGCCGGTCTTGAGATCCTGCAGGTTGTCATTGGCAATGGTGGCACCGGCAAAAACCACCGATGAGGTAAACAGCGCAAACGCAACGAGCGCCTTGCCTGCGTCCGCCGGCAGATACGGCTGCACTCCGATCGCCAGCAGCACCGAGGCGATCACCACCACGAGTATGCCGATCCCCGAAATCGGGCTGTTGGAAGAGCCCACCAGGCCGGCCATGTACCCCACCACCGAGGCAACAAAGAAGCTGATGAGGGCGACGAATGCCACGCCGCCGATCACCAGCACCCAGATCTTCGACTCAAGTCCGCTGCTGTTGCCGAAACCGGCCAGCAGCCAGGCAATGGGCAACATGCATACCAGCGTGACCAGGGAAACGATGCCAATGGGCATGTCGTGTTCGGTACGCGGCAGTTCGCCGCCCTTCCCGGCCTTGCGCATGCGCGTGGAACGCAGTGCCGAGGCGAGCCCCGTGGCGACAGGCTTGACCAGCTTGAGCAAGGTCCAGATCGCTGCGGCGCCAATGGTGCCGGCTCCCAGAAAGCGAACTTTTTCACCAAACGCGGCGCCGGCAATATCGGCAGCATTCCCGGTAACTTGCATCAGCGAAGAATAGTGCGGCACCGCCCACACCCATGAAATCGCCGTACCCAGCAGCATCGAGATGCCGACCCACAGGCCCACCAGGTGCCCGACCGCCAGCAGCGCCAGCGACAGGCTGAAGTTGAAGCCTGTGGCACTGCGGTCGCCAACGCGGAAATAGGCCTCCACATTGGTGCCGAAGATGTGCGTGGCCTCGATCACGGCAAAGGCGCCCGACACGATCGCACCCCACAGCACCGCCATGAAACCGGCCTGACCTCCTTCGACCGAGCCCTCGGCAACTGCATCCCGATGGCTGGCGCCTACCTTGAGCACCTCGGCACAGGCTACGCCTTCCGGGTACGGCAGATCCGAGCCGGTCACCAGTGCACGGCGCAGCGGGATCGAGTACATCACGCCCAGCGTTCCGCCCAGTGCACAGATCAGCATGGTCTCCCAATATGGAAAACTGGCCCACCAGCCCACGATGACCAGGCCCGGAAGAACGAAGATGATGGCCGAAAGCGTGCCCGCCGCCGAAGCGATGGTCTGGACGATGTTGTTCTCCTGGATGGTGGCACCACGCATCTTGCGCAGTACCGCCATCGAGATCACGGCAGCAGGTATGGATGTGGCAAAGGTGAGGCCGGCCTTGAGGCCGAAATAGACGTTGGCGGCGGTAAAGATCAGCGTGATCAGTACGCCGATGAGAATCCCGCGCCAGGAAAGTTCGGTTTGCGGCATCAAACCGCCCTGTGTGCTCTCGCTCACTATGCTACCCCTCCGGTCAGTCAATCGCCTGATACTTTCACGAAAGCAGGTACCACCGCAAGGACCGCTGCCCGCTACAGGTCACGCAGGAAAAAACGATTGCAGCCGAAATGGCCGGTTGCGCCCATGCGCTCTTCAATGCGCCTGAAGCCCGACTTGAGATAGAGCGCCTGCGCCGCGTCCATGCCCGTGAGGGTCTCGATATAGCACTGCCGGTATCCCAGCTCGCGCGCCGCCTGCAAACATCGTTGCATCAATGCCGGACCGGCGCCCAGGCCACGCAGACCCGGCAGAAAGTACATCTTGCGCAGTTCACAGGTCTCGCCCTGCGTTCCGGCGAGCGGCCCGATGCCGGCACCGCCCTCGACTGCGCCCGCTCGCTCGACCACGAAATAGGCCACACCAGGCGCGGTGTAGGTGGCGTGCATGGCATCAACCTCCGGATCGTGGATGGCAAAGCCGGGGCCGTCTGCGCCAAACTCGGGCATGACGGCCCGAATCACTCTGGCCATGTCAGTATCGTCATGGGGCTCAATGGGTCGGATATGGTAGCTTGAGATCAACGTATGGATTCCTGGGACGTTTACTGAGAGAGACTTGCTGCGGGGCTAGGAGCCTGGTCAGGGCTGGAATGGCTTCCGGTCAGTGGCAACATGGTACAGATATCAGGAGACTCGAGATGAAACCTCATTCCACACTCCTCGCAGCAGGCATGCTGGCACTCCTGTTCGGTGTGACGGTGGCCCGGGCTGCCGATGACTCCCTGAGCAGTTTCCCGCACAAGAGCGTGCCCGTGCTGGTGAAGGTGGACTCACACGGCAAGGTCACGCAGATTTCTCCAGCCATCGAACTCAGCCCCCGGTACAGGAGCCTGATTCGGCAGTCGATTCAGGAAATGATTACCGGCCCGGCCACCTATCATGGTCGCGTCATTCCCAGTCAACTGGTGATGTTTCTGGCAGCCGAGTCCAGGACCCGCGAGGACGGACGGTATGACGTCCGCTTCACCAGCGTCAAGAATCAGCCGGTTCCCGCAGGCAGCTGGTTCTGGTTGCACGACAACGGTCATCGCCTTGCGCTGGTCAGCGATTCGGACCGACAAGACGGGCATTCGCGGAATTCCCGCATGCTGCATGGATTGCATTCCCGGCCGAGCTATCCGAATCAATCGACTACGAAAAACGCACGGGCATCAATGCACGCATCACCATCACGATCGGACGCCAGGGCGTCACCGGGCAGAACGCGATTTTCGCACCGCGTACAGCGATAGCCAGCCAAGACTTGGGGGTTCCTGAGCACAAGCGCGTGCCTGCCGCGCAGGGAAAAGGCTTCCGACATTCCGCTAGATGCCAGTTGGCAGAAACCGGTCCGCCACTGGCCGAAACCCGGTGCCTTCAATATGTGCTCCAGTCGTTGTACGCTTGCGGCCTCATCACGAAAAGTCGCAATAGTCGCGGAAGCAGCCCATGAAACGTCTTCGTACCATCCTGGTTGCGTTACTTCTGCTCGGCAGCACTGCCAGCGCCAACGCTGACAATGCTGGCGAAACCATTCTGCAGACTTCCGCAGGACCCATTCAACTGCACATCATCCATCATGCCAGTTTCGTACTGCAGTGGAACAAGGTCACCATCTATGTCGACCCGACAGGAGATGCAGCGCAGTACCAGGGACTGGGCGCGCCCGACCTTATCCTGATCACACACGCGCATGGTGATCACCTGGATCCGAAAATCCTGGCCGCCATCGACACCAGCAAGGCCACCGTGGTGATGCCGCAATCGGTGGCCGACAAGATCGGCAAGCGTTTCGGCGCGGCGCAATCCATCATGGCCAATGGCGACAACACGAGCATTGACGGCGTCTCGATCCATGCCATGCCCATGTACAACCTGCCCGAGTCACCCGACAGTTACCACCCCAAAGGCTGGGGCAACGGCTACGTGCTGAGCCTCGGTGGCAAGCGGGTCTACATCTCCGGCGATACCGGCGGCATCCCGGAAATGCGGGCACTGACGGACATCGATGCAGCTTTCGTGTGCATGAATCTGCCATGGACCATGGACGTCGAGCATGCAGCCAACGCGGTGTTGGCCTTCAAGCCGCGTATCGTCTATCCATACCATTACCGCGGGCAGGACACGACGAAGTTCAAGCATCTGGTCAATGCGGCTGGTCCGGCCATCGAAGTCCGCCTGCGTGACTGGTACGCGCACTAGCCCGCACCAGAGCGCCGGTTCATGGGGTTGGTCCGGCGTCGCTTTAACTCCTGGCAGAGCGGGAGGCGGCCCTGCATGCCCGGGCCGCCCGATACCAGACTAGTTATCCGAATTTGACGTGCGCGGATGCGGCGTTGGCGGAGAAGCCATGGTTGAATAGGTATCCCTGGGGAGATTCACGTTGACGCCTGCTCCTGTGTTGGACTGCAGTGCGTATCGGGGGCCACCCTGCCCGGCCCCGCGGTGCGTCCAATGCCAGCTTCCGGAGGGGACGGGTTGCGCTGAAACATAGGAGAACGTGTACTCATTGTCTGCCTGCTTGTCCGATACGATCGCAAGATTGAGAACGAACTGGCTGCTGATCGCCTTGCCGTCCTTCATCGCCGGCTTGTGAATCATGCCCTTCACGGTCTGCTGCAGAGCCTTGGAGATGACGGGTCTGAGGGTCACCGCCGGATCGATCCGGGTTACCTCGCCCTTGGTGTTGACATTCACGAGCACCGGTATCACGCGCTGCTTGTCGCCACTGGCGGGTCCGGCCATGGCCTGAAGCGAGCCAGCGCACACAAGTGAAATCGCCAGAAGGCCGTTTCGAACAATACGTGTCATTGCTATTCTCCAGTTGGAAGCTTGAACTTGTTTCAACGCGGCGCCCTTGATGCGGTTGACAACTTATGCATGCACCACCTTCACACGTACCAGCAGCATGCATGCGGCCAGACAGTTGCCTCATCAGTATGACAGCAGCCCATTGCGTCGGGAATAACAAGCGATGGCCGATATCCCTTGTTAGCGAGCGAAACCCGTGATCGGCTCCGGTCAATCCGGATTCCGGGTGCCCTGCCCCGACCCTGTGGCAACACGGATGGCGCCGGGTCTGCCAAATCGGACCATCAGCTCCCCGTTTTCACTCCATGAGGTTGTCCCCGGGTGGATTGCACCGCCCTACTCCTCGCTCGTATCGGTGTAGATGGGCAGGTCCGGGTTGCGCTGGAAACTGAAAATCAGGTTGGTCTCGATGTGTGCCACCTCCGGCCGGGTCGTGAATGCGTCCATGGCAAAATCACGCAGGTGATTGCTGTCCCGCACGGCCACGTGCACCAGATAGTCGTTGCGCCCGGCGACATGGTAGAAGGTCAGGACCTCGCGCAAAGTCAGCAGCCAGGCATGAAATGCATCCAGATCGGTGCGTGAGTGACGATCGAGGCGCACGCTGACCATCGCCTGCAACCCGATCCCCAGCGCATCGGGATTGATCTCGGCGTGGTAGCCGACAATCGCGTGATTTTCATGCAGGCGCCGCACGCGTTCCAGCGCTGTCGAGGGCGCCACGCCCACGCGTTCGGCCAGGGTCTTGTTGGGGAGCCGAGCATGCTTGCGCAATTCCCGCAAAATGTCGCAGTCGATTCGGTCAATGTACATGAAAAGCGCTCCCTGAAAAATATAATTCGGCTACATGAATATATGACATTTTTTGTTCTATCCTGCAACTATTACTCCGAACAGGACAGATCCCATGAGCCACATGGATACACTCGGCGTTCACGCCGGCCGCGAGGACCTGGCAGAGCTGGGCGTGCATGCCCCGCCCCTTGACCTGTCCACAACCTATCCCGTGCGCGACCTGGAAACGGGTACCGCCAGCTTCGATGCACTTGTTGGCGGTCAGGCCACGGCCGCCAACCCGATCTATGCACGCCTGCACAATCCGACCGTGGCCCGTTTTGAAAACGCACTGGCGCAACTCGAAGGTACTTCCGATGCGGTGGCCTTCGGATCGGGCATGGCGGCACTGTCCGCATGCCTGCTGGCGGCACGCCAGCACGGCGATCATGTCCTTGCCGTACGCCCCTTGTACGGCACCAGTGATCACCTGCTCAACTCGCGACTGCTTGGGCTGCGCACGCGCTGGGTGAAACCCGAGGAGGTGGCTGCCGCCATCAATGCCGACACGGCGCTGGTGATCATCGAGACACCGGCCAACCCGACACTGAAGCTGGTCGACATTGCCGCGGTCGTGCGCGCAGCCGGCCAGGTTCCGGTACTGGTCGACTCGACCTTCGCAACCCCGGTCCTGCAGCAACCGGCGCGCCTGGGCGCCAGCCTGGTCATGCACAGTGCGACCAAGTTCCTGGGTGGTCATGGGGACGTCATTGCCGGCGTGGTCGCTACGAACAGCGAGTGGGCTGCCTCTTTGCGTCAGGTACGCGCTGCCACAGGCGGGCTGCTGCACCCCCTTGGTGCCTACCTGTTGCATCGCGGATTGCAGACCCTGTCACTGCGGGTCCTAAAGGCGCAAGACAATGCGCAAGCCCTGGCCAGCCGCCTGCTCGATCATCCCGGGGTCGCAAGTGTCAGCTATCCGGGTATCTCATCATGCGACCCTGTTCGCCTGGTCGCGGCACAGATGCATGGGCCGGGCTGCGTGATGGCATTCGAGGTACACGGCGGAAAGCAGGCCGCAGCGCAGGTCATGGCCGCGGTAAGACTGGCAACACCGGCCGTGAGTCTGGGCTCGGTTGATACCCTGATACAGCACCCGGCAGGCCTCACCCACCGCACTCTGGATGAAACCGCACAACGTGATTGCGGAATCACCCCGGGCCTGCTGCGGCTGTCTGTCGGTATTGAACACCTGGATGACATCTGGGCTGACCTGGAACAGGCACTTGCCTCTGCTCAGAAGGCGCGAGCTGCCTGAGACAAACCGCGATCTGCAGGATTGCGTGCGGCTGTCAGTGCACGGCCGCACGCATCTCCACTGCCCAAGCTGGGAACTGATCCGGAACGACGACCATGGTATTTGCCTTGGCGTTGTCCGGCAGGCTACCGTGCCTGTACACAGGGTACCCACACGAGGCTGCCGGTCATGCTCGAAGATATGCTTGTTGTTTTCGTCCACGGCTGGAGTGCCACCAGCACCGCGACCTATGGACAGCTGCCCGCGCGGCTGAAGGCCGAGGCCGACCGCCGCGAGGGTCCCGGCCTGGACATTCGCCAGATCTATCTGGGCGAGTATGTCAGTTTCCACGACGAGGTTCGTATCGACGATATCGCTCGGGCCTTTGATGCGGCGATCCACAGGGAACTCGACGACCTGGCAGCGAACCAGCGCTTCGTCTGCATAACGCATTCGGCCGGTGGCCCGGTCGTGCGCGAATGGCTGCATCGCTACCACGTGCAGCCACGCACGCTGGACAACTGTCCGATGAGCCATCTGATCATGCTGGCGCCGGCCAACTTCGGCTCGGCCCTGGCACAGTTGGGAAAAAGCCGTATCGGAGCCATCAAGGCCTGGTTTGACGGCGTGGAACCGGGACAAGGCGTGCTCGACTGGCTGGAACTGGCCAGTCCGGAGTCTTGCGAGCTCAACCTGAGCTGGATTGATGAGTATCCCGGCCGGAAGATGGGCCGTGGCAGCAATCCGGTCTTTCAATTCGTTCTCACTGGGGACACGATTGATCGCAAGCTCTACGACTTTGTCAATTCCTATACCGGGGAATCCGGTTCGGATGGTGTGGTACGTGTGGCCGCGGCCAACCTCAATGCCAGCCATGTCGTGCTGTCACAGCCGGCCAGCCGAGTGGACGAGCCGCTCCCGAGTGCCCGCAAGCGCCTGCGAACACTCGAACTGAAATCGGAAACGCGGGCCATGACAACGGCGTTCAAGATCATTCCCGGCCAGTCCCACTCGGGAAGCGACATGGGCATCATGGCCAGCGTGCGCAACAATGGCATGCCCCACCCCACGGTCGAGGCGATCATGCGCTGCCTGCAAGTCGCCGATGGCAGCGACTACCGCTCGCTGTGCACGCAATTCGATAGCGAAAATGAAGCCTACCAGCGACCTGCGCAGCGGCTGGAGACGGAGCATGTGCCGGTGCTGCCGGACCGCGAGTACATACACGACCCGGCGAGCATGCTCATCTTGCGACTGTTTGATTCCCGGGGTACGCGCATTCCCGATGTGGATGTACTCATGACCGCGGGACCGGCAGCCAGCCCCGATCAACTGCCGGATGGCTTTCTGCTTGATCGCCAGGCCTGCCAGCGTGCACGCGGCAACATCACTTTCTTTCTCAATCATGCCGTGCTGGCCGGCTGCCCACAGATACTTCGCCACGACGGCAGCAGCGCACGTGAAGCGTTGTTGCCACGTCCACCCTACGGCCTGAGTCTGCAGCCACGGCACGACAAACGGTTCGTCGGGTACTGGAGCGCGCAGATGGACATTGCGCAGCATGATCTGCTGGCCTGGCTGCGTCCCAACGAAACCACCATCATCGACCTGCACATGTCACGCATCGTGCATGAAGGCGTGTTTCAATTCACGCGACAATTGTCGCCTGCGCGAGATTTCAGGAACGTCGAACCCGGGGGCGTCGCGTAGCCACCCGCACACGCTTTGCTCCTGCCACAGTCAACGCCGACATTGTCACGGTTGCCGGGAGCACCTAAGCTGCACTATCCCAATCCGGAGCTACCTGATGATTCGCAAAGCCCTGTTCATCACTCTCGCTCTGAGCCTGACATTCGTCACAGCGTGCACTCAGCAAGCCGCGCCGGAATCGGGCGCATCCACCCCGGCAGGCAAAACGGAGACGACGGCCACAGCCTCGCAGAGGGCGGCCTTCGAGTCTGCCGTTAATGACTTCATCACGGGCAGCTTCCAGCACAATCCGGTATTTGCAGCCAATTCGGGCAAGCATGAATTCGACGGGCAACTGCCCGACTACAGTCCGGCCGGGCTGAAGGAAACGGCCGACTGGCTGCATGCACAACGGCAGAAATTTGCCGACTTCAGCGACAATAGTCTGGATGCGAGAACCCGTTTCCAGCGCGACTATGTCGTGTCGGTGATCAATGGGCAACTGTTCTGGCTGGAAGATTCGGGGTTCCCCTACAGCAATCCCGCGTTCTATACCGGAGAGCTGTCACCGAGCATGTACCTGACCCGACCCTATGCGCCGTTGCCACAACGCATGGCTGCTTTCGTCAAATATCAGGAAGCCCTGCCCACGGCGATCGCGCAGATCAGGGGCAACCTCCATTTGCCGCTGCCTGCTTCGTACATAACGCTGGGGACCAACAGTTTCGGCGGCTTCGCCAGCTTTTTCCGGAACGATGTTCCTGCCATCTTTGCCGATGTGAAAGACGAGGCGCTGCAAGCTCGCTTCAAGGCCAGCAATGCCGCAGCGGTCAAGGCGACCCAGGACATGTCCGACTGGTTCAAGGCACAAAAGCCCCATGCCACGCAGGACTTCGCGCTGGGGGCGAAGAAATTCAGGCAGATGCTGCGCATGACCGAAATGGTCGACATACCGCTGGAGAAGCTCAAGGCCATCGGCGAAGCCGATCTGGCGCGCAACCTGGCGGCTCTCAAGGACGCCTGCAACGAGTATGCGCCGGGCAAGACCTTGCGCCAGTGCGTCGACAAGGAAGCGGCCGACAAGCCACAGGGTGGCGCAGTCGATGGCGCCCGCAAGCAACTGTCGGGTCTGCGTCAATTCATCATCGACAAGGACCTGGTGACCATTCCCGGTGACGAACAGGCCAAGGTCGCCGAAGCGCCACCGTTCAACCGCTGGAATTTCGCCTACATCGAAATCCCCGGCGCGTACGAAAAGAACCTGCCCTCGGTCTACTACATTGCCCCGCCGGACACGAACTGGCCCAAGGCGGTACAGGATGCCTACGTACCCGGCAGGACCAACCTGCTATTCGTGTCGTCGCACGAAGTGTGGCCGGGGCACTTCCTGCAGTTCCTGCACTCCAACCGTTCGGACTGGAAGTTCGGCCAGCTGTTCGTGGGCTACGCCTTTGCCGAAGGCTGGGCGCACTACGCCGAGGAAATGATGTTCGATGCCGGGGTCGACGGCGCCACGCCGGAAGTCCACATTGGCCAGCTCAGCAACGCATTGCTGCGCAACGTGCGCTACCTCTCGGCGATCGGGCTGCATACCGGCAGCATGACCATGGCGCAGTCCGAGCAGATGTTTCTGGACAAGGGTTTCCAGGATCCGGGCAATGCCGGACAGCAGGCCGCGCGCGGCACCTACGACCCGGCTTATCTCAACTACACCATGGGCAAGCTGATGATCATGCAGCTGCGCGAAGACTGGACCAACAGCCATGGCGGTCGTGAGGGCTGGAAGGCCTTCCATGACCAGTTTCTCAGCTACGGCGGCCCGCCCATTCCCCTGGTTCGGGCACAGATGCTGGGTGGCAAGCCGGTGGCAAAACTGTGGACAGCGGAGAGCCAGTCGGCCGGCGCTGTCCCAAGCTCACGCTAGCGCGAGCTGGGGTGATGGCATCTGGGAAATCGACGGATATCCGGAAATGCCGAGAGCATCTGGTTCAGGCGCCGGGATCTGCCTGGCAGAGATCGACAAGCTGAAAAGTCCGAAAATACGTCATCTTTGCCGTTTCCATCTCTGCGCTTCACACTGGAAGTTGTAACAGATGTAGGTGTTGGAGTCGACGGTATCGAAGTGCAAGCTGGTCGAACGTGCATTGAGGCGCCGCGCGCTTTCACGGTCGGCCTTGGCCTCATTCGATCCAATCTGATCGTTGTTGTCCACGTAGACAAACATACTGTGGAGCCTGGGGTGCGATGTGCCGACCTTCACTGGCGAGGCTTTGTTTGTCGGGACGCTTGCGGTGCTTGCGGCTGCAGGCTTGCTCTGGTCTGTCGGCTCCGTCTGCGCTGATGACAGCAGCGGAAACATCAGAGATAGCGCGATAAGACATTTGCAGAACATCACTAATGCACCTTTGTTTGCCTTGGCACTACCACGGATTCAGCGTAGCAGCTCTGCATCGCGGTGACAAAAACAGGTCCCGGCCAGGGGCAATGGGCCGCTGATTCAGTAACCCCGCTGGCGATCCACCCGGCCAGTGATCGATTCACCCTGCTCCATTTGGCGGATTTTCTGTGCAACTTGATGGCAGGCAAGCTCATGCGGGGTCAATGCCGCGACATGCGGCGTGACGTGTACGCCAGGATGCGACCAGTAGGGATGATCTGGCGGCAGCGGTTCGTGTTGAAAGACATCGAGCCAGGCCGTCCCGATCCTGCCGGAATCAAGAGCCTCCAGCAGCGCGGCATCATCGACCAGCGCACCACGTGAAAGATTGACCAACGCTGCACCCGAAGGCAATTTCGCCAGATTCGCCGGCCCGATAAGGCCCGCCGTCTCAGGCGTGAGCGGCAGCAGCAGCAACAGTAATTCGCTGAACGCCAGGACCGCATCCAGCCCGTCTGGCCCATATTCGCAGCGTACTCCCGGCAATGACCTGGGCGAGCGGCTCCATCCCGATACACAGAACCCGAAGTCGGCCAGAGCGCGCGCCACTGCGCCACCCAGCACACCCAGGCCGAGCACACCAACGCAGAAATCGGCTCGGGCGCGCATGGCCTCCGGCAACCATTTCCGCTGTGCCTGTGCATCCTCATAGTGCGGAATCTGTCGAAACTGGCGCAAGGCGGCATGCAGGACATACTCCTCCATCTGCGCAGCCATGCCCACATCTTCCATGCGCACCAGCGGAACATCGCGCGGCAGGGATGGCATGGCCAGCAGGCCATCCACCCCCGCACCCAGGGAGAACAATGCCTTGAGATCAGGCTGCTGCCTGAACACCTCCGGCGGAGGCTTCCAGATCACGGCGTAGTCGCATTCGGGACTGTCCAGGCCAGCGTACACCCTGGCCTCGGGCAGACACCCGGACAGTGCCTCACGCCAGGCTTCCTGCTCCTTGGCCGTGCAAACGAGAACCTTCAGACTGTCGCTCATGCTTGCGGCCTTCAGGCGGCATCAGTGTTTTTCATTCTGCCGGCTTGTGTGCCAGAGCAAAATCGATCGCTGCGCGCACGGCTGCGACCTGTGCAGCATTGCATTGTTCCGGTGTGGCGTGAGGACTATCGGGGTAGACCTCGGTAGTGGTCGTGTAAGTGGCCCCGGTACTACCGGCACAAAGGCCTTGTGACGCGTAGGCATACTGGATCACCCCCGGAGCAACCATGGGTGAACCGATGATTTCACCCTTGGCGTCGGCCGGCGCGATATGGGTAACCGCCGCCACCGCATCAATGACCGCCCGTTGAAATGCGGGCTGCGCATTGCCGCTATCGGCACACAGATAAAAGCCATCCGGAACCTCGCCCGGTTCGAACGGCAGGCCATCGCGTGCGGCCAGCGCGGGGCGGAATTCGTTCTCGTCGCTGTCGGTAGTTTCGTGCAGATCGATGTGCAGCAAGATCCGGTCATGGAAAGGCTTGATCATCTCCATGAGCGCCGCTGATTCCGGTGTCGGATCATTGGCATGGAACGATCGATTGGGATCACGCGCATGCGCGTTCCAGCGCTGTACCCTCTCGTATCCCCATGGGCTTACGCACGGTGCCACCAGCATATTGGCATGCCCGCTGTAGTCCTCCGCGTGGTGTTCGGCAAACGCCAGCGCACCCATCACGCCACTGGTTTCGTAGCCGTGCACCCCACCCGTCACCAGCACGCACGGCAGGGCGTCCTCCCAGACGCGATTGCGTATCACGCACAGTGGATAGCTGTCGGGGGCATATTCAATCTGCCCGTACTGGCGCACTTCGAAACGCTCGCGCAGACCCTCGATGCGGCCCATCACGTCCTGCGCATAGCTGCGTTTGCGCCGCTGTTGTGCCAGCCATCTCGACATTTCAGCCTCGCCCCAGGCCACCCCGGGCGTGCCAATCGGATAGTTTGCAGTTGCCATGCAAGATGCCGTTGTTACCGTCAGAACGACTACTTTAACACTGCCTTTTCATGTCCATCGACTACGGCCTCACATAGTCAAGCTCATAGGTACGCGACATCCTGCAGGTCATGCCGCTTTGCGCAACCGTGGATTTCAGATTGCCCGTAATGCGTTTCGGATTTTCCACATTCCAGCGGAACTTGATGGTCATGGGGATGCCGTCACGCTCGCCACCCACGGTGCCCACATAGCTGCAGTCGCTCTGTCGGTGCATGTCCATGTCGGCTTCATCTTCGCTCATTCCCGCAGCATGCACGGTAGCGCAGCCGCTGCGGGCTTCCAATGTGCCTAGTTCGGTGCTGGCCGTCAGCGGCATGGTTATGGACATCGCCCCGGTGCAGGCCATGCTGCCGGTATGGTTGACGACGTTCCAGTGTCCTTCCCGCGGACAAGTGCAGGCCTGTCCAAGGCCACGCTGAGGTACGCTGGTGACCTTCTCGCCACGATCCACTCGAAGGCCAAGCTGAAACACGCATGTGACCTTCTCGCCACGATCCACTTCGAAGGTCGCGGTCCTTGTTGCCAGGTCGCCATGACTGCGCTGCTGATTGCCGGCCCGATCATCACATGTGATCGCCGTGAGGCGATAACCTTGCTGGCGCAGAGTTGCTCCCAGCGATTGCAGCACGGACCGATGCTGGCCAGGCGCAACAACGGCCCGCAGTGCTCCGTCTCCACTGGAGCCCAGACTTGTCTGGCCCGCAGGCGTTCCCGTGAAACGGACAGTCCCCGAGGTTGCCACCGGCTGGGTTTCGACGCGCACCACCAGGGTGGCATCAGCGGCAGCGCGAGCTGGCAGACTTGCTGCAGATATCAGCAGTGCGAAGGTCCCCAGTACGAGGCCATGGAAGGTGCTTGCGTTCATGCGGCGTCTCCAGTGACGGCAAATCGGAATTGCATCATGGCCGATGCGACACATCAGCAGCGACCCGCTCCATATATATACGGCGCACGGGGCACAAAGCGGTCATGCGGTAGTTGGAATGAACAAGAGGCTTGCTGAGCTCGCCGTCGCCGGCTGTCTGCGCCGAGCCGAGGGGCCCGGACCTCATCCTTAAAATCCGGGCGACCGGTCGCGCCTCTTTTCGAAGCGCACGAAGCGACTCGGCGCAAGCGCCACCCCTGCCCTTTACTTGTTTGCCAGGCTTGCGAATGAGGCAAGCGCCGCGACCGCCTGCTCGATTGGGTACTGATCGGAGGCGGGACCAATCTGGATTTCCGCCATGGCATGCCCGTCCAGGGGTGCTTCGCTGAAAGCATCGAACAGCCATGCCTTGTGTTCCGCAGCAAATCGGCGATGGGATTCGGCCAGTGCATCGGGGCGTCCGCGCAACCAGACCTGGAATGCGTTGGTGTGCGGTGTCCCGGGATGGACGATCAGACCCGGAATCGCTGCAAGGCCCGCCGCCAGCGACCGCGCACGATCCACGAATTCGGACATCCGCGGCCCCAGATGCTCGAGCCCGTCAAGGTTGGAGATCGCCTGCGGATAAGCGGTGACCAGGTCTCCTCCATAGCGGGTCTTCCAGACCTTCAGTGATTCGACAAAGGCCCGCGACCCGGCCACCATGGCACCACCAAGTCCGCCCAGCCCCTTGTAATAGGAAACATACACAGAGTCGGCAAGCGCAGCCAGCTCTGCTTCGGATACGGCATAGCCGGCGGCCGATTCCCACAGGCGTGCTCCATCGAAATGCAGCGGAATCGATCGTGCCCGGCACCACGCGGAAATGGCTCGCAAGTCATCGATGTCGGGTAGCAGAAACCCGGCCCGACGCAAGGGCAGCTCGACAACCACCGCCGCGACCGGACTGGTCACGCTTTCCAGCATTCGTGCAGTGAAGGGGGTATATCGTCCCAGACGAATGGCATTCAGCCCACCCGCGTGTTCAAGCGCACCACTCTCATCCACGTCCATGTGGCTCAAGGGGTGAATCACGACATTGCGACAGCCCCGCATCTCGGCATAGGCACGCAGGACGCAAAGCTGTGCCATCACGCCCTTGATGAAAAAAAGACCGGCGTCCTTCTTCAGGCGTTCCCTGGTGACCTGCTCCAGCCTCGCCACGGCCCCGCCTTCGCCATAGGTGTCGATGGCGTCCTCGGCCTGCTCGAGCTGCGCAAGTTTCTGCAGCGTTTCCGCAGCCGGCGGCGGCAGCGGGCGCGAGAGAACGAATCGGCAGGCGCGCTTGATATCCTGGTCTTCGGAGCTCATCAGTATTTCCGTCTGTGACTGGGGGAAGAGACCCGACAGTGTAAAGGACCCTCTGATTAACCCTGAGTAGGTGGCATGACGTCCAGAAAGTCCGCAGTTCGTGTCGCGCGGCGCCGTGCAGGCTGGGCTGCCTGGACAAGCCGCGCGGCGCGGGATGCGGGCTTTCTGGACGTCACCCAGGCGTTCAGAATCAACAAGTTGGGCCCAGGTTGTCTGTCCACAATCCTGCGTTGCACTGACTTGACAGGCCACCAGCCTGCCTGCGCCAGTGCGCCTTGACTTGCGAACAGACACCATGGGTGACACCTGCTCAGGGTTAATCAGGGGGTCCTAAACGGCCTTGCGGCCCTGGCACTGCTTGCAAACGCTCACCGTCCGAGTCCGGGCTCATCCGGGAGGATGAGAAATCCGCCCATGCGTCAAACCGGCCACACTTGTCGAGACAAGGCCGATCCGGGCCGTACCCTTGCAACGGTCACGGCACCGGGCACCACGGCATTCAAGCTGGATATGGATGCGCCCCTGAGGCAGACTGCTCATGCCGGTGGTCCGTCAGGAAAGGGTTTCCGTCAGGCAGAACGAGTCTGCCAATGCACGCAAACCCCGGGGAGCAGTGATGCTGCGAAGACTGTTGCAACGATCGCTATCGTGGCTCAATGCAGTCACAAGCCGCCTTGGCCATGCCTTCGTCGAAGGCTGGGGCCGGGTGGAAAAGGGTTACCGCCGGCCCAACGCACGGGTGGCGCTGCGACTCGGGTTCGTGTTCTATCCCCTGCTCACTGTCCTGGCACTTGGCTGGCTGGGCTGGGACTGGAGCCATGCGCGCAACCTGGCCGCCGTCGAAAATGCGGTGTTCGACCAGATGATTGCCTGGCGGCCCGTGGAACCCGTGCCTTCGGGACAGGTTGTCATCGTCGAGATTGACCAGTGCTCCATCAATCATTTTCGAGCGCTCGGTGAAGGTGGCTGGCCATGGAGCCGGGCCCGTCATGCCGACCTGCTGGATGCACTGGACCGTGCCGGCGTGCGCGCGGTGGGTTACGACGTCCTGTTTGTCGACCCGTCGATGCAGGATCCGCAGTCGGACGCCATCCTTGATGCCATGGCCGCAGGCGCAGACGGGCGCTTCGTTTTCGCATCCACGCGACTGCATGCGGACTACGATAGCGACGCCACACTGCGTGCATCACAGGCGCCAGCAGCTTTTCCACTTGCCGCGAAGCCACAACGCGATCCGACCGTGGCGTTGATGCTTCCCTATGGCGAGGCCATGCGCCGCAATTCGGCATTGATCAATATCAGTCGTGGTGAGGATGGCGTGCTGCGCAATGTCCCCTTGCGCGAAAAGGTGGGCGATTGGGCCATTCCGTCACTGGCCCTGCGTCTGGTTGCAGGGCCGCACCCGGACAGGATGGCTCGCTATCCCGCCAGCGTCCGCATCAACTGGCGAACGAAGACCCGCCTGCCCACCTTAAGCGCTGCCAACCTGCTTGAAGGCAAACGCATTTGTGGCGACCCGGCAGCCGCCCGCGTGCCGCTGAAGGGCCGGACTGTGCTCGTTGGCTACACTGCCGCAGGCCTGAACGACGCCAAGCCCACCCCGGTGGACCTGTCCATGCCCGGGGTAGCGGTGCACGCTGAAGCGGTGGAATCCCTGCTTGCCGACAGCGCCATCTGGTTGCCACCGGCCTGGTTCAAGTACCTTCTCGCGGCGCTGCTTGTGCTGTTGACCGGCTACGCCTATTTCCGCGGCGAACCGGCGTGGGAGCTTGACGACATCTTCCTGGCAAGCAATCTGGTTCTGCTCTTGATCGCCTTCATCGGCATCAGCTTTTTTTCCGTGTTTCTGGACATCTTTGCGGCCATGGGTTTCGTCGCCCTGTTCTTCGGCCTGTGCCGCTTCTACGCCACGACGCAA
Source organism: uncultured Gammaproteobacteria bacterium (assembly GCA_963800395.1). GTDB lineage: Bacteria > Pseudomonadota > Gammaproteobacteria > Xanthomonadales > Rhodanobacteraceae > DASSBG01. The sequence goes on from CAWDBD010000028.1 coordinate 274,596, forward strand.
CGCGGCTATGCCATCGGCAATGATGATTACCGACCCGCATTCAATCCGCGAAAACACCCCTGGCTGGCTTTGGCGCGGCTGCGCTTTGTGCCCGACAGCGGGATGAGCACGGATGCCCTGGATCGGCGCCAGCGCGAGTTCCGGCGGCGCCTGCGTCGTTTCATGTACGGCGGCACCGCGGCCGTGGCACTCGACTGCGTAGTCGAGTACGACACCTGGTTGTGGGAATCGATGGCCGACGTCACCGTGTTCATGTGGGGCGGCGTCGACCGCGACCAGGTCATCGCCACGGCGCACGCGGAGCTTGATGCCCTGCAGGCCTATCTGCTGCGGCAGGATGAGGTGCTCCCCGACGACGGCAGCGTTCGCGTGGCATGGGTGGTCAGCCATGTCGGCGATGACAACGAGGCTGCACACAATGCCCGCACACGGATATGCCAGGCACTGGGTGAGGTGCTCGGCGCTGCGAGGGAGAGGCCACTTCGCGAGCACAACGCGTGGCGAGAGAAATCATGAATCGGCGATGCGTAAACCATGACTATCATGCTGATGCAGCAAGGTTACGCGTCCGTTTGACGCGTGCAGCAGCGTCTGTGAGATGTCTGACGTATGATGAGTGTGCATCGCCAGCCAGGTCACCATGCCGGGGAGAAACCATGCGCAAGACCGCTTTTTACCATCTGCTGCTCGTCTTTCTGGTGTTTGGCATCGCAGGCGCTGCCCTCGCCAGTGGCCTGAGCGCCACCGTGCACAAGCGTTCCGCCACGGTCTACAGCAAACCGGACTTCAAGGCGCCTGCTGTGGCCACGCTTGCGCGCAAAGACCCGGTTACCATCAACGATCAGCTGGGCCTGTGGTATCAGGTTGCGCTGTCCGGCGACAGGAGCGGCTACATCCGGGTCAATGAGGTTCGTCTCGCCGCCAGCGGCGCTACGGGCTCCGAAGACACCATGCATATCCTGATGACCGGCAAGTCCGGTAGCGGACGGGTAACCGAAACCGCCGGAGTCCGGGGTCTGGACGAAAGTGAGCTGCGCAGCGCGTCCTTTGATGCCAGGCAACTGCGCGAGATGGAAGGCAACCGCGCCAGCACGGCCAGCGCCGAGCGCTATGCGCAGCAGCACCATTGGTCAAGGACATCCGTTCCCTGGGCGGGCGAGCCGGCACCCGACCACGGCAACGTGTCGCAGGCCGATGCGCGCGAAGGCAGCTCGGCCACCCGCAGCCTTCTTCGCAAGGTGGGCCGCGGCATGCTCGGATCCATGCTGCATGTTGGCGAGAAAGCCATTCCCAAGTCGGAGGAGGAGCTCAGCGACGAGGAGCTCGCACTGGGCCCGCTGATCGCCGGTCGCGTTCTGGGCGCTCGCCCCCTGTGGGACAACGCCGGTGCCCAGCACCGCGTTAACGTGATCGGGCGCTGGCTGGCGTCGCAGACATCGCGCCCCGAGCTGCCGTGGACCTTCGGCGTCATTGACAGCCCCGAGTACAATGCCTTTGCAGCGCCTGGCGGCTACATTCTGGTCACCCGCGGCCTGTATCAACTGGTTGGCAATGACCAGGAGCTGGCTGGCGTGCTTGCCCATGAGATCACCCACGTCGTGCAACGCGACCACTACGAAGTGATTCGAAAGCAGCAGACCATGTCAGGCGCCAAGGAACTGATCAGCAGCCGCGTCCATACCGGAGGTGGGCTTGCAGGCAGCCTCGCCCGCGACTACGTGGAGAAGAACGGCGCCAGCATCCTGCTGACCAGCCTTGATCGCGACGCCGAATACCGCGCCGATGAATTTGCCGAGGTTTACCTGGCACGTTCGGGCATGAACCCGCTTGCCCTGTACGCCATCCTGCAGAAGATGCTGGCCATGGGCAGCGCATCAGGCGGACTGGCCGAGCTCTACAAGACCCATCCGTCACTCGATGACCGTCTGGACCAGATTGACCAGCGCGCCTACGGCACGCTGCAACCCTACCTGAGGCGCAGTGTCGCGGACCTGTAACGGCCAGCGAAAGACTCCTCGGGCCCGGAACCATACGCTTGCAAGGGCTGACAAGCAGCGGCGAACCCCTCTTCGGGCCAGCGCCGGGCACATGTGAAAGCGCAGCCAGGGCAAACCGGGCGCCTTGTCTGGTGTAGCATCCGACGGCAGGCCAGCCACGGAATAGCCAATGAACAGTGACCAGAACTTGCGCCGCGATCGCCGTCGTTTCCTGAAGTCCTCTGCGGTCGCTGCCACGGCACTGCCTTTTCTGGCATCCGACACAGCCAGAGCGGACGCGGTGGCCAAGACCGCGCTGCCGCCTTCAATCCTGGCTCTGAAGCCGGTAGCAACGCATGCAGTAACCATCACCGATGCCGAGCGCGAGGCGCGGATGCGCAAGGCACAGCGGCTGATGGCCAAGCACAAGATGGATGCCATCTTCATGGGCGGCGGCACCTCGCTCGACTACTTTACCGGCATCCGCTGGTGGGTCAGCGAACGTACCACCGGCATGCTGTTGCCCAGATCCGGTGACCCGGTGTTCATCACACCGGCATTCGAGCGCGAACGCACTCTGGAGCAGATACGCTTCGGCAAGAAGGACGTGCGCACCTGGCAGGAGAACGAAAGCCCCTATGAAACGATAGCCTCGGTGCTGGCCGAGTGGAAAATCAGGACCGGCACCCTGGGTATCGAGGAGCAACTGCGCTCGGCCAAACAATTCGGAATTGCCGCGGCGGCGCCGAATGTCACCCTGGCCAGCGCCACGCCCGTCGTGGCCGGCTGTCGTGCCGTCAAGAGCCCGGCCGAACTGGCGCTGATGCAGCTTGCCAACGATGCCACCCTGGCGGTCTATCACGCGGTATGGAAGGCACTGCAACCGGGCATGACACAGGCGCAAATCATCGCCCTGGTCGATGCGGGCTATGCCCGCCAGGGCTTGCGTGGCGAGGCCAGCATCAATGTCGGCAAGTACACCGCCTCGCCGCACGGCTCGCGTGTGCCGCAGCATATTCGCGAGGGCACCGTGCTCATGCTTGATGACGGTTGCAAGGTTGGGGGTTACCAGAGCGATATCACCCGCACCTTCGTACTCGGCAAGGCCAGCGACAAGATGAAGCGCGTGTTCGACATTGTGCGCAAGGCGCAGACTGCCGCGCTCAAGGCCGCCCACCCGGGCGCCGCGATGGAGTCGGTGGATGCTGCCGCACGCAAGGTCATCACCGACGCCGGCTACGGCCCCGGTTACAAGTACTTCAGCCACCGCCTGGGCCATGGTATCGGCATGGACATGCATGAGTGGTACTACCTCGTCCAGGGCAACAAGCGCGCCCTGCGACCGGGCATGACCTTCAGCGACGAACCAGGTATCTACATTGACGGCGAGTTCGGTGTGCGCCTGGAAGACGACATGCACATCACCGAGGACGGAGCACGCTGGTTCACTGAGCAGAGCCCGTCAATCGAAACGCCGTTCGCGAAAACGTAGCCGTGCACGTCTTATTCGCTAGGAAACGTGCTCCTTTGTGCGGCTTGGAGATGCCCGGAGTTGCAAAATGGCGGCAAACCCACCCATAGTTGTGCGCTTGTCCGTGATGATTTGCGGTCGCGACCATTGCTCATGAGGACTCTCCCGACATGAAGACACCCATCCTTGTATCGGCTTTCGTTTCGCTCGCCTGCCTGCTCGCCGGCGGCGCCCATGCGGCACCTCCGCCAGCTCCCGAAGCCTCAAGGGTCACGCCCGACATGATCCAGACCGGTTCGGACATCCCCGACGACTGGAAGCAGCCGCACGAGAACTTCGATTACACAAAGCGCGAGGTCATGATACCGATGCGCGACGGCGTCAAGCTGCACACCGTGATCCTGACGCCGAAGGGCGCCAAGGACCTGCCGATCGTGCTCAACCGCACGCCGTACGAGGCCGACGGCTGCGCACCCAACAACAGCCCGCACCTGCATGATGCGGTGTGGTCGGGCCAGCGCGACTGGGCCGACGGCAGCTTCATCATTGTCTGCCAGGACATCCGCGGCAAGTACGGCTCCGAGGGAAAGTACGTCATGACCCGGCCGCCACGCGGTCCGCTCAACCCGACCAGCACCGACGACACCACCGATGCCTGGGACACCATCGACTGGCTGGTCAAGCACCTCAGGCAATCGAACGGCAAGGTCGGCATGATCGGTTCATCCTACGATGGCTGGACCGTGGTCATGGCCTTGCTGCATCCGCACCCGGCGCTCAAGGTGGCGGCGCCGGAAAGCCCGATGATCGACGGCTGGATGGGCGACGACTGGTACCACTACGGTGCCCTGCGCCAGGTCAATCTGGACTACTTCACCGGCCAGATGACCAAGGCAGGCAGCGGCAAGGGTATCCCGCGCAAGAACTACGACGACTACACCAACTTCCTGGAAGCCGGCTCGGCAGGCGCCTATGCCAAGGCCAACGGTTTCGATCAACTGCCCTGGTGGAACCGGTTCGTCAAGCATCCGGCCTATGACGCATTCTGGCAACTGCAGGCGCTCGACAGGCAGGTTGCCACGCATCCTTCCAACGTGCCCACGATGTGGCTGCAGGGCTTCTGGGACCAGGAAGACATCTACGGTGCCGTGCATGCCTGGGAGGCCCTGAAGAAGGCCGGCCACGGCAGCAACAACCATCTGGTGATCGGGCCCTGGTGGCACAGCCAGATCAACCGCGACGGCTGGCACACCGGGCCGCTGAAGTGGCCCGGCAACACCACGCATGAATTCCGCGAGAACGTGATGATCCCCTGGTTCAATCACTACCTGCGCGGCACGCCGATGGATCAGGCACTGCCCGAAGCCATGATCTACAATCCGACCGAGAAGCGCTGGGGCCGCTTCTCCAACTGGAAGGTCGCCGCCAATCAGTCACGCAAACCGCTGTACCTGCAGCAGGACATGGGTCTGGGTTTTGACGCGCCGACCGGCGGCAGCGACAGCTACGTGTCCGATCCGGCCAAGCCAGTGCCCTACTTGCCGCGCCCGATCCCGGCCAAGAACGAGGACCGCTGGCGCACCTGGCTGGTACACGATCAGCGCTTCGTCGAGACCCGGACCGACGTGCTTTCCTACAGCACGCCGGTGCTCGACAGCCCGATGACCATCCAGGGTGCGCCCATTGCCGACATTTTTGCCAAAACCACCGGCACGGACGGCGACTTCGTGGTCAAGCTGATCGATGTCTATCCAGGCACCTGGCCGGACGACCCGAAGATGGGTGGCTACGAGCTGCCGGTCGCACTGGACATCTTCCGCGGCCGCTATCGCAAGAGTTTTTCCGATCCATCGCCGATCCCGGCCAACACGGTGCAGGAATACCGTTTTCGTCTGCCCACGGTCAATTACACTTTCAAGCCCGGCCACCGCATCATGGTGCAGATCCAGTCGAGCCTGTTCCCGGTGTACGACCGCAACCCGCAGACCTGGGTGCCGAATATCACCTTGGCCAGGCCATCGGATTTCCAAAAGGCAAGCATAACGATCGAGCACTCGCCCGATGCCCGCAGCGCCGTGCTGTTGCCAGTGGTTCCGGACACGGCTGCAAGCCACTGATCCACAACAGTGACGAGGTGATCAGCGAGAGCCTGTTGCCCCGCCTTTCGGGGCTCAGGCTCCCATTCAATCGGGCCGCGCGAGACCCAGACTGCGCAACCGATGCGGCATGGACGATCGCGATTGAGCATCGCCACGAGCTGATGAGCTTTGCACCAACCCATGAGCACGAGCGGCGGTGCGATGTCTGCTCGCGCCCGTGTCCGCATCGAACCGGGAACAGCCTGTACCCTGACCAGGCTCAGGCGCTCCTGCCGCACGCCGCGCCTTGAAAATCCAAAACCACCCAGCCGGGACAGGCTACCTGCCAGACAGCAGCACGCGTGTCTTGCGGCCGGCCACGCCATGAGTCATCGATGCGCCTTTTTCTAGCCAACAACGTACGCTTTGCCAGGGAAAACATCCGCTGGATCGGCGGCTGCTTCATTCTCACCATGTTTTCCTCATTCGGCCAGACCTTCTTCGTGGGTCTGTCGGGCAATGATCTGCGCGCACAGTTTGCTCTTTCCGGCGGCGAGTTTGGCGGCTTGTACATGGCAGCCACGCTGATGAGCGCGCTTACATTGCCCTGGCTCGGCCGCACCCTGGATCTGATGCCGGGATGGAAGGTTGCCCGTTTCACCATTCCATCGCTGGCGTTCGCATGCATTCTGCTGACGCTGGCCCCCAACCTCGCGGTCCTGGCACTTGCGCTGTACATGCTGCGCCTGTTCGGCCAGGGCATGATGACCGAGATTGCATTCACCGAAACGGGCCGCTGGTTTGTGGCCAACCGCGGGCGCGCCATGGCGCTGGTGGTGCTCGGGTTGCAGGCGGGTTCGACCTTGCTGCCCGTTGCGGTGGTGCTTCTGCGCGACATGGGGGGCTGGCGTGTGCCGTGGATTGCATCGGCCCTGGTGCTTATGCTGATCGGCTTTCCCCTGGTGCTCAAGCTGCTCAGTATCGAGCGTGTTCCACACTCCACCGAATACCATGCCAGCAACGCGCGTCTCGCTCGAAACTGGAGCCGCGGTGAAGTCATTCGCGACCCGGTGTTCTATCTGCTGCTCACCGGTACGCTGGCGCCCCCATTCATTGGTACCACCCTATTTTTTCATCAGGGCTACCTGATCACGCTGCGTAGCTACGACCCGCTGATATTCGCCGCCGCGTTTCCGGTAATGTCGGTGACCACGGTCGTTTTCAGCCTGGTGTGCGGCCACCTCATCGACCGATTCGGCGCACTGCGCTTGCTGCCGTTCGTCCTGATTCCCCTGGCCTTCGCGTCTGCGGCGGCCGGCCTGATCACGCCGGCGTGGGGTATCTATCTGTTCATGTTTCTGCTCGGCGTCAGCTACGGCTTCACGCAGACCCTTTTGGGCGCGCTATGGCCTGAAGTCTACGGAGTAGCCAATCTGGGCGGCATCCGGGCGCTGACCGTTTCCTCGATGGTGCTTGCCACTGCACTGGGTCCCGGCATCACCGGGGCACTCATCGACATGGGTATCGAGCTACCGACGCAGATGCTGTGGATGTCCGGGTGGTGCGTGATCGCCTCGTTCGGCCTGACCGCCGCATCCAGGATTGTCTCATTGCGCGAGACTGCCGCGTCCGCACATGCACACTCATAGTGTCCGTCTCCGATTCGGACCCGCGCTGCGCATGCGATGTTCGTCAAACCAGGCGCGGCCATCGCCGAGCACGCTCCGGCTACTGGCGACTGAACTGATACCGTCTCATTCTGCGCATATGAAATGCACGCCAGCGCTGCAGCAGGCGACGCACGCCCGAACTCGGCAGCCCTGCTCGCTTTCGCATTTTCTGGTGACCGCCAAATGAGGCTTATCAATGGGCACCGAATCTTGCAAAAACCTCCCTTGCCTGGCCCGCCTCGAGTTCGCCCGCCTGCGGTGTAAGATGACACGTCCACGGTTCGCGGGAGATCCCGAATGTCCAAGTCAAGATTTGTGACAGCCACCCTGACGCTGCTTGCACTGTTGAGCTTGCTGCCTGCACCAGGCGTCGCGCAATCACCAGGCCTGGCGCCCCAGTCAGGCCATGACGCCAGCCTGGCCAAGCAACTTGGCGCCGACGAGTACGGTATGCGCTCCTACGTCCTCGTTCTACTGCGCAGTTCGTCACGCCCGGTGCCCAAGGGACCAGAACGCGACGCCATGTTCAAGGCGCACTTGGCCAACATTCATCGTTTGGCAAGCACGGGCAAGCTTGTGCTGGCCGGTCCACTGGACGGCGGCGACGGACTGCGTGGCCTGTTTGTCTTCGCCGTCAAGGATGTCGATGCAGCGAGGGAGCTAGTTGCCTCCGACCCCGTCATCACAAGGGGCGAAATGGTTGCCGAGTACCACGACTTCTATGGCAGCGCGGCGATCATGCAGATCAACGACCTGCACGAGCACCTCAAGAAGAAGGACTTCTGAGCGGCAACCAGGCGAGTTGTTTTGCGCTGACCGGGACACAGGCAGACTCCTGCACACCGAACAACGACGCCCAAGTGGACGGGATCGCAGGTTCAGGTTTTGGCTCGGGACGCCCCTCTGTTGCAGCATTTCCCCCAAGATCGAATATGGGCCGAACACGATGCATGCCATGAGCAAAACCATTCATATCGCCTGCCCGAATTGCGAGGCGCTCAACCGAGTACCTTCCGATCGCATGAGCGCGGCTCCCGCCTGTGGCAAGTGCCATCTAACTGCTGTTTCAGGCCGCGCCACCGAAGGTTAACGAGGTGGGCAGCTGGTCAAGGTCGATATCGAATCGGAACAGGTACTTGGGGGTCGCTTTGGTTTCCGCGGAATACCCACGCTGGCGGTATTCCACGGTAGCCGCGAAGTGGCTCGCCAGACCGGGGCCACTCAAAGCGACGGCATCGTCCGCTCGGCGCACAGCCACGGCGAGTAGTCGATGCCCTTCTGATGCGCAAAGAGTATTCCTGGCCAATTAGGATACTGGGCGCCATGCCGTCGGGTTTGACGGACCCGAATCCTATTTCATGAGGCATGTACAGCACCGCACCTCCAGCGCGGCCAGGCGCGGGCCATGTTCCTTCCAGGCACCTGTTGCCCGATCACGGATTGATTTCAGTTACCGGACAGCGCGGCGGATGCACTAGTGATGCCGTCCAGTTTGAGTTTATATACATGTCTCGCTGGACAGCATGCTGCCCTCATGTCTCAACCAGGCTTTCAGAGCCACCATGTCGGGCGGTCTGCCCAGCATTCCTGCGAAGCGCGAACGGGGCTGGCTCACCTGCCTTGTCAAGGGTTTCCATGAAACACTGAGACGCGAGCGAGGGCAAGCCACCCCGGTTCGTGCTGTTGCGACAGACCCTCAGGGCTGCACGAAGGTGCAGGGATTCGGATCGAAGGTGCCCAGGAACATGATGTCCTGGAAACCGGTCTTCCAACCGATATCGCGGAACAGCGGCAGGGTCAGATCCACCTTGTCGAAGATCGTTCGATTCAGGGCAGGCTCCATCAGCAGGTTCGGGAATGCGTCCTTCGAAAAATGAGATACGGACGATCCGCCTTCAAAAGGATTTGGCGCATACATGCGCACGCAGCCCGAATTGGTCCCCGCCAGAGAGTTCAGGTCGAGAGCTAGCGAGGCATTCACCCCGGGCAAATTGGCCTTGATCGATGTGCCCAGTGCCTGGCTTGTGCCCAGTGAGGGAATCGTGATGGTGGGATCACTGCCACCCATCGGCGATAGCCCGGACGCCACATTGTTGGCCACCAGAACGCCGACGGCGCCCGCATCCTGAGCATTTTTCACCTTGACGGTGAAGTTGCACGAGCCTCGATCAATCAGGGCAATCTTGCCCGGCAGGCTGCTCGCATTGACGAACGGTAATTCACACCCGTCGCTTGTCGTCCCGGTGCCATCGTCAACCAGCACCACGTCAGCGGTCACCGGATTGGTGTCGACACCCGGGCCGAACGCTGCAGCCTGAGCCGGATAGGCACCGGCAATGCCAGCCGGCGAATTGATGATCGCCGACACTGGATTGCCGAGAATCTTCTGTGCCCACTCGCTGGTCAACGGACCCGCCCAGACCAGGTTCGGATCATCGATACTGGCGGCTACACGCTCGCCGCTAGTCATGTCCTTGAAAGTCTTCATGGTAGAAGTGTCGACAAGATAGTAGCCCCAGACAGGAACGGACGGCGCGCTATAGGCGTTGCCACTCGAGTCATAAAGGGAAGTGAATCCGAGACCATGACCGATCTCATGAAAGACAACCGGCAGCAGCGGCGTACGGTCGTTCGGAACGGCAATGCCCGGATCGGTGCTGTACCACCACCCCGAGACACCACCGAGACAGCCCGCGTCGATGGAGACGTTGAACTGGGCCTGTATGTCATTGGAACCGGACAGGTCGGTCCCTGCCAGAGAATTTGCCTCGGCCTGCACGTAAGCCGTCCCCGCACGTGGGGCGTTGGCAAAATCGGCATGCAAGCTAAGGGGCCCTGCCTGACCCAGGGTGGCACTGTTCGTGGTGCAGGTCAGTGCCGTCATGGATCCGTTGATCGTGATAGTTACCGGGGATTGCAACAACGCACCCCACTGGTCAGCGGCCTGGGTGAACACACGCAGGCGGCAGTCACCAATCGTCTCGCCCCCGTCGCAGCCAGCTGACGGGTCGGGCGTTGCCGAGTCGTTGAAGCCGACGCCCGCCGCGTTGACATTGTTGATGACAATCGTCGCGGCATCGACAGTCCTTGCAGCAAGAGAAAGCGCGAGCGCCAGTGCCACCGTGGGCAGGATCATCAGTCGCGAATCAGCGTTCATCGGGTTCTCCTTTCTCCAAGGCAGGTTGCGCAGTATGCACATGCTCCAGGCCGTGCTCCGAGCACATGATATGCAACTTCCCGTCAGCACCACGGGTGGCAGTCACAGCCGTCATGCCCTGGCCATTCATCCGGTACTCGATGGAACCGTCTGCATGCATCACCTGTGTCACCTTGGAAGCGTCTGCAGGCAAGGCCGACGCGGCGGCGTTGTGCTGCTGCTCTGCGGTTACCGGAGTCTGGCTCCATTCTCCGGTCGCCGGATCAATGTAGATCTTGACGCCGGATTGCGCGGCAGGAGGCGAAGACTTGGCTTTTGCCTTCTGGTCTGCCGCTTGTGCCATCCCGGTTGCCAACAAACCGGTCGCAAGGATCAATAAAACAGTTCTGAGATTCATGATTTACTCCGTCATGCGGGGCGATCAATACAGTAAAGAGCCACGGACACCAAAGTGGGGCGGCCGTCAAGGAGTGCAGCGCTTTCGTATCCTACCCGAGAAAGGTCCGCCATGGCGGTTTTGTATGCGCAGCCTCATCCTCGGCATATCGGTTGAACGCGGTTTGCCTTGTTGGCGCGTGGGTTCAGCGGCTGTTCCATGCCGTACCGCGGCAGGTGAACGAAACCACCTGGCCAACGTATCTGGCCCGCGGGGACTTGCTCCTCCGGTTGCCGTTCAGATACGCTGGAGCGGCCCCGGGGCAAACTTCGGAAGCCTGTTTCGTCATGGCTATCGTCCAACTCGAGTCCGGTTCTGATCCACCCCAGATCCGAACCGAAGCGGCACAGACACCTGGCGGCCGCATCCGATATGTTACGTACCGCACATACAGGACGGCCAGAGTGAACCTATCCTCCAAAACATGCGTGTGCCGTCAGGACCCGAGCTGACATCCGCTTTGCATCAGATTGCTTCTCGAGTGGTATGAACATGCGCGTTTTTCGGCTCCGCCATGCGAGCGTACCGGGTTCATCCCTGGAGTGCCTCCATGATCGGCCGCCACGCTCAACCCGCAAATCGACAGGAAATGCCATGCGAACCATGAAGTCTTTTCCCCTGATTCTCATTGCATGCCTGACGGCAGGTCAGGCATGGTCTCAGGATGCGCTGATGAAGCAGGCGCAGGGATTGTTCAAGCCGCTGCCCACTTCTGCGCCCGCACTGCCGGGCAACCCCGCGACGCCGGCCAAGGTCGACTTGGGCAAGATGCTCTATTTCGAGCCACGCTTGTCCGAAAGCCATTCCATCAGCTGCAATTCCTGTCACATGGTCGGCATGGGTGGCGTTGACCTGCAGGAAACGTCGCTGGGCCATCGCTGGCAGCACGGCGGCCGCAACGCCCCGACGGTCTACAACGCCGTATTCGATGTCGCCCAGTTCTGGGATGGACGCGCCAAGGATCTGGAGCAGCAGGCCGGCGGGCCGCTGATCAACCCGGTCGAGATGGATACCACCGAAGCGCATGTGGTGGAGCAACTCAAGGGCATTCCGGGTTACGCCGCGGTTTTTGCGAAAGCCTTCCCCGGTGTCAGCGATCCGATCAGTTTCGACACCGTACGCAAGGCCATCGCGGTCTTCGAAGCCACCCTGATCACCCCCAACGCGCCGTTCGATCGTTACCTCAAGGGTGACGATAAAGCCCTCGATACCAAACAGAAGGAAGGCCTGGCCCTGTTCGTCAACAAGGGTTGCGTGGCGTGCCACAACGGCATCAACATCGGTGGTGGCATGTATGCGCCCTTCGGCGTTGTCGAACGCCCCGGCGCCGACATCTTGCCGCCCGCCGACAAGGGCCGCTTCGCGGTAACCAAGACCGCCAGCGACGAGTACGTATTCCGCGTGCCCTCACTGCGCAACATCACCCTGACCGCGCCCTACTTCCACACAGGCAGGGTCTGGGATCTGCGACAGGCGGTCGCAATCATGGGTAGCAGCCAGCTCGGCGCAAGCTTGAGCGACAGCGATGTCGACAAGATCGTGAGCTTCCTCGGCTCTCTGACCGGCGACCAGCCGAAGGTGACGCTACCGATCCTGCCGCCCAGTGTGGTCACCACGCCGCGGCCCAAGCCGTAGCTTGCGCGACGAGCACGCTGGCGCGGATCACAAGGTCAGCCGCTGCAATCTGCTTGTTGGATGCGCGCTCTGAGCTCACGACCCTGGCCATCGAGGGTCTGGTTCGCTGACGGATCCGGGCGATTGCGAGGCGCCCTGAGTTCCTTCATCGCGCTTGCTGACCCTGCAAAGCACTACCTTGCCGGGCTGGCGACACTGGCAGGTCAGTGGCCGCAGACCATTGTGCCCGGCAGGACAATCCTCGCCAGAGGACTCGCGGGAGTGTTTGGGATATGCTTTGAGCTGGCTCTCAGTGCTTGATCCCGGCCCAGGGGATCAGCTCTGCCCGCGCCACCCAAGCCGGCAATCAGATCCATACCATGCGCAAGCCTGAGACAACTCCGACGCCGCCGTCAAGCAACTCTGGCCCTGTCATTGGAGCATGAGTTGAAGCCTGGCTCCCGCCGATTCATCGCCGCTATCGCGGTGGTCGCACTGGCCGTGCTTGCGTTTGCGCTGATCCGCCATTGGCAGGGCCCGAGCCTGACCGCCTACCAGGTCGAGGCACGACCACTGGTGCAGACCGTGGTTGCCACCGGCCGGGTGGTGTCGGTTTCACGCGCGCAGGTCGGCAGCCAGATAAGCGGCGTGGTCATCGAGCGGCGTGTCCGCGAAGGTGACCGGGTTGAGCCCGGTGACGTTCTGGCCGTGTTGCGTGCCGACGACCTGGAAGCCAACGTTCGCGAAGCCGAGGCGGCGCTTGCGCAGCTGCAGAAGTCCTCCCGGCCACAGGCCGAGGCTGCACTGCGCGATGCCCAGGCACGGCTGGCCCAGGCAAGCCGCGAAACCCGGCGCCAGCGCACCTTGCTGGACCGTCACCTGATCGCGAGTGAAACACTGGAGCAGGCGGTCCAGGCAGAAACCGCAGCGCGGGCTGCAGCCGAGCGGGCACAACTGGCAGCCAATGATCTGGGCACTGGCGCGCCCAGCGAGAAAGTCGCACGCGAGCGCCTCGCTGCAGCGCGTGCGGCTCTGGACAAGACATTTATCCGCGCGCTGGTCGCGGGTACCGTGCTTACCCGCAATGCCGAGCCCGGCGACGTCGTACAGCCGGGCAAGGTATTGTTCGACATCGCGCGCCAGGGAGACACCGAGGTACTGGTGCCCCTGGATGAGAAGAACCTGAGCCGGATTGCGCTCGGCCAGAAGGCGCAGTGCGTCGCGGACGCGTATCCGGATCGGAGCTTCGAGGCAACGGTGAGCTTCATCGCCCCCAGTGTCGATCCGCAGCGGGGCACTCTGGACATCCGCCTGACCGTGGACCCGGTTCCGGACTATCTGCGCCAGGACATGACCGTGTCGGTAAACGTCGAGACCGGGCGACGCGAACAGGCACTGCTCATCCCCAATGATGCATTGACCCCCGGCTCCGGAGACCTTGCCCAGGTCTGGATCGTCGCCGATGGCAAGGTCAGGCGAACGCAGGTCACGCTCGGGCTGCGCGGTCTGGTGCTGTCGGAAGTCACCGTCGGGGTAAAAGCGGGCGACTGGATCCTGGCCAATGGCGGTGCCGAGATCAGCGATGGGCAGCGTGTCCGCATTACCAGGGAGGAGATTCCCGAGGCGGGCAACAGCAGCGCAACCCGCAACGAGCTTCCGGTACGTTTCAACTGACCATGTGGATCGAACGCACGCTGGCAATCAGGTTCCTGCGCGAGGGCCGTATCCAGAGCGTCCTGATCCTCGTAGGTATCGCTGTCGGTGTGGCGGTCATCGTGTTTCTGACGGCGCTGATCACCGGCCTGCAATACAACATCATCGATCGCACACTGGGAACACAGGCACACATCAGGGTGCAGTCACCAGACCAGATCAATCGCATACTGCCGACCGCCAAAGGCGTCGTGCAGCTGATCCTGGAATCGCCCCGTGCGCAGCGGCTGCGCTCGATCAACAACTGGCAGCAGGTGCGCGATGCACTGGACGTGCTGCCGCAAGTAACCGCCGTGTCGCCAGTCATTTCCGGGCCCGCATTTGTCCGCCGCGGTGAGGCCGTGGCCTCGGTGGCGCTGGTCGGAATCGATGTTGACCGCTACACGAAGATCATTCCGCTGTCCGATGACATCATCGCCGGACACTTGCGTGTGGGCGCGGGAGACGCGGTCATCGGCAGCCAGCTTGCGCATGACCTTGGCGTGACTGTGGGTGACAAGCTGCGGCTTGACGCTGGCGGGGGCCGCGAAAGCGTGGTCAATATCGCCGGGATCTTCGAACTGGGCGTGCGCGAACTGGATGCACGGTATGTGTATCTGGACATGAAGCAGACCCAGTCCCTGCTCAACCTGCCCGGCGCGGCCACCGTGATTGATGTCACCGTGAAAGACATTTTCGGCGCCGATCAGGTCGCTGCGCGCATCGCACGTCTCACTGGCATGAAAGCCGAGAGCTGGATGCAGACCAACAAGCAGTTGATGAATGCACTCGACTCGCAGCGCATGTCCACGCAAATGATCAGCTTCTTCGTTGCGGTGTCAGTCGCGCTGGGTATCGCCAGCGTGCTGTTCGTGAGCGTGATCCAGCGCACCCGCGAGATTGGCATCCTGCGTGCGATGGGCATCACCCGGAGACAGATGCTTTGGGTATTCCTGCTGCAGGGTGGCGTGTTTGGTCTGCTCGGCTCCCTGATCGGGGGCCTGGCCGGGTATGGGCTGGTGTGGGCGTTCAACAACCTGGGGCCGAAGCTGTTCTACATTCCGGTTGCTCCGACGCTGCTGCTGACCACGTCGCTGCTGGCCACTATCACCGGCATCATCGCGGCCGCGATCCCGGCCCGTCGCGCAGCGCGCATGGATCCGGTACAGGCCATCAGACATGTCTGATCCGTCACCCGAGGTGCTGAGCCTGCACGGCTTGCGCAAGTCCTACAACGTCGGCCTCGCAAATGAAGTGGAAGTACTGCATGGCCTGGACCTGAGCCTGGCACGCAGCGATTTTGCCGCTTTGGTGGGAGCATCCGGTTCCGGCAAAAGCACCTTGCTCAATCTTGTCGGACTTCTGGACAGACCTACCGCCGGTGAGCTGCTCCTGCTTGGCGAGCCAACCCGCGACATGGATGATGCACGGCGCACGGCGCTGCGTGGCAACGCGATCGGCTTTGTATTCCAGTTTCATCACCTGATCACTGCATTCAGCGCGCTCGAGAACGTGCTGATGCCGCTGATGATTGCCCGGGGCAGACCTTCTGCCGCAGACACCGATCTGGCGCGCAGCCTGCTGGCCGAGGTGGGTATGGATGCTTTCGCTGATCGGAAAACCAACCAGCTTTCCGGTGGTCAGCAGCAGCGGGTGGCCATTGCGCGTGCGCTGGTGGCACGGCCGGCACTGCTGCTTGCCGACGAGCCCACGGGCAATCTGGACAGCGGTTCGTCCGAAGACGTATTCACGCTGTTTCGGAGATTCAATGAAAAACTCGGCTGCGCGGTGCTGCTGGTGACCCACGATGAGCGCATATCGAGTGCCTGCGATCGGGTTGTGTCACTCGAGGACGGAAACATCGTGTCCGATACGCGCAATGAACTGAAACACCCGCTGGTCTGATCCGGCCATCTCCGGAGCAGCCGCTCACTTGTTCAGCAGCTCGCGCAGCCCCCCGAACGGTTTTCCCGTTGCTGCTGCGGAAGGCTCGTCTGCGGCAAGTGTGCTGCCCTGAACATGATCAATATGACGGGCGTGCTCGTTGTCATGGCAGTACACGCACAGCAGTTCCCAGTTACTGCCATCCGGCGGGTTGTCGTCGTGATTGTGGTTGCGGTGATGTACGGTCAGCTCGCGCACATTGGTGCGGGTGAACTCGCGCCCGCAACGCCCGCAGACCCACGGGTACATCTTCAGGGCCCGTTCGCGATAGCCCTTTTCACGCTGCACGGCAGCCTGCCGTGCCTGCGCGACCACTTGATCGAGCTTGTCCGGATTCGGGGGAGCATTGTGACGGGTCATGCAGCAAAGTGTACGCCAAATATCCGTCAGTTCCAGCACTTGCCTGAGACCATGATCGAGCCCGGGACAGGACGGCTGGGGCAAAAGGTACACCGGGATGCCGATGCCATGCAAACCCTGTTCCGACTCCGTTCGCCTCGTGCTCGCTCAGACCCGTTGCAAGACCGTGCGCTGCGTGATTTGCGCTGATCCCGCTCGGACCTGCATGTGGCCTGCAAACGGCGAGCATTTCCCTGATCCAGGTCAATGGACGAAAGCCCTGTCCCGCCTACCCTTTGCCTCGGACGACAAGCAGATAACGCTACCGAGACTGACCGGGCACCGGTTCACAAAGCAAAAAGGCGCGGCAAGAACCCGGACTTCGCCGCAGGAGAGACGACAAATGTCAATGCGAAAAATCATGCCATGGCTGGCCTTGCTGGGGATGACCCTGGCCGGGACGGCGCAGGCCAACACCTCCAATCTGCCCAAGGCGGACGCATACACGGCGACCGTCAATTTCACGCTCATGACAACCATCGGCGCATCCGGCATGGGCTTCCAGGGCGTGGGCGGCGCCATTGACGGCAAGCTCAACCCGACCCTCCGCGTCCCCGCCAATGCCATCGTGCAGATCACGCTGATCGACGGCGATGGCTCGATGCACAATTTCGCCCTGCCGGAGTTCAAGGTGCTATCCGACGATGTTCGCGGCAAGGATGCCAGTACGGCTGTCTTTTTCAAGGCCGACAAGAACGGCGAATTCGACTACTTCTGCGCCATTCCGGGCCATCGCGCCGCCGGCATGGAGGGCAAGCTCATCGTTGGCAAGCCCATGAAAAAAGAGGCGAGCAAGGCGGCCGATATCAGCCGCGCACCCGAAGACATGCCCGCACCAGTCGGCGACCGGGCACCACGGCATCTTCAGTTCAAGCTAACCACCGAGGAAGTCGTCGGACAGCTGGATGACGACACCACCTTCACCTACTGGACCTTCAACGGCAAGGTGCCCGGACCAATGCTGCGCGCCCGAGTCGGTGACACGATCACGGTCAGCCTGAGCAACGCCGCCAACAGTCGCATGAATCATTCGGTGGACATGCACGCGGTGACGGGCCCGGGCGGTGGCGCGGCAGTCATGCAGGTGCCGCCCGGCGAGACCCGCAGCTTCACCTTCAAGGCACTCAAGCCGGGCCTGTTCGTGTATCACTGCGCCACGCCCATGGTGGCCCAGCACATCGCCAACGGCATGTACGGCATGGTGCTGGTCGAGCCTGCCGGCGGCCTGCCCCGTGTCGACCACGAGTACTACATGATGCAGGGCGAGATCTACACCACCCAGCCGTTCAACACCCACGGTCACCTGCAGTTCGACGTCGCCAGGCTGCTGGCAGAACAGCCGACCTACATGGTGTTCAATGGCGCTGTTGGCGCACTGACCACCGATCACCCGCTGACCGCGAAGGTCGGTGATAAAGCGCGCATCTACTTCGGTGTGGGTGGCCCCAACAAGACTTCCTCGTTCCACCTGATTGGCGAGATGTTCGACGACGCATGGAGCTGGGGTTCCCTGGCCAATGCGCCGGAGCACGACGTGCAGACCATCTCGGTACCGCCGGGCGGTGCCGTGGTCACGGATGTCCACTTCGAGGTGCCGGGCAAGTACATCCTGGTCGACCATGCACTGTCGCGCATGGAGAAGGGACTGGCTGGCTGGGTCAAGGTCAGCGGTGACAAGCAACCGGCCATCTTTCACGCCGGCAAGTAGGTCATGAATGCCTGAGTACATGGCGGCGTTGGCGCGAGCTGCGCCGCCTTTTTTCTGCCCGCTGGCAACACCAGGGCACATCGCATACCCACCCAATCACAGAGGACTGAAGTCATGAAGATTTCGGCTTCCAACCCGATGCACGCGAGCCTGGGCTGCCTGCTCCTTGCATTCGGGATCAGTCTGCCAGTACAGGCCGCCTCGTCCGCCGAAGGTGTGCAACTCGACCTGCGCTACCGCATCGAGCAGGTCGACCAGGGCGGCTTTGAGCACGACGCACTGGCCTCGACGCTGCGCACGCGCCTGGGCTATCGCTTTGCCGACCATAACGGCTGGAGCGGCCTGATCTCGCTTCAGGACAACCGTTCAGTCGGCAACGATCGTTACAACAGCACGCGCAATGGCCGCAGCAACTACCCCGTGGTAGCCGACCCGCAAGATACCGAGCTTGACCAGGCCTATGTCGAGTACACCCGCGGCCAGTCGCTGGACTTCAGGCTGGGCCGCCAGATCATCAAGCTCGACAACGACCGTTTTGTCGGCAATGTCGGCTTCCGTCAGTTGCAACAGAGCTTCGACGCCGCGCGCCTGCAGTTCGCACCGACGCCCGGGCTGACCGTCGACTATGCCTATCTGACACGCGTCAACCGTATCTTCGGCGCCCACCACCCCGATGCGCTGCACGCGCGGCAGAACCTGGATACGCACCTGCTGAATGTGGCCTGGGCACCCGCCGCCGGCAAGCTGGTGGCCTACGTGTACCTGATAGGCAATCAGTCGCTGCCTGGTGCATCGCACCGCGATGTCGGTTTGCGCTGGACGGCCAGCGTGCGGCCGCAGCAGCCCGTACATTTCGAATATACCGTGGAGGCCGCCCGACAACACGCCTGGCGCGATGGGACCCTGAGCGGTTCGCGCGACTACCTGCACGCACAGGCCAGGCTGGTCACGCATGCCTGGCAATGGACGATTGGACATGAGCGCTTGCAGGGCGACGGCACCAGTGCGCTGCAAACTCCCCTGGCCACCCTGCATGCATTCAATGGCTGGGCCGACCGCTTTCTGAGCACGCCCCCCGACGGCCTCGCCGACAGCTACCTTGGCATCGGCTGGGCCGCACCATGGGCAAAGCTCACAGCCACCGCCCACCGCTTCGCCGCCACCCACGGCAGCCAGCACTATGGCAACGAGTTTGATATGGCCGCCAGCAAGGCGTTCGACAAACACCTGGCTGGCTCACTCGCCCTGGCCGACTATCACAGCGACGGCTTTGCCCGCGATACCCGCATCCTCTGGCTGACGCTGGGCTACCACCTCTGACCCGGAGCGCATGGGCTGGCTGTACACTGGCGCGGTGTGCAGTCAGCAAGAGTCCGATCCATGCGCGCGGCCCGAGTCGCCTTTGTCATCGCATCCGCATTTTTTCTGTTCGAGTTCGTCTGCCGGGTCGAGCCCGGCCTGGCGACGAAATCCATCAGCAGCTACCGTCATCTGTCCGCAGGTGGTTTCGGCACTCTGTCCAGCCTATTCTTCTGGGTCTATGCACCCATGCAGATCGTGGTCGGCGTGCTGCTGGACCGATACGGCGCACGGCGTTTCGTTATCCTCGGCCCCTTGCTGTGCGGCCTTGGTGTATTGCTGTTCACGCTCGGCGGCAATCTTGCATGGGCTGGTATCGGTCGCGCCCTGACCGGCTTCGGCGCCGCGTTCGCCTTCGTCGCCGCACTCTGGGAGGTCAACCACTGGTTCTCGCCCGGCCGCTTCGCCGTGCTCTCGGGCGGGGTGAATGCCATCGGCATGCTGGGTACGGCGATGGGTGGCATGCTGCTTGCCGGGTTGATCGAGCACCATGGCTGGCAACCGGTATTCATCGGCACCGCCGCAACCGGGCTGCTGATTGCGTTGGCCGCAGTGCTGTGGCTGCGTGAGCCTTCCTTTCCCGCCGAGAACGACAGCCGCAGCGCCATCGCGCATGTGCGTGGCAACCTTGTCGCCGTCGCCACCAGCGGTCGGGTCTGGATCATCGCCGTGATCGGCATGCTGTTCTACATGCCGGTCAATGTCTATGGTGGTTTGTGGGGCACTTCCGAACTGATCACGGACCACCATCTGTCCGGCATCGCTGCGCAAACCGCCATCGCCATGATCTTCTGCGGCATGGCGGCAGGCAGCATCGCCGGCGGCTGGCTGTCCGACCGCCTGGGTCATCGCAAGTTTCTTGTATTCGGCGGCGCCCTGATGTGCGCACTGGCCTATGCCACGGCCATTTATACCCGACCGTCGGCACTGATCGAGGCTTCGCTGTTGTTCGCCGCCGGGCTGTTCGGTGGACTGCAGATGCTTGTCTTCGCCATGGCCAAGGAGTCGATGGCCAACGCAATGGCGGGCACCGTGCTCGCTTTCGTCAACATGCTCGGCATCGCTGGCGCACTGATATTCCAGCCCCTGCTCGGCTTTCTCGTGGATTTGAGCGGTGGCCACTTTGCACTTGCCATGACTACCGTACCGGGCACCGTCGCGCTCGCCGCCCTCATCGTCCTGGCGCTACCCGAATATCGCCACCCGGACCACCTGCCCGAGAGCCAGCCGAGTGGACTGCGCGATCAACCAGAAGCTGGATGAGACTTCACCGGCCCGAGGCTGAAAGCTGCCGCCCTTCCGATCTGGCGCGCATCAGCCCTGCACAAAATCCAGTTCATTGTGAATCAGCACGATGCATTGCGACGCAAACAGCATCCTGGATCCAAGCGAGATCTTTTCCGCGCCCAGGCGTTTCAAGGTATTGAAACTCTTCTTCGGCATCGGGATATGGTCGGTCAGCAAAAAACAGGGGTTGTCGGGAAATGCCTTGCCGCGCATGGGCACGCCTTTCTTGTCCATCACATACAAGGGATGGTCCTCAGCCAGTTCCTGTACCAGCTTCTCGAAACTTGTGGTGCGTACCGTGATGCCCGCCTCGACAGACCGGCTTTCATCCTTGCCCATGCCCACCGAAATATCCAGCGCGCGGGCGATCTTGTCCAACCAGACCTGTTCGTGGAAGCCGCCGGGAATCTGCACCTCATTCGAGTTGAAGCTGATCGTGCGCGAGTAGTCCGGACTGCGTTCCAGCACCAGGTACACGACCACATCCGGACGATGCGACTGTGCCAGAAAAATGGCGTTCATCAGTGTATGGGCAAGAATCTCGGGATGAGCCTCGTTGCCGACCGCAGCCAGAAAAGCCTGCCTTTCGATCGGCGCTGTCCGGGCTCTGAGCACAAAAAGACGCATTACGGTTGATCCTCAAGCCAGGCGGTCACGGCCCATGAAACGCAGCGAAACCGAAGATGAAATCCGGCACAGGCGCTCACTATAGCGCCTGCCCCCTCAAGGCAGGATGTCGGCCACGACAGCAACAACCGGATCGGCGCCCCGGGCATATTGCCGAGGTGGTGCTGGCCCATCAGGCGCCGCTCTGGTCGGCTCGGGACGGGAGATCGCGCATGGCCTCCTTCCATGGCGGGCGTTTCCATTCGGGATGCCTTGTCCAGATCGCCCTGAGTGCGCTGATCCACCTTCGATATGCCGATATGGAGGGAATGGCCGGCGTGTGACTCAGTTCGAAGTGGATGCCTGTGACCGGATCATTGAAGAACACCGCGTAATACCCGGGCGTATAGCTTGGATACTCCGCTGGCGCATCGGTTACCACCGCATCACTTTTCAACAGGAAGTCCTTGTAGAAGGCATCGACCTCGCGCCGGCTCTTTGCCCACAGGGCAATGTGATGAATGCCGGTGGCGTGCTCCTTCGGATGCAGCTTGCCCCCGGAGGTGGCGGGCTGAATGCCGATGTAGCTGTGAAAAAACGGAAACCTCGCCATGTAGTAGGTTGAACGATAGCCGATATCGAGCGTCCAGAAGCTCTTGTAGCCAAGCCAGCCAAACATCCTGTCGAAGAACTCGATCGACTTGTCGTAGTCCAGCACTGAAAACTCGACGTGGTGTACGCCTTTCCATCTCATTTCATGGCATCCAGGTGTTGATGACAGACCTCGGCACTTCCCGAGAGGAGCCCGCCAGAAGCGTCGTGCAGACACTTCCAGGCCGTTTTGCAGTCTGGAAAGGGCCCCATCAGAAACAAACTCTGCTGCTGCCAGCAGCATGATCCATGCACACCATGGCGTGTACCTTGCCCCATCCGGAAAGAAACCTCAACACCATTTCCTGAGCTGTTTCCTCCACTTTTCAGGCTGGTGGCAGAAACTCGAGTTCGCCGTTGACCCCACTCTGGTCTAGACTGGCCACGGATCAACAAAAGAAGCCCAGGCATGAAGACGCAGCCGCCAATCCGGTCGGCCGGCGACACGGTCGGAGCAGATAATCCGGGTGTGGTCGGACGCGGAGACATTGAGGCCCGGATTCGTGATCTGGAGGCGGAACTTGCGCGCTTGAAACATGCTGCGGCAGCTGATCCCGACAGTCCTGTTCCGCCTGGCGAAAAGCTGACTTCCGTCAAGGTACCTCCACAGTTCGAACAGCCGTTCCTGAGCGCCCAGCAATATGTAGCCCGATACTTTTCTGATCGCGTCGATCAGCCGGAAACGGCCACCATTTCCATCGCCGGAGAACGCTACGTGCTCTTGCGGGCAGCATCGCTGTCCGTGGAGTTCGTCGAGATGGTGATGCGCCTTTACAAGAACGAGGGTGCCGAAGAGGCGCGCACGGTAGCCAACAACCTCCTGTTCGACCTGGCGCATGCCATCGGCAAGGCGGACGCAAGAAGCTTCCAGCAGAAAATGTCAGTCAAGGAACCCATCGACAACCTGGCGGCAGGCCCCGTCCACTTTGCGTATTCGGGCTGGGCCTTTGTGGACATTTCCGCCGAGTCCAGTCCGACACCGGATGACAACTACTTCCTGTTATACGACCATCCGTTCTCCTTCGAATCCCATTCCTGGCTCGCCAAGGACAAGCGTAGCGACGTGCCCGTATGCATCATGAACGCGGGCTACTCCTCGGGCTGGTGCGAAGAGAGTTTCGGCCTGCCGCTGGTATCGGTGGAGATCGAATGCCTTGCTGCCGGCGACGAGCACTGTCGCTTCATCATGGCGCCGCCCTCGCGCATCGATGAGCATCTGGCGCGATACGCCCATCAGCATCCCGTAGCAAAGCCGGGCGTGCGAGGCGGTGCCGGGACGGTACCGGAATTCTTCCAGCGCAAACGGCTGGAGGATGAGTTGCGCGCAGCAAATGAGCGCCTCGAACAACGGGTGCGCAACCGTACACGTGAACTGGAAAGCGCGAACGAACAGCTGCGGCTGCTCGAATCGGCAGTCGAAAATGCCGCGGAAGGCTTTGTCATCATGGAGTACACCGCGCAGCAGGATCCGCTGCAGATCATCTTCGTGAACCGCGGGTTTTCCCGCATAACCGGGCGCGAGGCAGAGGATGTGATTGGTCACTCACTGGATTGCCTGCAAATTTCCGGAGACTCGGGGTCGGTCATGGAATCGCTGATTGCAAGCGTCCGCAAGAGCGAGTCTTTCAAGGTGGAAGTCACGGCCAGGCGACCGGACGGAACCGACTATGCCCTGGAAATGCATGCCATGCCGGTGCCAGGTGGTAGCCGGGAGGCTCCATCGCACTGGATCGCCATACTGCGTGACGTGAGCGACCGCAAGGCGCACTTCGACGCGTTGCAGTACCAGGCATTGCATGACGCACTGACCGGTTTGCCGAACCGAGCAATGCTGCTCGACCGGCTCGAGCATGCCATCGCCAATACGCAGCGCAAAGGTGATTCATTTGCCTTGTTGTTTCTTGACCTGGACGGCTTCAAGGAAATCAACGACACCTTCGGTCACTACATGGGGGACATTCTGCTTTCCAAGGTCGGCGAACGGCTGCGCACACACCTGCGCGCCACCGATACCATTGCGCGGCTGGGCGGTGACGAGTTTGCCATCGTCTTGACCGAACTTGACCAGATGCACTCAGGAGAAAGTCAGGGGGCGCAACTCCTTGCCGCTCTGAAACAGCCTTTCATGATCGAAGGGCATGAGCTGGTGGTGGATGGGAGTATCGGGGTCGTACATTGTCCGCAACAAGGCAAAGATCCCACAACACTGATGCGACGCGCCGACGTGGCCATGTATGCCGCCAAGACAAGTGGTGCCGGCATTCTGACATATAGCGCCGAGCAGGATAAGCATACTCCTGAGCGTATCCATCTGGTTGCCGAGCTGCGCAACAGCATTGCCGAGCAGCGTCTTGTCTTGCACTACCAGCCGGAAATCGATCTTGCCAGCGGCCATGTGGCGCGTGTCGAGGCACTGCTGAGGTGGAACCATCCAGACGGCCGCTTGCTGATGCCTGACCAGTTCCTGCCGCTGGTGGAGTCAAGCGATGTCATTGATCGCATTTCCCGCTGGGTACTGAACAGGGCAATGAACGACTGTCGCGCGTGGCATGACTCGGGTATCGAAATGGGCGTCTCGGTCAATATTTCACCCCGCAATCTGCGCGACAGTCATTTGCCGGAGTTCATCCTGCATACGCTGAAAGAACTCGGCCTGGCGCCAGAGCACCTGACACTTGAAATCACGGAAAGCGGCATCCTCAGTGATGCGCTTATCGCTACAGGTATCCTCAAGAGGCTGCGGGAGATCGGCATAGGGCTTTCAATCGATGACTTCGGCACGGGTTACTCTTCACTGATGCACCTGAAGCATCTGCCGTTCACGGAACTGAAAATCGACCGCTCATTCACCAGCGACATGCTGTCCAACGAGCATGACGCCGCCATCGTGCGCTCCACCGTGCGCCTGGGGCATGAACTGGGGTGCTCCATTGTTGCCGAGGGCGTGGAAGTACGCGAAGTGCTGACGCGGCTGCAGGAATTCGACTGCGACTTCGCCCAGGGGTATTACATCAGCCCGCCGCTGGAGCTTGAGGCCATGTACAACTGGCTCAAGGATCGGCCGGCGTTATTCCGCTGAGCAACCGCACTGTTCTCCGCACGAAACGGAGAGAGTGGCATCAATCAGCGATACCTTGTGCCGGCTACGCCTGCGCACTGCTCGGTCGCGAAAGCCACGTTGCCAGGGACCCTCTTATCAACCCTGAGCAGGTGTCACCCATGGTGTCTGTTCGCAAGTCAAGGCGCACTGGCGCAGGCAGGCTGGTGGCCTGTCAAGTCAGTGCAACGCAGGATTGTGGACAGACACCATGGGCCCAACTCGTTGATTCTGAATGCCTGGGTGACGCCCAGAAAGCCCGCATCCCGCGCCACGCGGCTTGTCCAGGCAGCCCAGCCTGCACGGCGCCGCGCGACACGAACTGCGGACTTTCTGGACGTCATGCCACCTACTCAGGGTTGATAAGAGGGTCCCTAGTACGGGCACGGACCATCCGTTGGCTCGAACCCACCACGAAAAACACGCATCGGTCGCGCGTATACCTGGCCGTACGCCTGAAAGCTGCCGGCGACACCGTTGCCATCCCAGGTCACCATGATTTCACCTCCGGGGGCAACAGCAATACCCGCCCTGCGCTGAGAATCGGCCAACGTGCTGTTCACGCGCGCCAGGGTGGCCTGGCCGTCGCCGAACTCATCGAAGCGGCGCAGGAACACACCGGTGCTGTCGCCGGGTCCGCTGCCGTGCGATGCCACCACAAAGCCGCCATCGGGCATCATCGCCACCACCGGGGCAAACTGGGAATCACTGGCTTCCGAACTGACCTCGATTTCATCACCCACCGGCAAGTGATTCCTGTCGAAGCGTTGCGCATAAACAACCGAATTGCCGCTGCTGCCGTACCCGTGCCAGACCACCACAAAGCGTCCATTCTCCGCCATGGCGATATCCGGCGTGTCCTGTGTTCCCGTGGTGGTGCTGTTGACCCGCACCTCACCGCCCTGTGGAAGGCCCGATGCATCGAATGCGCGCATGAATATGCCCTGGTCGTCAGTCGGACCGTAGCCGCGCCATACCACCACATAGCCGCTGCCAAGGCGCGAGGCCACACGCGGCTGGAACTGACCGTTAGCGGTGGTGGTATTGACCAGCGACTCGGTTCCGGCGGGCATTCCGCTGGACAGGAACTGGCGCTGGAACACGCCGACACTGTCGCCGGTTCCATTGCCCGACCAGACGGCGACAAAATTGTCGAAGCCGGTCTCGGCCAGACCGGCATAACCCTGCTGGCCAGAAAAGTTGACTGCTGCGGGCTGGTAGTCGGTAGCTGGCGTGCCATCGGACAGGTACTGACGCGTGACCATCCCCTCATGCGAGGCATAGCTGCCAGGTCCGGTCTCGGTCCAGAAATAGCCTGTCCACAGTGCCTGGAAGCCGTGGTTCTGACGGCTCACCAGGGCCGGCCGCTCGTAGATCTGATACGCCCGACCACCGGGCGCATCCATCAGGTCCATGTCCGCGCCAGTCGGCGTGCCCTGTACCGAGAAATGCCGACCATGCAATACCGGAACGTTCTCTGCCGTTATCCATGCGGCCAGAAACCCACCCGACTTTTCAGCTACCACTGTGCTGGCGCGGTGGTCGGTGCCGCCCGCGGCATTGATCAGGAACTCGCTTCCGACCGGCAGCGGTTGTTCAGGCACACATGCATCCTGTGCCAAAGCCTGCCCGCACAGACACATGCTCAGCCAGAAAGCCAATGAAAGCTTGTGCATCACGTCGCATCCGGTAGTGGTGATCTACCCCAGTTACGTGAAACACCGCCCTCGCGTATCAGCCGCCCGGAACCCGAGCAGACGGGACCTGGCCGTGCCTGACAGCCCGCTCGAGCACAAACAGTCCGGTCGAGACCGGCAAGGCGCACTACCCCGACGGTCGCGTACGCCAGACGAACCTATACCACCTGCCCCGCCGCATGCCCGCTGGCCCATGCCCACTGGAAGTTGTAGCCCCCCAGCCAACCTGTGACGTCCACTACTTCGCCGATGAAATAGAGCCCCGGTACGCTTCTGGACTGCATGGTACGCGAGGAAAGCCCGTCCGTGTCGACACCACCCAGGGTGACTTCGGCGGTGCGGTACCCTTCGGTGCCGCTGGCGATGAAAGGCCAATCGTTGAGCCGGGCGCCGACGTCGGCCAGTTCCTTCGGGCTGAACTGGCGCATCGGCCGGCTGTCCAGCCAGACCTCGCACAAGCGTTGCGCCAGACGTTTCGGAAGCAGCTCGGACAACACGTTCTTCAACTCCATGTCGGGTCGAGCGTGGCGCTGGGAGTGCAGCCAATCGCCGGCATCCGTGTCCGGCAGGAGGTTGACGTTGAGCTCGTCGCCCGGTTGCCAATAGGAAGATATCTGCAAAATGGCAGGTCCGCTCAAGCCACGATGAGTAAACAGCATGCCTGCACGAAAGGTCTGCGAGCCTGCGCGCGTCTCAACCTGCGGCAGCGCGACACCGGCCAGGTCCTGGTAGCGTTGCTGGTGCTTGCCACTGAGCGTCAGTGGCACCAGCCCGGCGCGTAACGGGCGCACGTCGTGGCCAAACTGTTTGGCGATGTCATATCCAAAACCGCTGGCGCCCATGCTGGGTATGGACAAGCCGCCACTGGCGATGACCAGCGATTGTGCCTGCACGTCGCCCAAATCGGTGCGCGCGCTGAAGCCTGCATCGGTACGGAGCAAGGCGTGAACGCTGCAGCCGGTCTCCACACGCACGCCCGCCGCCGCGCATTCGTCCAGAAGCATGCGCACGATGAGCTTGGATGAAACATCGCAAAACAGCTGCCCCAGTTCCTTCTCGTGATAGGCGATGCGGTGTTTTTCAACCAGGGCGATAAAGTCGGCCGGCGTATAGCGCGCCAGCGCCGACTTGGCAAAATGCGGGTTGGCGGAAAGGTAGTTGGCCGGGGTGACTCCGAGATTGGTGAAATTGCAGCGCCCGCCACCTGACATCAGGATCTTCTTGCCGACCTTGTTGGCGTGTTCGGCCACCAGCACACTGCGTCCGCGCTGCCCGGCCACAATGGCGCACATCAATCCGGCCGCGCCGCCACCGATAATCAGTACATCTACCGTCATGTCACCGGCACCCATGCTTCTTTTCCAATTGATTGCGACACTGCGCCGGCCCAACAACACGCCCGGCGCGGCTTTCGCCTGGTCGCAGTGCTCGCCGTAGTGTCGGCTACGCCTGCGCACTGCTCGGTCGCGAAAGCCACGCCGGACATACCCTTGAACCGGCTCGCTATGAACGCTGATGAATAAGGCGGGCCAGCAGCCTGTCGGACTTTGCCATTCGAGTCGAGCATTCGGCTGTGCGAGGACAGATTTTCGACGTTTTGCAGGCCCATGGTGGTTCTATGGGCCAAAAAGTGGCGGAAATATGGACCGTACGGTCGGATTCGCAGACCGGCCGAGTAAAGTCCGACAGGCTGCTAGACTCATGACACGGTTTCATTGACTCTCGTGCTGCACACAACCGAAGTAGATCATGGCGCGGCTGCCTCCGGCGGATTGCGCAGACACATGGATCCTGATCTCTTGCGGCTCTCCGGTGAGGGTCTCGCGAAATTTCCATCCACACCGCTCCAGTCGCTCATCCGCAAATGCCTCGGCCACATCCGGTCGGGATATTCCCGGGATGACCGAATGCCTCTGTCCATCGATGACTATCTCGATCGTCTGGGCAGGGCCCTCATCCAGAGACGCTGCCCATCCTTCGAGGCTGAGTTCCCCGGCGGCCAGCGAGCACCGATCAAGCCAGCCCGCAACGCCTTTCCTGACGTTTCTCAGGACGGTCAGATCGTGATCTCGATTGCACGGTACAACATGCAAATCCTGCTCGTTGGCCAGGGCACGTGGCATATGAAATACGGGATGCCCTGGTCCCGTCACCCGCTCGATGGCATCCCGAACGAAAGCGTCATCGACGCACGCGGTGCCATAGATACACGAATCGAGCTCCCGGCACTCACTCTCGGTCGTATAGACGAAGCCCGGCTCGGATCGAATTTGCGTGGGCGCAGCCGTGGCCAGCGGTTTTGTACTGAAAGCCAGCACCCCGCCCGGCCGCAACAATGAAAACAGTACACGTAGCCACT
The DNA here is from genome assembly GCA_963800395.1 of uncultured Gammaproteobacteria bacterium. Classification (GTDB taxonomy): domain Bacteria; phylum Pseudomonadota; class Gammaproteobacteria; order Xanthomonadales; family Rhodanobacteraceae; genus DASSBG01. The sequence goes on from CAWDBD010000028.1 coordinate 303,797, forward strand.
GGTGAAAAAGGCTCTCGGGCAAATGCGAAAACAGTGAGGCCACCCAGATGATGTCGAAAGACTCCTCACAATCGAACGCAGATGGATCGGGACACGAATTCAGGCAACGAACCACGAACCTGCTGGCGACGAATTCAAGGGCCTCCTGCTGAATTTCGGCACCCCAGATCCGGTCGCGGCCCTGTTCAAGAACCAGAAAACGAATCAGGCGGCCAAATCCGCAGGCAAAATCCAGAACCTTGATCCTTTCCCGGTTCTGGAAAAGCAATCCGGCGATCTGACTGAAGGTATTGAACTGTTGTGCGCCCACGCTGAAGTACTGGGAAATCGCCGCATAGGTATCCGCGTGCTCCTGCAAGGAGTGCTGAAGCATCTGGTCGTGGGGATGGATATCAGTGACGAAGCGTTTGTGATCACCGGGTCTGGTGGTTGGCAGGCAACTGCGCAATATCGCACGCTTGAATTCGACATCGTTGAGTGCGGCTTCCAGTTCAGCAGACATTGGCTGTTTCTCGGTGGACCACGGTTAGCTCCATTTTGCCCTGGCACCAGGGCTGCATGCGCATGGTATCCGGGATGCACCCTCTCATGTCAGGAGCAAGCGTCCACCCAGTAACAGGCTGCGGGCGCTATCATGGGCCTTCCCAAACAGGCTGATCCGAGGAACCACGGACATGGCGAAGGCAAATCCGCTCCAGAAGCAGCTGCTCAAGGCAGGCCTTGTCAAGAAGTCCAGGGTGGCCGAGGTGGCGCGTGAGCAGAACAAGGCCAGGCACGCCAAAGGGCAATCGGAACCCAGCGAAGTCCAGCTGCAGGCGAAGCGTGCGCGTGCCGAAAAGGCAGAGCGAGATCGAGCTCTGGCTGCCGAACACAAGGCCAGGGCACGTGTCGCTGAACTCGCTGCCCAGGCGCGCCAGATCATTGAAGACAAGAAAATGCCGTGTTCCGGACAGGTCGAATATCGCTTTGCTGTCGACGGTGTCATCCGTACCCTGCTGGTCAGCGAAGACCAGCGCACGATGCTGTCTTCCGGGGCACTGGTCATCGTCCGTCTGGGCGACCGTTACGAATTGCTGCCGGCTGCAGCCGGCAACAAGATACGCGAGCGCGACGCCAGCATGATCGTGCTGGACCACAGCCAGGAAGCCGGCGCCGAGACCTCCGTCGGGGACGCGGATGACGATGCATATTACGCACAGTTCGAGGTACCTGACGACCTGGAATGGTGATCGCACCAGGGCTTGCGGGCCTGCTGATCCGCGCCTGTTGGCCGCCGGGATGATTGATCAGCGTCGCCCCGCTGGGACAAGATCAACGACGCGGTCTTTTACGTCACGCCCGTGCGGTGATCAGGAAGACCGGGTACTGGCGCTCTGAACCATCATCTGTCGTCTTGCGCATGGTATGCGCAGTGCGCGCCCCGATCTCGACGAAGCCCGCAGCACGAAGCTCATCCTGCAGCGCGTTCCGCTCAAAACCCTGATGCATGACGCCGGCCACATCGTCACCATGGAAACTGCCGTCCTCGGCATCCAGATCGGCCAGAGCGAGCCAGCCACCGGGCTTGAGCATGCTGTGAAAGGTTCGAACCAGTGCCGCAACATCGGCGATGTGATGCATGGTCATGCTGCTGAAGATCAGGTCGAATGGCTCCGTTGGAGGGGGCTCGCTGGTGAGATCGAGTGTGCGCGTCTCCAGATTGTCCAGTCCTGCTGCCCCGGCTTTTTGCTGCAACACCGACAGCATGCCCGGCGACACATCACAGGCCAGCAACCGTCCCAGATCTGGTGCCAAAGCAGCTCCTACCAAGCCCGTGCCACAGCCATATTCCAGTGCATTCCAGTCCGACTTGATCGGCACCGATGACTTGATCGCTGCCGCGACGTTCGATGCCAGGTCACGTCGCCTCGGACTGTCGTCCCAATCGGCGGCAATGGCATCGAAACGTTGACGATTCTGTTCCTGATGAAGAGTGGACATGCTTTGACCTCGCAAAATGGGAACTCGCAATATGAGCGCGGAAGTGCTCAATACAAGATCCGTCTATCTGACTGCCATCTGGCCTACTCCACGGCGATCCAGTCCAGCGCCAATGCGAACGCGCCTTCACGCTTGTCTGCAATCAGAAGACCGATTTCGCGCACCCGTGACGGATCCAGCGGCATGCCTTGCAGGGGCGTGCCCCGAACCGTGGGGCTCAAGGTCGCCAGCGGCACGCGCACCTCGATCCACCGGCCTGCCGTGGTTTCAAACGGGGCGCCGTAGGACACCGGCAAGCCGCGATAACGGGCGTCCGTAGCCAGCCGCAACTGGTAGCGACGGCCATCACCACGGACAAGCAGGACGACCGTCGTGACTGTACTCAGGTCGAAGTCGCGGCCCACGCTCCGCACCGAAGAGAAACCGCCGTTGTTCGCCAGCGACAGCTCGCCACTGAACTCCAGCTTGCCATCGGCCAGCGTCGCGCTGCCATAGGAACGGCCGCCCATGACGCCATCGTTCACCGCAATCCAGCGCGGCTCTTGTGCAGTGTTGTCGAAACTCATCAAAGTGCGCATGGAGGCTTCCGGATCCGAGGCGCCTACCAACAGCGGCAGGCTGCAGAGCAGCAGGAACACGATGTGAATTCGCAGCTTCATCTTGTCGTTTCCTGGCGTGCCACGACAGGGTAGTTCCTGGCGCGTGACTTGCGCGTGCATCAGCCAAAGTGTCAGTGTGTTGCGGTTCGGCTATCAATCAGCAGCAGTGGGTGTGCCTGGTTCAGTGCACCAACATAGATGACCGTGTTTGAACCGCGCGCAAACGATATATGCCGTGCTACCAGCGGGAATCCGTCGCCCGCGAACCCGACTTCAAGTTTGCCGTCGGCTTGATTGATCAGCACCTGCTGGCCCATCTCCCCGTAACGCACCGAACCGAGTGATGTGGTTTTGCCTGGCATGCGTACCCGGCCAGAAAGGGCCGTGCTCCCTGGTGCCAGATTGGCCAGGCGCAGGACGGCGGGGTCATCGGCCTTGCCGGGGCGCATCATGGTCATGTGCGGCATGATGCGATATCCATCGACTTGCCGGATATCGATTCCGCCAAGTGCCAGACGCATTCGCGACCACAGGCTGCGGTGTGTCGAGTGCATGCGGACCCCGTACAAGGCCATCCCGTAATGGCGATTGGCCGCGATTCCGTATGTAAACCTCGTGATCAGGTGATCTGCCGTTCGCAGCTCGAAGTGATACTGGCCGGGAGTGAGATCAAGCACGGGGCTCAGGCTGTCGCCAGCAAGCGCCAGTGTGCGGCACGCTTTCTCGGCTTCACGGCACAGACGCAGATTCAGCGAATCAGATCGCTGCACAAGGTTGGCAATGCGAAGCTGCGCGCGCGCAGCGCCGTTTTCTGAATGGGCAACCGGCACAAGCGCCGCTATCAGCAGCAAGCCCCCGCACAGTGCGGTCAGTCGGGAACATTGATATTTCATGCCGCGTCGTCCGATTCCGTGCTGAAGCGCCGCAACAGCGCAGGCCGGCCGGTGAGGACAGCCCCACCCAAGGCAAGCAGAATGGCCAGGGACCAGGGCTCGGTCAGCGCCAGCCGGGCAAGCAGCAACAGACCGATGGCCGCACCGACGCCCGCGCCGACCAGCGGGATCCAGCGCAATGACTGTATCTCGCGATAGCAAATGAGATTGACGAGGATGAAGGTGCCCAGAAAGACGAGGCTTGCCGCCTCCACCAACGAGGACAGGGAACCCATGACGGCAAGCAGGATGGCCACCAGACCAATCAGCACGATGGGCCGGTCCGGCACGCCGAAGCGGTTGCTGTGATCGAACCATTGCGGCAATTCACCGCTTTGCGCTATGCGCTGGGCAAGCTTGCCGGTCGAGAACAGTGTGGAATTGATTGCCGCCGCAGTCGCGAAAGCGGCCGCCGTAGTCAGTGCAACCAGACCCGCGATACCGTATGCACGTTGCGCCGCCACGCTCAGGGCCACCTGTTTCTGCTCCACCATGCTCAGTGCGCCCGCCAGCATGGTCGCGCCCAGCGTAACGGCGACATAGACCAGGACCACGAAGATGGCTGCAGACAGCAGTACCGGGACGAAGGTCTTCTTGCCATTCCTGATCTCGTCGTATTCGTAGGTCAGCAGTTGAAACCCTTCGTAGGAAATGAAAATCGCTGCCGCACCAACCAATGCACTCCAGGGTGCACGTGGCTGTATGCCCGACACAAGTTGCAGGCTATCCCAGTGAACAAGTCCCCATACCGACAGCACCACCAGAACAAGCAGGTTGCCGGATACGATAATCACCTCGACCATCGTCATCTTGCCCAGCCCGGCCAGATTGAGACCGATCAGGCCGATACCGGCGGCAATCGCCAGACCGCGGATCAACATGTCGCCGCCGGCAAACGCATGCGCGACATAGTGCCCGAACGCGTAGGCATACACGGAGATGGTCAAGGTATAGCCGATGATCAGCATCCAGGAGACACTGCCAGCAACGCCCTTCTGGTCCATCTGATCGAGGAACTCGAACGCACCACCCGACTTGCCGAACTTCACGGACAGTCTTGCGTAGCTGTAGGCGGTGATCACCGCAACCAGCCCGGCGATGACAAAACTGAGCCAGGCCCATTGCGCCGCTGCCGCAATCACCACCCCCAGAGCAACATAAATGCCACCTCCGACCATGCCGCCGGCCGCAAGCGACCACACGCGAACCGGACCAAGCGATTTGGAATCGTCAGACATGCGGGAAACGGCACCTCAGGGTGGCAGAAAGGAAAACCACCAGAGCATTGTAAGTCTGCCGCTCTGAACACGACTGGAAGACGTGCCAAGGGCCGAACATTTCGCATGCGCGGTGCGCACAACTCCGCGTCGCCATGCTGATCTGGGCAGTCAGTTGTTCGGTGAAGCCTGGCTGCCGGAACGCAGGCGACATGCACCCGCAGTATCAGGAATCTGCGGCGATCTGCGCATCCGCCCGTCCGTGCCGCAGCCGACCACGCCAGGCATCGCTGAACACCCGCCTGGTCCACATGCGGGCATCGTCCAGCCAGGCGTAGATACAGGGCAGCGCGATCAGGGTCACCAGGGTGGAAAACAGCAGCCCGCCGGCAATGGCGCGTGCCATCGGGTAGTACGGCGGACCGTCGCTCCAGGCCTGGGTACCGGCCAGACTCAACGGCAGCATGCCGAGAATCGCCGTGGCCATGGTCATCATGATCGGTCGCAGGCGATCCTGTGCACCTTCCACCAGGGCCTGGGTGCGTGATACGCCGGACAGTCGCAGCTGGTTGATGTGCACAATCATGACGATACCGTTGTTCACTACCACGCCCATGAGGATAAGAATGCCGATCGCGGCCATGATCGAGAACACCGTGCCGGTGAGCCAGAACAGCCAGAAAACACCAAACACCGAAAACAGAAAGGTGGTCAGGATGGCTGCCGGAAACACCAGCGACTCGAACATGGCGCACATCACCACGTACACCAGCACCAGCGCGATCAGTGTATTGAACAGCATCTGCTTGCCTGCGCCCTGGTCACGACTGAAGGCCTTGCCGAAGGAATAGCCATAGCCGGGCGGAAGGCTGACGGTCTGCATGACCTTTTCGATCGCACTGCGTGCTTCGGGCAGGGTCTTGCCGCTGGCCAGATTGGCCACGATTTTCAGCGAAGTGCGCCGGTCATTCCGCTCGATGCTGTTGGGCGAGTCGGATGTGCGTACCTTCAGCATCGACATCAAGGGCACCTTGCTGCCATCGGCTGCGGTCAGGCTGAATCCGGCAAGCTGATCGAGACCGTGCGTATCCACATTGCCGAAGCGCAGCCACACCGGCAGCTCGCGATCCCCTGACCTGAATTCGCGCAGCGGCATGCCCCGCAGTGCAATGGCCAGATAGTTGCCGACTTCGCTGGCGTCGAAACCGTAGTTGCGAGCGCGGATGCGGTCCACATGGATGCTGGCCTCATGGCTGGCATCACTCTGGTCGGTGTGCACATCACGCAGTTCGGCCTGATGCGACAGCACCGGGACCACGCTGGCCGCAACGTCACGCAACTGCTGGCGCGAGTCGCCGGTGAGGTAGAGCGCGATGCCGTCGTTGTTGCCACCTTGAAAATCGAAGTTGACCTTGCCCACAGCGAGCTGGGGAAGTCCCTTGCGGATCTCTTCCATGATGGCATGGGAGCTCTTGTGTGCCTGGTCGCCCTTGGTCAGCAGAATACTGGTCTGGGCATTGCCCTGCTCGTCCCAGTAACTGTAGAGCGAGTCAATCTCGAACCGCGCCTTGTTCTGATCCAGATACCTTTCCACCTTCAGAATGGACGGTGTCAGCTGGCGCAATTGATAATTGGCATTCAACTGGTAGTTCAGGCGCAGTTGGCGGGATTCGCCGTCATCGAACATGTCAACCTTGGTCTGGGTCATGACAAAGACACTTGAGGCCAGAAGCAGCAACAGACCAAAGCCGGTCCAACGCGGATGACGCAAGGTCCAGCTCACCAGATTGCCGTAACGTGAGCGCACCCGGGTGATCATGGATTCTCGCCCGATGAAGCGCGGCGCCGGAAGCCGGGCTGCGCACATCGGAACCAGACTGACCGCGACCAACCAGGAAGCCAGATGTGCAATGGACATGGAAATGGCGACCTGGGCAAGGAAGATGGAAATGTCGTTGGCCTCGCCAAAGATGTTGGGCAGAAAAACCACGATGCTGGTGAAGGTTCCGGCAGCAATGGCAATGCCAACCGCCTGCGTGCCCTGGATGGCGGCGTACCACGGTCGATCAGGGTATTTTTCGCGCCAGTGGTAGATGCTTTCGACCACGACAACGGCGTTGTCGACCAGCATGCCGGTGGCGAGCAGCAAGCCCATCATCGACAGTACGTTGAGACTGACGCCGAGGAAATACATGCAGCCCAGCGTGATGGCATAGGAAAGCGGAATGGCAAGCGATACCATCAAGGTCGAGGGCCAGTCGCGCAGGAAGAAGAACAGCACCAGGACGGCGAGCCCGGTGCCCAGCAAGCCGGAGTGACCCAGTTCGCGCAAGGAGGTGGTCACACTGTCGGCCTGGCTTTCCATGACGTAGACGCGCAAACCGTGAAGTTGCGGATCGTGACGGATTTGCTCCACCTCGTTCATCACCGCGGTTCCCACCGCCACCAGATTGGCAGTGCGTTCACGGTATATGTTCACGCCAATGGCCGGCTTGCCGTCCAGGCGACGTGCATAGTCGAGCCGTTCGGGCTGAATCCGGACGGTGGCAATGTCGCCCAGCACCAGGCCTTGCTTGTTGATTGGCAGGGACCGGATTGAGTCCAGTGATGACCAGTCACCTTGCGGCTGTACGCGATAACGCAGTCCACCCTCGCTCACCTGACCGGCAGACACGGCGAAATTGGCCTGCTTCAGGCGCTGGTACAGACTGTCCAGGCGAATGCCGTGGGCATTCAGACGGTCGGATGAAATCTCGATCTGGACCTCGGGCCGGCCAATACCCTGAATTTCCACCTTGGCCACGCCCGGAATACGCTCCAACGGTCTCTTCAGATGTCGCTCAAGCATGTCGTATGCAGTCGAAACCTTGCCCGATTGACCGGACAGTCGCAGCTGCAGGATGGGTGCATCATTGGTAGAGAACTTCTGCACAAAATATCGCTGCACGTCACCGGGCAACTGGTCGCGGATGGCATCGATCTTCTCGCGGGCCTGTACTGCCTTGATCGCGATGTCCACGTTCCAGTCGAATTCCATGAACACGGTGGCGCTGTCGGCACCGGACGTCGATTGCATCCGCTTGACGCCAGGCAACGTGGCCAGTGCCTCCTCGACCGGCCGCGTGATGGTGCGCTCCACTTCGTCCGGGCTCGACCCGGGATAGGGAACCTGCACAAACAGGAACGGTGCATCTATGGCCGGAAACTGCTCCAGAGGCAGTCGCGTGGCCGCCAGCAGTCCGATCACGGTCATCGATACAAACAGCATGACGATGGTGACCGGTCGCTTCAGGCTCAGTTCGGCCAGGTTCATGCGGAAGTCTCCGCAGGCAGTTCGGTCGGTGCACCGGCACCGTCGGGCGCAGCAGCGGACTGGTTTCGACGCTCGCCTCTTGCGGTGTACCAGGCGTCAGCACGCCGATCCAGCAGATCGTAGACCACAGGAATGACCAGCAGTGTCAGCAAGGTGGACACCGCCAGACCACCGATGACGGTGATCGCCATCGGCGCCCGTACCTCCGCGCCCTCACCGACGCCGATGGCCAAGGGCAGGAAGCCGATCAGCGTACACAGCGTGGTCATCACGATCGGACGCAGACGGGATTCGGCCGCTTGCGCAAGGGCGTCCAGCTTGGCCACGCCCTGCTCGCGCAGCTGGTTGACCCGATCGATCAGCACGATCGCGTTCTTGACCACGATGCCAACCAGCATGATCAAGCCGATGAACACCACCACCGACAGACTGGAACCGGTCAGTTTCAGCGCGGCAATGGCGCCGACGGCGGCCAGCGGAATCGAAAACATGATCACCAGCGGATGCAGCAGTGACTCGAACTGCGAGGCCATCACCAGATAGACCAGGAAAATGGCCAGCGCCAGAGCAAACAGCAATGAGTTGACGGAGTCATGCAGCTCTTCACTCTGGCCACCGATGCTGGCGCTGACGCCGGCGGCCAGCGGATGCGCGGCGATCAGCGACCTGACTTCAGCGACAGCGCTGGCAAGATCACCATGGCTCAGGCCGGCAGACACGATGGCCACGCGCTCCTGGCTGATGCGATGGATTTCGCTGGGCCCCTCGGTGACCACGATGTTGGCCACGGCAGAAAGGCGAATCGGCGTCCCCGCAGTCTGCGCGAGACCATTGGCATCGTTGCCATCGGCGCCCAACCCGGCTGCATCGGCTGCAGTGCCTGCGCGGTTGCTGTCGCTGCTGACATAGCCGACCACCAGGTTGCGTATGTCGCTGAGCGAATTCCTGTCGCTGGGCCGGGCACGCACCAGAACATCCACCTTGAGATCGCGGACGTTGTAACGGGTCGCCACCTCGCCCTTGACCCGATCCACCACGCGGTCGGCGATCTGTCTCGAGGTCAGACCAAGCGCAGCGGCACGGGCCTGATCGAAATGAATGCGGATTTCCGGGTAGCCGCCGGACACGGTGGATTCGATGTCGGTGAATCGCGGTGATTTCTGCATCAGGCCGGTCAGGCGCTCACCGGCCTGGCGTAACGCGTCCAGGTCGTAGCCATGCAATTCCACCTCCAGCGGTGCGGCGAAGCTGAACAGGCGCGGACGCGAGAACTTCGCCTCGACATTCGGGTAATCGTGCAGCGATACACGCAGGCGTTTGATTTCGGCTGCTTCGGCGGACTTGCCGGCTCCGGGCGTGAGCGCTACCGACAAGCGCGCGATGTTTTCGCCCGATTCGGTGGGGTTGGCGTCCAGACGGGTGCCGTTGCCGGCGACACCGTAGATCGATGCCACGCCGGGGTCACTGGCATGTTGCAGCGCCAGCGTGCGCACCAGCCTGTCAGTATTGGCCAGAGGCGTGCCCGGAGGCAGGATGGCAGTCATCTCGAAGCGGTTCTGTGCCAGCGGCGGAATCAGGTCCATGCCCAGGGTCGGCAACAGAGCCAGGCTTGCCAGCAGCAGCGCGCCGGCCGTGGCCAGTACGCGCCAGGGATGGGCAAGCGCACGTGGCAAAAGACGGTGGTAGCCGCGTGCCAGCCATGCGTAGGGTCGCATGACACCCTGGCCAACAAAGCCCAGCACGCGGCCCAGAATCCGGCCCAGGAATGCGAACGAACGCAGCCAGACCCAGGTCCACACCCTTGGCAAGACACCCAGCAGGCCATGCGGCCCTGGCGTCTGCGACTCCTCCTGGTAGGCCAGCGGAGAACGGCCCTTCAGCGCCGCCAGCATCGGGATCAGGGTCATGGCCACCAGCAGCGATATCAGCATGGCGAAGCTTATGGTCAGGGCCTGATCACGGAAAAGCTGTCCTGCCACACCACGCACGAAGACCAGCGGGAAGAACACCGCCACGGTGGTCAGTGTCGAGGCAGTGACTGCCATGCCCACCCCGCCAGCGCCGCGAATCGCCGACTGCAGGATGGAAGCGCCACGTTCGCGTTCGCGCGCGATGTTCTCCAGCACCACGATCGAATCATCGACCACCATGCCGGTAGCCAGCGCCAGTCCTCCCAGTGACATCACATTCAGCGAAAGACCGAACTGGTCCATGAAGAAGAAAGTGGCTATCAGGGATACCGGCAGCGACAGGGACACGATGAACGTGCTCCAGCCGTGGCCAAGGAAAAAGAATATGATCAGGATCGCCAGCAAACCGCCAATCAGGGCGTCATTGCGTACTTCATCAAGCGCATGGCGAATGAATACCGATTGGTCCTCGATCGTGGTGAGTGTGGCACCGCGCGGCAGCTGCTTGTCGATCCTGGCGAGTGCGTCGCGTACGCGTCCGGCCACCGCCACGGTGTTGGCATCGCCTTCCTTGTAAATCGCAAGTTCGATCGCTTCGTGGCCATCAATGCGCACTACACCCTGACGCTCCTTGAAACCCTGCTTTACCGTGGCAATATCGCCAAGCTGGATCGGCACGCCGTGATCGACCTTGATCAGAAGCTGGCGCATCTGCTCGAGGTTCTGGAACTGGTTGACCGTTCTGACCAGGAATCGCTGGTTGCCCTGGTCCACCCGACCACCGGACAAGTTGACGTTTTCCTTGCTCAGGCGGTCGGCCACCTCGCTGACCTCGATGCCCAGACGAGCCAGCTTCTGCTGGTCGATATCGACCTGGATCTCATCCTCCAGACCGCCGCCGGTCTTGACTGCGGCCACACCCTCAATCGGCTCCAGGCGTTTTTTCAGTTCCTCGTCGGCAAAGCGGCGCAGGCGCTTGAGCGTGCTCTGGTCGGCGGCTGCAGCAGCCTTGTCACTGAGGCCGAGACGGATGATCGGATCGTTGGAAGGGTTGAATCGCAGCAGCAAGGGCCGTCGTGCCTGCTGCGGAAGCGTGAGGGTATCGAGCTTGTCGCGAACGTCCAGGCTGGCCATGTCCATGTCGGTGCCCCAGGCGAATTCCAGGATCACGTCAGACTGGCCTGAATGGGATACGGAATGGACCTTGCGCACGTTCTTGACCACGCCCATGGACTCCTCCACCGGGCGGGTCACCAGCTTCTCCATCTCCAGCGGCGCTGCCCCCGGATATTCGGTACGCACAGTCAGGGTCGGATAGGCCAGATCGGGCAGCAGGTTGACCTTGAGGCCGGCCAGCCCGATCAGGCCGAACAGGACCAGGGTCAGCGTCAACATGCCGATGGTGACGCGCCGGCGGGTGGCAAGCTCGGGCAGATTCATGAACGCGGATCCGCCTGGCTGGCCGATACGGCGGGCGCACTGTCGAGAATCTGCACTGCCGCGCCGTCACGTACCGCATTGCGGCCCAGCGTGATCACCTGGTCGCCCGGCTTCAGACCATCGCGAATCTCCACCTGCGAGTCGTTGCTGTAGCCCAGCTTGACCGTACGGCGGTGAGCCACCAACAGCGGCACGGCAGGCTTGTGCTCGGCTGCCATGGCATCGCCCGGCAGCGGCTTGGGCATGCTCACGGGTGCCGGATCGCCCGGCTCCACCAGGAATACCGCCGTTTCGCCGTCCTCTTCCACCAACGCAGTGCGCGGGATCACCAGTGCATCACGTCGCTGGTCGTGCACGATGCGCAGGCGGGCAAACATGCCCGGCCGCAAGCTGCCGCCGGGATCGGAAAACTCGGTGGTGACGCGGAAGGTGCCGGTGCCGGCATCGATAACCGGCGCGACCCGCGCCACCCTGCCCTCGAAATGCCTGCCAGGCAACGCGTCCACCGCCAGGCCCACGGTCTGATCAACCTTGAGCGTACCCAATTCGCTTTCGGGTACGTTGAGCACGGCTTGCAACGGCTGCATGTCGACAATGTGGAACAGCGTGTCGTTCTGCTTGACCGGGTTGCCCAGTTTTACCTCACGACGCGAAATGACGCCGGCAATGGGCGCCACGATGCGGGTATAGGACAAGCGCACACGAGCACCCTCATAGGCGGCACGCTGGCTTTCGTACTCGTAGCGCGCCTGATCAAAGTCCCGCTGCGGAATCAGATGGCGCGTGATCGAGCGTTTGGCATACTCGTAATTGGCCTTGGCCTTGCGCATCAGTGCTGCGCTCTGTTCCATCTCCGCACGCGCATCCCGATCATCAAGCTGTGCCAGGAGCTGGCCCTTGTTCACCGGCATGCCCTCCTCGGCTGACATTTGCAGCAACACACCGGTGGTCTTGGCCACCACGTCGGCCTCTGCAACCGCCTCCAGGGTCGCGGTGCCGGTAAAGCTTGCATCCATCGGGGCGCGGGTGGCCACGGCCGCTTCGACCGGTATGCGGGTCACCGCGGCATCAGCATCCTTGTTGCCCTTGTGGCTGCAGGCGGTGAGCAGCAGACACGTCGCAAGAAATGCCAGGCTTGGCAGACGGATGGCGAAGGACGGCTGGGTGCGGGTACGGGAAGTCATGGCGCAGACCTACTCAGTTGGTGTGCTGGTATGGTAGTACACCACCTCAATAGAACGCAAGTGCGCTGTGCAGGCATGATCCCCGCCACGGAAACGGGCCAAAAAGCAATCAAACGGCGGAGGGGGGATGGCCCGGACGCGGATGGTCCGGACCGGACGCGATCATGGGCAACCCTCCACGGCGTTCGCACGGACGCACAGAAACCCGGCCTCGAACCTTTGGACCCTCAGGAACACATCACAACGACAACCGGGCCCGGCGTGGGACCGGACCCGGAAATTATCGTACGCAGTACATCGGGCTGTTGCGGCTCAGGAGTCCCGTCAAAATCGGTGAATTCGCCACCTTGCAACGCTGCAGTCGCAAGGGTGCGCCTGCTAACCTCCGCAGCTCAAGTCCGTTGCAACAACAGCATCGGATCAATTCTCGCTGTCATGCACGACCGGAAGCTCAACGTAGCTGGCATGCTGCGGCGAGTGATAGATGCGCTGCTCGGCCTTCCGGTAGTCGCCCGGCTTGGCCTTGAGAATATTGGGCACAAAAGTCTGCGGGTTGCGATCGTAGAGCGGGAACCAGCTTGACTGCACCTGCACCATGATCCGGTGGCCGGGTTCGAACACGTGATTGGCAGTGGGCAGCGGGAAGCTGTACGGCAACGGTGTATCACTCTGGATGGCGCGCCCCTGCTGGTAGCCCTGTCGATAGCGCCCGCGCAGGATGTCCATGGACACGGGCAGCTGATAGCCACCCATTTCGGCTTGCGACGGAACCTGGTCGGGGTACACGTCGATCAGCTTGACCACCCAGTCGCTGTCGCTGCCGCTGGTGGAGGCGATCAGGTGCACCCGGGGTTCGCCACTGATTCGTACCGGCTGCTTCAGCACGTCCGTCTGATAGACCATGACGTCGGTACGGCCGGACGCCCAGCGCTGATCGTCCACCAGCCATTGCGGCCAGGTCAGGCCATTGCCGTAGCCGATCGGCTGGATCGGACGAGCGCGGAAGGGCACCGGCTTGGCCGGATCGGAGATGTATTCGTCATAGTCCGCCGCCGCAGCCTTGGGTGCTTCAAAGCCAAGCGCATGGTCAGCTTGCAGAAACAAAGCGGTTTTGTCGATGCGGCAGCCACGGCGACAGCCAGCAGGCCAGGAGTCCAGTTTCTGCCAGTGGTCGGCGCCGGTGACATAGGCGTTGACCGGTGCGACGTCCATGGCTGGGCTGTCGCTCTTCAAGTAGTGGGCGAGGAAGGGGCGCAGGATTTTCTGACGGAAATACTTCGCCGTGTCACTGCCGAATTGCAGCGCCCCCAATGAACGGCCATCACCGATTTCCTGGCCGTGATTCCATGGACCCATGACCAGGTAGACGTTGTTGTTGCCGGTGTCCTTGGGCTCGATAGCCTTGTACACGGCGATGGCACCGTAGATATCTTCCTGGTCCCACAGACTGCCGACCAGCATCACCGGCACCTTCAGCGGCTGGCCGGCGAGGATGCGGTCCATGGCCTGGTCCTGCCAGAAGGCATCGTAGGCCGGATGCGCCAGGATCTTTTTCCAGAACCCCAACTGCTGCATGCCGTGGGCACGTGCCAGCGCATCGGCCGATCCGGCCTGCATGTAGAGGTCATAGTCGTCGTGGTGACCACTCCACCACTTGAAGTGGTTGTCGCGACTGGCGGTCTGCTCGTACATGTACGGCATGTTCTGCTGCCGGAAGGCGCCGTGGTGGTACCAGTCGTCACCCATCCAGCCGTCAACCATGGGATTCATCGGCACCGAGACTTTCAGCGCCGGGTGCGGGTTGACGATGGCCATCAGCGGTTCGAAGCCATCATAGGAGATGCCGATGATGCCGACCTTGCCGTTGCTCTCCGGAACATGTTTCACCAGCCAGTCGATGGTGTCCCATGTATCGGTGGAATCGTCCACCGGGGTAGGATTCTGCGGCCCGCTGAGCGGGCGATTCATGACGTAGTCGCCTTCGGAGCCGTACTTGCCGCGCACGTCCTGAACGACACGGATATAGCCGTCCTCGACAATTACATCGGCGGCGTTGTCGTAGCCCTGCAGCGCCATACCGAGATTCGGGCTGTGCGCATGCGAGGTCAGTTCATCGGCGTTGTAGGGCGTGCGCGTCAGCAGGATGCCGGCATCCCTGGCACCACGCGGCACCAGGATCACCGTATGCAGCTTGACCCCGTCGCGCATCGGTATCATCACTTCACGGCGTTGATAACTGAAACTGGATGTGTCGGGATGAAAATCCGCCGGGGTCTCGCTCGGATAGGACGGATACTTTGGTGGTGGGGCCGCCTGCGCCAAGGCGATCGTGACCACGCTGGCAGCCAGGAGAAACACGCCCCGGACACTCATATCGACTACTCTCATGCTCAATTCTCCCGTGATTTGTTTAACGCTGGGTCAACGGTGAAATACATCATGTCGACGCAAACTGGTTGCGTATTCTGTCTGCACCAAACCCCCGCAGACTGCATGGGCAAGATCCGCACAGATCACTTTACTTTACGTTCGCAAGCACCTGATCTCATTCAATACTTCCGCGTTGAACAGTGTCATCTGGAAATATCGGAACGTCATCACTCACCCTGCCCTGCCCTAGCCCGCATTATTCACCAACCTTCTACTGCGCCGGCCCAATGACACGCCCGGTGCGGCTTTCGCTTGGTCGCAGTGCTCGACGTAGTGTCGGCTACGCCTGCGCACTGCCAGGGCGCGAAAGCCACGCCGGACATGCCCTTGAACCGGCTCGCTACCAACGCTGATGAATAATCCGGGCTAGGGACTACCTGCTCATGCCGACAATCAGACTGCTTGGGCTTGCCAGCTCTGTCCGCGCAGACTCATGGGGCTAGTCAGTTCATCCCTGGCTGTCCGCTTTGGCAGCCGGGAACATGGCAAGGGTCGGCATCCATTTTCCGCTGACGCGATTTTCCTGTTCAATGCCATGACGACCAGCGGCCATCGAAGCCGCCTTGTGCGCGGCCTTGTGCGGGACCTGCCAAAGCTCTTGGGTGGAGAAATATGACAGCCCGCGCACGAAGCCCACGGCGCCGGACTTGGAGTCCTCGGGTATCGGTTCGCGGTCCACGCCCCGGGCGACGTGCAGCGGCGTCCACAAGCCGCCAGTAGCGTCAGTTTCGAGGCAGAGAAAATAGTTTTCCGCCTCGACCGGCTGAACGTCGTCGCTGATACAACTCGCCCCGTACTTGATCATCTCGCCGGGGTACATCTTCAGGGCCACACCTGGGCCGAATTTCAATGCCATGCTGGTTTCCAGAGTATCGATGAGAAAAGACCGTGCCCCATCGTATCTGTTCCGCATGACAATTGCCGGCCTTTCGAGCTGCAAAGTCGTACATGCGAGAATGGTTCGTCTCCGAACGCGACGTGCGGACGGGAGATCGACGCGCCTGCGTGGGCAAGCTGCCAAGGCGGCACAAGGCGCAATTGGCGATCAGGAAATGACGAGTCTCCCGATCAGTGGGAACGAGCAACCAGTAAATATGCCCGTTCCCCGTCTGCTCCGGCTGACTCGATCGCCGTTTCGTGGCGTGCGCCAGCCGTCCATCGATGTTACTTGCGCGCCTTGCCGGCGAACATACCTGCAGGCTTCTCGGTCTTGCCAGGGCTCTTCTTCATGTCACCTGACGCTTCCTTGGGCTTGTTGTGGTTCACCTTGCCGCTGGCCTGCTTGCCCTTGGCTTCGTTCTTGTTACCTTCAACGCGATGCTTTTCCATTGCCGTGCCTCTGTAGTGGTTTGGAGGCCCGATCATCCTCCCCATCGCATTAACCGGAGCTAAGGACCCTCTGATTAACCCTGAGCAGGTGTCACCCATGGTGTCTGTTCGCAAGTCAAGGCGCACTGGCGCAGGCAGGCTGGTGGCCTGTCAAGTCAGTGCAACGCAGGATCGTGGACAGACACCATGGGCCCAACTTGTTGATTCTGAACGCCTGGGTGACGTCCAGAAAGCCCGCATCCCGCGCCGCGCGGCTTGTCCAGGCAGCCCAGCCTGCACGGCGCCGCGCGACACGAACTGCGGACTTTCTGGACGTCATGCCACCTGCTCAGGGTTAATCAGAGGGTCCCTGAGGACCCTCTGATTAACCCTGAGCAGGTGTCACCCATGGTGTCTGTCGCAAGTCAAGGCGCACTGGCGCAGGCAGGCTGGTGGCCTGCTCCGTCAGTGCAACGCAGAACTGCGGACAAGAAGAAGGGGTCCGGCGATTGATTTTGAGGATCAGGCTTGCACCCGCAAAGCCGGCGTCCCAAGCCGTGCAATCTGTGATCCGGCCACTGCAATCGCGCTACCAGCCCGCTTCTTCCTGCTCCTTGGCCTCGCGCCCTTGCTGGCGGATCAGGGCTTCCTCACGCGCATCGTTGATTGAATCGCGAACGCTGTCCAGATCAATGGTGGAGTGGTCATGTTCGAACCTGCCGGTCAGTTCCGTGTCCGGCTGCAAGTTGCCTGAGGCGAACAGCTCCCAGATTTCTTCGCCGTACCAGGTATCGAGCAGATCCGGCGCCCAGCGACCCAGACTGGCAGTCAGGTTGTTGACGTCGCGCAGCAGCATCGTGCGCGCCGCATTGTTGCCACTGGCACTGACCACCTGCGGCAAATCGATCACGACCGGGCCATCGGCTGCGACCAGCACATTGAACTCGGACAGGTCGCCGTGGATCAGGCCGCAGCACAGCATGCGCACCACCTGGCGCATCAGTACCCGGTGGTACTCGCGAGCCTGCTGCGCCGTCAGCTCGACTTCGCACAGGCGCGGCGCGGACAAACCTTCGCCGTCAGTGACCAGCTCCATGACCAGCACGCCGTTGAAGTAGCCATGCGGCTCGGGGACGCGCACATCGGCCGCACGCAACTGATAGAGCGCATCAACCTCGGTGTTCTTCCACTCGTCTTCCTGCTGCTTGCGGCCATACTTGCTGGCCCGGCCAACCGCCCTCGCCTCGCGGCTGCCGCGCGTTTTCCGTCCTTCCTGATACTGCACACGCTGCTTGAAGCTGCGCTGTGCCATGTCCTTGTAGACCTTGGCACAGCGTACTTCGTCGCCAGTGCGTACCAGATAGACCGCAGCCTCCTTGCCGCTCTTGAGCGGACGCAGCACGGCATCTATGAGGCCGTCGTCCATCAGTGATTGCAGGGCTTGGGGTGTTTTCATGGTATCTGTGGAGCGTTTGCGAGCGCAGACCGCGCGTGAGCGGCTCATTATCGCAGCAAACGCCCACCCGGTCAGGCGTGCCGTCGGCCGGCACCTGCAAACATTTGGGCCACGTTCACGCCCGCGGCACCGAGGGACCCAGCCTTGCAACCGCGATGAATCCGTGACTGACTGGCGCCGAATGACACTCCACATGTGCAATGTGACCCAGACAAACCGGGACATCGACCTCGAGGTCGATACTCGCCCTGATCCTTGCACTATCTGCCCTGGCCTGACACGATTTCCAGCACGAACTGACAAGATTCGGCAGTTGAATCCAGAAAAGGAGAAACGGAATGTTTCGCAAGATTCTCGTGCCCGTGGACCTGGCACACACCGAACAGATTTCAAAAGCCCTGAATGTCGCAATCGACCTTGCGAAGAACTACGGGGCCACTCTCTGCTATGTCACGGTAACCACCACGACGCCCTCCGTCGCGGCGCACACACCGGAAGAGTTGACCAGAAAACTCGACAATTTCGCCCAGGAACAGGGCGAAGCGCACGGCATCGAGACCGATAGCAAGGTGCTCCTGACTTCAGATACCTCTGTGGAACTGGACGACCGTTTGCTTGAAGCCATAAAGGACACCGGAGCAGACCTCGTCGTGATGGCCTCCCATCCGCCAGGCATCGCGGACAAGCTGCACATTCTCCGCTCCAATGGTGCCAACATCGTCAAGCATGCCAAGGTTTCGGTTTTCTTGGTCCGGTAGCCACACTCACGTCGAATGCGTTCGCCTGATCAGGCACTCATGGGCACGCGGAATGTTCCGGCTTGCAGCCTTGATCCTTCCAGATCAAGGCAAAGAGAATCGCAGCCATGGGTACCGAACGGCATACCAGACCGAAAACCCCGAATGGCCCCATTTCAGCTCTGATCGATAGCTGCCAGAACCGCGACCGCGAGCGGACACAGGCTGCCTTGGCGCACCCTTCTCACAGACCCTGTTGCGGATATCCGCAACGTCAGAGCTTCACGTGGAATCGCTTGTTCCTGACGCTGAAGGAAAGCCTCACGTCTCTTGTGTCCACCTTGTCCGAGCCGGACGCACCCATGTAGAGCCATTGACCCGCCGCCGCTTCGACCGCGTCCGCGACCTTGGACGGACAACTGGAGTTGGCCACGTCCACTGCATCCACCCGACCCGATTGCGCGATGCTCACCCATACGTTTACGGTGCAAGACTTGTTCACCTTGGTGGCAGCCGGCGGCACCGGGGTGTAGATCCATGGCATGAAAGTCGTTGCCGGTCGTTGTCGATACACCGGCAACGCAAGCTGCCTGTCTCCCGACACGTACAACACCTTTCCCGAGGTGGAATCGATCTGCATGGCAACCGGCCACCCCTTGCCATGCCCGGGCGGCAGCGGAAAGTTGACTGAGTCAATTTGCCTGGCCACGCATGCCGTGAATTCATTCTCAGGCAGCAGGGTCGGGCTTCTCATCACACCATCAAGGCGCATCAGGCCCGCCAGCGTGAACGTCTGCACCCGTGCATCTGAATGCTGCTGAGCGCACACCCTGGTCAGGTGCTGGATGGCTGCAGCATTGATGGACTGCCGCAACTGGCTTGAATATTTCTTCTGGGAATTGGTCGTACTGCGGTTGTCGATCTGGGTAACCAGCTCGTAGAAGCTACCCGCCGATGGACTCGCAGCCTCGGCGTTCGATTGCATCCCGGTCACGCCCACGATGACTATCGCAAAGAATGTCTGCCATTTCATGTCTGCCCCTCGATTCATCGGTTTTCAAGCTCTGTCTATCGTCGCATTCGACTTCCACCTCGCCCGGCCCGCATCAAGACCGAGCGGGCTGGTCGCAAAAAGGCATGCAAGAATCGATCCAATGCACGAGAAGACCGGTCAAAACCATCAGGAAACGCGGTCTTTTCCTTTCTGCCCGCGATCCCTTCACCCACTTTTCCCGGTCCTGTCGGCTCATGCCAAAGGCAAGCCGAGCAGCGGCCAGGTTACGCCAAATGCGGCCAAACGGGCACGCCGGAAATGGCTTTCCTCCGACGCTGCAGCAGGCACCCGTAGCAGCTCCCTCAGGCAAAACCTGCCCGTTCATTTATGCATTGCGCCCACCAGCGCCGCGGTGTTCTCGAGCCTGATGCCGGGCTGTTGTTTCAGATGGCGGCGCAGCCAGTAGGTATGCTCCACCCCGACCAGGACCACGATGCGTTGGCCGGGGTTCTCCCTGGCAGTATCCACGATGACCTTCTGAAAATGCCTGTTCCAGCCTTCCCAGCCCGCGTTTTCGCCCGCACCAATCATGGCTTCCTGCAGCCGGTGCTTGGCGGCGAACACGGCGTCAGTAATGCCATCGTTCACCCGTTCCGGACTGGACCAGTAGGTCCGCAGGGCATCCAGCCCGCTTTCAGCGTATGCATCAAACGCCTTGGCCTGTTGCGGATGTCCAGCCCGGAACGCTCGTGCCGAGGCCGCATATGGCTTCACTATCGCACTGAACTCCGGCTCAGCCGGCTCCAGCGTGCACGTCCGGTAATGATGCTGGCCGATCAACGGATAGATGACCCGCGGGTACTCCACCTTGACCTTTTCCGGCGCGCGCTCCTGCAGATCCTGCGCCTGTACCTCGAGGCACAGGATGTCCGGATGGATTTGTTCAATGATCTGCTTGAGCCGAGCAAAACCGTATGCCGGCACCGACTCGTGAAAGCCATGCAAGGTGGCAAGAACAACAACATTGGCCGGCGTTGCCATGGCCGCGAATGACACCAGCACCCCAGCAATCCCGCAAATCAGACTTTTCAGCACCGCAGCCCCCTGCACAATGGAAGAACTTGAAGCAAACCCGGCGCGACAGGATCCGGCATCGCCAACGGACCGTGGTTCGCTGAATCACATGTCCGACTATACTCCTACTTCAGGTCCGGTAAGGCTTGCCTTCCTGGTCCTGACCCGACGTCGCTACCGATCAGACAGGATGGCTGGCCATGCCCCCGATTCCACCATTTCACCTTGCCTTCCCCGTGGTGTCGCTGGACGATGCGCGCGCATTCTATGGTCAGTTGCTGGGCTGTCCCGAAGGTCGCAGCAGCGAAAAATGGGTGGATTTCGACTTCCATGGACATCAGATCGTGGCCCATCTGGTCGAGGGTCCGCCGGAGGCCGCCGAGAGGCATGACGTGGATGGGGACTCGGTACCGGTACGACATTTTGGTCTGGTGCTGGCGATGGATGCCTGGCATGCCCTGGCCGACCGTCTGCGCGAAGCGGGCACGGAGTTCGTGATCGAACCGCATGTCCGCTTCAAGGGCCAGCCGGGCGAGCAGGCGACAATGTTCCTGCTCGACCCGAGCGGCAATGCACTGGAATTCAAGGCATTCGCTGATCGCTCCATGCTGTTCGCGAAGCAGGCCTGACCGCGGCCAGGCAAGGCTTGCCCCGGTTATTGATGCGCTGCGGCCATGCCCCGCTGCGGGCCGCTGCACGGGCAGGTTCCGAGTTGATGATCATCGTCGCGCTGACCGCGATCGGCCTGTCTTCGGACCTGCGCCGCATGGCCTCCGCCGGTGTTCGCCCTATTCTGCTTGGCCTGGGCGTGTGGACCGCCGTGTCTCTGAACAGCCTTGGCGTGCAATCGCTGATCGGGCAGTTCTGAGCAGGTTGTCAACGCGGCCATCCTGGCAGGCGAAAGTTCGGCGTGCTGCGTCAGACCAAGCCGCCAGCTCCCGCAATGGGGCACAAATTGAGCTGGTCAGCTCCAGCTCGCAACCACGCAAGAGTCAAGCCTGCGCCGTACTTGGTTCTTTGTGCGACGTGACATCGGCGCGATCTCGCGGTGCTATTCGAAGCCGTTGGCGAAGATGAAGTCGCTCCGCGAGATCGCTACTGTTACCTGACCGAGGTTTGATTCAGTCTTGCCATCCCAGGCTGCATAGGTGAACACGGCGGTTCCGCCAAATCCGGGCGGCGGAAAATAGGTTGCCGTGTGACCATCGAATGCAACCGTTCCATCGCCGGGCTGATGGACGATCCGCAGCGTCAGTGCGTCGCCGTCGGGGTCGGTGCCGCTCAGCAGCAACGATACCGGAGCGGCGTCCTGGCCCTGAGCCTGCCGGTCGCCTACGTGCGGCGGCAGATTGGAAACCGCCGTTTCGCTGCCAGGGCCGTTGTGGCATTGGTAGCAACCGATCCGCTGTCCACGCCACAACGTTCTGCTGCCGAAGTCGGTGCTTATGCTGCGATCGGCCTGCATCGCACTGAGCACGCTGCCGCTGAAATCACTGCCATGACATGCCGTGCAGCCCGTATTGCCGTGCGATTCGACGTAATCGCCGTGCTCCCTCGCCCAGGTTTGACCGAGCGGATGCAGGCCGTGTGGGCCGCCGAGGCCGTTGGCGGGTGCGGTGCGATGGCAGGTGCTGCATTCGGCCAGGGTACCTTCGTGTCCCTGCAATGCGATGTTCTGGATATTGTCGTTGGCGTGGATCGACGGTGCCACGGCGTGGGTCGGGCCGTGACAAGCCTCGCATGCGACTCCGCCGTGACCATAGGAAAACCGGTACAGATCGAACCCCGGTGCCGGCGCATCGATGTTGGTGGCAAAAGTGAGATCAGCCGGCGTGCGCAATTCCCCGGACGTATCGAATGCGTTGGTGAAACGGATCTGGCCGCTGTTGAGCGTTGCCGTGCCGGTATGGCAGTTGTCACAGCTCGGTTCCTCCAGCCAGCCAACACGGCCGTGTGCACCGACGCGCGCCATGTCGCCATGACAGCTTTGGCACTGCATCGCCAGGGTGCCGTCCGCAGCCACGCCATGCCCCATGGCGCCACGCAGACACTGTGTGGTCGACCCGGGATGGCATCGATAGCAGGACGAGCGGTTTTCCGAAGCGCCCAACGGCAACGACGTCAGCGGATCGGTGACGCCGGCGTGCCCGGCATGGATCGCCTCGGTAAGTGGCGTGATGCCTGCAATCCCCGTGCCCGGCAAGGCGTTGGATACGTGGCAGGCCGCGCACAGCACCGGCCGGCCGTCGGTCGCGACCGACGGGTACAATCCGTCGGGATTCAGCGACAAGGTAGCCAGAGCCGATGCATAAGTCGGGTTGGTCGACTGCCGGTCATCGTGAATGCGCAGTACGTTCAGTCGATAGTCGCGTTGCGGATCCGAATCGGCTACCCACCCCGCTGCAGGTCTTGCAGCAGCATCGCTGTTCGATGCGTGGCAGGCGCTACAGTCCATTTCGTCGGAAACCGGCAACACGATGTCGGTGCTTGCCAGCGCGTTGCCGAGCGCGTCGGTTGCTACCAATCGCATCAGCGGATACGCGTTCTTGCGGCCGGCGTCGTCGTATGGCGTGAGCGGGATGCCCTCGGCGGTGAACCAGTTGGGCGCGGTGTCGAAGCGCATTGGCTGGGCGCTGTTCGCCGCGCCGGGCATCGAAAACCCCGCCAGGCCCTCGTCGAGCATCGGTGTGACACCGAACATCTGTGGGCAGTTCTGCCAGAAGTTTGTGCGACCAATGGAACTGGTGGTGATCGAACCGGTTGGATCCGCAGCGGCCCGATAACTGACGCTCATCCCCGGACCGCCGGCGACCAGCTTGCCGTTCGGGCCGATGACCTGCGCGTGAATATTGTTGTACGGAGGCAGGATCGCGAAGACGCTGAAATCGGCATCCATGCAGTGCATACCCAGGTCGTTCCAGCCAATCACGGTCCAATTCGGGGCGGCGGCATGCGGCGATGCCCCCAAAGCCAGAATCGCCGAAAGCGCCATTGCGGCGTGGCGCAAGACTGGAACGATTGGCATTTGCATTAGCGTCGCCTAATTTAGTTTTCACTAATGTAGGCTAGCCACCAATCGCTGTCAATCCTTTGATCAAGTGCGCGAAAGGCCAAAAAGCTGACTTTCGCCTTCAGGCCAAGCTCGGCTGGATAGAGAGCGGCAAAGAATGCAAGTCAGTCGGGGCTGCGCAATTGACCCGCCTGTCCGAGACAGGGCTACTCGGTCGAGCAGGCCCCCGCGTTCCTGCCCGACCCGAGCGCCAATGCACACGAACTCAAGGATATCGGCGTTCGTTCACGGCTGTGCTCCCGGCAACTCTGATCACGGCAAGGCGTCGGCTGGCGCGGTCATCACTGCGGTACAGCCACGCCGCGCAGCGGACCGCTGCAGCGATAGGCTCCAGGCACATCATTGGCCAGACAACTTTGCATCGCTTGCTTGAGTTGCGACTTAAAGCTCTTGCCGGCATCCAGCACCATTTCCAGTGGCTTGTCCACCCACTGCGGATTCGGATTGGCTAGATACGTCAGGCGAACCCGGCAACCCTGTTTGTCGCTGCCCAGGATCGCGTAGCGCACCTTGCCATTGATTTGGCCATCGGTGGTGTAGGACGCCGGCTTGCATCCTGAAAAGCGTTTTTCGAAACATGCGTTGCTGGCGCATTCGTGCGACCCGGACGACTTCGATGTCGCTTTTCTGGCAGCATGCGGCATGTGTTGGCGGCATCTGGCTCGTGCGTGCTGCATGAATGCAGGCTGCTGCTTGTCGGTCAATGCCTCCCGGACGAAGGCCGGCGTGCCGCCGCCGAGGATAGTGGTGCAGGTTGCACTCGGGTCCTGCCTGCCTCCCGCTTTCAGCTTGTCCAATGTCTCGGCACTGACCACAGGCAACTGGACAGGATTCGCCGTGGCTGGTTTCAAGTCGGAGATCCAGGCCGCTTGGGCAAACTCCTGGACTGCCGTCTTGCTGCCGTCGTTCAGCTCGACATGACGTCGACGAACCTTGTCCACGCGTGCTACCAGGCCCCGGTCCAAAAGGTGTTCTGCCAGCGCCACGCTGACCCGATCATCCGGCGAAACAGCCTGGACCGTTGACCAGGAATACGGGAAATCCGGCAGCACCCAAAGGTCGTATTTGACCTCGTCATGTTCTTTCCTGGGATCGCCCTCGGCCCAACTGACATATTTGGCCTTCAACACATAGTGCTCGGCGTGGTGCCCGGCGATGGTGCGGTCGCCTTGTGCGCGATTGAAGTCGGTGACAAAGCTGTCGTAGTGGATCGCGAAGCCGGGCCCGTGCCATCCGCTCTCCTGCGAGGACGGGCGTCCATCGGCCCAGTAGCGTCGCACGAGCAACCCCATGCTCTTCCTGTAAATAGGATAGTGGGCGTTCCCGTCGGTGCGCTGGTCCGGTGCAATACGGTCGAACCATTCCCGCGCCATGACGGGCGTTTGCAGCACGTAACGGCTGGACTGGGTCTTGTACGCAGAGGTGTCCTTGCCCAGCGCATCAACGGGCGGGCGCGCATCGTGCAGCATGAAGGCATAGCTGTCGTTGCTGCCCGCCGCTGCCGTCGCCGGAATAAACATGGGCATCGCGAGCAGCGCCAGCAATATGGTTGCCAACCACGGTGTGTTTGCAGTGAGGGTGAACCTGGATTTTTCTTCTTCAAGATCGAGCATGAATTTCCTCCTGTGCAAAATACAATCCTGTGCAGCCTGGGCGGTAGGAACCAAGTGAGCGAGGCAAAGTGGTTTTGAGGCAAATTGTTCGATCATTTGAGGCGAATAGCCGTAGCTATTCAACGAAAATGAGCGGAAAAGCTGGCCAAAACCACGAGCCGCAGCCGCTTGTGTTTCTATCCCCCAGACTCCTAGCCTACAGCTTGAGCATCGGTGTTGCAGATGACTGGCATGGCTGCACCCCGCTAGCCCGGATTATTCATCAGCGTTGGTAGCGAGCCGGTTCAAGGGCATGTCCGGCGTGGCTTTCGCGCCCTAGCAGTGCGCAGGCGTAGCCGACACTACGTCGAGCACTGCGACCAAGCGAAAGCCGCACCGGGCGTGTCATTGGGCCGGCGCAGTAGAAGGTTGGTGAATAATGCGGGCTAGTTTCATCAGGCTTGCCGACGCTCAGAAAAAGATCTCTGCAGCCGATGCCTGCCTGCACTCGATGGATACATGCGACATGTACACTGCATGGCAGAAACGGGCGCGCGGACCGGTAGCAGAATGGCTGGTCGCCTGCAGTCGATACTGAAGCCAGCGAAGCGATGAGAACCACATGTCAGTAAACAGAAAATTTGGCCTTGGCGTGGCCGCGGCAATAATGATCCTGCTGCTCCAGATACCACCAGGTCTTGCACAGACGACCTGCCCGGCGCCCTGGGGTGCCCGGGGCAGCGCGACATTTTATGACGCGTCTAGCGGAGTCAACCTATGTACCCTGGACATCGGCAATGGCATCACCGCAGCCCTGAGCCCGGCTGACTATGGCAACTCCGAGCACTGCGGCGAATGCCTGCAGGTTTCAGGCCCGCTGGGCACGGTCATCGTGCGCGTCACCGACAAATGTCCGGGCTGCACAGCCGGCAACCTCGATCTTTCCGCCCCCGCCTTCGCTGCCATTGCCAACCCTGCCGCGGGTGTTGCCAGCATCAGCTGGCATCGGATCGCCTGCCCGGTCAGCGGCAATATGGCCTTCAAGTTCCAGGGCTCGAACCCCTACTACATCAAGCTGCAGGCACGTGACCACCGCTATGGCGTGGTATCCATGGCCTTGCAGGGATCCAGTGGCAGCGCTTACCAGACAATGGCCCGATCCAGCGACAACTTTTTCGTGGTCTCACCCGCAGCGCCTATCGATGGCGCTTTCAAGGTTCGGCTGACCAGCACCAGCGGCGAAGTACTGGATCAGACACTCGGCGGGATCGACAACAACAACGTCATTGCCGGGACCGACCAGTTCAAGGACTGCGGGCTGATCTTCCGAGACGGTCTCGAGGGCTTCTGAAACCACGCGCTCTGCGGTGCCCGCCTCTCTTCCGGATTGGAAAGGCGTCCACTGCAATGCGCCAGTTCTCCCGGCCCGCATTCGACTGCAGCCTCCTGCGCATATCGCACCGGCGAGTCAATCGCTCCCGGTCGGACTTCACCGGCTCAAGAATTTTCCTGAAACGCCGTTGAATCTGCCCCCGAGAGGTTATACTCGACCCAGCTTCAGGCATTTGCCTGGCATGGGGGAAAGTCCGATGGCACGTCCGATAAAGGGTTTCTGGTTTTTCCTGCTGGGTCTTCTGGGTATGGCGGGTGGTGCGGCCCATGCAGGCTCGACAGGCGTTCTTTGCAATAGCGACATCCAGGGCGAGAGCGAAGTACCAGGTGCGATCGGCTGCATTGATGTCCTGGCGTGGAGCTGGGGCCTGAGTTCCGCAGGGAGTGCCGGCGGTGGCGGAACCTCGCTGCCAAGTCTTCAGGACATCAGCCTGACAAAATATGTTGATGCCAGTTCCGAGGACCTGATGCGTCTTGTGGCAACGCAGATGCCGATCAAGGGCGTGGTCGAGTACAACGAATACGTTGATTGCGCAACGAGCTGTACCCCCGCAATCTACCTGAGCATCCACATGAAGGGTGTAACCGTCAGTTCCCAGTCGAGTGGCGGAACGCCGAGCGATTCCAGACATACCGAAAACATCACTCTGTCATTCGACGAGATTTCCTACTGCTACTCCCCCACGGTCAAGGGTGCCCTGGGTACTCCCCAGTGCTACGCCTACAGCCGCCAGTCAAATTCGACTATCCCGTCGTTCTGATAGCGCCCAGGGGACCCCGGCCCATGTCTTCATGCGGATCACCCGCAACGCGCTCCGGCGCGACGCTGGTGGCGATAGCTGCCCTGTTGCTCTCGACAGAGGCTGCGGCAGCAACAACATCGGCCATGAGCACGCAGCCGCAGGTCGTCGTCCTCTTGCGGGGCAGCAGCATTATCGATCGAAAGCTGCCGGCCTTCATGTCGGCCCGGCCAGGCCAGTTTCTGTCCAGCCGGGCTCTGCAACGCACCTGCCGCTCTCCCGGGCTGAAGCCCGATAGCCTGGTATTGTTTCTGCCCGCCTCGCAGCACTGCGAGCTGGTCTCCGTCCAGGACCAGGTGTCCTTGCGTCAGCGGCTGCATCGGCTGACCGGTCGCTGGCCCATGCAGGACCCGCGGATTGCCCTGCAGACAAAGCCGTTTCTCGCCATTGCCCCGGAACTGAAGACCAGCGCCCTGCCCGCGCTCAACTGCAGCTGCACCGGAAACACGCCGCCGGTGGGTAGTGTCATTTGCACGGCGCAGTCACGAACCGCTGGCGCAGCCATCGGGAGCATTGTGTTCATGGCCAACGATGCCGATGGTGATTCGCTGTCGGGCACCTACAGCTACCAGCACGATGCAGACCCGGTCCAGAGCGGGCTGCCATCGACACTGAGCTCATCATGCGTACCGGGTACCGGCACCCTGCAATGCACGGTTGATGGCACCGCGCCCACCACCACAGGAATTTTCAGTCTGATGCTGTCGGTAGGCGATGGAATCGACACCTTGCCTCTGGATTCCCTGCTCGAGGTGCTTGCACAGGTCCCGGGACGGATATTCGCGGACGGATTCGAATCCCTCGGTTGTCAGTGAGCCTGTGAGGATGTCGCGTGGTCGATTGAAGCACAAGGTTCCGGCGACCCTCGCAAGCGAACTGGAGGCAGCAAAACAGGAGCTGCAGCAGGGCCACTTCGAGCAGGCTCGCCAACGTTACCAGCGTATTCTCAAGCGCAAGCCCGATCTGACTGCGGCACTGCATTTTCTGGGTGTCCTGGAGCATATGGATGGCAACAGTGCGAAAGGCCTGGGTCTGATCCAGAAGGCTCATCAGCAAGACCATGGCGACTACGGCATCCGCAAGAATCTGAGCAACGTGCTCAACGACATGAATCGCAGCGAAGAAGCCGAGTTGCTGTGCCGCGAACTGGTGGTCGAGCATCCCGAAGAACCGACCAACCATTCCAACCACTCGGTTGCCCTGCGCAAACTCGGTCGTCATGCCGAGGCCATTGCTGCCGGCCGCCAGGCCGTGAAGCTTGCGCCGCAAAACCCGGTAGCCTGGCTGACATTGGCCAATGCGCTGGGATGGGCAGGTGAACTGGCGCAGGCTGCGCAGGGGTATGAACAGGTGATCGCCCTGAAGCCGGCATTCAGTCCTGCGCACAACAGTCTCTGCCAGGCGTTGCTGCAGATCGAGCAGTCCGGATTTGTCTCGCGCCGCCGCATGACCCGCACCCGGCGCGCCTATCAACGGTGGGTCAAGGCAGTACCCGAACACCCCACTGCCAGATTCATGCTGGATGCCCTGGAAAAGGGACACGCGCCGGCACGTATGCCTGATTCGGCGGTGCGGGCCAGCTTCGATGCCTATGCCCAAGACTTCGACAAGCACATCCGTTCCCTCGACTACCGCGCGCCTGAACTTGTCGGCGAGGTGCTTGCACGCCAGCTGCAGGATGTCACTGCCCCCCTCAACATACTCGACGGAGGCTGCGGCACAGGCCTTGCAGCGCCACTGCTGCGCCCCCACGCGCATCACCTCACCGGCGTTGACCTCTCGCTGGCAATGCTGGAACGTGCTCGCGCCAGCGGTTTTTATGACACACTGGCGGAAGCCGAACTCGGCAGCTTTCTCCAGGCTCACCCGGAGTCATTCGACGTCTGCGTTCTGATTGACGTGTTGATCTATTTTGGTGATCTGCACGCGATCCTCCTGTCCGCTGCAGACGCGCTTCGTCCCGGCGGGTTGCTGGTTTTCACGGTGGAAAAGGCCAGTCGACCGGGCACCCATCTGCACCCGACCGGACGCTACAGTCAGCATCCGCAACACGTTCAGGCCGCGCTTGCGGCCGCAGGCCTGTCAGTGACCGAACAGACTGAAGCCAAGCTCCGCAGTGAAGCCCATGCGCCAGTGACCGGTCTGGTGGTGTGTGCGCACAAACCCCACTGACCCGGGACGTGCGCCCGCGAGCGGAAAGCCCGCATGGGTGAGCTTGTCACCTTGGCAGTGGTCACGGACAGGGAGGATGCCCGGAAGCATCCTGATCACTTACACTGAACGCCCTCTTTTTACAGGTGATGCCAGCATGCCTTCCTTTGACGTGGTTTCGGAAGTCGACAAGCACGAATTGACCAATGCGGTGGACCAGGCCAACCGCGAACTGGCCAACCGCTTCGATTTCAAGAACACCGATGCCAAGTTCGAGCTGGACGGTTTCGTCATCACCCAGAGTGCACCCAGCGAATTCCAACTGCAGCAGATGCTGGATATCCTGCGCAGCCGTCTCACCACGCGCAAGATCGACATACGCGCGCTGGACGTGGCTGATGCCGAAAGCAACGTGGCAGGCTCGCGCCAGCGCATCACGGTCAAGCAGGGCATCGAGCAGCCGGTGGCCAAGAAGCTCGTCGCCACGCTGAAAGCCGCAAAACTGAAAATCGAGGCGCAGATCAACGGCGACAAGCTGCGCGTATCGGGCAAGAAGCGCGACGACCTGCAGAAAGCGATGGCCCTGTTACGTGCATCGGACGCCGAAGTGCCACTGCAATTCGACAACTTCCGCGACTGAAGCAAAGCAAGCCGCTATGCGCTAGGCAGGTAGCCGTTGCAGTTTGAGCAAGCTGCGAGGTGATCACCGCTAGTGCTGTGGCGAGAGTGGGTCGGTTTGTCGCCAATCTCCCGGCAGCGACGCCGGATCGAAGTTGGGATCGTCGGTGCGATGGTAGTGCCCCAGCCCATCAGTGTAGTTGTACTTGTACTGCCCATCCATGCTGCGTACCTGACCAGTATCGGGGTCATTGAATGAGCTGCGACCGTAAATCTGGTCAACCACCGCAGCCTGACCATCGTAGCCTGTGCCGGTTTGCCCGGTTGAGCCGGTGCCGCGCAGATTGCCCATGAACTGAGCGTGCTGCTGATCGCGAATGCGGTTCATGTCGGCGATGTTCCGCTGGCTGCGGTCGAAAAGAGCCTGCTGATTGCGCATGCGGGCCTCGTGGGCGGCACGGGATGTCGCCATCTGCTGTCGGTAATACGCATCATTCCGTGCCCGTGCGCGCTGGGTAATCTGGGCAATACGTTGCTGGAAGGCCGGATTGGGGGTGAAGCTCAAATCAATGCGTCGCTTCGCCTCAAGGGCATGCTCGAGCCGGCCTTCCGGCGCGATGGTGATCGTGCCGCCGAGGATCACGCCCTGCTGAAAGGGCGCGTTCTCCGGCGTGATATGCGCGAACTGGACCAGGCCGTTGAATCGCTTGCCATTGCGCATCGCTGTCAGCGGAACTTCCACTGCCTGAAAGCGGTTGCCCTGTTGCGCGGCACGACGTGCCGCCTGTTGCACCTGGGCCAGTTCCATCAATGACTCGCTGGATCCTGGCTGGCCCAGGCTGACGCGTTGAAAATCGTTGTGCAACACAGACAAGACCAGGTTTTGCCAAGTGGGCTGAAACTGCTGACCGAGAAAATTGGCATAACTAGCCATGCCCAGGGCTCTGATCCACTCATCCCCATCACTGCGGATTTCAACCTGATAGACCGACTGCTGGCCGGTACCGGGGTCGGTGGCTATGTTTTGCCGCAATCGCCATCCCCGTGGAATGTCGTAGCTGCCCTGATCCATTTGCAAACCGCGGTCGTACAGACTAACTTCGCCGCTTCCACCCTGTTTCATGGCAGAAACCACAACACCTTGCCCGGTGTCAGCAGCCTCGGGATCTTGTTGCTGGCAAGCCCCAGCCGTCAGAATGACCAGGCAGGCAGCGAGGAAAATCATCTTTTTGGCACCGGTGAATTTCATATCCAGTCAAGGTCCTTGGCAAGCGGGCGAATGAGGAACACATAGCCGAAGACGATGCTCCTGCCGCGGCGATGGCAAGGTCACTCAAATTCATTTACGCAAAATGCGGGTGTCGCGTATCAAACCTGTCCCTGGCGGCCGCATCCATCCACGGCAGCAGTGGCCGTTCCGGTCGAACGCCGTTCTGAAGCCCCTGCAGCAAGCACCTGTCAGCCGCCGCAGGTGTGGCATATTTTCTGCCGGGACCTGAACCGGATCCCTGGTGACCCTTTGCAATGAGAAATTCGGCCCAACATTAGTTGTCAGGTCACTCGAGAATGTCCCCATGAGCAAGTCGCTGCACATTGTCTGCCCGCATTGCGAGGCGATAAACCGTATCCCCGCCGACCGCCTCGATGCCAGGCCTGCATGCGGCAAGTGCCATCAGGCACTTTTCACCGGCGAACCACTGGAAGTGAACCAGGCGACGTTCGACAAGCACCTGAGCCGCAGTGATATCCCCGTACTCGTGGATTTCTGGGCACCCTGGTGCGGCCCCTGCAAGATGATGGCACCGCACTACAAGGAGGCGGCCAGTCGGCTCGAGCCCGGCATGCGCCTGCTGAAAGTCGACACCGAAGCCGAACAGGCGCTGGGAGCCCGTTTCGGCATTCGCAGCATCCCCACGCTGGCGTTGTTCCGCGGTGGGCGTGAGGTTTCTCGCCAAGCCGGGGCCATGCAGAGCGAGGGCATTGTACGCTGGGTGCAAAGCCAGGTCGGTTGAGGGGACAGAGCCGGTTCACGGACTGGCAGGCAATATCCGGCTGTAACCGTCGCGGCAGAACGCGGTATTTCAAGCGCGCTGGCCCTTCTTGACGGATGGCCGGACTGACCCGGTACCGATGTGGTGTTGCCGCTCTCCGGATCGCGACTGAAATGGTCAGGAAAGAAAGTGCGGGCATGATACGGCCATCGACCTGCCGATACGCCGCATCTTCATCGTCATGCCTGCCCTGTCCCAACTCTGGCCTTTCCTGATCGCCTGGCTAAGCGACCATGTCGTGGTACCCCTGCTGATTGTGCTGCATGTCAATGGACTGGCTGGTAATCCGCGGCAGATTGCCGAAGCCTTGATGATTGCCGCTCTGCAGGTATCGATCATTGCCTTCGTCTTTCGCCCGCTGGAGTCCTGGGTGCCGGCAGAACGCTGGAGCGACCGCCGACTGACCCGGGTCGATCGCAACTATACGCTGCTCATGCTGCTGGGCATCTTTCCCCTGTTCACCTATCTGGTACTGACGCCGTTCAGTCACCTGTTTGGCGGCACCGATGCGAATACCAGCAGCAGCTCGCCGCTGGCGATCAATCATCTGATTCCGTGGTTCGACCAGCATCCGCTACTGCTGTTCCTGTTCTATTACGTGATTTACGACTTCGTCTACTACTGGATGCATCGAACCCAGCATGCGATTCCGTGGTGGTGGGCCTTGCACAGCATGCATCACAGCCAGCGCCAGATGAGCTGCTGGACCAACGATCGCGGCAGTCTCGTGGACGGTTTCATACAGTCGATGATCCTGGCCGTGGTCGGACTGGTAATTGGAGTACAGCCTGACGAATTTGCGTGGCTGATGCTGCTTGGCGAGCTGGCCCAGAATTTCTCGCACACCAACGTGCGGCTTGGCTTTGGTCGGATACTGGAGCAGGTTTTTGTCGACCCGAAATTTCACCGTCTGCATCACATGCTGGTTGATCCGGAGCGCCCGAAGCTGCACAACTGCAATTACGGCCAGGTACTTGCGGTCTGGGACGTTCTTTTCGGCACCGCCTTGTACGGCCTGGCACCACGCCCGACCGGAGTCGGCGATCCGCTGGTTGATGCCGACAACAACCATGGCCTGATCGGACTGCACTGGGTGGCACTGAAGCGCTTCTGGGGCGCGCTCACCTGCCGGGCTGGCTGGGTCCCCGGTGAGGTAGCCTTCGGTGAAGGCTATCGTCCGGTCCCGGTGGAACTGGTCGACCTTCATGCATTCGTGCAGGTCGCGAAACAGGAAACCACCGACGAAGCGGCACAGGCGCCCGCCAACCACGCATCCATCCGCACCTGCTGAATATTGGGCTATGCTGATACTTGGCCCCTGCAGGAGGAACGCATGCGTACCAGGACCCTGATCGCCGTATTCTTCACGTTCTCGTCCGCCACTTTTGCTGCTTGTGCGGGCTCGAGGGACCTGGCCCCGACAATCCTTCCCCCGCCAGCTCCGCCGGGCAAGGCCGTACAGCCGTATGTGAAAATCGACGCGCCCGTGGTCGCACTGGTTCACGTCCGTGTGATCGATGGCACGGGCAGCCCTGCTCGCAGCAAGCAGACGCTCATCATCGAGAACGGCAGGATTGCCGCTGTCGGCGACGACGGCATGGCCATTCCCGAGGGTGCCAGACGCATCAACCTTGCTGGCCATACCGTGTTCCCCGGCCTGGTGGGGATGCACAACCACCTGTTCTACATCAGGCGACCCAATCTCGAGGCCACGCCGACACCGCACAGCGAGCCGCCGCTCCTGGTCCCGGAGATGGCTTTCTCGGCGCCGCGTCTGTACCTGGCCAAAGGCGTGACCACCATGCGTACAACGGGCAGCGTCGAGCCGTATACCGACCTAAATCTGAAACATGAGATCGACACTGGCCAACTGCCCGGTCCGCACCTGGACGTTACCGGTCCCTATCTCGAGGGCGGCAAGTCGTTCTTTCTGCAGATGCACCATTTGCGTGATGCCGAGGATGCGCGCGACACGGTCGCGTTCTGGGCCAAACAGGGGGTGACATCGTTCAAGACCTACATGTTCATCACCCGCGCCGAACTGAAGGCGGCTGTGGACGAGGCGCACAAGCTGGGCCTGAAGATCACCGGTCACCTGTGCGCGGTCACCTATCGCGAAGCCGCCGAGATCGGCATCGACAACCTCGAGCACGGCTTCTTCGTCAACACCGAAAACGACCCGGGCAAGAAGCCGGATACCTGCACACCCTCGGATGGCATCAGGACGCTGTATGCCATGGATCCGGAGAGTGCCGAGGCCAGCAGTCTCTTCAAGGACCTGGTCGACCACCATGTGGCGATCACCTCCACCCTGCCGGTCTTCG
The DNA here is from genome assembly GCA_963800395.1 of uncultured Gammaproteobacteria bacterium. Taxonomy (GTDB): domain Bacteria; phylum Pseudomonadota; class Gammaproteobacteria; order Xanthomonadales; family Rhodanobacteraceae; genus DASSBG01. The sequence goes on from CAWDBD010000028.1 coordinate 338,369, forward strand.
AAGGCATGGTGCCGCAGCGACCCCCGCTGTCACCCCAGGCACTGGCCGTCATGAGTCCCCAGGCCCGGCATGACTACCGGCTGCTGCGAACACGGACCAATGCGATGCCTGCAGACCGGGTACAGAAGATGCAGGTCACCTTCCGGCACGGCATGGCCATGGAGCGGAACTTCGTCGCGGCCGGAGGCCTGCTTCTGGCCGGCCCCGACCCCACCGGGGCCGGCAACGTCATTCCCGGCTTCGGCGACCTGCGCGAGGTCGAGCTCCTGGTCGAGGCCGGCTTTACGCCCGAGCAGGCCATACACATCGCCAGCTACAACGGCGCCAGGTATCTGGGACTCGAGAAACATATCGGCTCGATTTCCAAGGGCATGAACGCCGATCTGGTCGTGGTCAGAGGCAACCCTGCCCAGCACATCGGCGACATACGCAAGGTCGAAACCGTGTTCAAGGACGGCATTGGCTACGACAGCAAGGCACTGCTGAGGTCAGTCACGGGGCGTTACGGGGAGTATTGAAGCACTCAGCCTCAGTCGAACCCGATGGCAAACAAGGCCTTTCCGCACAGCATCGCCTGCCATGCGCGGGCTCGCTGCATCGCCCGCAATCCTCGAACGGATGGCCCAACTGCGAGCTCCAGACAAGTGCACAACCCCCGCGCAGACTGCCGCTTTCGACCCGACCACAGCACCGGCCCGGTTCCTGCCAGGCGCCACGACCGGGTAGTCCCGGGCACAAACGGGAGCATGCACCAGGCGAGGAAGCGCAAGGAGGCTGTCGATGGCCATCGCGACCCGCGGAAACCGCGCAAAAAGCTCCTGGGCCCGAGAGGTGGCCTCAAAGCATGCGCTTGAGCGTGTTGTCGTGACGCCAGTAGTGATGCCAGAGCGCGGCCAGAATATGCAGTCCGATCACGTAGTAGAAGACTTCACCGAGGGTGCCGTGGATGTATTCGAACTGGTGACTGAGCGCTTTATCCGGATGGGCCACGAACGAGGGCAGCAGCGTCACTCCAAACAGGCTCACCGGCTTGCCGCCAATCTGCAGTGTGATGATCCCCAGAATCGGCTGAATGAACAGGAACAGATACAGTGCGACATGCGTGATGCGCCCCACGCGCTCAATCCAGATGGGCGGCGTCGGCGACACCGGAGGACGGCCCTTGCGCAGCCGCGCAAGCAGCCGCGGCAACACCAGCAACAGTACCGCCAACCCGGCCAGAAAGTGGGCTCCCAGTACGTCGGAGCGCACAGCGCTGCCGCGCGGGAACCATTGGAACGTGTTGATGAATACATAAGCCAGCAGGACCAGGGCAAATTGGGTCCAGTGAAATCTGCGCAACGACACGGGATACTGGGACTGCGGCGAGTTCGAGTCCATGAAACATCTCCAATTCAGGGTTCATGTCATTCAACCGAGACAAGTATGCCGCAACTTGCTTAATGAAAGATCAGGCGCATGCATCGACTTATAGCGAGCGCAAGCCCTATCGCTACTGGTGCAAGCACCGACCGTGCGTGTGGTCAGATGACGCGTTGGCAGGCACGCCATGAGCATGCTGGTCGAGGCACATGAACTGACCTGCTTCTCCGGAAGAGGACGGACCAAGGGTCTGTACTCCGCTGGACCCCGCGACTCAGGCGCGGATGCAGGATGAAAATGGCGCCGGGCATGGTTCTTCCATCGCGCACAAGGCATCATGTACCCCTCATCGACCAAAGAATGCCCGCTCATGTTCGCCTTCATTCCCGGTTTCCTGCGCATCCCGCTGGTGATGCTGTTACTTCTCACCAACAGCGTGCTCCACATCGTGCCGCTGATGGTACTCGCGCTGACCAAGGTCATCGTACCGATCAAGGCCCTGCGCAAGTTGTTCTCACGCGTGCTGGTGCTGATTGCGGAAAGCTGGATCGGCGTCAACAACACGCTGTTCAAACTGTTCACGCGCATCCACTGGCAAGTCGAGGGATTGAAGGGACTGCGCCGCGACGGCAACTATCTGGTGCTATGCAACCATCAGAGCTGGGTGGACATTGCGGTACTGCAAAAAGTGTTCAACCGGCGCATTCCGTTCATGCGCTTTTTCCTGAAACAGGAGTTGATCTGGGTCCCCTTGCTGGGACCGGCGTGGTGGGCGCTGGATTTCCCCTTCATGAAGCGCTATTCGCGGCAAACGCTGCTGCGCCACCCCGAACTGCAAGGCAAGGATCGAGAGGCCACCCGCAAGGCATGCGAGAAATTCAGGCACATGCCGGTGGCCGTGATGAACTTCGCCGAGGGCACCCGCTTCACGCCAGCCAAACACGATGCCCAGAAGTCCCCATTCCGCTATCTGTTGCGTCCCAAGGCCGGTGCGGTGGCCTTTGTGCTGGACGCCATGGGCACTGCGCTGCATGCAGTTCTCGATGTCACCATCGTCTACCCCGAAGGCCCATGCACGATGATGGACCTGATCAGCGGACGCGTGAACGCGCTGAAGGTGCACGTACGCGAGCGGCAACTGACTCCCGACCTGATCGGCAACTACGACGAGGATCCCGCATTCCGCGGGCGGATCAAGGCCTGGCTCACTACCGTATGGCGGGAGAAGGACGCGCAAGCGGCCCGCATGCAGGAGCCGCCAGATTCAGATGTGGCGAGCAACGGTTCCGATTGAGTCTGGTTTGAACCTCGCGCGGGGAAGCGACCCGCTACTCAGCGCCTGACTTGCCATCGGCCTCTGTTGCCCGACGGCGAGCCCCTCGTTTCCGAGTCCTGCTATCTCTACGCGCGATGATGATGCCGACGGCGCAAGTGACCGAGTCCAATACCGGCGAACAGCAGCAGCAGAATGGCCAGACCGACCTGGCCGATGGCTGGAACCGGCATGTTGTTGATGACTGCAGCGCCAGCGCTGTAGTAGACGGTACCGTTCCACACTCGGGGAGTAAACACGCCTGAGCTGAAGGCGATATTATTGGCTGAACCGGCACGCAACTCGAGCACCCCGTCATTGTAGACCTGATTGCCCCCGGTCCCATTGGTGTAGATGTGACCCGAGCCGCCACTGCCATTGGCGGGCGTGAGCGTGATGGCAATACCGTAGGTTGTGCCTGCCGGAATCACCAGCGGTCCGATATTCAGGGACGTCGGCACATCGTTTCCGGCCGAGCTGACGCCGGTTGCGGTACCGACCAGATTCCAACCGCTGCTGCTGGTCTCGAAGCCGGAGTAGCCACCTGCGTGATACCAGATCGACACGTCACCGATGAAGCTGGAATCGAGATTGGTATCCCAGGAGGATATCGTTACGGTGTCCGCACCCACCGCTTGCAGATCGAAGTAGACCCCGCCAGTGTCATCTCCGCCATTGTTGGATGCAAACAGCGTCGTGAGCGCGCTACCGACCGTCTGAGCTGAGGTCGCGGCGGGCCGAGTACCGCCGCACTCGGGCATGCGATCAAGCATGAATTGCGGACGCGGCTGACCGCTATCCAGGCGACTGCAGGATGTGGCCTGAGCAGGCGCTGCGGCAAACCCCAGAACCATGAAAGCGATTGCCAAACCGAAGGAACGGATCATGCACTTCATTGTCTTCCCCAGCAACTGCCGCCACAAAAGCGGCCACGACGGCGAATCTAGCATCAGCACCCAGGCGGGTCAATGCTTCCGCCCTATGAAAAACGACGCCACCAACCGGGCACTGGATACAGACAGACATGCCCCTGCCAGCCGCATCAATCAACGGCGCCAGTGTCGATGCCGCGCATGCCGAGGGCAGCAGTCATCCTGTTCTCGGCGGTCGACCGCGGCAACCGGCGCTCGATGTACTGCATTGCGCCACCCGCCCGACATGGAGCAAGGCTGGCCAGTTGCTCTGCGAGCCCGGCGAGGCCTCGCTACAGGCAAGGTCGGCAGTGCCGCATCAAGGGCCGAATCCGTCCCAGAAAATGCGGTCACCGTTGAGCACGCGGGTAACGGCAAAGTCGTAGTCATTGGCGCCGTTGGTGCCGGAAAAGGCATAGCCCGCCACGATCAGGTCGCGCCCGTTGAGCTCGCCACCATCGAAAGCCAGGCCATACGCGGCATCATTGCTGGTGCCTCCGAACGGGTCGGGAAAGGCCACGACAGCCGAGCCCGCCCCGAGCCCCGTATCACCAAACCCGGTATCCACGCCGCCATCGTTGTTGAAGCGGACAAGGGCCATGTCGGTATCGCCAGTCTCGACATGGCGAGCGTGACCCGCCAGAACGATATGGTCAACCAGAACCGGGAACGGACTGCCGACGCTGTGCCACACATGCATGGCCGCGGCCGCAGCACTGTCATAGTGGCCGGCGCCAATGGGGCCGATGCCGGCCAGACTGTAGCCCTGGGTGCCGAATGCCGTATCCGGCGTACCGTCACTGTTGAAGGCCGCAAGCGCGAACAGCGAACCGGTGCCTCCCTGGCAATGCGTACCAGCCACGTAGATGCGATCACTGAATGCGTTGTGCCCCATGCTGACGGCCTTGGGGTTGTCGTAGCAGGCGCTCGCCTGCCCAAGCCGGAACACCGTTTCTCCGTCGACACCGATGTTGCCGAAGTTCGGGTCCGGTAGGCCGGTGGTGCCATTGAGCTTCAGCAGTCCGAAAGCATTGATTCCGTTGCCAGTTCGCACATTGCCGGCGATCAGCACGCCACCATCCGGCATCATCGTGATGGCGCGTGCTTCGTCGGCATTGTCGCCGCCGCGATCGAAATCGTAGTAACCCGTTCCTGTTGTTGACTCACCGCTGGCCGTCAGGTGCAGCACCGTAAACTCATAGCCATAGGTCAGGAAGCTGTTGAAGAAATATCCGGCTGCCCAGATGCTGCCATCCGGCGCCAGCACCATGGCAGTACCATGACCGTAAACCGTGCTCTGGGCGATACCGTTGCTGCCGAAAGCCGGGTCCAACTGGTTGCTGTTGGCCTTCAGGCGCAACACCAGCAGCGTTGAGCCGCCATCGGTCCGGGTGCCGGCAATCAACACCTTGCCATCTGCCTGCAATGCCACGGCAGCAGCTTCCAGCAGTAACCGGACTGGGGAGGGAAATGAATGACTTCAGTGTGACGTTGCCATGCGCATCCAGATGCACCACGCCAATCTCGCCCGGCGACACATTGCCAACCACGACCATGCTGCCGTCTGCGGCAGTGGCGACGGCGCGCGCGATGTCCTCGCTGTTGCCACCGGACATGTTGAACGGTATCGATTTCTTGAGGCGCTGATCGACGCTGCCCGCATGAAAATTTTGGGTAGCTGCAGCCATCTGGCTGACCAGGAGAGCCGTCAGCATTGTGGCGGCAATGGCGAGCGGGCGTTCAGGCAGCAGCTTCATTGTGAGCTTGGCTCTCCGGGCAGGAACTGAGGTCAGGGCACAGTATTCGCGCCAAACAAGCGACCCTGCCCTGATTGTTACAACGTAATATTGCAGGGAAATGGGCCATCGATGCAATCTCATCGCCGAGCAGCCGGCTTTGACGCGCAAGCGGACAGCGGTTCACTGAGGCATCCTGGCCGAGCTCACCCAGGGGTACCCGACCCGATACGTACGCACTTCCCGTGACCCTTGCTATGGGACATCACCCCAAAAGCTACGGAAGCGGTGCGCCTTCACCCTGACGCAAGTTCCTGTCCAGAAATGTCTGCAACTGCGCGGAAGCCGGAGTCAGACCACCCCCGAAGTATCGGTTTGCCGCAGCTTCAATCAGCCATGCCAGGGCCTCGCTGTTCAGACGCTGGTGGGGACTGTGTCCGGAATCCGGATCGATCAGCAGCGTCGGGCGGTGCTCGGGGTTGGCCCTGGCCACGTAGCGCACCAGGCTTTCCACGGCGACACGGTCATCCTTCGCGCCTGCCCACAGATACAGCGGCGTTTTCAGATTCGCGACGTGCGCCAGCGGCGAGGCGTGATGCATGCGTTCATGCCACGCCTTGTCCGCGTAAGGCACGCCGTAGCGCGGCAGCAACACCTCCACGGGCGGTCCGTCGATGGGCAGTGCGCTACCGCCTTCCACGGCAATGTCCTCCATGACCCAGGCGAAATCGACGGGCGCGGCACTCGGGACGGCAAAGGCAAATCGGTGCGGGTAGCAGGTCACCGCCAGCAGACTGGCATAGCCACCGAAGGAATGACCGACGATCGCCTGCTGCTTCCGGTCACCGACACCATGGGCCAGCAGGTAGTCGATGCCGGAGACGATGTCGTCCAGCGCCCCGCCATGTTTGCCGAAGTTGCCACCGGTACCTGTGGCGTACTTGATACCGTAGCCGGTCGAGGCACGAAAGTTGGGCTTGAACACGACATAGCCACGGTTGACCATGAGCTGGGTACCGACATCCATGCCGCCGTCACTGCGATTGTACGGTCCGCCATGGACAAGGGTCATGATCGGCGCCTTCCGCAACGGCACGCCCATGGGCAGGTAGGCATATCCATGCAGCTGGACACCGTGTTTGTTGCGCCAATGCAGCGGCACCATGCCGGCCATCTCATCTGCCGGCACGTGCGGTTTGCGGGCATCGGCGAACAATGCTGTCAGTGTCTTGTCCTTCGGCGCAAACAGAAAATAGCGGTCGTACTGCCAGTTGCTGCGCGATGCCCGCACCAGCCAGCGGTTGCCATCTTTCGATGCCTGAAGATCAAGGCTGGCATCGGGCATCTGCGCCTGAAGTGCGGCGAGCGTTGCCCTGGCCTGTCGCGTTCGTCCGTGCCACTCGACCCGATCGGGCCGGTATGCCGTGGCCAACCAGTCCTTGCCATCGGGCTGCATCAGCACGCCGATGGCGTCGGATATGCCGCGGGGGTCGCTGTCGACCGTAGTCCACTTGCCGGAGTCGACCGAATAGCGTTGCAGCGACATCAGGTCGCTGCCGTGGTGCGCCAGTGCCCACAGCATGCCGCCGCGATAAGCCACCGGCCGACATTGCTGCGGCAGCGGGCAGCGCATGATCGCCTGCTTGTGTCCCTTGACCACCCGCCAGATCACGGTATCGAACTGGTCGCCGTCATAGCCGGCCAGGTAGCGTGGTGTGGCATCGGCATTCAGCAGTACTGCTCTCAGCGGGCTGTCCTCCTGGTCGATCAGCCGCGTCCTGCCGCGGACATCCACCGCCAGGTAGCGAAAGACCCATTGGCCATCCACGGGCACCTTTTCGCGCAGCACGGCATAGTCCGGCGCGTTGGCGTCCACACCCCAGAACGACTGCTTGCGCTCGGTATCGAAACGCACAATACGGCGTCCCGATTGTGTGGCCATGTCGTACACGCCCACGCCATCGGCATCGACCAGCCACAATCGCGCACCATCACCGGACCAGTAGACCGTGGCCGCGGTGCTGTCCGCCATCACGCGACGGGACTCGCCGGAGGCCAGGTTGCGCACGCGCAATGCCAGTCCTCGATCGGTCACCTGGCGGTAGCCCAGCCAGGCGCCATCGGGCGACATCGTGATTCCGCGTACATCGGGCTTGCGCATAAACAGGCCACGCGGAACGTCGGGCGCCCGCGGCGCAGCCTCGGCCGCTTGCTTCGCATGTGCCAGCACCGCGTCACTGCGGGCAAACGCGGGCAGCACGATCAGGCCCAGCAGCAGGCACGCAGCCACCTGAAGTCTTCGTTGATGTCTCACTCGTGCGCCTCGCGCGGCTCGAGCATGAACAGGCTGAACAGCGCCGGCAGGCCGATGATCGCGCAACTGGCCAGCCAGACGCCTCGACGTGCCGGCGACACACGCGTACCGCGCAGCCACCACCATGCACCGGCGAGAGACAGCAGCAACAGGCACAGCCAGGCCACATACAGCGATCCGGCCTTTGGCATCAGTCTCAGCGGCATCGGCCAGGTGAAGCCCTTGTCGAGGGTGGCTTCCGGCACCATGGTCAGCACGTCCAGTGGCGGCGACAGCCACCAGTCGGATCGGTGCACGGCCGGGAAGTCAGGAATGATCTGACGTTCGCCGACGACGCCGGGCCTGCCATCGGCATCGATGAACAGCACCTGCTGCCACGGCTGCGCTGACACATTGAACTGATTGAACCCGATCTGGCGCATGCCGTTGTCGTACACGAACGAAACCAGCCAGCCATCCATCAGCTCGGCCACTGTCGCGATGTCCAGATTCTGCGGCCCCCTTGGCAGGGCAAGCTGCCAGTCGGCCACCAGCGGCTTGATCGTGACCGCCGCCCGCTCGTCCTCGCGCTCCGCCAGCAGCCGCTGGTTGGTCAGCAGGAGCATGCGGTTGAACTTGCGCTGGGGCATGTCGGTGAACTGCTCGCCGTCACGCAGGGTAAGACGCAATGTCAGCGATTGCGCCTTGGTGTCGAGCCCGTACAGGGCATGGCGCGTCAGCAGATCGCCGTGGTCGGACAACACCGGTACCGACTTGAATGGCGTGTCGTCACCTACCCCGCCCAGACCGAATAGACCCTTGCCGACACCGCTTTCCGGATTGCGTCCGTGGAACAGCATGTCGTCGTGGCTGAACGTCCACCTGATATTGCGCTCCTTGTCGTACCAGCCCGACTGCTGTGGCAGATTGCTCATCTGCTCACGCACCGGAAAGCGCGTCAGATTCGGCCCCATGCGCAGCGGCTCAAGCAGTGGCAATTGCTCGCGCCATGACGCCGCGCGCGGATCCTCGCTGCCTGCCAGCCCCAGCGCGATTTGCTGGTCCGGTTTGGCGCGCTCGGTGGCGACAAGCCCACCCCTTGGCGGAAATTCGGTATTCAGCGGATCGACACCGAGCAGAATTCCGCCGGTAACGAACAGGAACCGCCACACCACCACGCACAGAAGGAACAGCCCAATCTGCAGTGGCAGCGCCGTAGCCAGCAGCGTGCCATGGTCACGGATGGACGCCTCGCGGTTGGCACGAAAGCTTTTCAGCGCGACAAATGTGAGCCACGCCAGCGCAATACCCACCGGCAGGAACAGCATCACCGTGGAGATCAGGTGCAGCGCCAGCAGCAGCGGCGCAAACAGTACGGCCACCGCAAACCGGCTGCGACTGACGCAGGCATGCGCACCGGCCATCCAGGCCATCATCGCGAACGCGAACACATGCACCGCCATGAGGTAATGACGCAGGTCCACCACTCGCGTCGTCAACAGATCGGTTCCAAGCAACAACAGCAGCAGCGGCACGAAAATAGCCAGCCCAAGCAGGATCAGCGACGACACCGCCATGGCAGCGAAGATGCGCGCGGGCGCCAGCGGCCGGTGGATCAGCCAGGCCCACTGGCTGGGTTTGCGGTAGCTGCCGATCTGCACGATGGCCAAAACCAGACCGGCCGCCATGTAAATGAACAGCAGCACCAGCGACCCGGTGAACGGCTGCTGCATCAGGTCGCTGATGCGGTTCAGGAACATCAGCCCCAGGAAGTGGACGATGAAGGCCAGCAATGCCAGCCAGCGGAAACGCCGCAGTTCGGAAAAGATCAAATCCTTCATGCGTGCTCTCCTTCGGCCGGCAGCGGCCGGGCATGATTGCGAGTGAGAAAGGCGTTGACCGCGCGGTCGAGATCTACCGCGCCTTGCCAGGCGCGGCGCGCGCCCTTGTCCTCCAGTTGCTTGCCAAAACTCTCGTCCTGGTCAAGCACGATGAAATGGAACAAGCCGTCGATACGCTCCACCTGCAGCACACCGGGCAGGAATTCCGCACCGGAGGCCAGGAAGGGAAATTCCCCAACCCACAGCGTGATTCGATCGCAGAATTCGTCCGGTGCCGACATGTGCACCAGCTCGCCACGTTCCATCACGATCAGGTTGTCGGCCAGACGCTCGATCTCCTCCATCTGGTGCGAGCAGTAGATGATCGTGCAGCCGGCATCCTCCACGGTGGTCAGTACGGCCTCCAGAAAGGCGCGCTTGGCGACCACGTCCAAGCCCAGGGTGGGTTCGTCCAGGATCAGCAGTTCCGGCGACTGCGCCATGGCCATGGCCAGGTTCACCCCGGCGCGCTCGCCGCGAGACAGCTCGCGTATGCGCTGATCCGGCGTCACATTGAAGTGATCGACTATGCTGCGATAGCGCGCCTCGTTCCACTGCGGATACAAACGACGCTGCATCGACACCACCTCGTGGATTCGCAGCCAGCTCGGCAGGCTGTGCTCCTCGTTGACGAAGCCGATGCGGGCGCGGTCGTGCTCGGTAAGCGAATCGCAATCACGGTCGAGAATGCGGGCCTGTCCCGAGCTCGCCGACTGAAATCCAAGCAGTATCCGGAACAGCGATGTCTTGCCCGCGCCGTTGGCACCGACCAGCGCGTGTATACGACCCTGCGGAATCTGCAAATTCAAATCCTTGAGTGCGACTTTGCGCCCGTAGCAGAGCACCAGATCCTTCGTCTCGATGACGTACTTCGACGCTTGAGGCGCCGCTGGCACAGGCTGCGGCACGACTTTGATTTCGGGTGTGGACATGTTGATTACCTGTCAGGTGTTGCGTTTCTGTGGCTCAAGCCGAACGCCGGTCCAGCATCGGGGCAAGCTCCACCTCCAACCGCTTGAGAATTTCGCGTGTCGAGTAGTCGAGGCCGACGACGTCGCCGGCAAAGGCATCGATGGCCAGTTGCAAGCAACGCTCACGCTCGGCTTCGGACAGTCGTTGCCGCGGGGCAGCCACGAACAGGCCGAGCCCCTGGCGCGCGTCGAGCCAGCCCTCCGCGGTGAGTTCGGCATAGGTCTTGGCGATGGTGTTCGGGTTCACCGTCAGCTGCCTGGCAAGCCCGCGCACACTGGGGAGCTGGTCACCAACGCCTATCTCGCCACTGGCAATCAAGCGCCGCACCCCGTCGCCGATCTGCTTGCTGATGGGCCGCGGGTCCGCTGCGCTGAGCTGCAGCATGAGAGGAACTGTTCGGGACATGACGGTATTCTCCGTACGTACTGTACTAGTTGTTATAGTACAGCCAAGGTAATGACCGGCCTTGCGTCTGTCAAGCTCGGAAACCCGAGGTGGAGATTCGGATCAGCACCGCCCGACTCGCGCGCCCCGAGGCCGGCGCATCAGACAAGGCCTGAAGGCACGTGCCCACGATCCATCCTGACCGTCATCCGCTATTTCCACTGAGGCGAAGGTTTCGCGCACGGGATTCGGTGCGCATTGTCTGGCCAGGTATCAAAGGCAACTGGGGCACCGCCCGCTCGCGCTACCGCGTGCCGGGTTCAGGCGTCCTCGGGCAGCAGATCCATCAGGTCGTGGCGGATCGCATAGCACACCAGTTCCGACTGGTTGGCCAGGCCCATTTTTTGCAGCAAGTGCGTCTTGTGCGTGCTGACCGTCTTGATGCTCAGGCAGAACTCCTCGGCGATGGCAGTCAGGCTCATGCCGCGGACAAGCCGAGCGAACACCTCATACTCGCGATCGGACAGCGTGGTGTGCGGCGCAGCCAGGTCCGGCTGCGCGACCTTGCGAGCCAACAGCTCAGCTACCTTGGGACTGACGTAGATGCCGCCCGACGCCACCTTGCGAACGACTCCGAGCAGCAAGCTTCCGTCAGATTCCTTGGTCAGGTAGCCCGACGCCCCGGCACGCAGCGCGCGCACGGCGTACTGCTCCTCCTGGTGCATGCTGAACACCAGCACGGGCAGATGCGGGCGCAGCTCCTTGACGCGCTTGATCATTTCGAGGCCGTTCCGGCCCGGCATCGACAGGTCCAGGATCAGCAGTCCCCAGTCGCGCTCGTGCAGCCGTTCCAGCAGGGTTATTCCATCCCAGGCCTCTCCGGTGCACTGCAGATCCTGCGTGTCCTCGAAAATCTTCTTCAGACCATTGCGGATCATGCCGTGATCATCAGCTACCAGTATTTGCACCTTCATGGTGTTTCCTCCTCGACCGCGACCGGCACGGACAACGGAACGCGTACCTCGATGATGGTCCCCTGCCCGATCTCGCTGGCAACATTGAACCTGCCTCCCAGGGCGTTGCTGCGCTCGCGCATTCCGACCAGGCCGATGCCACGGCCACCAAAGTCGTGCGAGAAGCCCCGACCGCTGTCGCGTACCGTCAACACCAGTTCGTCCTGCTCGCGCAGCAGCCGCACTGCGACCGATTGCGCATCGGCATGGCGCACCACATTGGACAGCGCCTCCTGCACGATGCGAAAAATTGCGGTAGCCAGGGAATCGTCCTGGATCAGGGACGCGGCGGGCAGATGACACTCATAGCGAATATTGGTGCGTCGGGTAGCTTCCTCCACCTGCCATGCCAATGCATTGCCCAGGTCAAGCTCCTCCAGTATCCATGGCCGCAATTCGGTCGAGATATGCCGCACCGAGTGGATGGCACGGTCGAGCATGGCATGCATGGAATCGAGCATTGCGGAGGTCACGTTCCGGCCTTCGCGCATGCGCTCGCCGAACCAGGTAATTTCAAGCTTCAGGCCCGCCAGTTGCTGACCCAGGTCGTCGTGCAGCTCGCGCGAAATGCGCTTGCGCTCCTCCTCGCGCACGGACTGCAGCGCTGCTGACAGGCGGCGCAACTCGGAATTGATCTCACGCAGCTCGACATCCTTGCGGCGGCGCTCGGTAACGTCACGCAATACCGCCGTCAATTCCGGCTTGCCGTTGATGAGAGTCTTGGAAATCGCTGATTCGATTGGAAACTCGACGCCATCGCGACGCAGCCCGTGGATTTCCATTTGCAGAGCCATTTCGCGTGAAGCCACATCGGCGGCCATGAAAGCCTCGATGTGCTCTGCATGCGCCTTGCGATCTCGCTGCGGCAGCAATTTGTCCACGGGCATGCCAATGGCCTCGGCAGCCGGGAAGCCGAACATGCGCTCGGCAGACCGGTTGAACATCACTATGGTCTGCGCGGCATCAATCGAGATGATCGCATCCATCACCGAGTGGATGGTGAGGCGATAGCGGTCATCAGCCTCACGCAGAGCTGAGCTCAGTTTGCCCTCGCGGCGAAGCTCAATCGCCAGCAAAATCGCCGCGATGGCAATAAAAATGCATGCCAGAAGGGCCCCGAGCGCTATCGGCACGGCGCGCTGGCGCCATGCCGCCAGCGCCAGGCTGTCGTTTTCCCTGACCCCGATCAGCAAGTTGAAGTCGCGCACCTGAGCCAGCAGCAGTTGGTCACCGGATGCCACCCCCCCGAGGCTGGCGGCCTTGACCGGCACCATTCCTGCGCGGGCAAGATTCAATCCGTCCAACTCGGCAGCCGGATGTCCAAGCGCCTGGTCGCGATGAGGCAGACTGGCGATCAGCCTGCCGTCGGCGTGATACAGACCGATACGGCGTGGAGCGCCCTGAGTCAGATAGGCAAAATAGTCTTCGAAGTATCCCAGGTCCATGGCGGCAACGGCAACGCCATGGAATTTGCCGTCCTCGGCAATGAGGCGACGCGCCAGATAGACCGTCCAGTCCGCCTGTGCTCCAAGAGGAGAGGTACTGCTGATGTAGAGACTCGAAGGCGCCGCCTCGGACAGAGCCTTGAAGTCGCTGCCCGGGACATTCCAGCGTACGCCGAGCACGCCGGGGTCGGAAGCGTTTCGAACCATGCCTGCGGCATCCACGATGAACAGTGCGCGTACCTGATGCAAGCCATTGATGCGTGTTCTCAACAGCAACTGCACGGGCATGCTGTCGAGCTTCAGCTGGCTGCCATACGGTGACTGCATGCGATCCTGCACGCCCTTCAGCGCAAGATCGGCGCTGCGGAATGATTGCTCCGTCTGGGCGCTGAGCATCCGCACCAGACCTGCAGTTTCCCGATGGGAGCGAAGCAGGCTCTGTCTGCGCAGGTTGATCAGTAGCGACGCCACCAGCATGACGATGGCGACGACGGTGATCAACGCCAGCATGTACACCGCACGGGTCGGCCGCAGGCGCGCTGGCGCGACGCTCTTCATGATCTCGTCACACTACCCGGACAGCAATGGGATCAATTCGACACAGATCCCCACGGCACCGGCAGGCTTGTCCGACCCGGTACCACCAGTACGTTCCGCTCCATATCTCGTGCATGACCCATCTCCTGGCAGCATGCTGTCCTTTGAACGAATCATACGCTCTTTGCGGCGGGACGCGCCTTGATCCAGGTCATGTGTGCATGCCGACCCGCAGCCGGCGAGCAAAACCGGCCGAAACAGGCCTTCTGTGGGCTACGGCACTGCAGTGCGATGCCTCTCGCCACCCAGGGATAGGAATATTCCTATGCCAAATTTCATTCGAGGTCTGATGGTGGGGCCCATCCCGGTCGCCCATACTCATCACCGTACTCTCAGGTCACCTGGCAATTCTCCGAGGTGGCTATTCAGTGGACCCCAAGAACACGGAAGCCGATGCCATGAAGTGCAGCAACCGATTTACCGCAGCCGCCCTGATCGGCGTCGTGTTGGCCATGGGTGCAGTGGCGACAGCCAATGCCTCCGAACCCGACCAGCATGCCGCCAAGAACCTGGCGCGCGCCAACAACTGCTTCAAGTGCCACGCCCTGTCGCGCGACAAGGACGGCCCGGGCTGGAAAAAGGTAGCTGCCAAATACAAGGGCAATGCAGATGCCGAAGCAAAGCTCGAGCACCATCTGACCTCTGGCGAAATGGTCAAGCTTGCCGATGGCAGCATGGTGCATCACGAAGTCATCAAGACCGATCCGCCAGACGACACGGCCCAGATCAAGAACCTCGTGGACTGGATCCTCTCGCTCTAGGAGCCTGGGCGGTAGGAACCAAGTGAGCGAGGCAAAGTGGTTTTGAGGCAGATTTTTCGATCAATTGAGGCGAATAGCCGTAGCTATTTAACGAAAATGAGCGGAAAAGCGGGCCAAAACCACGAGCCGTAGCCGCTTGTGTTTCTACCGCCCGGCTCCTAGCACATGCACCGCACGACGCACGCAGGACCTCCTGGGTGCGCACCTCGTCAAACAGGAAGGGACAGGTTCCATGCACATATCAAAGCTCCGGATCATGGGCGTCGTACTGGCTTTCTCCTGCTGGATATTCCCGGCCTGGGCCGGGGGACCACCACTCCAGCTTCCGGACCTGGGTCCTGCAGCAACCGCCCAGTCAACCGCAGACCCCGGGTTCGCGGCACAGGCCCTTGCCGAGGATGCCAAATGCACTCGTTGCCACGACGAGAACGAGGCCATGCCGATCCTGTCGATTTACCAGACACCGCATGGCGTGCGTGGCGACCCGCGAACGCCGACTTGCCAGTCCTGTCACGGATCCAGCGAGGCGCACCTTGCAGGGGACAAGACCGGCAAGGGCATCCCGCCGCCTGACGTGGTCTTCAACAAGCATGACTATCCGCAATCCTCTGCCGACACGCGTGCCGGCAAGTGCCTGACCTGCCATGACGGCACCCAGCGCACCCATTGGGCGGGCAGCGAACACCAGGTCAACGACGTGGCCTGCAACGCTTGCCACAAGGTTCACAGCCCCGTTGACCTGGTACGCGACAAGTTGACACAGGTTCAGGTCTGCACGACCTGCCACAAGGACCGCAGAGCTGACATCCACAAGATTTCGCACCATCCGATCGGCGAAGGCAAGGTGGTCTGCTCCGACTGCCACAACCCGCACGGCTCGACCGCACCCAACCTGCTGAAAGAAGCCACGGTGACCGAAACCTGCACGACGTGCCATGCGGAGAAGCGCGGCCCGTTCCTTTGGGAGCACCAACCGGTGGTCGAGGACTGCACCAACTGCCACACGCCGCACGGCTCCAATATTTCGCCACTGCTGGTATCCCGGCCGCCGTTCCTGTGTGAGGAATGCCACGACGGCCCGCACAACAGCCGCTCACCTTTTGGCCCTGGCGCTGCCGGCCTGCAATCGCCAAGCTCGGGATTCGTGGCCAGCGGAGGCCGTGCGCCTGATCCAAGTTCCAGCGCTTCCGGACGAGCCTGCCTGAGCTGCCATTCAATGGTTCACGGCAGCAACAGCCCGGCCGGCTCCTTCTTGCACCGTTAAACATCGGGGACTTGAAATGAAATCCAACATGGACAGATTGATTCTCAAGTCGCTTTCGCTGGCGATCCTGCTGAGCCTTGCGCCCGCGGCCCTCGCACAGAGCGACGATGACGTAGCCAACCTGACCAAACCGACCAATTACGTCGAAATCGGGGCTGGTTACGTAAAGGACGATTCGGCCCAGTTCGGTCAATACAACGGCCTGAACAATTCCGGGCCCTACCTGATCGGCAATTTCAGGCTCACCGGTGGCAACGCCTACGGTCAGGGTACCGGCACCCAGGAATGGTCCGTTACCGGAACGAACCTGGGCACGACATCGCGATCCATCGATGCACGCGTACGCAACCAGGGGCACTGGCATTTCGGGCTCAGCTTCGACCAGCTGCGACACAACATCAGCGACAGCTACGAGACGCCCTTGCAGGGATCCATGGGTGACAATGTGTTCACCATGCCGAGTGGATTCGGAGTGGTCAGCGCCGCACGCCCGTCCACGCCCGATCCCTATGGCACGCCCACCCTTACCAATGCGCAAAAGGGTTTCTTCCACCGCGTGAAGGTGCATACGGAGCGACAGAACACGGTGCTGACCGTGGGCTACAACTTCAACCCGCACTGGAACACGCAGTTCCACTGGAACCACCTGGAACAGAGCGGCGCCAAGCTGATCTCCTCCGGCACCGATGAGAACGCCCCCTCGCCGGGATTCACGCTGGCCGGTTACGGACTGCGCGGCGAAGCCATCCAGGTGTTGATGAACCCGACCAACTACACCACCGACAACCTGGATGCAGCGCTCAACTGGAAAGGGACCAGAGCATTCTTCACCGCCGCCTTTTTCCTCTCGCACTTTACCGACCACTACGACACGGTCAGCTTTCCCAATCCGTACACCACGACTGACGTGGCCAACGGCACCATCCTGCCCGGGTCCTACGCCATTAATTCGCTGAGCACGCCGCCCAGCAACAAGTACAACCGCGGCAAACTGAGCGGTGGCTACAATTTCTCCAGCACGACCCGCCTGGTAGGAAGCTATTCCTACGGCCGCAACACCCAGGACCAGAGCTATGTGAATCTTGACCAGATGGTCATGGGCGGCCTGCCCGCGACATCCCTGCACGGCCGCGTCATCACCACCCATGCCGACCTCAAGCTGACCAACCGCACCACCCACGCGCTCACCCTCTCGGCCGGCGCGAACTACGACAAGCGAGACAACAGAACGCCCGCCTACGCCTACACCTTCTTTGATCTGGGAGGCGAGGAGATGACTTCGGTCAGCATCCCCTTGAGCTACAGCAAGAGCCGCGCCTCGCTCGGCGCCGACCTTCGCCTTGGCCACCACCAGCACCTGCACGCCGGGTTCGAGCATGAAGACACCAAGCGCTGGTGCAACAGCGAGCTCTCGAACAATGCCCAGGGCTCGCTGTCGTCGACCAATGCCGGGTACTACACGGCGGCCTCCTGCGTGCAGGTGCCGAAAAACCTCGAGGACAAGCTGGTCCTGAAGTACCGCGTGACGGCCACCGACACATTCAATGTCAACGCCGCCTACACCTATGCCGACCGCACGGCGACCATCAACAGCTCGTTCTACAACCCGATGCAGGCCAACGACCAGGGCTTCGAGAATTTCGGGTATCGCGCGTTCTTCGATGCCTCGAGGACCCAGCACATGCTCAAGGCCGGGTTCAACTGGGAGGCTACCCAGCGCCTGAACCTGAGCATGGACGCCCGCGGCTCCTACGACAACTACAAGGACTCGCCTCTCGGCGTCCAGAACGGGCATTCGGCAAGCGTCAACTTCGACGCCAGCTTCATCTTTTCCGACCGCGCCTCGGCCTCCCTGTACGCAAGCGCGCAACGCAGGACCCGCCAATTGCTCAGCGCACATGAGCGCAACGCAGTCGCACCACCAGCCGAAAACTGGAGCAACGACCTCACCGACAAGGCGAACATCTTTGGCCTGAAGGCCCAGCGCGGCGGCATGATGCACGGAAAGCTCAAGCTGAGCGGCGACCTGTCCCACTCGGTAGACACCACCGGATACTCCACGACGGTGTACTACACGGATTCAGCCTGCGACGCACCCAGCCGATCCGGCTACAGCTGCGGTGCCTTGCCGGATATCCGCAGCAAGCTCACACGACTGAACCTGGCTGCCAACTACGCCATCGACACCCACAGCACGGTGGTACTCGGCTACATCCACGAAAAGCTGGATACAAACGACTACTTCTACAACTACTACCAGCTCGGCTACACCGGAAGCACCACCATGCCGACCAACCAGCAGAGCCCGAACTACACCCAGGACCTGCTGTATGTCGCCTACCGCTACAACTTCCTGTGAGCGCTTGCTGGACGTCGATGATTTTGCCGTATCCGCAATCGGTCGCGGCAGAGTTTCGCGCCAGACTTGCCGAAACGAATAAGCCTGCTCGGGAATCAATCCGATGAACACCGAAACTCTTCCTGGTCGTCCACGGCGCGCTGCGCGAATTGCTGCCCTCGTCCTTGGTGCCCTGACAATCATCGCGCCCTGGTACATCAGCGGGCCGCTGGCGACGCTCAACCCGGGGATATTCTGGACCTACATCATTACCGGCGCGCTGATGATGATCGTGGCCATCATCGCCTTTGTCTGGAAGCGCTCCTACTGGCCAGCGTGGGCATTCTTCCTGCTGACGGTGTGGATCATCCTGGCGCCCGACACGCTGAGCCTTGGGGCAAAAGACGTCTCGATCATGCATTTCGTCCTCGGGGCAGCGGGTATAGCGGTTTCCGTCTTCTGGATCCACCGCATGTTCGGTCGCATGCCCCGGAACCGCCCCAAGGTCCGGGGTCGCACGTTCAAGGACTGTTCCAGCAGCGAGCGCACACTCTACGGCCTGGTGATGATCGTGATGGGCCTGGGCTACTGCATGGCACTGGGATACCTGTATCTGACCCATGCCGGGCTCAACGGAAAGCCGGGCATTTCCGTACAGGACATCGCCATACCCTACTACGGCAACCGCAGCGGCACGCGCCTGGAGCTTATGCTGCGCGGGCAGATGCGCGACAAGATCAGCCCGGATGAACTGGATCGCGTGGTGGCGTGGCTGAAATCCGGTTCAACCGAAGACGAGTATGACGAGAACATCTACCCGATCATCATGAAGGACTGCGCCAGCTGCCATAGCGCGAAATCGGGCAAGAACCTGCGCGACTACACCACCTACGAGGGCATCATCGACGTATCCAGGGTCGACCACGGCATGTCCATGGAAACCCTGGTCAAGCTGTCGCACATTCACCTGTTCGGCATCGGTCTGGTGACCTTTGTGCTCGGCTTCGTGTTTACCTTCACGCGCCTGCCCACCTGGATCAAGAACGTGATCATCGTAGCGCCGTTCTTCGCCATGGTTATCGACATTGCAACCTGGTATCTGACCAAGTGGGATCCGGTATTTGCCTATACGGTGATCGTCTCCGGCCTGATACTGGGATCAGCCTGGGGCCTGCAGATCCTGCTATCGCTCTACCAGATCATCTTCCTGCCCGACAGCGGCGAGGAAGGCTCGCGGAAATCACCACCATGACCTTGTGCAAGGCCGCGCGCACATCACCAGGAACACACCACGAACCCCGTGGGGAGGCGATCATGTCAAGCAAGTTTCTGTTCATGGCCCTGGGCTTTGCTTCACTCGCACTGGCCGGCTGCGGTGACCGGCAGGTCAGCTACAGCCGCGATGTGGACCCGATCCTGCAGGCCAACTGTGCAGTCTGTCATACGCCGGGCGGCACTGCCTTTGCCACGACCGGTTTCAGCGTGGCCAGCTACAAGGATGTCATGAAAGGCACCAGCAACGGTGCGGTGGTCAAGCCGGGAAGCGCGGTCAGCAGCACGCTGGTACGACTCATACGCCACCAGGCCGACTCCACCATCAACATGCCGAAGAACTACACCGTGCAAATCACCGAGCACGCGCAGATCGTTCTGCCCGGCGTCAACGCCCGTCAATTGCCCAAACGCGATGTCGAATTGATTGCCCGCTGGGTTGACCAGGGCGCCAGGAACAACTGAGTCATCGGTCCATCCAGGCAGGCACAAGGCCGCTGAACCGTCACCGCAATGGCGTGTCGTCCACTACGACGCGAACGGCCGACCGCACCTTGCGCACCCGCTCGCCAAGGCGTTCACCTGCCACAGCATTCCGCGCTGTCAGGCTTGGCCTCTTTCCAAAAGAAGGCATTCGCGCTCGCTCATCGAACCCAGGTGAAATGCATCCTTGTTGGACTGCCGGTCCAGCCAGGCGCAATCGATTCTCAGGTTGGGGCTTTGCAACCCCTCTTCGGCAATGAACTCGTAACAGCCGCGCTTGTTCGAGCGCGTGGTTCTTGCGTAAGGGTCGTAGCAATAGATCCAGTTGTCTTCGATATTCAGACCAAGCAGATAATGCCAGTGGCCTTGCCAATGTGTGAGCCGGATGATTGCAACACCGCCGCGCTCAAGGCAGCGCGACACATTGTTGCCCCGCCCCAGGTGCGCCTCCTCACCGCCCAGGTAGCGCTGTTCGATGCGGAAGGCCCTGCGCCGATATGCGCCCAGCCATTGCCCAAGCATGCGCACCGAAAGCCGCGATGTACCGTGGGCCACACGGCTGTGTGGCGATATGCAGTCCAGGCTGTACTGGTACACCCGCTGCAGCGCCAGCCCGGGTATTTCCGAACGCTGAAACAAGTAACTCAACGCATTGACAAAGGTGGTCGGCGCGCAATCGTATTCGGAAGCCTGCTGGCGGAATGGTGTCTTCAAAGTGCTGTCAATTGATCCGGGGAGGCGCCGAAGCGCTCGCGCGTAGATGGACAAGAACGGAATCTTCTCCAGCTCCGATAGCGGCACCGGCCATGCATGGATCTGGCTGTCACGCGACTGCCGCGATCAGGCAGAAAAGGCCCGGCAGGCCCGAGAACGGTGAAGACTTCGGAGCTGGGTGTTTGATTGTACTTGATGAGCAGACTTCGCAACGCGTACAGATCTTCTCGTTCGCAAGGGGCGCGCCGATGGCCATCCTGGCTCGCAGCCCCATGACAGGCGATCCCGAAAAGTATATTGACATACGTAACATACCTGCTACATTAGTAGCGTCTCTGTTACGGAGTGTTTGCCATGCGTGAATTTGAAGCTTCCGGGCCGGAGCTGGATGTCCTCAAGCTGCTTTGGCGTTATCAGCGCCTTAGTGCGCGCGAGATACACGACCATCTTGGTCCGCCACGCAAATGGGCCTATTCCACTACCCGCACCGTGCTGGAACGCATGGTGAAAAAGGACCTGCTGCGCAAGCGCTCCCTGCACGGCCTGAATGTCTACGCACCGGAAGCGGCCAAGGTCCCGGCACTGGCATCACTTGTGCGCGATTTCACCCGCCGGGTTCTGGATATCCGCCCATCGGCGGCCATTCCGATGTTTGCCGAAAGCAAGCTGCTGGATGAGAGTGAGTTGGCCGAGTTGCGACGGCTACTCGAAGACGAGGGGAAGTCGGAATGATGACGCAAATCCTGCTAGAGCTGGCCGCCTGCATTGCCTTGTCGCTGCCGGTCATGGGCCTTGCCCGTACCCGGCTCTTCCGTCCTGGGCATGCGCAGGACGGCCTTTTTCTGGTCCGGGCCCTGTTTGTCGGGCTGGCCCTGCTGCCCTGGCTGGCGCACGCCCTTGGAGCATCGGGCTGGCTCGCTTCGGCAGAAGCGTCAGCACCCATCGCGCTTGAACTGCATGGGCTGGTGCCCGGCCTGATGGCGACCGATCCGGGCGCCAGTGCCGAGTCAATGAAAGCAGGATTGACTGCAGGCAGCGCCCTGCTTGCCGTCTGGCTGCTGGGAGTGACACTGCTGCTGCTGCCGTTTGCGCAGCAGCGTCTGAAATATCGAAAGCTGGCACGGCACGCAGTCGGTGTCGATCCGCGCCGCTTCGGCCTGTCGTTGCCGGCCAAAACGCGCCTCGCAGCGACGGCAGCGCCTGTAGCCCCTTTTGTGGCCGGGCTGCGCCACCCACGCATCATTGTTCCACTGCACTACTTCGACGGTGACAGTGGGCCTTTGCGCGCCGTGCTGCAGCACGAGTGTGCGCATATCCGCAACCGGGACATGTTCTGGCTGCCGCTGTGTCGCACCCTGCTGTTCCTGTCGTGGCCCATCCTGCCCTTGTGGTTTCTTTATCGCGACCTCGGCTTCCAGACTGAACTGGCTGCCGATGAGCTCGCGCTGTTGCACGCCGACATGAGCAAGCGCCGTGACTACGCTGGCGCGCTACTGGATGCCCTGGGCCGGCATGCCGAGCCGGTCTCGGCGGCCCTGCCCGGATTTTTGTCACTCGAAAAGAGGAGAGTACGCATGCGCATTTCCAACGCGATGAAGCCAGTTGACCGGAAATCGACACACACCGGGCGGATGGTGACCCTGCTGATGGCGGCCACATTGCTGGTCCCGGCTGTCTGGATTCAGGGTGCCGTTGCCGGCGGTAACGTCAAGGTGAATTTCGTCTCGCCGATGCACACGGGCCACATTTCGTCGCGATTCGGGGATCGCAAGAACCCGTTCAACGGCAAGCTGATGCATCACGCCGGCATCGACATCGCCGCGAAAGCCGGTACGCCAATTCTGGCACCGGCTGATGGCAAAGTGGTATTCGCCGGATGGAAGGACGATGCCCACGGCAATGTCATTGAAATCCGGCACGGCAAGGCATTCAGCTCCGTATACGTGCACCTGCAAACGACCGCCGTCAAGGCCGGCGATACGGTCAAGGCTGGCGCTCTGATCGGCAAGGTTGGCGAGACGGGCAAGTCCACCGGCCCGCACCTGCACCTGGAGCTGTACCACGACGGCGTTCAACTGGATCCGGCAAAATACCTGCCACTGGATCTGAAAAGCAATCGGACATCCTGACCAACCTGTCAACACCAAACGGCAAACGGGCTCCCCACGGAGCCCGTTTTCATGTTCGCGCCAGGGACAGCGGATCAGTTCAACAGGTCCGCATTACCCGAATATCGCTTCTGCCGCCAACGCTGCCGCCGCCAGCAGGCCGCCGCTTCAAGCAAGGGCAAGAACGCCCCCGCAGGCCCCTCGTCTCACGGGGACCTGGCTCAGCCGGCACAGCTTTGTTTACTTGCGCGATTCTGGCGTGTAGCATCATCCTTTGCGATTGCTGTGTTCTGCGCGTCAACCATGCAAGGGGACTGAAGTGACCAATTCTGCTGATCGTCGCCACCCGCCACGTTTGCGCGCGCACCAGATAGCCCCGCTGCCTGCGGGACTGGGTGTGGGTATCGGCATGCTGGCGAGTGCCGGCGTCGCCCACGCAGTAGCCGTAGCCAACCCAGACAGTTTCACGGCCGTGGATCGCAATATCCCGCAGACTATTGGTAACGTGCTGACCAATGACACCGGGGTCGCGCCATTAACTGTGACGTCCACAAGCCTGCAACTTGGTTCTTACGGGCAAGCGGCAATATCATCAACCGGTGATTTCCAGTATCGAGCTGCTTACTGCGCACCTGGCGCCCGGGACGGTTTCAACTACATCATGCACGATGCCGATAATACGACTGCCAACACCGTCGTATATGTCACCCTGATTTCGCCGCTGGTCGATGACAGTTACACGACCAATGCGGGCGCGCCCATAACAGGCAATGTGCGCGACAACGACCTGCCTTCCAGCAATACCTTGCCAGTGCACAGCTTTACCATGGCTACCAATGGCGCGGTGGCCGTCGATACCTCCAGCGCATCGACCAACGGTGTTTTCACGTATACCCCGGCCGCCGGGTTCAGCGGCACCGACGGTTTCGCCTACACTGCGATCGATCCCAGTCTTGGCGGCTGTGCCACCAATGCAGTGGCTCAGGTAATGGTGGTCCCTGTCGCCACATCGGACACCTTCTCCACGCCGTTCGCCACCGTACTTGCCGGCAATGTTCTGGATAACGATATCGGCACTGGTCTTACCGTCACCGCCAGTACGCAACCGGCACACGGTGTTGCGAACGTCGCGGCTGATGGCAGCTTCAACTACGTACCTGCTGCCGGGTACGTCGGAGGCGACAGCTTTACCTACACGATCCAGGACAGCTCGGGCGACGGCGCCAGCGCCACCGGATCGGTTTCGGTCGCGGTCGGTGCTCCGCCCGCGGTCGCCACGCCGGCAACAACCCCGGCAACGCTGGGACTGCTGGCATCGCTGCTGGCGTGGCTGGGCTTGCGCCGCCGCCGCGAAACCTGATCCACAGCCCGGGTAGTCGTCTCTGGTGGCAGCGCCACAAGGTATTCTCTATTACGGTGGTGGTGACGTCGGCGGCTACGGTCAGGCGGCGATCGCCAACGTCCGTGCGCTGGTCAACCTCGGCATTCCGGTGCGCTGGGTCCCGCTGGAATGGACCCCACAGTCGATGCGGCCGAGCACCTGGGCCACGTCCGAAGGCAAGGTCAGGCCGTTACTGAACCAGCGTGGCGAAAACGGCAATCTGGCGGATATGCTGGCGCTGATCGAACACACGTCGCGTGCGATCGACTACGACACCATCGTTGCGCATTCGCCGCCGGAAATGTGGCCGCAGGTGTTCCAGACCGGCAAGCGCAATGTGGGCTGCACGGCGTGGGAAACAGACCGCGCGCCCGCACACTGGTTACCACTACTGCGCCGTGCCGATTGCGTGATCGTTCCGTGTGCGAACAATCGCCAGGCCTTCCTCCGCAGCGGCTTGCGCGTACCCATCGCCGTGATTCCGCACATTCGCCGTCATCGCTGGCCAGACTTTACTCCCTCCGAGCGTGTCGCCGCTCGTGAGGATCTTGGCATCCGACCCGGCAATCGCGTGTTCTACAGCATCAGTGCCTGGGATCCACGCAAGGCCCTGCCCGATCTGATCCGCACCTATGCCACGGCGTTCATGGCCGACGAGCCAGTCAGTTTGCTGATCAAGACCGGCCGGATGGGCCATGACGAAGGACCGCTGTATCCGCGCCGGCCTGCACGCGATCTTGCCACGCGTGCCATCACCCGGATTTCTGCACAATTGCAGCGCCCGCCGCCGCATGTGGTATTGCACGACGAGGAAGTCGATGCTGATTCACTCGATCTGATCCATGCCGTGGGTGATGTCTACGTATCGCTCAGCCGCGGCGAGGGCTGGGGCCTGGGCGCATTCGAAGCCGCGACCCTGGGCAAGCCGGTGGTGATGACTGCCTGGGGAGGACAAACTGAGTTTCTGGGGACGGATTGGCCCGGTGCGGTGCCCTGCCGGATGACGCCGGCACCGCTGTGGGCGCCGCAGCAGCCATCGTTTTTTCCAAGTCAGCGCTGGGCCGAACCCGATCAGGATACTGCCGCGCGCCTGTTGCGCGCGGTATTCACCGATCCTGCACCGGCACAGGACGCGGCAATATCGATTCGCGAGCGGATATTCCGGGAGTTTTCCGAGCCGGTAGTCGCAAACCGGTGGCTGGAGGTACTCAGTGCCTGATCGACGCCGCGACTTTCATTTCATTTTCGGCCTGCGCGAGCAGACCAAGCCATTCCACCTGCTGCACTATCTGTGCCTGGCATCGTGCGCCGCAGTGAATGCACCGGATGCCATCCATTTTCACTATCGTCACGAACCGTTCGGTCCACTCTGGGAGCGCATCAAGCCGCACCTGCGACTGCATCAGGTCGGTGGTGATGTTGCCGGTTACGCACCAGAGCGCTATCGCGACAGCGCAGAAGGCCGCATGATTGAAAAGCTGAAGCTGGGCTACGCGCACGAATCCGACTTTCTGCGCCTGGATATCCTGCTCGAGCACGGCGGAGTCTACGCCGACATGGACAGCCTGTTCGTACGCCGCTATCCGGATGCGTGGTTCGGTCACGAGTTCGCGATTGGCGAGGAGCATGCACCCCTCATGCCCGGACGGACGCTGCAACCCTCGCTGTGCAATGCGGTGCTGTTCTCGCAGCCGGGGGCGCGCTTTGCTCGGCAATGGCGCAAGCGCATGTCAGACGCGTTTGATGGCCGCTGGAGCGAGCATTCCTGTCTGGAGGCCGCGCGCATATGGCGCCAAATGCCAAACGCCGTGCATGTCCTGCCGACAGACTATTTCTACCGCTATGGCAGCACCGTGGCCGGGCTGCAGACACTGCTGGAACAGTCCGACGTCGATCACGCGGATCTGTACAGCATTCATCTGTGGGCCCACCTGTGGTGGGATGCGGCGCGCACGGATTTTTCGCAGGTGCATGCCGATCAGATCAATGAAGCCTGGATACGCGAGCGCGACTGCACCCTGGCGCGGCTGGCGCGACCTTATCTGGATACCTGATGCCCGGAGGTTTCCTGCATCAGCAACTCACCGCTGGCGTGCGGCATGCGCACGCGCCCAAACCCGGGGCGATATTCGGCCAGCCGCTGGCGAAGCATGGCTTCACGCTGCAACAAGCGCGCCATGCTGAAAGCCTTGGCGCGCGAAATCGCCAAATGATGATCGGCCGACCAGACATTGCCGCCGTGGTAGACATAGACGTAACACCAGCCCGCATCACGCAGACGCACAACTTTTTCACCTCGCCTGAGGATATCCAGTACCGCGCCGGTGTCTTCACCGCGTGCAATCTCGGGATAGCGCGGCATGCGCTCGCGCCGCCCCAGCAGGCTGCCCTGGATGAGATTCATCGGATAGGGCTCGCCGTCCCAGTCGTCCCAGAACAGTTCGCCCCGCTCCGGGAACCAGTGCAGTTGGTCGCTCAGAAAACAGAAATCGGCGCGAGCATCCTGCAACGCCTGCCATTGCAGCGCAAGCCGTTGCGGGTGGTAACGGTCGTCGTCGTCCCATTGGCAGACAAAATCACCCGCAGCCGCAGTGATAGCGGCGTTGCGCAGGGCGCCAAGTGTCTGGCCCGCGTCCGCGCGCACGACGCGAACCAGCCCGCCGTCAAGCGTGCCGGCAAGCAACGACATCGTCGTGTCGTATGCGGCGTCGCCATCATGCACGACGACAAGTTCGCGTTCGCTGTGCGTTTGCGCGGCAAAGTCGGCAATAGCCTGTTCGGCGAACCGGAACCGCGCCGGCTGGGTTACCATCAGGCAACTGATCACAGGCATCCGTTCCCTGGCCGCATGCGGCACTGGATGGTTTCAAGCATGGGTATGGCGCATGAATCCAATTAGCTACATCCTGACCTACCGCGAAGGCGATGAGCCTTCGCGGCGGGATAACCTGCTGGCGGTGCTCACATGGCTGGCACAGTACCCGATGTTCGTGCCGATCGTGGTCGAGCAGGACGATGCACCACGGCTGTCAGCACCATTGCCAAGCCCGAATTGCAAACACATCTTCGCCTACAACCCCGGTCCGTTCAACAAGAGCTGGGGATTCAACATCGGCTTCCGCGCCAGCGACTCGCCCTGGATCGCCTTCGCCGATGCCGACGTAATCCTCGGTTCATCGCTCCCGGCCACGACCGAATATTTGCGTGAGGGTTTCCAGGCGATCAAGCCGTACCGGACCCTGATTGATCTTGACCCGCAGGAGACCCGACGCGTTGCGGCGGGCGAATTCGACTGGCTGCCGCCACGCGATGCCGGCCATGCGCGTAATCGCGAAGGCGGCGGCGAATACATCGTCTTCGCGGGCGGTGTCTTCCTGATCGCTCGCGCCGCATTCGTGCACGTTGGCGGTTGGGATGAACGTTTTCGTGGCTGGGGAGGTGAAGACGATGCGATGAGCTACAAGCTCGAGCGCGCACGCTTGCCTGCGATCGAACTCGACCAGCGACCAGCGGTGCACTTGTACCATCCACGGACACCACAGACGATGTCGGCGCAGCCGCACTATGCTGCAAACCTGTCCTTGCTCGAGGACTATCGACGACTTGAAGATCCTGAACTGCGCCGGTTTGCCGAGGTACAGATGCAATCCATCGGCTATCGCGAAAAGTACCGGCCAACATGAACAAGCCCGCCAGCATGCTGATGATCGGAACACCCGCCTACGGCGGCATGGTGCATTGCGATACCGTCGGTGCCCTGCTCGGCTATCAGCGTGCGAACATCGAGTTCGCGCTGATGACCATCGGCAACGAAAGCCTGATCACGCGTGCGCGCAATAGCGTGATATCGGAATTTCACGCCCGCCCCGAGTTCAGCCACCTGCTGTTCCTGGATGCCGATGTGCATTTGCCGGCAGAAGGTCTCAAGCGCATGATCGCCAGTGGCTGCGATGTCATCGGCGCGACGGTTGCCCTCAAGGGGCGCAACCGCGACGGCTCGCGCATCTTCAACATCGGGCGCCTGGTCGGAGAAGACGGGCCGTTCTACCAAGTCGACCGGGTCGGTACCGCAGCATTGCTGTTGTCCCGGCGCGCGGTCGATGCCCTGATAGACAAGGCGCGCAGCGATGGTCGCATCTATACCCGAGGCAACAGCGTTCGCGGTTCCGAAATGAAGGCCTCGGTGCAGTACGATATTTTCCGCGTCGGCGTGGTCGACGACGAATACCTGTCGGAAGATTATTGGGTCTGCCGCGAATTGCGACAGCTCGGATTTGCCATTTACATCGACCCGACCATCGTCACGCGCCACTCGGGCACGCTGCAAGCATGAGCAGCGGTCATCCCAAGCCGGTTGAACTGCTGCATTTGCGCCCTCCCGGCGCCATGCCTTTCGTGCTGGCAGTGGAGCCGCAAGGGGATGACGTCATCGTACCGACCATGCGTTCAGCCGGTGTCTGGGAAGTGGCCGAAACGGTGCTCACCTTGCGCACGCTGCGCCCCGGCATGCACGTCATCGACGCCGGCGCGCATGTCGGCTATTACAGCGTCCTGTTTTCACGTTGCGTCGGACCCGAGGGCTGGGTACTCGCGTTCGAACCGGAACCGAACAACTATCGCCTGCTGTCGGCAAACCTGTTGCTCAACGACTGTCGCAACGCGCAAGCCAAAGCCCTTGCCCTGGCAGCAAGCGCCGGCCGAGACAGCCTGTATCTGAGCCCGAACAACCTTGGTGACCATCGCCTGCTGCCGACCCGGGGACGTCGCAGCGTGGGAGTGCAGACCATTGATCTGGACACCATTATCGGCTCCGAAACAGTCGACTTCGTGAAGATGGATACCCAGGGCGCAGAACCACGCGTACTGGCCGGCATGAAGGGCATCATCCACAACAATCGCGAACGGCTGGCTTGCATGATCGAGTTCGCTCCGGGCCTGCTCGCTCAGGCAGGGACGTCCGTGGCGCAATTTGCGCAACAACTCGGTGATCTGGGCGCGATGGCCTATGGCATTGCCCTGGAAAGCCACAATCTGATCCTGCAAAGGCTGCATCCGCTTGAGACCGGGCTCGCAAACCTTGCAGCGCAACTGGCAACGCATGGTCAAGTTGATGCATCCACTGACCTGCTGCTGCTGTTCGGTGAAGTGGCTGAGCGCGACTGGCTGGCGCGATACTGCGGCTGAAACCCGCCACAACACGTACCGACAGGTTTTCCCGAAACGTATCCCCACGTACCCAGGTGCGCCGAGCGATGCAAATCACGTCGCCCGGCACCGGCATGCTTTTACCGGATCCAGAGCTGATCGTTGGGCGGACAGACGGCACGGTCTGCCGCTTCGATCGTCGCCCTGCACCTCTGCCTGAATGCCGGGCAACACCCTTTCGGAGGCGGGCCCGCTGCAGCTCAGGGAGGGTGTATAACTTGATGGCCGCATGTGCGGCATGTCTCCAAATGAGAGGCGCACCATGAGCACGACCAGAACCGAAAGTACCAAGCAACCGCTCAAGAGCGGCATGAAGGCAGCACCCGCCAAGACAACCGGCACCAAGAGCAAGGAGGCCACCGGCAAGATCGATAGGAAGCCAGGCAAGCCTGGGAAGCATCACTAAGTCGTTTCCCGAACCATGACGAAAACGCCGCTCGCACGAGCGGCGTTCTGGTTTCTGCGATATCAGCTTCAGTCCGGCTGATCAAGCCATTCGAGCAGGTCGGCGTTGTCGTTGTCGCTGATCGCGACGATGCGATAGCCGGCCCAGTATTGCTTGGCCGAGGTCGCCTGCTCGAACCATTGCTCCTGCAAGCCGACCTCGACTTTCAATGTGGATCCGTCATTCCACGGCAGTGGAAGGATGACTTGATAGACTGCATTGCTCTCTGGCCGGGCGGAGCCAATCAGCATCACGCCAGTGCGCGAGATGTTGCCGATGCGCCCCATCGACTGGCCGGTGATGACGTTGGTCACCGGTTCGGTTGATTCGACCGACTTGCGTTGCGCCCTGCGGCCATCGCCCTGCTGGATACCCCGATCGCCGTACATCAGGCGCTGCTCGGGTGGTTGCGGGTTGGGTGCTGATCCTGATCACTGCTGACAATCCGCCAGGCATCTCCGACCACGTCCTCGCGCACAGTCTCGAGTTCGCGTACTCGTCCGCAGGCGATGGCCTGCGCCAGCTGCAGCTCACCAAGTTCCTGTGCGCGGCGGCCGCTGCGAGTAACGAAAAGGCTGTGTCCCGTCAGCGGAGAATACCAGGCCAGCCGACGCGGTATGCCATCCGTACCTGCAGAACCCATGAATTCGAACCACACTCCGAGAGGCAGAGAACGCAGGTGCCGGTGAATCCGCAGAATCTCGGGATCGACACCCTGTCCCGGGATGCTTGGGTCTGCCGCGTGGCTGGATTGAGGTACCGTCCAGGAAGGATGGTTCATGCCCTTGGCCTGGAATAGCGACGACGTGCAGTCCGCTGGCGAATCGCCAGCCTGTGCAGCAGCAACGCCTTGAGCGGCATGTCCGGACTCAATCAACTCCCGCACCAACTGGTCGATCTCGGTCTCGAGCATGCCAATCTGGCGCAGTTCCATTTTTACTTCCTGCTGCAACATGTCCGTGTCCCGCACCGGTCGTATGCCGAGCATCTGTTCGGTTACGCGCATCCGGTTCCTGAAAGCGCCACTGTCCTCGCCGTTGCGCAGAACAGCCAGTGACAGCACATCCGACCAGGCACGAAACAGGTGTGTCGACAACGCCGCCTGCTGCGGCGAGGCTGCGACCAGCGTCGCCAGCAGTTCAGCGGCCCGTATCCGTGCTGCCTCAAGGCTCTCGAGCCCGCGCATGCCATCAACTTCCTGCTTCTCGGCCCGTTGCGTTTCCTGCTTGAGTCTGGCCAGGCGCCGTTCGATTGCCTGGAGCAGGCTCAGGTACACCGTTTTGTCGGGTACGGCGCGGCTGGCGTGAACGATCAATGCCTCAAGATCGATGCGCAGCTCGCGATTGGGTGACTCGCTGTCGTCACCAAGCCAGTCATGAGCAATCTCGGCAATCCGCCCGAGAACCATACGGGCCGGATGCTCATGTTTGTCAAAGAAATCGGGTTCCACCAGGGCCATGCGCAATAGCGGGAGCTGAAGGTTGTACAACAGAGCCAGTGCATCGGGTGTTTGTGGCAACTGCCGCGATATCGTCGCGAACAGACGCACGATCATCTGCAGCGTGGCTCCCTGCCCCGCGCTGAGATCGACAGGCTTGCCTTGTCCGGAACGCCGTATGTTGAGCTGCAGCAGAAGTTCCTCACGCAGGCGCTTGGGCTGGTTCAACTCGAACCAGGTCCGTTCGCCGACCTGGAGGAAATGCTCCTGCAATGCGGCGAGTGCACGCTGCAACTGCTCGTCACTGACGGTGCCCTCCTCGGCCGGCTCGGCCGATTTGGCCTGTTGGGCGGTGGGTGCTCCCGGAAAAGAAGCGCCATATTCGGCAGGCTCATCGCGGCGACTGGCAGTCGATTCGGACTCGACCGATGTCTTCGCATTCCTGTCATGAATATCATTGCGTGCCTTGTCGTTCGGCAGCACAAATGGGCGCAAGCCGCGAAGGATGCCAGCCTCGCACAGGTAACCGTTGGCCAGCGCATGCAACGAAGCGAGCTCGTTGATCAGACTGGTCTCCAGGCTCTGCAACAGCAGCAATTCATGCTCAACAGGCATCTTCAATGTGCCACAGGCGTCACGAAAAGCATGCGCCATGGCCTGTGGCCCAACCGGCAGTTCGCCACTTTCCAGCGGAGAACTGCCCAGAAGTACCGCCATGCGAAAGCCGAGTTCCACCAGTTGCTGGCCACTGCGAGCCTTGCTGCGCGCGACCAGCTGATCCAGCGCGGTATCCAGATCCTGCGTGATCGTATCGATGAGGCTCAATGTCCGGGGCGCAGAAGCAGGCGATTCGGAGGCTTGCCGACCCATACGCTCAAAAGTCTGCGCGATGCTGGCAATGAACCGCTGCTCGAACGCTTCGCTACCGTCGACCAGACGAGTGCAGGTATCGACACAGCTTTGTTGTTCGAGATGATCAAGGCTTGAGTCAGCGAGATCGTGCAAGTCCTTGGCGAAATGCGCCAGGCCGCTCGCAAGCGAATCCTGCAACCACTCAGTGCATTTGCCGCGCAATTCCTCTATCAGCTGCCTGCTGCGGGCAGACTGCGCCGCAGATAACGGAGCATGATTTGACCGCCCCGCCGAAGTCGATGACTCATGATTCATGGCGCCCTCGCGGCGATGATCTGGCAATTGCAGCGAAAGCCTCTCCTTGGGTACTTGTCGTGAACTGCATCACGAACTGCACTACATTTATCGCGCTTTTCATGCAATCCAAGTGCGCACTGGCTCACAGTTTGCGATGTCGAATCGGGATGAGGCCCGGGCAGAGCCAGAACCGCAGTAGCGTATACCGCGCCTTGAGCACACCGGCCGCTCGGATTCAGTCTAGCCAATCTCTCCCAGCCTGTGCTGCGCCCGGACGGGAATCAATCACACTGTTCCCTGCAGAACCAGGAGCAGAAGTCAACGCCCTGCTTTGCAGGACGAATACCCGTGTAGCCTCAGAACCTGGCCTCCGCTCCGGTCGATGCCGGTTGCTACTGCGAGCCTATTCGAAGCCATTGGCAAAAATGGTCTCGCTCACCGCACCAACCTCGATTGCGCCGATATCGCACTGCGGTCCATGCGGTCGCGGTCCGCCGCGCTGATCGCGATTGTCCACCGGCACCGCGGCGCAGGTGACCGCCTTGCCGGCATCGACAGCCGGGCTACCCGCCGCGGGCAACATGGTCTGGGTTGCGCCACCATTGCTGGCCAGCGCGCCCAGCAGCGGGTCGGCATCCAGATTGCCCCCGCCGTCGGTGCCCAGGGATGTGGTCCAGCTGCTTCCGCTGCCGTTGGAGCGCACCACGATGCTGTGGTCGATCTGGGTGACAGAAGCGCTGCCGGAATTGATGATCGGCAAGCTGGGCGTCGGATCCCACAGAATCACGTTGCTCAGGCCCAGACTGACGGCGCCGCCGCCGCTGCTGGTATTGATCAGAGCGTAATAGCCAGTGCTGCCGCTATGGATGGTCACGTTGCGCAAGACGACGCTGACCGGCACGTAGTTGGCCGAGGTGCTCATGTCCCTACCGCTGGTGGTCGCACTGTTGTTGCTGAAGGTCACATTGCCCAGGGTCGCGCTCAGGTTGCCACCGACGTAGGAGTCGGTATTGTGGATCGCGCCTGCAAAGTCGGCCTGGTTGTTGCTCAGCGTCACCGTATCCATGACCAGATTGATACCGCCGCCAAAGGCTTCATTGTGCATGGCACCGCCCTGGCCGTGGCCGCCACTGGCAAGGGCGCTGTTATTGTTGAACGTCGTATTGCTGATGTCGATGACACTGGTATGCCCGCTTGCACTGGAAAGGTTGTACATCGCCCCGCCCAGTGCCCCGGCACTATTGCCGTCGAAATTCACGCGATCGAGAATGATGTTGTCCAGGCTGAAGTTGTTCATTGCGCCACCCTCGTTGCTGGCGCTGTTGCCGATGAAGCTCACGTCACGCAAGGTCACCCCGTTGCTGGTTCCCAGCGACATGCCACCGCCATCGCCCGCACTGTTGCCGTCAAACGTGGCGCGCTCCAGCATGAACATGGCCTGGCACTGGCTGCTGCGATCCATCCCGCCCCCGCTGGAGCCGGCACTGTTGTTGATGAACTGCACATCGCTCATGGCAGGGCTGGACGCAGCATCCACCCAGCAATACAGTTCGATCCCGCCGCCGTAAGTGCTGGCATGGTTGTTGACGAAGCGCAGTTGCCGCAGGGTCGGGTTGCACTGGCCGCCGGCATGCTCCCCCAGGCACAGCAATCCGCCACCACTGAAGTCAGGGAGGCTCCCCGCATTGGCGTTGCCATCGGTGATGGTGAAGCCATCGAGGATGGTGGCGTTGCCGATGTTGTTGTTTTCGTCGCCGACGATGTACACCACGTGATAGCTGTTGTCGCTGGCGTCGCTGGCAATGCCGATGTCACCGGACAGGATGGACACATGGGCGGCCGGATCACGCTGCGCTTGCGTGGTCTCGCTGCCGACAAACCCGCCATATACCGCCACTTGCCTGTCCAGCGTGAAACTGACCATGCGGTCCGTACCGGTGGTCGGCTTGTAGGTACCATCCTTGACCCAGATCTCGCTGCAGGCGGTATTGCCCAGCGCGCTCTGCAGATCCATCGGCGCGGCCCAGGTGCCGCTGCCGCCAGCCGTCCCGGCGGTGGTGACACGGCACACGCTGGCCAGACCAGCCGGAGCATACAAGCCGGACAGCACCAGGCATGTGAGCAGGAGCCAGCCACCAAGGCGAACCAGCGCGGAAATCGAGTGACAAGACATGGCGTAGCCTCCGAAGTGGTCGGGAATCAAATCCCTTACCCTCCTAATACGCCAAAACGGGGTCCTGCGTATCAACACGGCATGGCAGCCGGCTTTGCAGTCCTCGCACATCGAACAAACCAGTCATCCCGGGGCCACCGCAGAGGGAACCTTCACCGCCGTCATCCTGGGGCCGCCGCAGGCGGAACCCGGGATCCATTTTCACAGCACGACAAAGCCACGCCACATGCTTCACACCCCATATTTCACAATCGAGCCCGGATCGGCGCTCCGCGCCGTCCAGCATGACGGCTGCTACAGAGCCGCCTGGAACATTCCTCCTGGGCGGATTGAAAGCGGGCGGCGGAACGCTGCGTCGCAGCAGCCTGCTCCGCCGCCCTCTTCCACGGGGACTGCTCAGTGCGGCCAGTGATGGCCAGGATGATTGCGGACCAGTTGCAGATGCCACAGTTCACGACCGGTCGAGTTGGTCTCGGGCGGCGGCACCACGATCTTGCCGCTTCCAAGCGCGCCCGCATAGGCGCCTGTGCCACCGGTGATGATGATGTCGTACGAGGCCACGCCGTCGGCAAAGCAGACATGGCCAGGCGCGTGAATATCCAGCGATCCCCTGGGCAGAGTCAGCGTGCCGATGGTCTCGATCGGCAGACAGGCCGGATGGGTGTAATCGTAGCTTGACGGATCGACCATCGCCACACGACTGAACTCGGCGTGTCCGATGCCTGGCTGGTCTGCCACACCGGTCACGTTCAGACAGGCATCCTGCGCCGGTGCGGTGTCCGGGCATTGCGCGAACACGAATGTCTGGGCGAAATTGATGTCGATCTTGCTGGCATGCATGCCTCGAGCCGACGCGGCGGCAGACATGAGCAGACCACCGGCAAGCACCAGCAGAACTGCGGACTTTGATTTTGCGGACATGACAACTCCTTGCATTGGATGGATGAGCTGATTGGATCGACCCCGAGCATCGGGGCTCTCCAGGAGACGCGACACCACCCGGGCCGCAGGGCGTGCATCGCATCTCGATCGCCAAGTTATCGGGCTCACGCCCATGCCGGGATGAGAATGTGACAGGACGTTCCGGCACGGGCCGGGACGCCCGGATCGAGGGACGAACCGTGCACGCTTCCTGCGCAGTTGGACACGGCCAGACCCATCGGCGATGCCGTAGCAAGGGACGAACGGTGAGACAACCGGGATGAAACTTCCACCAGCTTGCCCCGGGGCCCTTACACTTGCAGCTCATGCGGCAAGGACACCGCACCTGCTCGACCGACAGAGTTATCCTGGATCCGGCACAATGGTATTGAAACAATCACCCCGCACTGTCTATGTCGGGGCCTGGCTGATTGCCGCCTCGTACATGTACTGCATGTATCTGGTGTTCCTGCCATGGCGCACCGTACTGACCGAGATCAGCGCGCACTTCGCCACGTGGATGTTTCTGGCCTGGTTCGCCATACCCCTGATCCGGCGCTGGCCCCTGCACCTGAAATGGCGAGCCTGGCTGATCCACCTGGGCCTTGGCATCGGCTTCACGCTGGCGGACATCTACATCGCGCACGGACTCATCTTCCTTATCGGTCGCGAATCGCAGTACATGTCGCTGGGTGATTTCCTTGTCGACACCTTCCATGGCTGCTTCCAGTTGGCCTTTCTGACCTATCTGGCACTGGTGGGTATCGTCCAGGGGCGCGACGCACTCACCCTTGCGCATACGCGCAAGATCGAACTGGAAGAGCAGAAGGCCGCCTTCGTCCGGGCGCAATTGCAGAATCTGAGAGCACAACTGCAGCCGCACTTCCTGTTCAATACGCTCAATACCGTCGCATCGCTGATGCACTATGACCCTGACGCGGCCGATCGCATGCTTAACCGCCTTAGCGAACTGCTGCGTCTGTCGCTCAAGGAATCGGACAAGCCGATGGTCAGCCTGAAGCAGGAAATCGCATTCGTCGCGGCGTACCTCGAGATTGAACAAATCCGCTTCGAAAACAGGTTGATCGTGACCTGGGCGATACCGGAAGATCTTCGCGCACGATCAATTCCATCTTTCATCCTGCAGCCACTGGTCGAGAATGCAATCAAGCATGGCGTGGCGCCACGTGCATCGGGCGGCCGTATCGTTATCCGGGCATATACCGACAACGATGCCCTGATGCTGGAGGTGGAAGACGACGCCACGGAAGCCCTGCTCTGCCAGAAAGGTTTCGGCATCGGCTTGAGCAACACGCGTACGCGCCTGGAAACACTGTTCGGCATGCGCCAGAAACTGGAGCTGATTCGTACCGCTCAGGGCACGATTGCGCGGATTCGCCTGCCCCTGTCGCCCACTGACCTGCTGACAGCATGAGTGGCCCATCGCCAAGCCCGATTCGCGTCCTCGTCGCCGACGACGAAACCGCGGCACGTCGGCGTCTGCAGCAGTTCCTGGCAAGGGAAACCGATTTCAGCGTGATCGGTGAATGCCGCAACGGACTGGAAGCGTGCGCATGCATCGCGCAACTGCGACCCGACCTGGTGTTCCTGGACGTGGAGATGCCCGAGCTGAGCGGTATCGGGGTCGTCGAGAAAATCGGCGCCGAACACATGCCCGAAACCATCTTTGCCACAGCGTACGAGCACTATGCGGTAGCCGCCTTCGAAGCCAACGCCATCGACTACCTGCTAAAGCCATTCGATGGCGAGCGCTTCGCCAGATCCGCGGCCCGGGCCAGGCAACAATTGCGATCGACGCAATCATTCAGTCAACAGGCACAACTGATTGCCTTGCTCGCCGGTATCGAGCAAACCAGGTCCTACCCGGACCGGTTGCTGGTAAAAGTGGATGAATCGCAGCAACTGATCCGAACCTCGGACATCCAGCACATCAGCGCCGAGCGCAACTATGTCAGGCTGCACACCGCGTCCGGAACCTGCCTGATGAGGGAAACCATGAAGGGGATTCTCGAGCGTCTCGACCCTCGGGTGTTTCGCCGCATCCACCGCTCCCAGATCGTCAACCTCGACCATGTCAGGAAAATCCTGCCCTGGTTCGGCGGTGACAGCCTGGTCATGATGAAGGACGGCTCGCGCCTCACCCTGAGCCGCAACCATCGCGATGCGCTGGAAGGGTTCCGTTGAGGATCCTTTGACTCAGAACGCGTGGGTGACGTCCCGTATTTGGGCGAAAACATCGAATGCATCACACTTCCATGAACTGCCCAATTGGGCCCATGCGCTATCTCAATTAGTGGCACTGTTCTTGCATCGCCATATATGGCAAGGGCCTGAAGAGGATGTGACATGACTGGCAACCTGGTGCTTGCTCCAGCATCCGATTCCCATCTGAAGTCTGTGTCCTGCGAACACAACTCACCGGACTCAAGGCATTTGGACAAAGAAGGCATCATCTTGTGCGTGGACGATGACCCCACGGTCCTGAATGCCCTGCGCAGCGTGCTGTGGAGCCATTTCGGATCGGGTCTGGAATTGGAGTTCGCCGAGAGCGGCGACGAGGCGCTGGGCATTTTCGCCGAAACCCGCGAGCAAGGACGTGACGTGTGCCTGGTGATCACCGACTACATGATGCCCGGGCTTCATGGCGACGAACTGCTGGTCCGGCTTCACGAGGAAAGTCCCGATACGGTCAAGGTCCTGCTTACCGGCCAGAGCGACCTTAGCGGTGTCAAGCGCACCATCAACGAGGCCGACCTGTATCGGTTCCTCGAGAAGCCCTTCGCCAATGAGGACATTGTGCTAACCGTGCGTGGGGCAGTACGCGCCTATAATCAGGAGCGTGACCTGAAGAGGCAAAACGAAGCACTCAAGCAAATGAATGCCAAGCTGGAAAGTCTGGTCAAGGCCAGAACGAGGGAACTGCACGAAAAAAACCGTGAACTGGAATTGCTATCCGTGACCGACCGGCTCACCGGTCTGTTCAATCGCAGGAAACTCGATCAGATACTGGACGAGGAACTCATGCGGAGTCGGCGCTATGGCACAGGCTTTTCGCTGATGATGATCGACATTGACCACTTCAAGCAGGTCAACGACCGGTACGGACATGGTGTCGGCGACAGCGTCTTGCTGGGCCTGGCCCGGATGATGCGGGAGCGCACTCGCGAATCTGACGTTCTGGCTCGATATGGCGGCGAGGAATTTGTAATGGTATGCCGGCATTCCAATCAGGACGGATGCCTGGCTGCCGCTGAAAATCTCCGCATGGCCATCGCTGCCCATGACTTTCCGAAGGTCGGTCGCGTCACGACAAGCATTGGCACGGCGACCTACCAGGAGGACGATGACGCTGACAATCTCTTGCGCCGGGCAGACGCGGCGCTGTATCAGGCAAAGGCCGCCGGCCGCAACCAGGTAGCATCTGCCTGATGGCCGATTCAGCGAAACAGCTGGCCGAGCGTGTCGCCGCGCTTGAAGAACAGCTTGCCAGCCGCCAGCATAACGACGAACTGCTTCGTGCCCTGTACGAAATTGCCTCGCTGTCAGCGGCAGATAGCGCGCAGCACGAACACTATGCTCGCCTGCATGAAATTGTCGGCCGGCTCATCGACGCGCGCAACTTCATCATCGCCACCTACGACGAAGATCGACAACTCATCCAGCAGGAATACCTGGTGGACGAGGACCCGAACGAGGTCAAGCTGACATTCCCCTATGGCGAGGGGATCTCTTCGCTGGTGATCCGCAGCCGCAAGCCGTGGCTGCTCGATGATCCGAAGTTTCGGGAACTGGTAGACGGCGGCGAGATACACAAGCCGCATGGCGACATGGATTTCAACAGCTGGATGGGAGCGCCGCTGATAGCCCAGGACAAGGTCTACGGCTTGATCATCGTGCAGAGCTACAGCCAGGAGGTGACCTATACGCCAGCCGACCTGGACCTGCTCAACTACGTGGCCGGTCATGTCGCGG
Source organism: uncultured Gammaproteobacteria bacterium (assembly GCA_963800395.1). GTDB lineage: Bacteria > Pseudomonadota > Gammaproteobacteria > Xanthomonadales > Rhodanobacteraceae > DASSBG01. Next base: position 377,919 of record CAWDBD010000028.1, read on the forward strand.
CGGTGGTTGCGCGGTGGCAATCGAACAAGGCGTTGACTCTGGCCAACGAGGAACTGGTCCGATCAACGGAGACCTTGCGCCTGGTTGGCGATATCGGCAAGGATCTGACCGCCAACCTGGATGTATTGTCGATTTGTCGAACGCTGGAGAAGCATTGCGCCGATCTGCTGCCGATGGATGCTTTCGGCGTGGCCTTGCTGACCCCGGACGGCAACACCCTGGACTACGTCTACTACATCGAGGACGGGGTGGTCGACGAAGAGATCTCCTACCCGCTGGACCATCCGACGTCGCTGGCCGTGCTAACCATTCGCGAAGACCGCGAGATGACGCTGTTCAACCAGCAGCAACTGGACAATGCGCCCGATCCGACCAAGGTCGCGCCGAGTGCTCCGATCCTGTCAGCCGTGTTCCGCCCGCTGATCGTCAACGGACGCAGTATCGGCGTGGTGACGGTGCAAAGCCATGACGCAAATGCCTACCAGGAGCGGCACCTGGAAGTGTTCCGTGCAGTGTCCGCCTACGCTGCGATCGCCCTGGCCAATGCCGATGCGTACGCGGTCGCCGAGAACGCGCGTAGCGACGCGGCCAAGGCATTGGCCGAATTGCACCAGGCCGAGGCAAACCTGGTGCACTCGGAGAAGATGGCCTCGCTGGGACAATTGATCGCCGGCGTCGCGCACGAGATCAACACGCCCATCGGGGCCATCAAGTCCAGCGGGCGCAATATTTCCGAATCGATCGACAGCACCCTGCGCGATCTGCCCAGGCTTCTGACCAGGCTCGACGACGAACACAGCCAGTTGTTCAGCAAGCTTGTCAGTCGTGCCAGCAAGCCCCGAAGCGTGCTCAGCACGCGCGAGGAACGAACCATCGTGCGCGGGGTCACCCAGAAGCTTGAGGCGCTCGGCGTGGATCAGGCCAGGTATCGAGCCGGCTTGCTGGTTCAGCTGCAAGCGCACGAGAAGCTGGACCAAGTGCTGCCGCTGCTGGACCACCCCGAAAACCAGTCCATCCTCGATACCGCCTATGGCATCGCCACCATTGCATCCAACGCCGGCAACATCAATGCCGCCGTCGACCGGGTGGCGAAGATCATCTTCGCGCTCAAGTCATTCTCGCGCTTCGGCGGCGCCCAGGTGTGGGCGGATTCGGATTTGCGCGAAGGCATGGAGACGGTGCTGACCATCTATCACAACCAGATAAAGCATGGGATCGAACTGGTCAGGCGCTATGAGGCACTTCCAGAGGTACGTTGCCTGCCCGATGAACTCAACCAGGTGTGGACCAACCTGATCCATAACGCGATACAGGCGATGGATCAGAACGGCACCCTGACGATTGGACTTTGTCAGGAGGGCGAATATGCCCTGATATCGGTTGGCGATACGGGGTGCGGCATCTCGCCAGACCTGCGCGAACGTATCTTTGATCCATTCTTCACCACCAAGCCGGCTGGCGAAGGTACCGGTCTGGGCCTGGATATCGTACGCAAGATCGTCGAGAATCACGGTGGCCGGATCGAGGTCGAGAGCGAAGTTGGACGTGGCAGCACATTCATTGTGCGTTTGCCGATTGCCGCCCCCCCCAATACAGGAGAGTCGTGATGGAAAAGGGAGTGCTGCTTTGCGTCGACGACGAGCCCATCGTTCTGACCGCCCTCAAGGATCAGCTACATCGTGCGTTCGGCAACAGTTTCGTGATCGAAGTGGCCGAAAGTGCCGAGGAAGGACTGGAGTTGCTCGATGAGCTGTCCGAGCTGGGGCACAAGGTTCTCGTGATCGTGTCGGACTGGTTGATGCCGGGCATGAAGGGCGACGAGTTCCTGATCCAGGCGCACCAGCGCTTCCCGACCGTGGTCAAGATCATGCTCTCGGGTCAGGCCGAGCAGGCTGCGGTTGACCGCGCCCGTCGCGAAGCCGGACTGCACGACTTCCTGGCCAAGCCCTGGAGCGCCGACAAGCTGATCGACTCGATCAACTTCGGCCTGCGGGACGTCGGTGCAGGCGATCCGGCAGCCGACAGCTAGGGACCCTCTGATTAACCCTGAGCAGGTGTCACCCATGGTGTCTGTTCGCAAGTCAAGGCGCACTGGCGCAGGCAGGCTGGTGGCCTGTCAAGTCAGTGCAACGCAGGATTGTGGACAGACACCATGGGCCCAACTTGTTGATTCTGAACGCCTGGGTGACGACCAGAAAGCCCGCATCCCGCGCCGCGCGGCTTGTCCAGGCAGCCCAGCCTGCACGGCGCCGCGCAGCACGAACTGCGGACTTTCTGGTCGTCATGCCACCTACTCAGGATTAATCAGAGGGTCCCTAGCTTGCACCCGCCTCCCCTGTTTCACAGCCGCCCGGGAATGGCCAAATCAACGTGCCACCCGTTTGACGATGCCGGCTGGCTCGATAGCGTGTTCAGCGCGTGAAACTCGCCTGAGAGGGTGTATTTTGCGGCCAACTTGCCATCATCACAGGCAAGCCAGACCGGATGATGCTTTTTTGAATTGCGCAGGACTCCGTGCAATGCGGCAATGTCCGCGCGCCCCATGCCCTGCAGGCGAGGAATCTCGAGCTGATAACGCGGCTGGATACTCTGTTCCAGTCGCACATAGGCGTTGACCATGCTACGCACGTCACCCATGGCGTCAGATACCAGCGGCAGGCTACGACCGGAAGCGTTCAATTTGGCGTCCAGAGCGGCCATGGCGCGGGCATCCCCGCGGCGCATCGCATTCAGCGAATCTTCGCGCCAGCGCGCACGGGATGCGCTGGCCTCTTGATCTGCTCAAGTGCAGGTCGGTTCCAGGCGTATGGTCGGGAACCGATGTTGGATGAGTACAAGTGCAGATGCAGGCTGCCCAATTCCTAAAGCCGCTTGCCGCGGGTATAGCCGCCCAGCTGGCAATTACTATCGGGCAAGCAGCCAACCTGTTCCACTGTCGGCACCAGCATATCCTGGGTGGCTTGCAGATCGCCAATCAGCGCGCGTGCATACTTGCGCACCTGTGTCTGCTCGATGCGCTGCTCGTTCCAGTTGTTGATCTGCAGGGCAATCAGAATGCCCGACACCACAAGGATGGCTTCGCCCAGCATGCGACACCGCAGATACCCCGCCGTCACCTGGCACCCGTGCCTCTCGGTGTGCGCGACCGATGCGAATCACGGTTGCACCGACCGACAGGCCAGGCGAAATCTGGACGCGGGCAGACGGGATATGTCAAGGTCGGCCATAATGGAACGCTCGCAGCACACCGATCCTGCGGCTGGCGGACCTGCATCATGCAGAACAGAATACAGAGCGTCGAGGAAATGAAGCCGGCAAAGCTTCATCGCTTTGCTGAGCTCTTTGCGATGACAGTGCCGCATCGCACAAACCGGACCGCGCGGCGTCTCGTCATTGCCTTGGCGCTGACAATTGCTTCACTAGTCAATGCCGCCGCAGCCACGGAAGTTCCGGTCTACGACCATGTCGTCATAGTGATCATGGAAAACCACAGCTACGACGAGATCATCGGCAATGCCGATGCACCCTATATCAACTCGCTGGCCGCGCAGGGCGCCAATTTCACCCAGTACTTCGCGGTAGCTCATCCGAGCCAACCCAACTATATCGCCTTGTTTTCGGGTTCAGCCCAAGGTGTCACCGACGACCAGTGCCCGTTTGATTTTACGGGCATCGACAATCTTGGTGCCCAGTTGATTGCCGCCGGCCTGTCATTCACCGGCTACTCCGAGGATCTGCCGCAGACGGGCTTCACCGGCTGCAGCTCCGGGCTGTATGCGCGCAAGCACAATCCATGGGTCGACTTCGACACCGTGCCGTCATCAGGCAACCAGCCCCTCACCCTGTTCCCGACCGACTATTCGACGCTGCCGACACTCGCATTCGTCATCCCGAACCTGTGCAATGACATGCACAACTGTTCGGTGGCAACGGGCGATGCCTGGTTGCAATCGCATCTGGATGGCTATGTGCAATGGGCCACAACGCACAACAGTCTGTTCGTGCTGACCTGGGATGAGGACGATCATTCCCAGAACAACCGTATCGCAACCGTGCTCGTTGGTGCGCACGTCGTGCCGGGCAGCTACGCCGATACGGGCGGACACTACCGTACCCTCGCAACACTCGAGGCAATGTACGGTTTGCCGCCGCTTGGCCAGGCGAACGGCGTTGCGCCAATCACCACTATCTGGAGCGACGTCATCTTTACCGATGGATTCGAACCGCCGAATGCCCCAATCCACCAAGCTCCGTTTTCTCCGTGAATTCACGCGGCCTGCGCCGCCTGCTGCCCGGCAACGATTGAGCCCCTGCACATTCAGCGCTGCAGCTGCGCCTCAACCGCATCAGCGGCGGCCTGCGCCCCATCGGCCTCGCGCAGTCGCTGCGCCGGATCCAGTGCGCAGCGACGGTAACGCGGCTGATCGAGCAAGGCCTGAAGCCGATGCGCTGCGCCAGCCGCACGATAGCGCGTGGCTGGCAGTACTTCGGCCACACCCAGTCGCTGCAGCCTGGCCGCGTTGTCGAACTGGTCGAAGCCGTGCGGTACCACCAGCATGGGTCGGCCCGCGCGCAGCGCCTCGGCGCTGGTGCCGATACCGCCGTGATGTACCACGGCGGCGGCACGCGGAAACAGCAATGCGTGCGGCGCGGCGTCCAGCGCAAGCACGCCGGACGGCAACGGCGTCGGCAGCCGCTCGCGCATCTCCGCCGAGCCCGTCAGCAGCACTGTGCGAGCCCCAAGCTGGCATGCAGCCGAAAGACTTTCGTGCAAAAACCGCTCGCCAGCGTGCACTGCAGCCGACCCCAGCGAAAACACCAGCGGCGGCGCGCCCGCGTCCAGAAACTCGTTCACGTGCGGAGCCAACGCGGTTTCCTGCGCACGGTAGAAACAGAAGTCGGTCTGCTGCATCTGTGCTGGCCAGTCGGGCTGTGGCGCACCGAACCAGTCCGGGAACAACGCCAGTGAACAGGCCGGCGCGTGCTGTCCGCGCAGCATCGGATTGCCCGCCGGTGGTTCCGGAGGCAATCCCTGCGCGAGCCGGAACCTGCGCACCGGCGCAGTCCAGCGCCGGCTTACCCGTTCGAACACGCCTCGCAGGTGCGCCGCCCGTTCGGGCGAGGCGGCAACGAAGCGGTCCAGCCACGGCCAGCCGATCTCCGGCGGTTGGTAGTCCGACCACAGACCGGCCGGCGCCAGCACCACCGACACCCAGCGCCAGCCGCGCTGCTGCGCCAGGATCTGTCCTGCGAAAGCCAGCGTCGAGGTCAGCACCAGGTCCACATCATCGGCGCACGCAGCAGTCAGGCGTGCATGGCTGGCAGCGACATCGGCGGCAGCGAAATCATGGATTACGAAGCGCGGCCCGCTCAGCCGCCGGAACGCCCGCCGTGCAAACTTGCCGCGGTCCTCCGGCAAATCGATACCACTGGCATCGATGAAATCCAGGCCGGCCTCGGCAGTCAGATCGGCGTGCAGTGCGTGGCTGGCGAGCCGCACATGGTGGCCGCGTTGACGCAGCACACCACCGATGGCCAGCAGCGGGCGCAGATCGCCTTCCGATCCCACCGCCGTGATGAGGATACGTCGACTGCGCATGTCTAGGGACCCTCTTATTAACCCTGAGCAGGTGTCACCCATGGTGTCTGTTCGCAAGTCAAGGCGCACTGGCGCAGGCAGGCTGGTGGCCTGTCAAGTCAGTGCAACACAGGATTGTGGACAGACACCATGGGCCCAACTTGTTGATTATGAACGCCTGGGTGACGTCCAGAAAGCCCGCATCCCGCGCCGCGCGGCTTGTCCAGGCAGCCCAGCCTGCACGGCGCCGCGCAGCACGAATTGCGGACTTTCTGGACGTCATGCCACCTACTCAGGGTTAATCGGAGGGTCCCTAGCCGAGCCAGCGCGTGATAATCGCCGAGGCCATGGCACGCCCACTGAGAAATGCGCATTCCACGCGCGGGCCCAGACACCAGTCGCCACCGAGCAGCAGTTGGCCGTCGGCAAGAGCCAGGAAGGGCTGGCCCAACGGTTCGGTCACCATGGCATGGCGCCAGCGGTGAACCTGGGCATCCAGCAGAGTGGGCAAAGGCTGTTCCAGCACCTGGGCCAGCGCGTCGAGCAACTCGGCGGTGACCGGGTCGGGTGCGTCCTCGAGGTGCGCGGCACTCCATTCGGGGGTCGCATGGACCACCCAGGCCTCGGGCTGGCTACCGCGCTGCGGGCGCGATCCGTGCCGACACGCCCAGGCCAGCACCGGATGCCCCGGGCGCAAGGCATCCAGCGTGGTATCCAGCGACGCCTGGAAGCGCGCCATCAATGCCCAGCACGGCGCCATCTGTACCGGCTCCAGCGCCTTGCCGACATCCGCGAGGCCGGCGCAGAGTTCACGCGTCTGCGGCGCCGGTGCGCTACAGGCAACAACATCGAACAGCTCGCTACCCTCTTCAAGATGCACACGGCAACCATCAGCGCCAGCCTCGACAGCTTGAACGCGTACTCGGGTCCGCACCTCCATGCCTTTGCTCCAGGTACGCAGACTGCGGCTCATCGAGGGTGTGCCGACGTACCAGCCGACCGCGCCATGCGGCTGTCCCTGCCGCGGCGCCCACTCGGCCACAGCCCCCGCAGCGCGCAATTCGCGCACTGCCCTGGCAAAGACCGGATCGCGCACGGTGAAAAACTGGGCACCATGGTCCAGAGCCTGTGCCTGCACGCGCCGACTGGCCATGCGCCCGCCCAGACCACGGCTTTTTTCCAGCACCACCGGTGCCAGGCCGTGACGGGACAGCTCGCGCGCGCAAGACAGACCCGTCATGCCAGCACCGATCACCGCCACGCGAGGCGTATCCCTGGAAACTGCATGATCCATGCGTGCAGCATAGGCCGATAACGTCACAAGGCCCAGCGCGCGTCAATGTGATGGTTCGCGATGACGAACGTGCGGCGTTGCACGGCCGACGCTCACCATGCATCACAGCCCAATCCGGGCGGATCACTCTGACCGATGCTCACAGCTTCAATTCACGACCAGCACACTTGAATCGAACAGGCCAAGCTCGCTCGACCTTCGTGTCAGAGGATGCCTGGTCGTCGAACACGTCGGAGACCAGGGTGTCGGACTCGGCAGCAGACCACACCAGCCACTCAACCAGAATCAGTGATTCTCCCGGACTTGCGCCACTCGGCAACAACGGCGGACCGACCCGGACCATGGCGCTCCCGCCCACTAGCCCGGCAATCCGCGGATCACCAATTCCACCGTGGATATTGGTGCGTTCGAATTCCGCGTCGACGTCATATTCGCCGACGGGTTCGAGTAGAAAGAAAGGAACCGGGACAGATAGTTGTTCACCTTTCTCCAGCAAGCGGCGAAGCCCTGCCTCCTGCGCTCAGTTTGGCTGGCATATGCACCGCGCACCGGCAGCGACAGCCATTCGTCTGATATCCCAATGCCCTGCCAAAGCGCGGGTCGAACAGGCACATATGCAGCTGGCTTGGGCATGAGCCGTTGACCGGCGCAAAAATCAGGGTTTAAAGTGGCTGTAATAAAATCCCTGCCTGCAGCGCCGGAGGAACGCCATCACCTCCTGATCCGTACCGACCTGGCTGCCCTGTTGACGCCGTAATCCAGGGAAAAACGCCAACATGATGGGACCCCAACGATGCGCAGCTTCACTTTTTTCCTGTTCACTCTCGCTCTCGGCCTGCCCACAATAGCCAGCGCCGCCGCCGTGGATATCCACGTCACTACCAATGCAGACGCCGGCCCGGGCAGCCTGCGCCAGGCCATCATCGACGGGGACGCGCTGGGCGCGTCGTATTACCCCAATATCCTCATCGACCTGGACTCGAGCCAGGTCATCAATCTGTCCTCGCCGCTGCCGCAGATGACCAACGGCATCGTCTACATCACCGGCAACACCAGTAGCCGCGCGGTCATTGACGGCCAGAATCTTTACCCCATCCTGCGCGCATCAAGCAACACCGCCCTGTTCAGACTTGTCAACGTCACGCTGCAGAACGGTTATTCGACCTCATATGGCGCCTGCCTGTCGCTACCCGATACGGCGGGCGCGGCCGAAGTCAGCAACAGCTGGTTCGTGCACTGCGTGGCGCAAGGAACCTATGCCGGCGGAGGTGCCATTGACGCGTCGCTGGGAATGAACGTGCATGACTCGACCTTCTATGACAACGCCGTGCGCGGCAGCGCCATCGTCAATGGCGGTGCCATCCGCCTGTACAGCGCAAACACGTCAGCCTCATTGACTGTCAGCCGCTGTGCCTTCAGCACCAACCTGGCAAGCACCAGCAGCAGTCAGTTCGGCCAACCGGCAGAGGGTGGCGCCATCTATGCTCAAGCCGGCGATGTGACCATCACCGACTCGCTGTTCGACGGAAACCAGGCCCTTGCAGCCAACGCGGTCGGTGCCGCGCACGGTGGTGCGGTGGCCATGTTCAATGCGTCACTGGATGCCATACGCAACAGCTTCAACGCCAATTGGGCTGACGCCGGTGGTGCGCTGTATGTCAGCACCACCAATCCGACCAGCAACACCGCAACTCTGGTCAACAACACCTTCACCTTCAACCTGGCCCAGAACGGGGTCGGTGGTGGCCTGAAGAGCTTCGGCGATGTCACCTTGCGCAACAACACATTTGCGCACAATTCCGCCGACCAAGTCGGCTCCAGCATCGCCGGCTCATACTACGCCACCAACCCGGCGCCCGTGGTGGACGCGGCGTGGAACAATCTCGTTGATGGCGGCATGCTCAATCACGACTGGTGCAGCGGCTTCGCCGGTGCCACCAGCGCCGGCTACAACATCATGCCGGACTCTCTGTGCGGTTTCGGCAACGGCACAGGTAGCCAGGTGAGGACCGACCTGCATCTCATCGGACTCGGAAGCACCGGGTCATTCAATGGCGCGACACAGCAATTCGAGCGCTTCCCCGTCGTCTTCCTGGCTGACGGGCCGGCACTGGACGCCGGCAATCCGGCAGCGACCAGCGACACCACGACCAGTGCGTGCCCGACCACCGACGGCTTCGGCAATCCACGCCCGGCAGACGGCAACGCCGACGGCACCCAACGCTGCGACATAGGCGCCTACGAGTGGCAACACGAGGCGCCACTGTTCTTCGACGATTTCGAGGATCGAAGCCCGCGCTGAGCCAGCACCGACAACCTGATCCGGCAAATCGGCCAATGGTGCCAGTACTGGAATTGGCCAAACCGCTATCCATGCGGTGATCAGTACATCCCTGAATGACCCGATCTGGGCTGGAATCACGTTACATGGGATGCGAACGCCAGAATGGAGGCAGCTCATGTTCAGATTTGCTCGTTGTTTTAACCACCCCAAGGTTGCTGTGGCACTTGCCCTTGTCACAGCCACTGCCGCGCAGGCCGCCAATGTCGAGGGGCAACTCGACCCGCATTTCAGCGGTGACGGTCGTACTTATGTCGAATTTTCCACTCAATCCGGTCCTTTTCTGCTGCATGCCAACTCGGTGGCAAAGGCCGTGGCGCTGCAAGCCGATGGCAAGACGGTCGTTGCTGGAGACGTGGACCTTGGTGGCGGTCATTGGGGGATCGGCCTGACGCGGCTCAATGTGGACGGCAGCGTCGACCCCACGTTCGGTACGCTGGGCAAACGCCAGTTCAACTTCTCCAACGCCTCGGTGCACGCCAAGGCCTTGCTGGTCCAGCCCGACGGCAAGATCGTGGTTGCAGGCTCTTATGAAGCCGATGGCACAGGCAACAGTCAGTTTCTGGCCGTGCGCTTCAATGCCGACGGCGTCAATACAGACCCCGGTTTCGGCCTGTTCGGCTACTACCTTGTGGACTTCGGTAGTGGCGCCGATGTCGCCAACAGCGTGGCACTGGCCGGCGATGGCAGTCTGTTCCTGGCTGGCTACATGACCTCTGCGGTGCCGGATCTGGACTTCGGCCTCGCCAAGCTCAAAGCCAACGGAGTCGTCGACACCGCTTTCGGCACCCAGGGACTTGTGCAGATCTATTTCGATCAGGGTGGTGACTTCGACGATGCTGCCAGTTCGGTCGCAATCCAGTCCGATGGCAAGGTTGTTGTGGCGGGAAGCGTGCGCCGGGCCACAGGCGAAAACGAGTTCGGCCTGGCCCGCGTGGACGCTGGCACAGGTGCCTATGACACGAGCTTCGGCAATCTTGCTGGTCGGACGGGTCTTTCAGTGCTTAGCCTGCACAGTGCCGGAACCGCCTGCTACGACGATGCCGAAGCGCTTGCGATCAACGAGATATCTTTCCGCACGATCTATGTTGGCGGCACACATTGCGCCCTGGCTTCAGGTGCCACTGCCGCCGTGGCGGCTTTTGGCGACGACGGCAAACTGGCGACCGTGTTCAATAGCGGCAGCGGTGCCGAATATGTGGATCTTTATTCCGGCTACAACACACAGGAAGGCAGCACGATGGTGTTGCAGAGCCAGGGACCATTCCTGCCCAAGGTCATCATCGCCGGCAGCGGTCGCAGCACAACGTTCAACAACAACCGGGACTTCCTGATGGCACGTACGGATTACCAGGGCAACATTGACACCCTGTTCGGCAATGCCGGCCACCAGGCTGTGTACTTCAACGCCGTGGGCGGTGGCCTGGGCGACGATATCGTGCATGCAGCAGCCATGTCAGGCGAAGGCTACCTGATTCTTGCCGGGTCGCGGCAGGCCAACAGCGCCGGCGACTACGATTTCGCCATCGCCAGGCTTCTGGTCGGCGACAGCATTTTCCGCAATGGCTTTGAAATGCAGTTCTGAGCTGCTCGCGGGTACCATCTGGCTGGCGGCGGAAACCACACCCGGTTGCCGCCGCCACCGTAGCCAATCGCATACGCCAGTTTCATGGCGTTTTCATGCAGTGGCCGGCAGCGTGAATGGCCAGAGCGGGGATCAAACGAAGTCCCTCTTCCTGCCTTGAAACAACAGGGCCGCGGAGATCATGACCACGGCCACCAGCGCCTGGGCGAGGACAATGCCAACCGCTGTCGTGTTCCAGACCATCACTTCACCGTGCATGTAGCTTGAAACCGGGTCCAGATAGGCAATGACCCACAGGTAGCCGGAGGTACCCATCTCGAACAGCGCGATGGCAAGAACAGTCAAACCCATCGACTGGCGCCACAACGCGACACTGAGAATGCCGATGTAGGAAACAAACACCCCCAGAAGCACCATGAACACGAAGGGAATCGTTCCTGACGGGAAGAAACCGCGCCCGAATGCGAAATAGTAGGCGATACCGCTGATCGCCACCCAGAATGCACCGAACACGCCGATGTTGATCAACACCTTGGCGATAGTGAACTGTTTAGGCGTGACTGGCAGGCTCATGATGAATGCCTGCGTCGATTTTTCCTTCTCGAAGACCACCGTGGTCATCAGCAACACCATGCCGCAGGTGGCAGCGGGCGAGATGAGCAGAAGAAAGGCAATGTTGACCAGCGCCCACCCGGGCACGCGACCAAACAACAGGCTGATGGCGGCAACCCCGGCGAGACTCAAAAGGCAGAACACCCCGATCATCCTGCGCGAGATCATGAAATCCTTTCGGACAAGCTGGGGAATTATCGAGGTAGTCACGATACGGCCTCCTTTTTGATATTCGCTTGCGCGTGCAGGACATTGCTCAGGAAGATTTCTTCCAGCGTCAGTCGCTCGACGGCATCAACGCGCAGCCCCGAATGCGCCAATTGATCGGCAACCGAATCCTGATAGTGATCGACCGTGACGCTGCACAGCCGACCGCTTTGCTGCACTACCTTGATGTTGGGCAGATCCGGTAGCGGGTTGCTCTCCTGGTTGGTCAGACGAATCCGCCGCCACCCGTCCATGAATTCCTCCTTGTTGCAGGACTCGATGATGCGGCCGTCGTAGATGAAGGTGATGTAGTCCGAAATCTGTTCCACATCCAGGGTGTTGTGCGACGAGAACAGGATCGAGTGGGCCTCGTCCGCGAGCGCATTCATCATTTCGTCGATCACTTCCTTGCGCACGGCCGGATCCAGCCCGGTGGTGGGCTCGTCGAACACCAGCAGCTTCGGGCGACGCGCCAGTGCCAGCAGCAAGGTCGCCTTGATCCTCTGCCCGTGCGACAGGCCCTTGACCTTCTGCTCTTTCTTCAGGTCGAAGCTGCGCAGCAGGGTGCGCGCGTAGTCGCCATCCCATGAATCGAAAATGGATCGGACAAACTCCATGTGAAACTCGATGGTTTCGCTTTCGTAAAGGCGCATGTCCTCGGCCACAAAGCCGATACTGCGCTTCGCGGCCACCTGTTCGGCGGGCATCGCGTGGCCCAGCACCCTGACAGAACCGCTGTCGGGATCCAGCAAGCCCATAACCATGCGCAGAATGGTCGACTTGCCGGCACCGTTGGGGCCTACCAGACCCATCACGGTGCCCTGCTCGACCTCAAGGTCGACATGGCGCAAGGCGAAATGCGGATAGCGCTTGTTGAGGTTCCTGCATTCTACAGCCAGTGGCTGGCTCATTTCGTCAACTCCTCATCACGTGTATTTCTTGAGCATCTGCAATAGCTCGCTTTCGGGTATCGCGAGCGATTCGGCCAATTTGCCGGCCTTTGCCAGATGCTCCGCCAGTTCTTCCCTTTGCAACTTTTCCATGTCCAGCGAACCGTTGACCCAGGTTCCTTTGCCTTGCTGGGTCACGATCACGTCCTCGCGTCCCAGCTCCAGATAGGCGCGTTTGATCGTGATAACGCTGACCTTGATATCCGCCGCCAGCTCGCGCACGGACGGCAAAGGCGCATCTGGCGGCCAGTCGCCCACCGCGATCCGCTGCCTGATCTGATCCATGATCTGCTGGTACATGGGCCGCTTGTCCGCTTGCGAGAAGACGAATCCATATTTCATATACACAGTATACACAGTTGATACCTGTTTGCAATCCCTTGCTCTGTGTGGGGGCGCTGGGCTGGGTGAAGTCAATATCCGGCACCCTTCGCATGGCGAGGCCAAAACACCCCAGTGGAAACGTATCTGGCATGAACGGAAGGTCGCCCCGCCCGCCTGCGGGACACGGAAAAGCCTGACCGAAGGTGGCGCGGTGAAAGCTTTTTCCTGCGTGCCCTTTTTCAGTCTCGCCGCGAAACGTACACGGCAGCATCGGCTTCAATAGCGGGGGCCTCATCTGGACATGGACGGAGAGCTCGTCTAGATTGGACAGGCGCAGCCGCCGAACAGCCGACGGGGCATTCCACCAGAACGGAGCTGACGGTGACGATTTCACGTGACTCAGATGGCTTCAGGCTTCGCGGCCTGGACATGACGCGTATCGAGACGTTCACCGATGCAGCATTCGCTTTTGCGCTGACGCTGCTGGTCATCTCGCTCGATCCGCCCACCACCATGCAGTCGCTGACGGCCGCGCTCATGCATGTGCCCGGTTTTGTGCTGGGCGCCACCCTTCTCATGGTGTTCTGGAACGGACACCATCGCTGGAGCCGGCGCTACGGTCTGGACGATGGCAGCACGATAGTGCTCAGTTGCGTGCTCGTGTTCACGGTCCTGGTATTCGTCTACCCGCTGCGCTTCATGGTCAGCGCCGTCACCGGCTTCACCGCGAGCCTGACCGGACTGCCGGTCGGACCCGATGCGCGCACGCTGGGCATTGCCGGCGTGGAAGACGTCAACCAGATGTTCGTGATCTACGGCATCGGCTTCATGTCGATGTCGATCGCAATCACGTTGCTGAACCTGCACGCGTGGCGGCGACGCGATGCACTGGATCTGAATCCGTTCGAGCGCGTCGAAACGCGCTTCGAACTTGGCAAGTGGGGCATCATGTTCCTTGCCGGGCTGCTTTCGACAGCCACCGCCGCCGCGTTTCCACACGCCTGGCCGACTGCTGGCTGGGTCTACGCCCCACTCGGAATCATGATTCCGCTGTACGGGCGATACATCCGGCAAACGTAAGGAAGGAATGGCGTCCGGTCAATTTCCTGCTGGATACAGCAGATCGGACTGACCCGGAGTCAATCTACTCAACCCGCTTTTTCGGCAACAGCCTGTTGCTTCATGCCCGGCACCAGGGTGAACGCCATGCCGATCACCAGCAGGACGGCCATCCCGCTCAGCTCCACCCAGTTGCCGGACATCGGCTTCAGCACCATGTCGGCCACCACCAGCGTCAGGATCACATAGTCGAAGCGCACGATCGTCAGAAGATTGTCGGCGAAAGGCACCAGTGCCGGGTTGTCCTTGCCCTTGGCTGCACCCATGGCCGAGAGTTTCTCGGCACGCGGCTTGATCAGCAATACGCCGTTGAGGAAGGTCGCCACGAAACCCGCCAGTCCAAGGCTCACCCACAACTGCGAAAACTCTCCGCCGATCCAGGCAGTGATGACGCCAGACGCGACCGTCAGCAATGACACCGGCACGAACAGCGGTGGTCCGAGAAGCGCGACGATATCCACCACAGCCATTGCGCCGCCGGGTCCGTGTTTGCGGCGCGCGATCTCTGCCGCAAACAGCAGGGTGAATCCACCACCTACCCAGATGATGGCAAAGAAAACATGCAACAGTTCAACCAGCGCATACCCGTTCATTGATATGTCCCTCCCGAGGTCAACAAGCACACCCGTGCCTGCCTGAACAATTCATTCCAGACCAGAAACCTTTCTGCTGTCTTGCACGCGTCATTACGCAGACCGGTTCATCGGGCCATGATTGAAATGAATCTGAGACCCGCTCCCGCACAGGAGCAGGTGAACCTGACCTGCGCGGCGGCGGCAGAGCCTGATCACGACAGCGTGATAAAAGACTTTCCTTTCATGGCGGCGGCAAAGCCATCGTGGGCCTGGTTCACTGCTGCCCAGGATGGCATGGCCTTGATACCGTTCAGCCAGTTCACGATGTTGGGGTAATCCGTGAACTCGATACCGATGAGTTCTCCCAGCGTCAGAATCGCTGCCCCGAAATAATCGGCAATGCTGAGTGTGTCATCGCACAGGTAGGACTGGCCTTGCCCAAGGTAATAGTCGTTCAAGGTACGCAGCATCCTGGTGCTTTGTCTTTGGCCCCATTCCAGAGTGGCCTGGTTCGCAGCTTCAGGCTGGCGGGCGTGGTGTGGAAAAATTTGCGGGTAAATCAGGTGGTAGCCGTACTCGAGATACAGATTGGCGTTGAACCAGTCCATCATTTCATTGATGCGGGCACGCTTTTGCAAATCCGCGGGGTAAGCCGGGGACCGGTGCTTTTCAGCCAGGTATTTCAAAATGGCCGAACTCTCGGTGAGCATGAATCCGTCGTCGTCGATTGCGGGCACCTTGCAATTGGGGTTGACTGATGCATAGGGTTCCTTGAGATGCTCCCCCGTCATCAGGTCCACGACGACCGGTTCATAGGCAATGCCGGCATCCTCGCAAAACTGCAGGATGGGCCGCGAGGATGTCGAGGCGGGATGGTAATAGAGTTTCATGCTGGTTCTCCTGATGATCAGCAACAACCGGATAGGCACCCACGCGGTGAACAGACGCCGGGCTCAAGACCACCAGGTGCAACAGCAGGAGCAAAAGACCACCATCACGCCATTCGGGTCAGCATTCGCATATTACTCCGCCCCTGGTGCAAGGGAACCTCTGCCCTGGCCCCAGACATGGGGCCGTCCCATGCAACCCGAAAAGTGGCTCTGCGCATTTTCTTGCTTCTCACTGTGGCGCCTCTGCACGGCAACCAACTCTTTCTGGCTATACTGGGCATTGCGCAGAACTGGGGAGTCTGGCCATGACACGACGCGAACATTCGCCTCATCATTCGGCTCATCGCTGGGCAAAAGCCTGCCTCGCGGTCTTGCTACTGGCGTTGTGTGGCCTGCCGGTGCACGCCCAGGACGACGATGCGGATGCCGAGCCTGCAGCGGTACACGATGGTGGCCTGCTGCGCCTGGACCCCGGGGCCGGACCGGAGAAGCTCGAGCAGGTACTGAATGGCGTCCGCGGCGTACGCAATCTGCAGCTGCAGTGGTTGCGATCAACCCAACACACTGCAGGCAAGCCGCTTCCCGGCATCGCCACGCCAGGCGTCGGGTTGGCCGTGCCCTACCTGCGCAATGATGTCCCCGTTTCCGATCCGACCTATGACGGCTACCCCGGCAGCTTTCACGCCGAGCCCTCGATTGCCGCCAATGGCAGCCATGTGGTCATAGCATTCAATGACGGTGGCGCTGACGCGGCCTCGCCCAATCCCGATTCGGCCAATGTCAACGCCGACGGCTTTGCCGTATCCAGCGACGGCGGCGCCAGCTACAGCGACCAGGGCAAACGCCCCGGCCTGGGCACGGCCAGCGCAGTTGGCGACATCGACGCATACAACGGCGATAACGTTATCGCGGCCGGGACCGACGCCAACGAGCTGTACTACCTCTCGGATGGTGGCGCCGTCACCTGCTACACCGCGCCCTGTCCGCCCAATCCTGCCTATCGCAACTATTTCAATGCACCGGTCGTATCGCGCTCGCTGGACGGTGGCCAGACCTGGAGCGCGCCCGTGGATGCCTCCAATGGCGCAGGGACTGACGGAACGATCGGGCTTTTTGACAAGGGCTGGATTGCGGTCGATCACTCCGTGTCGTCCGCGCACTACGGCAATATCTATGTCAGCTGGTCGGATTTTGGTGCCGGCACTTCGGGTACCGATACCGATGTGTGGGTCGCCTGGTCCGATGATCATGGTGCGACCTGGCATCCGCAACTGCTGACACACCAGACCGCCAGTGGCGGCATCGTCGCGCCCACCTACATCCAGGTGGCCAGCAATGGACGCGTCTATCTGGGCATGCAGACCGAAGCTGGCGGCGATACGGGCGGCAGCAACTTTCTCTACCGATCCGATGACGGCGGCGTTACCTGGAGCAGCCCATTCGCAGTGGGCAGCTACACCTCGGCCAGCAATGCGCAGGCTTCCGGACTGTGCGTTTCACCGCTGGGCGGATTTGTGGGCGTGGTGCATTACCTGACCGGCCCCATGGAGGCCGATTCCTCGCTGCGTATCGCGGTCAATCCGCAGGACCCGGACAATGTCGTGGTCACCAACAACGCCACCGGTACCGCCAGCGGCGATGACTCGGACGTTTTCCTGTGGCGCAGCAGCGACGGTGGCACTACCTGGTCAGGCCCGGTGCGAGTCAACGACGACAGCACCACCACGGACCAGTTCATGCCGGATCTGTGGTTCGCTCCTGACGGCACGCTTGGCGTGATGTGGCTGGACCGTCGCAATGATCCGGACGACAACTGGAAACTGGAGGTCTGGATGGCCTTGTCGCATGACGGCGGCGCCACTTTCAGCAGCAGTTTTCCTGTGTCGTCTTCGGCGTTTTCGCCCGCTGGCCGCTGCCAGATGAGTGATTACAACGGCATCTACGCGGATAACAATCGTTTCTACCTGGCCTGGGGCGACAGTCGCGCCGTCGATGGCATGCAGCAGCAGAATTCCGCCATTCGCGCTGCCACGGTGCCACTGGCCGGACCGGGCGCGCTGTTGCGTCCGCAGGTGCTGGGCCCGGGTAACGGTGCCCCGGCAGGCCAGTTCAAGGTCACCTTGCAGAATGACGGACTCGTCGCTGCAACCGGACTGCAGGCGCAATTCGTTGCCGACAATGCAAGCGGTGCAGGTGCCAGCCAGACTGCACCTGTCGCGGACATCGGCCCTGCGCACAACACGGCGACGGCCAGCTTCGTCATGCCCGCCAGCATCAGCGGTACCGAGCTGCATGGCACCCTGACCGTGACCGGTGATCAGGGCTCGGCCAGCTATCCGCTGATTGTGCCCAAGGTTCCCGGCGCGGCGATCAGCGTGCTCAGCAACGACTTCGAAAGCGGCCTGCCGGCCGGCTGGATCCTCGATCAGGGCCTGATCGACAACGGCGGCGACAAGAACATCGATGATCGCTGGCAGGTCAGCAGCAGTTGCGCCGCAACCGATGCCGGTCACTCCGGCACCCAGGTGGCGTATTTCGGTGATATCAGTTCATGCACCTACGGCAACCAGATCTACCCTCCCGCGCCACTGCCAGCCAGCGACTACGTGTACGGCACGCTCAGCACGCCGAGTATCCATCTGCCGGCCGGCAACCCGAGCCTCCAGTTCCGCGAATGGGTCGGACTGCCTTACCGCTTCGTCCGTCAGAGTTCCGACTACGCACGCAATGCCCAGGCAACATTGCAGATTTCAACCGACGGCGGGCAAAGCTTCGAACGGATCTGGGGCTACGGCGAAATGAGCCGTCATACCCTCGATGTCAGCATACCGCTGCGTGACTCGGGCAATGACTACAGCGGCGAGCCGACCTGGCATGACGTCAACATCGACCTGTCGCCCTACGCTGGCAAGGATGTCATCCTGCGCTGGTTCTTCGAAGGCTATCAATGGCAGGAGCCCGGATACGCCATCGACGACATCGAGATCCAGGGACAGCAGGGCCTGGACCTGCCTGCTGCATCCGGCTTCAACGTCATTCCCGCGCTGGGCATCGGCGCCGCTGCAGCACTCGCCCTGCTGTTGCTCGGCCTGGCTGCGCGCGCACTTCGTGCCCGGCGTGTGCCAACTGCGAGCGAGTGACGTCGTGACGCTGTTGGCAACCGGGGTCTTGAGTCTCGCTGACGCGGACACCCAGCCCTGTCGAGATCACCGATGACGTCTGCACGGCTCAAACTGTCGGTTTGCTGCCGCAAGCCCGCGAGCACGCCAGCCCAGTGATCGGTGCTGTTCGCAGTTCGGCTCCGAAAGCTGCCGTCGATGCATACGCCCACGCTCATCGGCATCCACACACCAGCAATCCTGAGGATCACACTGGTGACCGCAACCGCCCAATCCGCCGGTGACCGCAAGCAAGGCGAGCTGACTTGTGCCAATCCAAGGCTATCGCCGGTGAGATGTCGAAGGCGGGCAACGCCTTCAATGCGGCCGCCGAGCAACTTGCTCCGGATTTGCCCAGGGCCTGCGTGTGCAATAGCGCACATTCGATTGCAGCAACACACCCGTCCGGGTAATGGATGACTGCACGATCAGCGCGTTCGCATGCTAGCGCCTGACCCACTCGACTGTTGACATGCTGGCGCAGTCTAATTAGTGTATAGGTGTATTGGGTCCCCAACACACTGACACTGGCTGCACAGGAATGACCTCTATGCTTGCGATCAATGGCTTGACCTACGCCTATCACCGGAACATCAACGTCCTCGACCACGTCACCGCGGACTTTCAGCCGGGCATGATCCACGGCGTCCTGGGTCGCAATGGCGCAGGCAAATCGACACTGTTGAACCTGCTGGCCGGTGTCAGCCGACCGAAGGACGGCGATATCCGCCTGGATGGGTCGGATCCTGGCCGAAGGCAGGCGGCGACACTCGCCCGTATTGCCCTGCTCGGCCAGGAACTTCCCCGCTGTGACATGACCCTGGCAGCCCACGCGCGACTTTATTCGCCCTTCTGGCCCAGCTTCTCTGCAACGCGCTTCAAGCACCTGCAAACCCATTTCGGGGTCAATCCCGACATTCGCCTGCCGGACCTGTCTCATGGCCAGCGCAAGAAAGCATGGTTGTGCTTCGTCATGAGCAGCGGCGCCAGCCTGCTGCTGCTGGATGAGCCGACCAGTGGACTGGATGTGGAAGCAAAGGGGCAACTGCGCAGCGCACTGCTCGACTGCGCGGCCGAGGACTGCACTGTTGTGATCGCAACACACCAGCTGCGCGAGCTGGACGGTGTGCTGGATCACCTCTCGATACTCGATGGCACACGCTTGCGCCTTCATGCCGAGGTGCATGAACTGGGCGAGAGGTTCGCCTTCGGCGCGGCCACCGAGGTACCGCCCGGAGCCATACATTCGGTATCACGCCCAGGCGGCTTCGCCTACCTGATGGCAGGCAACGGCCGCGCCACGCGGCCCGACCTCGAACTGCTGTATCAGGCAGTGCTTGCGCAACCGCAACGCTTTGACGTGGCCGGAGGTGTGAAATGAGCAGGTTTGATGCATGTCGTGTCTTGCGGCTGATACTCATCGATGTGCACCGGATGCGCTGGGCGATGCTCGCATGGCCGCTTGCCATCCTTGCCATCACCACGCTGGCGGCATGGCTGGTTGGCGTCCGGCAGCGTGTCGACGACATCCATATCGTGATCTTCGATGCGCTGTTCTGCATTTCCGCCGTCTGGGTCTGCACGGGATGTTTCCCGTCGTTCTCGAACAAGCCCGACAAGCAGGCGTGGCTGGCTTTGCCCGCCAGCACGCTGGAAAAACTGGCCGGGAAATTCGTACTGGTGGTGCCGTTGTACCTGGTGGCGCTTTACGCCGGCTACGGTCTGCTGGCGGCCATCGTCAATGCCGGATTCGCCATGCTCGGTGTCACCACCCTGGCCGATTTCAACCCGCTGGGGCCTGAAGCACTGACATTGCTGCCGGTGTTTCTGGCAATGCACGGCATCCTGGTGCTCGGTGCCATCCGTTTTGATCGCTTTGCACTGCCCAGGACATTGCTGACGCTGGCCCTGCTCGGACTGGTGGCGGCCGTCGTGCTCATGGTCGTTGCGCACCTGATCTTCCCGGAGCATTTCTCCGGCTGGCGGCTGGTGAGCAAGATCCGTCTCGACACGCGTGGCAGCTTCATGCTGGGCGAGGCCATCCCGGCATTGGCCGCGGTGCTGTTCTACTGGCTGCTGCCCATCGGATCCTGGATGACCGCCTGGTCGATGCTGACCAGGAAAGAGCTCTGACATGGAATTCGAGGCCCACCGTCCCATCTACCTGCAGATTGTCGACTACCTCGGCAATCGCATTCTTGCCGGCGACCTCGAGCCCGGCGAACGCGCACCCTCGGCGCGCGACCTGGCGAGCATTCTCGCGGTGACGCCCAACACGGTCGCAC
Source organism: uncultured Gammaproteobacteria bacterium (assembly GCA_963800395.1). Lineage (GTDB taxonomy): Bacteria > Pseudomonadota > Gammaproteobacteria > Xanthomonadales > Rhodanobacteraceae > DASSBG01. The sequence continues at coordinate 398,837 of CAWDBD010000028.1, forward strand.
GGGCATGCGCGCTGCTGCAAGAACAAGGCGTACTGGCAAACCGTCGCGGTGTCGGCCAGTTCGTCACCGAAACGGCGGCAAAACAAATCCGCGCGATGCGCAAGCAGGAATTCATCGAAACCACACTGCCGGACTTGTTCAAGACGATGCAGCAGGTCGATTTCAGCCTGGAAGATCTGCGGCAGCACTACAAAGCATTTCTGCAACGGCCAGACGAACCCGACTGACCGCCAAACCACCCCGGGCGACCAGGAACCGTTGCTCACCTGATGCTTGACGCATCCAATCTCGAGACATGCCGATCATGCCTCGACGCTACCGGTTTGCCCGAGCAAGGACCTCGAAGCAACCCGAACCAAGGAATCCATCACGATGAAACTACTCACTTATCTAAGAAACGCCCTGCCCCTGATTCTGGTCATGGCAACGGGCGCGAGCATGGCCCAGAGCACGAATACAGCGCTCAACAAGGATCTCGAAGCCGTCGACAGTCGCTTCTTCACAGCAGTATTCACCACCGCGGACAAGCCCACCGTCGAACAGATGCTCGCACCGGGATTCACCTTTACCAGCGGTGGCAAGACACGCTCACGCGACAAGTTCCTGGCCAATCTCGAGCACATGTGGCAGCAGATGCAGGGCGGCATGCGCATGCGCCGCGTACTGGTCGAAGGCAGTACCCGAGCACACATGCAAAGCAAAGTGGCGGTACAGACCGGAAGCCAGAGGCTCTATGCAGTGGACGGCGATCAAGAGCAATTGGTTGAGGCCTCGGACTTTCGTCGCCAGCTAATCCGCAAGGATGGACGCTGGATCTTGCTCAGCGAGGAAACCCATCCAGTCACGAGAGGGGCAAGCGAAGCCTCTCCAAGCCTGGCCGCGCAACTGGCCGATGCCGATTCCAGGCTGTTCGCAGCGGTATTCAAGACTCGTGACGCGGCCGCGTTGCGCGCCATGCTCACCGACGACTTCGAGTTCTATCACGACCGGAACGGCCTGGTCAGCACCCGTGCTGACGACTTCGTGGCTGCCGTGCAGCGCAAAAGTGACCAGAGCTTGCGACGCAAGATAATGCCCGACACCATCGAGGTTTATCCGCTACACGGCTTCGGCGCCATTCAAACCGGCATGCATCGGTTCTACCGCCTGGAAAACGGACACATGGTGCCGGACAGTCGCGCGCGCTTCTTCCACGTCTGGCAAAGAGCAGGCAACCAATGGAAGCTCAAGCGTGAATTCAGTTTCGACCACGAGTCCATGTAACCAGCCTTCCATGCCAACATCGGGCGCGGCCAGCAGCCGGCCCGACCTTATCCCTGAATGACATGGACAGGGATGGCCGATGTGTACAGCACTCTCCCGTTGCCTCGCTCGATCATGCCATTGGAAACGCACAAAAAAGCCCGGCGTGATGCCGGGCTTCTCCGTCTGGGCTTGAATGAAGTTCAATGGTTCGCGGACTTCGCACCATGCGCGGCCGCGGAGGCCATGATTTTGGTACGCAGCATCTGCACATCCTTCAGCAGCTGCTCGGTGTGGCTGTCCTGCTTTTTCATCGCCGCGATCATGTCCTTCTGCAGCGCCTTGCCGTCCTTCTTCACTTCCGGATCTTTCATGGCAGCGGTACGTGCCTTCATCATCTTCTGGCGCTCGGCCTGAAGTGACTGGATGGTTTCCTTGCGCTCATCCTTGCCCAACTTCTTGTCGGACTTGAGCTTCGCCATGAGCGTTTGCATATGCTCACCGCCCTTTTCCGGGTCGTAGCCGTGAGCCTCCATGGCTTGACTTACCTTGGACTCATACTTCTTCATCTCGGACGCCAGTTCAGGCGAATTCTTGATGGTTTTCTGCTGGATTTCGTGCAGCTGCTTGCTCTTTTGCCTATAGGTCTGCATCAGCTGAGCCGCGTTGTCTGAACCGGCCTGGGCCTTTTCCTGCGCGCAGGCGGGTCCTGCGATTGCGAGTGCGACAAGTGCCGGAATGAACAGGTAGCGGGAAATTTTCATCATGCTTTTGAGCCTTCTCTGCGGGGGTATCAGTTGAACTGAACCTGCCACCCTAACAGTGAGTGCAACCACGTGAAACCGCAGTCATATCGGACTGTTCAGGTATGCGCCCGCTCAATTTGCCGCCTCGCCCATGACAAACCGTCCAGCGAGAAAGCCAGTGTCGCCGTGCGAGCAACACCTTGCTGACAGTGAGGGTGTCTTTCCCGCAACAGAATAGGCCAGACGCAATCAAATGGCACTACAAGACACGCCTCCATCCAATGGGCCGCTCAAGACCGTCAGCAAAGATGAGCAAAGCCACCTCAACCGCGCCGATGTCGCAGGATATACGCGGGAATCCTCCAGAGCGCGAGCAACTGACCCCGCTGTGCGGTTCGAAGTTGCCGCAAAAAAGACCACGGGTCGCGATCTTCATTTTCATCTGCAACTTCATCGCGCTTTTCCAGACTGGCACTGCCCGAGGCAAGAGTGCTGGACATGGACCCGTTTCACCTCAGCCTGGGATTCTCGAAGTTGGAATCCTGCCCTTGGGGAGTTGCAGTGTTGATGGAGCCTGTCAGCCCGGTCAGCACCAGCAGCAGGCTGATCGCCAGCAGCAGCAGGCTCAGGTCGCCGTGCGGCATGGTGGCTAGCGAATGCATGCTGGGCTGAAATACCGCCTCGCTGGATTCGAACGGGATGCGTCCGCCAAACACGGCGAAGCACTCTGTAACAACGGCCATGGCGCCGCCCAGCAACAGACTTCCCAGGGGACGGCGTTGCCCGTTTGACTGCAACGCAAGCTGCTGCTTCGTTACCAGTGGCTGATCGCCTTCACGGTCGAGCACCCGCTGCATGATCGAGGCCTCAAGCCCGTCGGGCAGAACCGGGTCGGGCAATGCGGCAAGCTGTGCCTCCATGTGGCGTGCCGTCGCGACCGCCTTGTGGCAGCGTGGGCATGTGGCAGCGTGTACGCCAATGGCTGCGAGCTGGCCGGGGGCAAGTTCCGCAAGCGGATGGCGATCGATCAAATCCAGGCAATGTGTGCAGTTCAAGGTGTTTCCTCCCTTGAAGAAAATTCAGGTTCATCGGCAAGCCGCTCACGCAGCTTGCGCCGGGCGCGATACAGCAGCGTCTTCACCGTTCCCGTGGTCACACCAAGCTGGTGGGCAATTTCGGTAACACGCAACTGCTGCCGGTAGTAGCTCACGACCACGGTTCGTTCACCGGCCGTGAGACTCTCCACCTGTGCCCACAGTTTGCGGCCCTGCTCGTCGGCGATCAGGGCCCCGAGCGGGGCAACGGGCACACCCTGGTTCCGAGGCGCGGGCAGGCTGTCCATGCTTGGCTCAAGGTCGAGGCGCTGGCGTGCCCGGCGACGCAACCAGGTCTGCGCAAGACGCGCGGCAATTGCTGCAAGCCACGGGTAGAACGGTCGCTCCGGATCATAGCGATCCAGATGCCGGTAGGCGTTGAGAAAGGCATCCTGAGTGATCTCCTCGGCCGCCTGACGCTCGCGCGTCATCATCAAGGCCAATGCGAATGTCCGCTGCTGATGGCGCTGTACCAGCACCCGGTAGGCATCGGCATTGCCGGCACGCACCGAGGCAACGGCATCGCGGTCTGCAAGATCGACACGCTCGGCAGGCAATTCATGCTGCAGGGCATCATTCATGCCAGGCTCCCCTGAGGCCAGGGTTCATTCGGAGGGCGGTGTCTGGTCTTCGGCAGGCGGGATGTCATCGCTGACCATGCCCAGTCCCATGCCGGCATAGAGCAGCTTGCGCAGTCCGTAGAACAGGGGAATCACGCCAATCACCAGCAGCGGCGGAAACACCAGGCCCAGCAGACAGGCCACACCGCCCTTGAGCGACAGGTCGACAGCATCCTGCTTGTCCTGATCGGAAACCGGAATGGTTTTCAGCCAGCCCATCAGGGTGGCGTGTCCCCTGGCCCGGGCTTTCTCCTGGTAGCTGTTGTACAGCGTCACACACAGGTACACGACGATGACGATGGCGGCGAGTATGGCGAGTGAAGTAAGAAAGGCCCACATGGTTGTTCGTCTCCTTGGCTGGATGATCGGGATGGGCGACTGGCCGATATAGTGACCGGCATTCTGCCCTTGCATGTGGAATACGACACAAGTGCGCGAAAGGTTGACAAGTGAGTGCGCGCCGGGAGTAGCGCGCCACAGGAGTGCCAGCCCGACAACACGGTTTCTTGACTTTCAAGCAGCGCCTGCCAGTTTCTCGCGAGTTCAACATCATGCCTTGGCTGGTGCGGGGACAGCAGCTGGGAGCCTTGAACGACTGCCCTGCCCCGGGTCAAGGTATGCCGAACCTGACGCGCGGCTAGTGTCCCGGTACAGACCAGCGCAAGGCGCCAAGAAGCCGGTCCAGGCACCAGGCCGCTGCCAGACTGGCACCCGTGCCAAGGATGATGTGCCACGGCAGATGCGTGAACGGTTCGCTGAATTCGGGCCAGAACCCAGCAATCAACCTGGCCGCCAGCAGCATCACCAGCAGCATCGTTGCGCCGATGCCCCCCAGGATCCAGCTTTCCACCGAGGCATCCTCGGCATGGTCCTGTACCAGGCGCTCCATGTGCGCGGCAAAGTCGCCCGGTGGTTCGCTGTCATCCTGCTGCAGAACTGTGTAGATGAACTTGTAGCGATCGATATCGTGCCTCTGGCTATCGGCGACGCCGTGCTCGCTGCGCTGCTCGGCCGCCAGTTGCAGATGCCGCTCGCGATCGAGCCGTTCGCTTTCGGGCGTTTGCTTCATTTCACATCCTCCACGTGCTTTTCCAGGGCCTGCTTCAGGCGCAGCCGGGCCCGGAACAGATGGCTCTTGATCGTGCCCGCTGGCAAGTCGGTAATTCGGCTGACCTCGGCAATGCACAATTCATCGAGGTGGTACAGGGAAATCACGGTCCGCTGCAATGGAGGCAGCCTGTCGATGGCTTCGCGCATGCGTTGAACCAGTTCTTCGTCCGCGCAGGCAGTCTCGAGGTCGAAATCGTCACTAATGCGCTCGACCAGCGGTCCAAGTTCGCCATCGTCCTCGACGATGTCCAGTCGCTTGCGCTGAACATGCCGGTGGGCCACGCTGAAGGCAATGGCGCCGATCCATGTGCCCAGCGCACTCTCGAATCGGAACCCGGACAGGTTCTGGTGCACCCGCAGAAACACTTCCTGGCACAGCTCGCGGGTCTCGTCGGGTTGTTTCACCAGCCGCTGCACCATGTGCCACACCAGCTTCTGATGCCGCTGCACCAACGCCTCGAAAGCCCCGGGCGTTCGTGCCAGTACCGATGCGACCATTGCCTTGTCCTCGCTCATCCCCGGTTGGAGTCGGCGGCGCGCCAATCGGTTGCAATGGAAATCCCATGCAACCGCTGGTGGACAAACCGACTCCAACGGGGCAACGGCGGCTCGACCGTCCCCTTGCTGGAGCCTGTTCCATGTACGACATCATTGCCATCCTGATTCCCCTGTCGCTGTCCATCTGCATTGTGGTGGCGATCCGCATCGTGGTCGAGGCGCGGCTGCGCCGCCGTCTTGCCGAAACCCATGCCAGCGAGCAGCTGCTGCAGTCGCTGTTGAAGGCCGATGAAGAGAACCGGCGCCAATCCTCGCTCAAGTGGGGTCTGGTGGCGATCGTGCTTGGCATCGGCTGCGTGGCGATCGACATGCTGGGCCTGACCGCCAATGATCCTGCAGCCTTTGGTGTGCTGTTCGTGGCGGTCGGGCTGGGACTGGTGTCCTACTACGGCATCACCCGCACGCAGTCCGCATCATCCGTGCGCAGACCCGACTGAGCATAGTCCCGTGCAGGTCGCCGGCCCGGCTGGCGACCTGCATAGAAGCGTGCGCTGTCTGCTGCCGGCCCGGCAGGCAATGCGGCGGCGCACCCAACCGACTTCCTTTTCTTTCCGGACGCTTGTTCGCGCCCGACGGCACCGGCTTGTTCGCGTTCAGGCTCCGCCGCCACTTTTCCACCGTCACCAAGGAGATTTCACCATGACCATTCGTACAATCCTGTCCGCCGCAATGCTGGGCACCTGCCTGGCGGCGATCCCGCCCGTGTTTGCACAAGCCGGGCACTCGCCTCCACCCGAACTGTCCGGCAAGGTCGCAGGCCTGATGAAGCAAGCGCAGGTGCCCGGGCGTGGCCGTGGCCAGGATCGAGCATGGCCGGCTGGCCTGGACCGCCGTGTATGGCGAACGCGCGCCGGGACAGCCGATGACCCGCCAGACGGTCTTCAACGTCGCGTCGCTGACCAAACCGGTATTCGCGGTCATGACCCTGCACCTGATTGGCGACGGCAAGCTCGAGCTGGACAGCCGCCTGTCGGATGACTGGGTGGATCCGGACATCGCCGAGGATCCTCGCCGCAAGCTGCTGACGCCCAGGTTGGCGCTGAGTCACCAGACAGGCTTCCAGAACTGGCGCGGCAACGGCAAACTGTCCTTCGCCTTCGAACCTGGTACCCGGCACGGCTACTCCGGCGAGGGCTACGAGTACCTGCGTCGTGCGATTGAGCACCGTACAGGTACCGACATGAGAACCTGGATGCGGCGCACCGTGCTTGACAAGGTCTCGATGCCACATACCTCGTTCGGTTGGGATGCGCGCGACGCCGACCATCTCGCGGTCGGATACGGCGAATCCGGGCAGGCCCTGCCAGGATACGATGTGACCGATCGGTCACCGAATGCCGCGGCCAACATGATGACCACGATCGGCGACTATGGCCGCTTTGCCGCCTGGGTCAGCCACGGGGCCGGGTTGCCCGCGCCGCTGTTCGCGGAGATGACACGGGCACAGAGCCTGAGCAGCCATCCGGCCGAGCACTTCGGGCTTGGCTGGCGCATTGTGCAGGTGCGCGACCATACGGTGCTCTCGCATGACGGACGCGAGCGCGGCGTACGCACCCAGGTATTCGTGAGCCCGGATACGGGCGACGGCCTGGTGATCCTGACCAGCAGCGAAAACGGTGAGCTGCTCACCCGGCCGCTGGCCGGCATGCTGCTGGATGACGGGACGACGCTGATGGCCGCGGTGGATCACGATGTCTGGACTTACCTGCAGCGGATGCCGCGCGAAAGGCTTCCCGGTGTCGCCAGAGCCATGGTCGGCTCGCCATCTTTCATGGAACGGCTGCTGCATGCCGTCGACGTCGGCCTGATCAAGCCGGCGGACCTGAGTGACGGCGACAAGCGCAAGGCACGCGCAGCAATCGCACCGTTCGTGCACGACATGATGCAGCACAAGATCGACCAGGCCCAGCTGAAGGCCCTGGTGGAACAGCTGGTCGAGGTCAAAGAGGGCCAGCCCCGCTGGCGTTCCCGCTTCAGCTCGGAGCAAGCCCGTGCCTGGGTCGCTGCCCTGAAGGAGCGCAAGGCAGCCCGTCACGTGGACGTGGCGGACAAGGTCCTTGCCAGCTATGCCGGCCGCTACCTGATGCCGAACAACAAACTCGTGATCACCATCCGCAAGGCGCCCGAAGGCCTCGAGGCCAGCGCCAAGGGCATGCCCGTGGTGAAGCTTCACGCCGAGTCGCAGACACTGTTCTCCTTCAAGGAGGACAACACGCGTTTCCAGTTCATGCCCGACAAGTCTGGAAGTGTGAATTCGCTCAAGGTGATCTGGTCTCCGTCACGCTCGGCCGTGGCTACGCGGGTCAAAGGCAGCTGAGATGCACCCGGGGGCGGTGATTTCCGCCGTCCCCGGAATCACTTGCCCGGAACTCAATCGCCGATCGCGCAAGCGGTGTTGTCAGATCAGGAGCGCGAGAACACAGCTTTCCTGCGCTGCGACGTGCCGACTGGTACGGCCGCGATGGGGATTCAAATGATGCTAACAACAGTGCGCGATGCGGTCATGACCGCTGTCTTGTCCCTGTGCCTTTCGCAGGGCGCCTTTGCGGATGCGAACTCTACACAGGACACCCATCTCCCGAGTGACCCCGTGGATTGCACGGTGACCAGTTGCAGTGATCCGATCTGGCAGCCCTGCCTGATCCAATTCGTGCTCTACAACAATGGATCCGTCGTCAACAGCCCCGGAATTGGTACCGGTGACGCTGACGAGAGCGTGGTGCACGACCATTCGCTTCGTATGGTCGACTTGGGAGCGACGTTGAGGGTAGCAGCGGACCTGCGTCTGGCAGACGCTACCTCCGTCACCGCCGCTCGGCCGTGGACGATCTACACGTTTACCGTCTTTGTCTGTCAGATACACCCGCCTTCGGCTTCGACCATCACGTCCGCCAGACTGCGCATCCGGGACGGGTTGTCCCACCAGCCCGCTGGCACGGCGGCTTTTTCCGATACCAGCACAAACCGAATGAACAGCAGCAGTTTCAGCACTTTCTGTTGCGTTTCCGAATTTCCCCCAGGCGAGACCGCACCCCGCTTCCAGGCGATAGTCATCGACCCGGGCAGACTGCAGCTGATGCTGATACTGGCCGGCCTGGTACTGGCAGCCGACTGGCAGACGCGTAACAAACGCCAACACTGATCAATGCAGCATTCTGAAGCAGAACCCCTGCGCCTTGCCGTCGACGCATGGCGCAGCGATGCCTCAGACCGACCTTCATCGCGCTCTGACCGCAGATCGTACCCACTTGCGCCACCCGTTCAATGAGCCTTCGCCTGTATTCAGGCCAGTACACTTGCACTGGGACATGAACACTCCTTCCGCTCCAGGATGGAGCCAAAGGACCTCATGACCTGGTGAAGTCGCCAACGCAAGGGGCCAGAATCAATGCCCTGCTTGCACCTGTCGACCCTCGGTGTTTGCAAGCATCTTCCCCCCCTTGCTTACGGCCAAATCGACTCGAACCCGTCCCGATAGATGACATCCGAAGCGTTGGTCCGCAGCTCGAGGTAACTGGATGCGCTGGGTATGCCGTTCACCCACACACGCACCCGCAGCGGTCCAGGCGGGAATCCGGACAAAGCGGCAGGGTCTGCGGTGAAATCGGTATCGGTCACATCCAGGCGTTCGTCCTGCGAGATGAAGCGCATCTGCTCGTTGTCGATGCGTTGCACCTGGAACACCGGCAAATTGCTTGCGGAACTGTTCGTGGTGCCGCCGGAGGCCTCACCACGCGGCATGAAGCCTGTCCCCGCTACCGTGCCATTGACGAAATAGGCGCTGCCCAAGCTATATCCTGTCAATGCGTTCGTCGTCGAAAGGTATGCACCATCGAGTCCTGGCTGCACGCTGGGCAGTGGCGCAAGCCCCGGTTGGTACAGCTCGGCCGTGTCGCCGTTGAAGTCGCCACCCACGATCAGCACCTTTCCCGAGAGCAACAACGTTGCGCTGTGGTTTTTATGCTCATGGGCAAGTGCGATGTCAGGGGTCCAGGTATTGCTGGCCGGATCGTACAGGCTGGTCGATCCACCACTTTGACCGCCGGCAGCAAGTACCTTGCCCGATGGCAGCACGGTCGCCGAATGCTGGTAGCCGCCTGAAGGGACCGTGCCAGCGGCCAACCAGGTGTCGCTGACCGGATCGTACAGTTCGGCTGAACCGAGGACGCTGTTGCTCGCGTAGCCACCGACCACAAGCACCTTGCCAGAGGGCAGCAATGTCGCGGTGTGCGCATCACGAGCCTGCGCAAGTGAGCCACCGTAGGACCAGGTGTCAGTGGCCGGATCATACAGTTCGGTTGTATCGAGCCAGAGGTCGGTGCTGTTGTAGCCGCCGACGACCAGTACCTTGCCTGTGGGCAGCAAAGTTGCCGTAGTAAAATCGCGCGCGGTGTTCAATGATCCGGCGCTCGTCCAGGTGTTGCTATCCGGATCGTAAAGCTCGGCGGTCGCCAGGGCAGCGCCGTTGCTGTTGCCGCCGACAACGAGAACCTTGCCCGATGGCAGCAGGGTTGCAGCATGATCCGTGCGCGCGGTCGCAAGCGAACCGGCAGATACCCATGTGTCGCTGCCCGGATCGTACAATTCGGCGGTGGCGAGGGAAGTGCCGTCAGTGCTGCCTCCAACAACCAGAACCTTGCCCGAAGACAACAGGGTTGCACTCTGGGAATCACGCGCCGTCGCCAGCGAGGCGGCGGGTGTCCATGCGTTGCTGCCGGGATTGTACAGTTGGCTCGCGGCACTGCTTCCTCCGGCGGAAAACCCGAGGTTGCCACCGGCAACCAGCACCTTGCCAGAGGGCAGCAGGGTCGCGCTGTGATTCCCGCCTGCATTGGCAGGGGATTCGGTGGACACCCGCCTGGCACTGGCCGGGTCATACAGTTCCGCCGAATCAAGTTCGCTGCTGCCATTGGTTCCGCCGGCAAGCAGCACCTGTCCGGAAGCAAGCAGAATGGCATCATGGAAGGCTCGGGGGTCGGACATCGCGGTGCCCGAAGACCAGGTCTCGCTGCCTGCATCGTACAGCTCGGCGGTGGCAAGGGCCGAGCCGCTGTTTTCGCCGCCAACGATCAGAACGTTGCCCGACGGCAGCAGGCTTGCCGAGTGGCCACTGCGGGCCGCCGCAGGTGCACCAACAGCCGACCATGTGTCGCTGGTCGGATCGTAAAGCTCGGCGCTGGCCAGACCGAGTTCATCGCCGCCAACGACCAGAACCTTGCCCGACGGCAGCAGGGTTGCCGTATGACGCTCACGCGCTGTCGTCAGAGAGGCGACGGTTGTCCACGCATTGCTGGCCGGGTCGTACATCTCGCTCGAGGCAAAGGTCAACGAGGGAGAAAAATTGGCGTGCCCACCGGTCACAAGCACCTTTCCCGATGGCAGCAAGGTCGCAGTGAAGTACATGCGCGGCATCGCAAGTGCGCCGGCGGTTGTCCACGTGTTGCTGGCCGGATCATAGAGTTCTGCGGAGGCGATGACGTAGGGGTTGCCTTTGCCGCCAACAACCAGAACCTTGCCCGAAGGCAACAGGGTTGCAGTCTGATTTTCGCGCGCTGTCGCCAGAGATGCGGCGGGCATCCATGCATTGCTGGCCGGATCATACAGCTCGGCCGAGGCAAGAACGGAGCCGTTGCTTTCTCCGCCGACAACAAGAACCTTGCCCGAGGGCAGCAAGGTCGCGGTGTGGTTGCTGCGCGAGGTCTGGAGGGCGGCCGCCGCGGACCAGGTATTGCTGGCCGGATCGTACAGCTCGGTTGAATCGAGGGCCAGACCGTTGTTGATACCGCCAGCGACAAGCACCTTGCCCGAGGACAGCTGGGTCGCGGTGGCGAAACTGCGAGCGGTGGCGAGCGGCGCCGCATCACTGAAACCGGTGGCATGCACAACGGTGACGGCAAAGCCGAACAAGGCAAGCGCGCTTGCGCGCACAAGAACCTGGCGCACAACGCCAGCCCTTTTCGTTGCCATTTCTGGCGAGTAGTTCATCCGGTAGCCCCTTGCGTTCGAACAGCGCCAAGTAATCACGCACGCCGACCATATTGAGCCGGCCGCGCCACGCATGCAACTGCGCGCGGATGTTGCCCAGAGAACCGGGTCAGGTTCACCTTTGACTCTCAACTATCCGCGCAAACGGGGTAGAACCAGACTCGGACAATCACTGCGAGAACGGCAGCAGGCCAGCCTCGCAAAACATTCAGAATGACCAAAGTGCACTCTGACCGCTGTTTTTCCTAATCAGCAAACCCGCACTGCTTCCTCTCCATCGCAATCTGCTTGGTAATGCGGGTGGCGTTTTGCGAATAGGCCTGCGTCACGGAGCCATGGTTCACGGTCTTGCCGCGCAATGGGCTCACGGCCGCGCAGAGGTGGAATACATGCTGAGTCGCGGACTTGCTGGCTCCGGCGCTCGGAGCGATCCAGTACACGACATCCTGTCCCGCCGGATGTTGGGCGTCCTTCGTCGCGGTAGCAACCGCGCTGGAGTCCCTGGCGATTTCTTGCGCTTGATTCGCGACCTCGGGTGAACACGCCGTGGTGGGCTGATTGGCCTTGATCTGTGCCGCGCACTGGTTCATGTCCTGCGTGTACTGCTCGACCGACGGCGGCTTGTAGCTCACTCCCATCAAGGTGGCGACAAGGGCCAGGACCGCACCGACACCGCCGGCAATCTTCTTGTTCTTCGGATCCATATCCTTGTCCATGAAGATCAGGACAATCAGCGGAACGAAGGCGATCAGGGTGATGATCGCGCCAAGCTGGTTTTGCACGAAAAACTTGAACGGCTCGGACCTTTTCGCCGGATCCTTCTTGTTGGCTGCCTTCCAGAGAAAGCTGCCGGCAACCGCGAAGATTGCGATCCCGACCAGGAAGCCGATCAACAGCGCCAGATTCCCGTGGTCGAACGTGTGCCGATAGAGCAACACGATCGCGACCGCCTCGCCAGTGATGGCAACGATCCACGCGAGCGCGGCGAAAATGCGCAGTCGCTTGGCGGCAGACTGCTGATCGTGTGTCGCACGCCAATCTTTGGTGACGTCGGTCTCTGCGGCAGGCTTGTCGTCAGACATTTTCCCATCTCCCATATCGATGACCCTCAGCGACCGAGCATAAGGCATGTAATCGCCCCGTCACCGAAACAGCGGTCAGCATACACTTCTTCCACCACGTGCAGTGAAACTTTACCCTGCCCCTTTTATCCGGGCGCCAATCGGTGCAAATGGATCCACGCCAACCCGGCCGCGTCTTTCGCGATTCCTGCTTTTGACTACCTATTTTTCTCCATGGTAGTTGTAGCCTTCCTGGAAATACGCATAACCGTGGTTCTCCAGATAGAGTTCGCGAACAAAGGCGCCCTGGTTCACGTAGATCCGCCCTCCGGCCTTCGGATCGACATGACCGTTGGCATCGTACGAGAAAAGATTCTCCTTCGTCAGGTGGGCGCCGTTCATGGCCGCGCCACAGGCTTCAAGATGAATGTTTCGGAAACTCAAGATTTGTGGCCAGAGGAAGGTATTGGCAATGATCGAGGATCTTGTTCTGCCGCGCGCCGTCGCTGTCAGTGGCCACCGCGACACTGGAACCAGCGACTGCGCCAGCAAGGATGCCGGAAGCAAGCAGGAATATCGCGGTCAACTTCTTCATTCGGATCTCCTCATTTGAGGTAACGCGCACGGCACGCGCAACGTAGAAAAGCACCCTACCAACAAACAGGGACAAAGTTGTCCGCCAAACCCGTGACAGCTCGTTCCATCCCCTTTTGCGCACCTTTTTTCTTATGCTGTAAATATCCGGGAAGTCAGGAGAAGCAGTCATGAACTGGTCAGCCATAGGAGCCTTGAGCGACCTGATCGGGGCAATTGCCGTGGTCGTGTCTCTCGTCTATCTTGCGATCCAGATCAGGCAGAACACCCATGCGATGCGGGCCGAAACCGCCCGCGAGGTCGTCGCTTCCATCCGGGCCAACAACACGACGGTCGCCTGCGATGCCGAGCTATTCCGCATCTTCTCCATCATCACCGAGAACCCGAGCCGGCTTTCTCCCGAAGATCGCGGCCGGGCAACCCATTTGCTGTTCAATCACTTTCGGTCGATCGAGGATGCACATCACCAGTATACGAAAGGCAACCTGGACGAAGACATCTGGGCTGGATGGAGCCGCACCTTCTCCGATTACATCAACTCGCCAGGCTGGCGTGAGTATTGGGAACTCCGTCGTGACTATTTCTCAAGCGCATTCGCCCGCTACGTGGACGAACTGGATAGCGACCGAAAGTCCATTCGGCTGAACTCGCAATTCGCGCGTGATACGTCATCCGAAGAAAGCCAGGGACCCTCTGATCAACCCTGAGCACAATTGAGCCTGCCTGCGTTTTGGGAGTCAATCGGCCAGTGCCGCCCGGACTGCCTCGACACGGGCCTTCAACTGCTCACCAGCATAGGCTGCGGCCCGGCCATGGCCCCAGACGGGTCCCGGCCAGGCATCGTCGTCGGTGCAGCGCGCCACCAGATGCACGTGGAGCTGGCGTACGATATTGCCCAATGCGCCCAGATTGAGCTTCTCGAAAGGGCCGATGGCACGCAATGCTTCACTGGCGCGATTGACCTCTTGCCAGAGCAAAGCTTGCTCTTGCTTGTCCAGATCCATCAGTTCGACCAAGCCGTCGCGTCGCGGCACCAGAACCAGCCATGGGTAGCGCGCATCGTTCATCAGCAACACCTCGCACAGATCCAGCGATGTGACCGCCACGGTATCGGCGGCCAGTCTGGGGTCCAGCGTGAAGTCGGATCTGTTCATGCGCCAACCAGCGGCCTCGAAAGAAGCCATGATACGTCGCAGCGCAAGAACGCCTCAAACAGCATGTGTCGCCATCGTGCGAAGGTCACCCGCAACGGAGTCACCTTGAGCCGCCCTCTTCGCCCGACTCGGACTGACGTGTCATCGCCCGCGCAAAGGCCAGCAGATTCATCGCAGCCTGATCGTGGTCGGGGTTCAGACTGGCAGTGAAATCCGCTTCCCTTGATGTCGTTGCAAGCGATCCGGAGAAACGGGCGTTCCATTTCACTTCCACATCCAGCGCCATGGCGTACGGCAGATAGCTGGCCTGCAGTTCGGGATGCAGTGACGGTTTGTAGCGCGCCTCCATTTCCTGCTGTTCGGCTGTACCCAGATACCAGCGGAAGCCGCGCAGCTTGCGCAGCAATGGCGTGTCGTTCGGGGCCTGGCGCAGCAGCCACCAGCCCGCGGCCACCTGACCGGCCAGAAGCGCCGTGCCAGTCAGCCAATTGGTCCAGCCGGCATCCCCCAGAAGACCCAGGGCACAGACCACGGCTGCAAAAATGGCCTGCGCCCGGATCGCACGCAGCAGCGCTCGCGGAACCATGCCGAGGAAGACAGCCAGTGCAAACGCGCCGATCACGGTGGGGACGAAAATCTCTCCGACCAGGGCAAACCGACTGTCACTGCCCAAAAACAGCAGTGTTGCCGCCGTCAGCGCAATCAGCCAGCCCGGGATCAGCAGCAAGGCAGGATCAGCAGGGTGTTCCGTCGCGCAACGTGCCTCCAGCGTTCGTCGGAACGCCACCTTGGCAATGCCGGTACTGTCGGCGTTGGCACCCGAAAACGGCGCGCTGTGGCCGAATGCGAACAAAGCCGAACGCAGTGAGCGTTCGTCTGCCGTCAAAGTCGGAATGTAGTCTTCGCCGGCACGCGTTGCCACCCAGACCCATCGGCCTGCTTGTACAAGCGCAAGACCGCCCTTGGCAGCGATGCCAAGCACCCCGGTGGCAAAGCATTTGTTGTCCCAACTGCCGTGCCACAACAACCGCGCCGCGCCGGCGGACCAGCCCCGCGGGGCCTCGTACTCCACGATCACGGGTTTTCCCTTGCCGCCCCCGGTGAAAAGCATTTTCGCCGCGAAGTAGTAAAGGGCCAGCAGCGCCAGCCACAAGGGTCCGTTGAACATCCAGGCCGGTCCCCTGGGCGGATCAAGCTGCCGTTCCGCGACCAGCTTCGGGTAGGTGATCACCGCGCTCAGCGTCTGCCCTGGCGCGACGCCATCGGGCCAGTCGAGGGAAACACGGCTTCCTTTGATGCGAACCTCACCGTCCTCGACCTTGCTGCCGTCAAGCAGGAAGTGCGCATGGATCTGGTTGGAAGGCGTTTCCCCCGGCAGCGAAACACGCAAGCGGGCCTTGCCCAGCGGCAACTTGCTGCTGCTCGATATCAGCGGCCATTCAAGCCTGCCTTCGTCAGCCGCCAGGTAACGCATGCGGTAATCGATTTCGAATGACTTCGGCCAGATGCTGCGCATGGGATGCACATTGATACGCATGCCATCGCCCAAAGGCACGAGCTCGGCCTGCACCGGGTAGTGATTCTCACTGGCCCCCATCAAGAACACGTTGTGAGGCTCGAGTTTGCGGCCCGGGAAAACCAGGTCTCGATGGAACCCATGCGGGGGCGCCGGGCGGAACCGGGTGATGTCGCTGACATCGAACGACCCGTCGTGATTGACCCAAATGTGCGTGTCGCGCGCCAGCATGACCGGCTGGGCGTCGGGCGGCGAGGCCTCCTGCGCCATCGTACTGAATGCGACCATCAGCATCGCAATCAAGCCAATAACACGCACGAAAAAACGCGAGGGAAGAATCACATCAGCCCTCACCGCCCGACGCCCGAAAATCGCGAACACGGCAGCTCCCGAACAAACGCGGGAACCTGCCCACCGGCATTGTCGGCCTCATGCATGTTGCTCCTGGCATGCAGCAGCCGGCAGTGCGTTTTCCTGCACCGGAGCAGCCACAAGCACCAGGACAATAGCCGGAGAGCGGGTATGCATGTGCTGCACCCACAGCGAGGACCAAACGGCTATCTTAATCGGAACCGCGTCTGATTCACTTGCCGAATTCCGATCAATCGGCAGTTGGCACCGCGGACAGGACCATTGCCGGATCGAGCCAGGACGCTCAAGCAGATTTCTCGCCCAGCGAACGCAGCGCCTCCAGCACTTCCCAGCACTGCGCCCTGTTCGGCGAGTTCTGCGACCACTTGCGCATTTCCTCGACAAACTTCTCCAGGATGTCCTGTGCATCGAGCGCTTGGGCACGCCGGATCTCGCGCCGGGCCGAGTCGCTGTCGCCAAGGCCGGCATGGGCCCAGGCACAGGTCAGGTGGGGCTGGTAATAGTTGGGCGTGCGCTCGACGGCCTGCTGGCCGCCGCGCAAGCCCCGGTCATGGTCGAGCATGAACAAGTGACCGGTGGCGCGGTAGGTGGCCCACAAACCGAAGCGCGGATGGTGCGGTGCACGTGCCTCGGCAGTTTCGATCAGGCCGATGCCGGCCGGGTCGGCATGGCGCAGGCAATGCTGCCAGCCGAGCACCGCCAGCGCATGCGCATTGTTCGGATTGCGCGCCGTCGCCAGCTCCAGGTGCCGGATCGCTTCATCCGGACGATGGAACATGGTCGCCACCACACCCGCGTCGGCACGTACCTCGGGATCGCTGGGCGCCGCTTCCAGTGCCTGCGCGATCAGCGCGTCGGCCTGCGCGACGGTCGCGGCCGGATCCTCGGCCCATTGGCTGACCACATTCTGGCTCAGCTGCACCGCCAGCGCCGCGCGGGTGATCGGGTCGTCCGGCTCAATCTCCAGCGCCTCCTGCAACATGGCGACGATCTGTCTTGCGCTTTCAGTCCCGTAGTTCGCACGCAGCGCCTCTGCCGCAAGCACCCGTTCATAGGCCGAGAGACTGAAGCGGCCGGTGCGGCGTACACGCACAGGCTGGGTGGTGTTCACCTTGGCAGTGATCGCCGTGGTGATGCTGAAGACCACGTCTTCCTGGACCTCGAAGAAGCGGTCGACGGCGGTTTCGTATTTTTCCGCCCACAGCAGCACGTTCTCGGCGGCATCGCCCAGGTCGGCTCGAACCCTGACGGTGTCGCCCGAGCGCACCAGGGTTGCCGTGACAATAAACCGCGCATGCAAGGCCTCTCCTGCCGCGACCAGATCCACTGTGTCGGCAGACAAGCGCACGGCGGAGCTGTAGGGCGTCACGCGATACTGCGGCGTGCGCGACAGCAGCATGGTCAGGTCACGGGTCAGGCCGTCGGCCAGGAGCTTGCCTTCACCCCCGGGCGTCATGTCTACCACCGGCAGCACCGCGACCGAAAAAGCCGGGAAGCGGGTACTGTTCGGCGGTGATGCGGCGCCGGCCTGATCGGCAGCCCGGATTTCCGCATCCAGCCGGTAACCGTGCTTGGATACGGTGCGCACAGCACCTGCAGCCACGGCGGCGCGCTTCAACGCCCTGCGCAGCTGGTAGACGATCCGGGTCAGGCTTTCATCGCTGGCCGCTGCACCGGCCCAGATACGCGCAATCAATTGCTCGCGCGTCCACAGTTGCCCCGGTCGCTCGGCCAGCGCAACCAACAGCGCCATGACCTTGGGCTCGATCCGGCATTCCGCTTGCCTGCCGCAAATGCGCAAGGCACCCGGCTCGACCAGGGCGCCGTTGATGCAGAACGGCGCGCGCGCAAGCGTCGGTTGGTGGTCGGAGTCCTCCATGACGCAGAAGCCTAGCACGGTGGTCCGCATTCCATCATAAAAAAATCATGTCGGCGTCAGGACTCCCGGCGGTCGCCGCCCTACCCTTTATTGCGATTGTCCTGGTTGATGGCCCGAACGACGACAAGGGGGTATCGCATGGGGTTGCATGCAAGCAGGTTGGGAGGTGGGGCCGCTGGGGCGGATGCCATGCGCGTGAGCCGGACGGGACCGGCGGCCCTCGAAGCGCCGGCGCCGCCCCGTGTGGTCGGCACCCTCGGCGCCACCCTGATGAGCGTCAATGGCATGATCGGCGCAGGCATCTTTGCCCTGCCCGCGCTGCTTTATGCAAAAACCGGCCTGTTCGCGCCGTGGCTGTTCCTCATCTTTGGCCTGCTGTTTGCCTCGATCACGCTGATCGCGGCCCGGCTGGCGACCATGTTCCGCGACTCGGGCGGTCCGCAGTTGTATGCCCAGGCCGCCTTCGGCCCGACGGTGGGATTCCAGGTCGGCTGGCTGCTGGTCATCGCGCTGGCCGCGGGGCGCGCGGCCACCCTGCATGTGCTGGTGTCCTACCTGGGCGTGTTCTTCCCGGCACTCGACGGGCCGATTGCCAGGCCTGTTGCGGTGCTCGCCCTGCTTGCGGCACTGAGCTGGCTGACCCTGTCGGGCATGCGCCGATCGATCGACGGGCTGATAGTCGGGACCGTGCTCAAGCTGACGCCGATCCTGGTGCTGTGCATCGCCGCGTTCGCCGCCGGCGGCATCTCGACCAGCTTCAGGCTGCCCGACTTCGGCACCTTCGAGTCGGTCGCCTTGCTGGTCTACTTCGCCTTTGCCGGCGCGAGCAATGCCGCCTATTCCGCCGGCGAGGTGAAGAAGCCACGCCAAACGCTGCCGCGCTCCATGCTGCTGTCACTGGCCATCATCATCGTCTTCTACATGCTGGTGCAGTGGGCCTACATTGCCGCCGGCGCCCCCAGCAGCGGTGATGGCACGCCGTTGGCGGCCGCAGCCGGCGCCGTGATGGGGCCGGCCGGGGTGATCGCGCTGTCGCTGGCGGCGGTGTTCTCGATCGCCTGCAATGCGCTGGCCTTTTTCGTCTCCGGAGCACGGGTGATTTTCGGCATGGCCCAGCGCGGGCTTCTGCCGCGCAGCCTGGCGCATGTCCACGCCCGTTTCCTGACACCGGATTGGGCCATCGCGCTGTTTACATTGATTGTCGCGGCCGTGGCCCTGAGCGGGAAATTCGCCTTCCTCGCCCAGGTCACCGCGCTGGGCTCGCAGTTCATCGCCTTGAGCCTGATCGCGGCTTTCGTGCGTTTCCAGCTTCTTGGCACAGAGTCCACTGCTCCGGGTCTCACGCCCTTCTGGTGGTCGGTCGTGACCGTGGCCACCGGGTTCTCCATCTACGCCGCCATGCAGGCCACGTTCGCTGCCTATGTACTGCTCGGGGTGCTGCTTGTCGCCGGCAGCGTGCTCGCCGCGCTCACGCGCCGCGGCACCATCGTGCAGCCGGTGCCCCTGGCAAGCCTGGATATGGCGGCCGAGATCCTGCATCCCCATCACGCATCGCTTTCAGGCCCCGTTGACTGAGGCGGTCCGGGCGCCTGCGAACGTTTCTCGACCCGCGTCACTGACGCCCATCACACGGACACACAGATAACCATGCAGCCAGTCGAAACAAGCCGCCGTCGTTTCGCATCATTGTTCAACGCCGGGGAAAACGCCCGACATCTGATCCACCGGCCGCAGCATCAGGAGCCGGTCGTCGATGGCGTGCGCGCCATCGCCGTGCTCTGGGTCGTGATGCTGCACATGTTCTGGTTCCAGTCCTGGCTGTTTCCGGAACAGATTCATGCCATTTTCGCCTTCCCCGCCAGCGGCTGGCTGGCCACCGGCGCGCTGGGTGTGGATCTGTTCTTCGTGATCAGCGGATTCCTGATCGGTTCCATCCTGTTCGGCGAGTTCAGGAAAACCGGCGGCATCGTCTTCACCCGCTTCTATGTCCGTCGCTTCCTTCGCCTGATTCCGGTTTATGTGATGGTGATGCTGCTGGGGCTTTATTTCCTCGACGGACACAATGTCGAGCATGCATGGGCCAACCTCCTCTACATCAACAATTTCCTGCCGATCAAGGAACAGTACATGGGCTGGTGCTGGTCGCTGGCCATCGAGGAGCAGTTCTACCTGATCTTTCCCGCCTTCATCATGCTGTTCATGGGCCTGGGCAAGGGTCGCCTGCGCATACTCGTCGCACTCATGGGGCTTTCACTGGTCATCCGCTTCAGTGTGATCCATGCGGTGGGCATCACACCGCCGTTCCGGATCACGCCCGACGATCCGCATTTCTACCCGTTTTTCGACAACATCTACGACAAGCCATGGACGCGCTTCGGCGGCCTGCTGGCCGGTGCCACCGGCGCCTTTCTCAGCACCTTCCATGCCGAGCGGATCAAGCGGTTTTTCTCGCACACCTGGCGGGTCACTGGCATCGCCCTCCTGTGCCTGGCGGTGATGGCCCACGTCGCCTGCACGCCCTTCACCTCGGCCATGTTCAGCCACATGCCGCCACTGGCACGGGAACTATGGCTGACCTTGTATCGTGACGTCTTCTCGCTGGCCACCATCTTCCTGATCCTGGCCGCCATCCATACTCCGCGCCTGTTCGGCGGCGGGTTGCGCCGCTTCCTCTCGTGGAAGGGCTTCTACCCCATCGCCCAGGTCTCCTACTCCCTGTACATGATCCACGAGATGATCTTCAACTGGCTTTTCCCCAGCCTCATGCCGATCCTGCAGCCGCGCATCGGCATCCCCGCCACCATTGCGGTCAATGCCGTCATCGGCGTGTTGATCTCCTTCGCCCTGGCCTGCCTGCTGTACACCTTCATCGAACGGCCCTGCATGCGCATGCGTTCGCATCCGCCCGTCCTGCGAATGACCGAGAGATTGCGCTTCAAAAAAGCCGGACCCGTCAGCCAGAAGGCCTGAAGCGGACGAACACACACGACCGAGATGGATCATGTTCGCTTCAGCTGGCCAGCGCCCGCGCAGAAACGGAATGAACTGCCCTTCCTGATCGTCACCCTTGTTGGCCCGGCAAATCGAAGCCCGGCAAGTTTCCTTGCCGGGCTTCGCTTCATGCGCGGGAAGCGCATCCGGATATCCGCATTTACTTCCCGCTGGCCATCTCGCCGCACTGGTTCTCGACGCAATTGAAATCAACTTCGGAGCCACGGCCTGCGGTCACTTGCACATTGATGTGCCTGGCAACGGTCATGTCACCATGCTTCAGTGTGACCGTGTATTTGCCCATGGGCAGACCGAGGGCCCTGTACGTGCCGCGGGCGTCCACCTTCACTGTTCGGCCGGCTCCGGTGTTGCTATGCACGGTGACTCTGTCACCGGCCGGAGCTTTGCCGAATATCGATCCGGCCGTGCTCTGCGCGCTGGCAGTGGAAACGCTGGCCACGGCAAACGTGGCGATGACACCAGCCATTGCCAGACCGCGGGCGAGACGATGCGTGATTGAGCATATCGGGGAATTGTTGTACATGAATTACCACCTTGTCTTGTCGATGGGGAAACGCGCGGGAAGCCAGAGCGACTTCCGCCCGCAAAACAGGCACGAGCCATGCGCTCGATGCCGGCATGATGAATATGGCAAGAACCGTGCCATCATCCTCATGACTCCAAATCTTTGTATCACAAGCCATTTTAATGATTCCCCAAGACATGGGCGTGCGACCGCGGACACTTGTTGCGGACACTTGCGGCCGACAACGGACGCATTCGCCCGGTGGGCGCGACCCGAGCGTGATCTCGCCGCATGTTCAACTGGATGCCTGAATCCACACAGACGCAGGTGCTCGCCGCGATACCGCGCTAAACTGACCCAATGCGCAAGCTGGCCGCGCCTGATGGCACATGCGTTCACGATTTCGAACAAGGCAAAATGCATTTGCGCAGAAGCCTGTCTGCAACTTGACCCGGGGGGAAACACATGAAACACGCACCGAAAGCCGCATTTCTTTGCATCGCGTTACTCCTGCTCGGCAACGCGCAGGCACGGGACGCTTCTTCATCTGATGCGGATGCGCAACTCAAGGCTCGTGTAGAGCATGTGCTGCAATCAACCCCCTTGATCGATGGGCACAATGACCTGCCCTGGGAAATTCGCAGCAACTTCGGCAATGTGGGCCAGATCGACCTCGAGGCCAATACCGCGGATATGAAGGTCAAGGCCGATGACGGCGGCGACAAGACGGTTTCGCTGATGACCGACATTCCCCGCCTGCATGCCGGACATGTGGGTGGGCAGTT
The DNA here is from genome assembly GCA_963800395.1 of uncultured Gammaproteobacteria bacterium. Classification (GTDB taxonomy): domain Bacteria; phylum Pseudomonadota; class Gammaproteobacteria; order Xanthomonadales; family Rhodanobacteraceae; genus DASSBG01. Next base: position 421,070 of record CAWDBD010000028.1, read on the forward strand.
CTGGTCGGTGTGGATTCCCGCCAGCATCACCGGCCCGGAAGCGGTGCAGATGACGATGGAGCAGATCGACATCGTGCGCAACATGGTGGCGAAATATCCGAAAGATCTGGAAATGGCCTATACCGCCGATGACATCGTTCGTATCCACAAGGCCGGCCGCATCGCATCACTGATCGGCATCGAGGGCGGGCACCAGATCAACAATTCACTGCCCGTCCTGCGCCAGATGTATGTCCTGGGCGCCCGCTACATGACGCTGACCCATTCGAACAACAATGACTGGGCTGATTCTGCAACTGACAATCCCGAGCATCACGGGCTGACGGATTTCGGCAAGACAGCGGTGCACGAGATGAATCGCCTGGGCATGCTGGTGGACCTCAGCCATGTCTCGGCCGACACCATGCGCGATGCGATCGAGACCAGCCAGGCACCGGTGATCTTCTCCCACTCCGGCGCGCGCGCCCTGATCGATCATCCTCGCGATGTCCCGGACGACGTGCTGCGGATGGTGAAGAAGAATCACGGCATCGTCATGGTGAATTTCTATCCCGGCTACCTTTCCGAGAAAGTGGCACGCTGGTATGCCGACCGCGCGGCCGAAACGGCCCGCTTGAACTCACCCCCCTTCGACGGCCTGTACATCGGCCAGCCCAAGCGGGCAGCAGCCGCCATGGCCAAGTGGGACAAGGCCCATCCGCAACCGATCATCGGCATTGGCGCCGTGGCCGACCATATCGAGCATATCCGCAAGATCGCGGGAATCGAGAGCGTCGGCCTCGGGTCGGATTTCGATGGCATCCCCAACGCCCCTAAAGGCCTGGATGGTGTGGACAAGTACCCTGCCCTGCTCATGGAACTGGCCCGCCGCGGCTGGACTGACGAGGAACTGGCCGCTGTAGCCGGCCGCAACATGCTGCGCGTTATGCGTCAGGCCCAGTCCGTCGCCAAACGCCTGCAGTCGGCCGAGGCACCGTCGCACGCCACCCTCAAGACGAGCGACGGCCACGATTCCCGAGTACTGATCAGATCGCGGATGCCTTCCGGCTGCCTGCGACGCAAGTCGCGAAAGGGCACATCGGTCCGCAAAGCACGCCAAAGACGCAAAAAAGTTCAAGACCATTGTTGCCTTCTTCGCGCCCTTCGCGTCCTTCGCGG